>JBIJAH010000056.1:0-7037 GCA_044345845.1 Roseomonas sp.
AGCCACCGCGTCATTGCCACGCATCGCAACCTCGACCAAATGCGACGACAGTGAATCATAAATACGGAAATCAGGCTACGAATTTCAGCAGCCTGCTAGTAGCGATCCATTACGACGGCGCCGCTCTATAACGTAACGCAGAGCGTCAATTTTTAGGGCCTGCTCTACGCCAAAGTAAGAACCAGCATGAACATTTGTGATCAGCGGGAGTCGCTCGGCCGCCGACTCGTCATCACCATTAAGAACAAGACTATGATGTGGGTGTGATGAATTTTTCCAAGCAAGAGGTAGCCCTGCGTATAACTGCCGCAATGCAGACATATCTCCGCTATCCAGAATGGATCGTTCCCGCTCAGCTATCGCTGCCCACGAAGCAAAAGATGGCTCACCAAAAATACCAGCGGCTTCCTCAAGCAGTTCATCTGCAGGACATTTATCACTTTCACTGCGGCCTATACCCAGTGTCGCGACTGCAAAGGTACGTGCATAGCTTTGTGTATCGACTGCCGTTACGGAATACCCTCGATGCGCGAACGTCTGGGCAACGACGGAGGTGCCTGTGAATAAATCTACGACGGAGCCTTCCTGCCCAATCAGTTTTGCCGCTGCATCCGCGATATCGTCTAGAACCCGCAGCTTATTGCCCAAATACTGTACCGGACGATAGGGAGCGGCCGTTTTGGCATTGGTTGTTTCTGTATTCTGCCTAGGCACCGAGCTGCCCGGGGTGCCCATTGCGCCGTCTCCAAGTGAGCGATCCTCAAATTCACCGCGGCTGACTAAAATCATCTTTTTAGACAAGTCCTGATGCAGGCGTGCTGGTTGCATGATGCGAATCTACCACAATGACCGTTGCTGACCAGTATTTTCGCGCATATTTAGTATGTTATTGTATTTCTTCAAATACGGGGGGCCGCCGCCCGCGCCAGCCGGTCATTGATGGCGGCGCCCAGGCCAATCTCCGGGATCGGCATGGCGGCGATGCGGGCAAGGCCGCGCTGGTCGCCCTCGGCATCCAGAAAGCGCAGCCCCGCGAAAAGCCGCGCGGCGGCTTCGTGCAGGTCTCCAGTTTCGGAAAGCTGCCACACCAGCCCCGCCCCGGGCAAGGCGGGGCCAAAGGCCAAAAGCGCCTCATTCGCTGCCACAACCGTCGCGCCAAGCCGTACCGGCAGGTTGGGCGCGTAATGGGACAGCATCATCCCAGGGCTGCGGAGCGTGCGGGTTTTCTCGGCGGCGCTGATGGGCAAGGGGCGGGCAACCGGGCCGATTACCGCCTCAATCGCTTCCACCGGCACGCCGCCGGGGCGGAGCAAAGCGGCACCCCCCATGGCCACATCAAGCACGGTGCTTTCCACCCCAACCGCGCAAGCCCCGCCATCTAAAACGGCAGCGATGCGGCCCGATAAGCCTTCCAGCACATGTTCTGGCGTGGTCGGGCTGACTGCGCCCGAGCGATTGGCCGATGGCCCCGCCACGGGAATCGCCGCCGCGCGCAGCAATTCCAAAGCGAGCGGATGCGCCGGCACGCGCACCGCGAGCGTATCAAGCCCCGCCCCCGCCAGCAAATCAATCCGGCATTCTGCGCGGCGCGGCAGCACCAATGTCAGCGGCCCGGGCCAGAAGGCGGCGGCCAAGGCGCGGGCGCGGTCATCAGCGATCACCTCGGCAAATGCGGCCTCAGCATCAGGGAAATGACAGATCAACGGGTTGAAATGCGGGCGGCCCTTGGCTTCAAACACCGCCGCCACGGCGCGGCCATTGCGCGCATCGGCACCCAGTCCATAGACCGTCTCGGTCGGGAAGGCGACGAGCTCACCCGCGCGCAGCAATCGCGCCGCTTCAGCGACATCCTGCGGCCCCAGCCGGCGTGTCATCCCGGCAGGCCTTCGCAGACAAAGCCTGGGTTTTCAAAGCCAAGCTTGGCGTAGAGGAAGGGCGCACGGCCTTCCAGCACCAGCACGCGCCCGCCAGCGGCTTCCACCACGGCCTGGGGGGCGGCGGTATCCCATTCCATGGTGCGGCCAAAGCGCGGATAGAGATCGGCGGCCCCTTCCGCGACGCGGCAAAACTTCTCGGCCGAGCCGATATTCACCACGCGCGCGACATGTCGGCCCTCCAGGAAGTGGCCCATGCGCGGGTCATCGGCATAATGGTGGCTGCCCATCACCACCAGCCCATCGCCAGGGGGCGTACGGGCGCGGATCTGGCGGGTGCCGGCGGCGTCGCGCTTCCAGGCACCAAGGCCGACACGGCCCCAGAAGATCTCGCCGGTCGCCGGCAGCGCCACGGCGCCCAGCATGGCGCGGCCCGCCACCACCAGGCCGATATTCACCGCGAAATTATCGCGCCCGGCAGCAAATTCCCGCGTGCCATCCAGCGGGTCCACCAGCCAGAACCGCTCGGCATGGGCGGGCGCGGTGCCGGCGGCGACTTCTTCCTCCGCAATCACTGGAATATCGGGGGTCGCGGCGCGCAGCCCTTCCACAATCAGGGCTTCGGCGATGCGATCGGCCTCCGTCACCGGGGAATGGTCGGATTTCCGTTCCACCGCGAAGCCAGCAGCCTTGATTGCCATGATGGCGGACGCCGCCTTGGCCACGAGATCACTGGCCAGGGCCAGCAGCGCATCATTATTCATGCACCCTGCTTTGGCCGCATGGGCGCCGCGCCGCAAGCCCTGTTTTGGTCGCAATGCCTCTGTTAAGGTGCGCTGACATTGTTTCGCCCTCAGGAGCCCCCATGCCCGATATCACCTTCGTGAAGCCCGCTTTGCCGCGCAGCGGCGCCTTGGTTTTGTTGCTTGCCGAAGGGGCCGCGCTTGCGGGCCTGGCCAAGACGGCCGAGGAAGCAACCGGCGGTGCGGTCTCTCGCGGCTTGGAAGCGGCGAAGTTCAAGGGCACCAAGGGCCAATCCTGCACGCTTTGGGCGCCAGGCGCGGGCTTGGCGAAAATTATCGCCATCGGGCTTGGCAAGGCAGATGCGCTTGATGCGCAAGGTGCTGAAAATGCCGGCGGCAGCGCGCTGGTTGCCGTGCAGCAGGAACGCGAAGCGGTGATTGCGGCGGATGGGCTGACGCCGGCGCTGGCGGCAAGCTGTGCCATGGGTGCGCGGCTGCGCAGTTATCGCTTTGATCGTTATCGCACAATGGAAAAGGAAGAAGACAAGCCAAAGCTGGAACGCATTGCTGTCGCAGCCGCGGAACCCACCAAGGCCAAGGCCGCCTTCGCGCCGATGCAGGCAATCGCGGATGGTGTTTTTCTGACGCGCGATTTGGTTTCCGAACCGCCCAATGTGCTGACGCCCACTGAAATGGCTGAGCGCTGCAAGGCACTCGAGAAGCTTGGCGTGGAAGTGGAAATCATCGGCCCGCGCGAGATGAAGCGCCTTGGCTTTGGCGCTTTGCTTGGCGTGGCGCAGGGCAGCGCGCAGGAACCGCGCATGGTGACCATGAAATGGATGGGCGCACCCAAGGGCAAGAAGCAAAAGCCGCTTGCTTTTATCGGCAAGGGTGTCACCTTCGATACGGGCGGCATTTCCATCAAGCCAGCGGGTGGGATGGAAGACATGAAATGGGACATGGCCGGCGCCGGCACGGTGATTGGGCTGATGGCCGCACTCGCGGGGCGCAAGGCCAAGGCGGATGTGATTGGCATGGTGGGCTTGGTGGAAAACATGCCATCCGCCACCGCGCAGCGCCCGGGTGATGTGGTGAAATCCTATTCCGGCCAAACCGTGGAGGTAATCAATACCGATGCGGAAGGACGTTTGGTGCTGGCGGATGTGATGTGGTATTGCCAGGAAAAATATGATCCGCGCTTCATGGTGGATCTGGCGACTCTCACGGGTGCCATCATTATTGCGCTTGGCCATGAACGCGCAGGGCTTTTCAGCAATGATGACACACTCGCGACCCAGGTGAAGGAAGCAGGCAGCGCGGTGGGTGAAAAGGCGTGGCGCATGCCGCTTGGTGATGCCTATGACAAGCAGATCAAATCCGACATTGCCGATATGAAAAATGTCGGCGGCAGGCCGGGCGGGTCCATCACCGCGGCGCAATTCATCCAGCGTTTCGTCAACGGCAAGCCCTGGGCGCATTTGGATATCGCGGGCACCGCCTGGTCTTCCAAGGATGCGCCAACCGTGCCGAAGGGTGCGACCGCTTATGGCGTGCGCATGCTGGATCGCATGGTGGCGGATCATTACGAAGGCTGAAGCTTCGAAGCTTTTGCACGAATGACGAAGCTTACCCTGCAACGAAGCACAGAAGCGTTGCGCCGCCACAAGGCGCGCGGTGCTGATAGCGCGCTGATCTTGCCGCTGATTGAAGGCGCTGCGCCGGATGATCCGGCGCTGGCGGCAGCGGCGAAGGCAGCGCGCTTCACGGCCAAGGCGGGTGAAGCTTTACCGGTTCCAGGCGCGCATGGCTTCACCATCCTGGCCGGGATTGGTGGCGGTGAGGCGATCAGCGATTGGGAAGCGGGTGGTGGTGCCAGCATGGCGGCAGCGGCGGGCCGCGCGCATGCGGTATTGCTGGCGGATGGCGCCTTGCCAGAACAGGCGGCGGGTTTCGCGGCAGGCGCACTGCTGAATGCCTGGCGCTTCAATGCGCTACGTGATGCGAGCAAGGACAAGGATACACCGCCCGCGCAGGTGACTTTGGCGGTAGCCGCACCAACAAAGGTGGAGCACGCCTGGAAGCACGCCGAAGCAGCGCTGCGCGGGGTGCTTTACGCACGCGATCTGGTGGCGGAGCCAGGCAATCGCCTGAACCCCGCAAGCTTCACCGAAAGGCTGCGCGCACTGCGCGATTTCGGCCTGAAGGTTGAAGTGTTGGAAGACAAGCGCCTGACTGCGCTTGGCATGGGCGCGTTATGCGCGGTTGGCGGCGGGGCCGAGTATGGCCCGCGCCTTGTCGTGCTGCGCTGGCCGGGCACGCTGAAGGCCGCACCGGTCGCTTTTGTTGGCAAGGGAATTTGCTTTGACACGGGCGGCATTTCCATCAAGCCGGCTGCCGGCATGGAAGAAATGCGCGGCGATATGGCAGGCGCTGCCGCTGCGGCAGGTGCGATGCTGGCGCTGGCGCTCAGGCATTCTCCCGCACCGGCGGTGGCTGTGCTGGCGCTTGCGGAAAATGCCATTGGCGCGGCTTCCTATCGCCCGGGTGATATCCTGCGGACATTCAGCGGCAAGACCGTTGAAGTGCTGGATACCGATGCGGAAGGCCGGCTGATTTTGGCCGATGCGCTTGCCTATACCGCCAAACGTTTCAAGCCACGCGCCATGATTAATCTGGCGACACTGACGGGCAGCATCATCACCGCGCTTGGTCATCACCGCGCCGGCGTCTTCGGCAATGATGAAGCGCTGACAGCCGCGCTGATGGCAGCGGGAGAAGGTGTGGCCGAACCATTATGGCCCATGCCAATTGATGATGAGCACAAGGAAGTCCTGAAAAGCGACATCGCCGATCTGCGCCAATGCGCGTTGGCGGGCAGCGGCGCCTGGGGCGGGCGCTTCCTGTCTGATGCCTGCCATGCGGCGGCGTTCCTGCGTGAATTCGCGGAGGGCACAAGCTGGGCGCATCTGGATATCGCGGGGGTTGAAGCGCGCGAAGAAGCAGCACCGCTTGGGCCGAAAGGGCCGAGTGGCTTTGGTGTGCGCTTGCTGGATCGCCTGGTTGCCATGCGCTTTGAACGCGACGCATGACGGAGATCGGCTTCTATCACCTGACGCGGAGCAAGTTGCAGGAAGCGCTGCCGAAATTGCTGGGCCGCGTGCTGGATGCGGGCGGGCGCGGTTTTATCTTGTGCGGTGATGCGGAACGTGCGCGCGCCCTGGATGCCGCGTTATGGCTGCCCGCTGATCCGCCCTGGTTGCCGCATGCGCTCGCGGGTGGGGAGCATGATACAGCGCAACCCCTGCTCATTTCCGATCAGGATTTGCCACCGGCTAATGGCGCGCGTTTTCTTGTACTGGTGGATGGCGCGGCAAGCGCAAAGTTACAAATTTATGACCGCGTTCTCGATCTTTTCGATGGCGGCGATGAAGCAGCGGTGGCGTCGGCGCGCGCACGCTGGCTGGCCGCCAAGGACGCGGGGCATAGCCTGACCTATTGGCAGCAAACCGCGCGCGGCTGGGAGAAGAAGGCCAGCCACCCGCCGGCCTCTTGACCCTTGCAGCCACCGCCCCCTACACGCCAACCTAAATTACAGGATCGCTTTTCATGACCGATACCGCCCAGGAACAGATGGCAATCCTGGCAGGGGCCCTGCCCTTCCTGAAGCGCTATGATGATCAGATCGTCGTAGTGAAATATGGCGGTCACGCCATGGGGGAAGAGGAAACCGCGCTGCGCTTCGGCCGCGATATCGCGCTGCTGGAACAGGTGGGGGTGAACCCGGTTGTGGTGCATGGTGGCGGGCCGCAGATCAACGCCATGCTGAAGCGGCTGGATGTGAAATCCACCTTTGTGCAGGGGCTGCGCGTGACCGATGCCGCCATGCTGGATGTGGTGGAAATGGTCCTCGCCGGGCCGGTGAATAAGCAGGTGGCGGAAGCCATCACGCGCGCCGGCGTCATGGCGGTTGGCATTTCGGGCAAGGATGGCGGGCTGGTGCGCGCGCGCAAGCTCACGCGCACCTATCGCGACCCCGACAGCAATATCGAAAAAGTGCTCGATCTTGGTTTTGTGGGTGAACCGGAATCCATCAATCCGCGCGTGCTGGAACTGATGATTGGCGCGGATATTGTGCCCGTTGTTGCCCCCGTTGGCGCGGGCGCGGATGGCCAGACCTATAACATCAATGCCGATACGGTGGCGGGGGCGATTGCCGGCGCGCTTTCCGCTGAGCGGCTTTTGATGCTGACCGATGTGCGCGGCGTGCTGGGCCCCGATGGCAATTTCATCCCGGAAATGACAGTCGCTGAGGTGAAGAAGGGCATCGCCGATGGCTGGATTTCCGGCGGCATGATCCCGAAGGTGGAAACCTGCATTTATGCGGTTGAAAAGGGCGTGAAGGGCGCAGTGATCCTGGATG
>JBIJAH010000004.1:0-168792 GCA_044345845.1 Roseomonas sp.
TTACCAGCCTTGCCGGTGGCGGTACCGGGCTTGGCCTTGCCATTGCGCGCGATATTGCCCGCGCGCATGGCGGCGATGTTTTCCTGGAAGACAGCCCGCTGGGTGGGTTACGGGCGCGTATTCGCGTACCGGGCTGATCACCCCAAAACGCGCTTCGCCACGACATCCAGCTTCGCGAGCAGATCAGGGTCGCGCTTTTCCGGCGCGGTGATCAGCGCATGTTCAAGTGCGCGGTCGCAGCCGGCGGGGCAAGGGCCGCGCTTGGCGCCCAGGGTGGGCACCACATGCTGCACCAAAGCGCGCGCCTTATCTGCGTTGGAAAACAGCACCTTCACCACCTGATCCACCGTCACCGCATCATGATCCGGGTGCCAGCAATCAAAATCCGTCACCATCGCGACCGTGGCGTAGCAAAGCTCAGCTTCTCGGGCGAGTTTGGCTTCGGGCATATTCGTCATGCCAATCACGCTACAGCCCCAGGCGCGGTAAAGCTCGCTTTCCGCCTTGGTGCTGAATTGCGGGCCTTCCATGACAAGATAAGTGCCGCCGCGCGTGACAGGCAGCGCCAGCTTGCGGGCGGCGGCTTCCAGCGCATCACCCAAGCGCGGGCAGACCGGATGCGCCACCGAGACATGCGCCACACATCCCGTGCCGAAGAAGGATTTCTCGCGCGCAAAACTACGGTCAATGAATTGATCCACAATGACGAAATGGCCGGGTGGCAAATCTTCCCTGAGCGACCCAACAGCGGAAAGCGAGATGATTTCCGTGCAGCCAATCCGCTTGAGCGCATCAATATTGGCGCGGTAATTGAGCGCCGAGGGTGGCGTTGGATGGCCGCGCCCATGGCGGGGCAGAAAGGCGCAGGCCACGCCATGCAGCCGCCCGGTCAGGATTTCATCCGACGGATCACCCCAGGGGGTGCGAACCTTCACCCAGCGGCGATCTTCCAGCCCTTCCATATCATACAGCCCAGAACCACCGATCAGGCCGATCATGGGTTGGATGCTAGTTTCGGTCGGGGTCATGGCGCGCTTTCCGTGCAAGGCTGGGATAAGCGGGGCTTTAGCGCAGACAGGCTTTTCATGCTAACCCCGAATTCGCAACGAAGGAGAACGCGGCATGGCCCTGCGCTTTGTGATCTTCCTGGCCCTGGCGCTGGCGGCTTGCGAGAAAAGCGACAACAAAAGCGCCTTCGGCCCGCGCGGCACGGCGCTGCCGCCGCCGGGCCTTCAGGAGAGATGACCGACGCTACACAAGAACCCTGACGCCCGCCAAAGGCGGGCGAGCGCCTGAATGGGCGCCGCCGCTAATGCGGCGAAGCCAAGCGCGCGGAGGCGCGTGCCGGCGTTTGAGGGCGGATCGGTGACGATCCGCGACATTAAGTTATCAAGTCTCCGCGCCGCCATTCACCTGGATCATCTGGCCATTGACGAAGGCGCCGCCATCGGAAACCAGCATGGAGACAACCGCCGCGATTTCATGCGGTTGACCAAGCCTGCCCACCGGCACGCGCGCTACCATGCTGGCAATGTGGTGATGCGCGGCTTCATCATCACGTTCCCCCGCGATGGGGCCAGGTGAGACAGCATTGGTGGTGATGCCCTTGGCGCCGAATTCCTTCGCCAAGGCCTTGGTCAGGCCCCAAAGCCCGTGCTTGGAAACCGAAACCGCCGCGCGGCCATTATAGCCATGAATGGCATTCATGCCGAGCAGGTTGACAATCCGCCCCCAGCCGCGATCCAGCATCCTCGGCAGGCAGGCGCGCGCCAGCCAAACTGAAGAATCCAGATCAACTGAAATGACGCGGCGCCAATCCGCATCGCTCATTTCCAGGAACCGGCCATCAGGGCGAAGGGCTGCGTTGTTCACCAACACATCCACCGCACCGAAGTTCGCAATCGCATCACGCGCGATGCGGGCGCATTCTTCGGCGACGCCAACATCGGCCATGGCAACCAAAGCCTCCACACCCAGCGCGCGGGCTTCGGCAGCGACGTTTTCGCAAGCGTCGCGATTGCGTGAGCCGTTAATGACGACATTGAACCCCATGCGCGCCAGATCAAGCGCGATGGCGTGGCCAATATTGCGGCCCGCGCCGGTGATCAAAGCGGTTCTGCGTTGCGTGGTCATTTCGGTTTCTTTCGTCTGTAGTTTTGACTGTTTCTATAAGGGCAGTGCGGGTTCGGGCAAGGCGCCTACCAGGCGATGGCGACGCCACCGCCACCGCGCGGATCGGCGCCACCAGCCGGTTTGCCATCACGCAGCAGGATGGCATGCGCGCGGCTCATGGTCGGGTCATAGGAAATGGGGGAATGGCGCACCTCATGCCCCAGGGCTTTGAGTGCCGCCACCACATCACCCTGCACGCGCGCTTCGCAGAAAACCGGCCCACCCTCACAATGGATGCGCGGGAAGGAAACCGCTTCCACCGCCGACATGCCGAAATCAATCGCATTGATGATGGTGGTGAGCACGGCGGAAATGATCACGCTGCCCCCCGGCGCGCCGACAATCAGCCAGGGCTCATCATTCTTGTACACAATGGTCGGCACCATGCCGGTGGTGCGCGCCTTGCCGGGGGCCATGCTATTGGCGCGGCCTGGGCGCATATCAAACAGCTTCATGGCATTGTTCCAATTGAAGCCGAGCCCCGGTGTCACCACGCCCGCACCAGTGCCAAGCGTATGCGTGACGGAAACGCAATTTCCTGCCGCATCCCAGACAGAAAGATGCGTGGTACATGATGGCGGTTCGCCAATCCGCCCACCTGGCAGCCAGCCATCCCTGATGCGTTTGGCCCATTCAGCGGCGCGGGATTTCGACATGAGGGATTCGGTTGGCACGCTAACGAAATCCGGATCGCCGAGCGCTTCGTCTCGGTCGTGATGCGCGGCTGCCATGGCGCGGGCTACCAGATCGTAATGCCCAGCGCTGCCGGCGGGCATTGCGCCCAGATCGAATTGCTCCAGAATATTCAGCATGGCGATCAGTACCGCGCCCGACCCCGGCGGCGGGTTGGATGAAATCTTGTAACCGCGATAGGTGCCGATCACGGGCGCGCTTTCGCGCACGCGATAATCGCGCAAATCATCGGCGGTGACGAAGGCGCCGTTTTGCGCGAAATCGCTGATGATCTGCCCGGCAATCTCGCCCGTATAAAAATCCTGCGCGCCCTTGGCGGCGATGCGTTCCAGCGTGCGCGCCATCTCAGCATGCACCAGCTTTTCGCCCACTTCATGCAATTGCACGGCTTGGTTCAAATAAAGCGCGGCGCAGGCTTTGGTTTTCGTCACACGCTGCAAGCCGGTGGGCAGGCCGGGCTGGGGTTTGCGTTCCAGGAAATCGCGGAAGAAGGGCGTCACCAATATGCCATCCCGCGCCATGGTAATGGCGGGCGCCAGCAAATCCGCCCAATCCATGGTGCAGAATTGCGCGTGAAACTGCGCAAAGCCCGCGACCGTGCCGGGCGTCATGATGGCGGTATAGCCAAGCTCTGCGCGTTGATCTTCAAACAGCGCGTAGCCAGAGATTTCGGATTTTCCCTTGCTATCGGCTGCCCACATATCGGCGCGCACCTTGGCGCCGGCGCGGGCGTGGAAATCAATCATGCCTTGGCGGCCCGTTCGGGCGTCGCGGAATTGCAGCGTGCCCATGCCGCCAATGCCGCACATGAAGGGGTCTTGCACCATTTGGCAAAAGGCGGTGGCCACCGCCGCGTCAAAGGCATTGCCGCCGCGCCGCAGGATTTCTGCCCCCACATCCGCCGCACGCGGTTGCGGGCAGACGACAATACCTTTGATCTTGGCCATAGTGATTCCTCCGTTGCAGGATATCGCAGCACGAAGCGGCGGCGCGCGCCATGGTGCTTGACGGGATGGACAGCGCAGGCAGCATGAGCGCCATGACAGACACTTCTGAGACCCTGCTGCTCCGTCACCTGCTGGAAACGCCGGAGGTCGCCATTCCCGAGCCAGCGTGCGCGGCGGCGCGGGTGTTTCTGCTGGATGGGCTCGCGGTTGGTGTGGCGGGCATGGCGCATGCGGCGCGCGCCGGTTTGCTGGCGGCAGCGCGCGGCTGGGGCGCGGGGGAAGAAGCCAGGCTTTGGGGCGATGGTGCTTTGCTGCCCGCTTCCCAAGCCGCTTTCATGAACGCGTTTCAGGCCCATGCGCTGGAATTCGACGCCATCCATGAAGCCGCCGTGGTGCATGCCATGACGCCGACCGTCTCCGCCGCCTTGGCCGAGGCTGAGCGGCAAAGCCGCCAAGGCCACCCGGTCTCTGGCGCGCGCTTCATGGCGGCGGTGATACTGGGCCTTGATCTGGCGTGCACGATTGGCGCGGCAGCACGCGGGCCGATGCGGTTTTTCCGACCCGCAACGGCGGGCATGTTCGGCGCTTATGGCGCGGTGGCGCGGCTGCGCGGGTTTGATCTGACGACGGCATCTGCGGGCGCGGGACTTTTGCTCGGGCAAATCCCGGGGACCATGCAAGCGCATACGGAAGGGTCCATGGCGCTGCCGGTGCAGATGGGCTTCGCCGCCATGGCGGGGCTGCGCGCGGCGGATTTGGCGGCGGCGGGTGCGGCGGGGCCAGCGCAATGGCTGACTGGGCCTTTTGGCTTTCTGCAACTGACCGAACCGGAACATGATCTGGCACCCGGCCTGGCGGCGCTGGGCAGTATTTGGCAGGTGACCCGGCTGGCGCATAAGCCCTTCCCATCCGGGCGGCTGACCCATCCGGCCATTGATGGCGCGCAACGCCTGATGGCGGCGCATGGGCTACGTGCCAGCGATGTGGCGGCGGTGCGGCTTTATTTGCCGCCACTCGCGATGCGTCTGGTGGGGCGGCCTATCAAGCCGGATCTGACTGGCAATTACGCGCGGCTCTGCCTGCCCTATGTGGTGGCGCGTACATTGCTTTCGGGCAGTGTTGGGCTTGGCGATTTTTCGGATGCTTTGCTGCGCGATGCCGCAACCCATGCTTTGGCGGCGCGGGTGGCATTGCATGGTGATGGCAGCAAAGATGAGAACGCCGTGGTGCCGCAGCGTGTTGAGATTGAATTACGCGACGGGATCAAACTGGATCAGCGCGTGGAAGCCGCCTTGGGCAGCCCGGAAAACCCGCTGCCGCGTGCGGCGCAAATCGCCAAGGTCAGCGCGTGTCTCGCGGGCATTCTGCCGGAAGACAGGGCCGCGGCGCTGATGGGCGCTTTGGATGCGCTGCATGAGGCGCCGGATGCCGCGATGCTGGCCGCCTTGCTGCGGCCAGCGTGACAGATGGCGTGGTTCAGATCGCGCTATTTACCCCAAGCCGCTTCGCGGTGCCGATGATATTCGCCCAGGTATCTTGCGGCAGCGGCACGCCATCAGAAAGGCGTTCCGCACGGCGCGTCGCTTCCGGCTCACCCGGCAGCAACACCGGCGCGGTGGGATCAGCCGGGCGGGTTTCCGAAACCCAATCAGCATAAACCAGACCCATGCGTTCAAATTCCGCCTGGGTGCCGAAATGCTTGGGTGAGATGAAAATGGAAAGCATGCCATTGGCGATGCGCGAGCGCTCAGAAACTGGGCCGCTGGTGCCGCCCGCAGTCAGGCAGCCAGCCAGCATTTCGCACATGAAAGCCAAGCCTGAGCCCTTATGTTCGCCAAAGGCACGAATGGCGCCGGTGCCCTTGGAAACATCGCGCGGTCCAACGGCTTCATAAGGCCCATAAAGCGTGTGCGGATCAGTCGAAAGCCTACCATCCGCTTCAATCAGCGCACCCTCTGGCAGCGCCTTACCGCCAGATGACGCGACCAGCACCTTGCCTTCGGCCACCAGCGATGTCGCGAAATCAAGCAGGATGGGGCGGCCCGGCAGCGGCACGCCGATGGAAACCGGATTGGTCGAAAAGCGCCGTTCAACGCCGCCGAAAGGTGCGACGAGGATCGAACCTGCGACATTGACGAAGTGGATCGAAATCAACCCCTGTTCCATCGCCTGTTCGGCATAGGCACCGACACGGCCAATATGCCCGGCATTGCGGAGTGCCGTGATGCAAACGCCATTTTCGACCGCGCGCTTGATGCCAAAATCCACGGCTTGCGGCGCCACAGTTTGGCCAAAGCCCCATTTGCCATCAATCACGGCAAAGGCGCCGCCATCCGTCACCACATCGGCGGTCTGGCCTTTCAGCACATAGCCCGCTTCCAGCCATTCCACGTAACGCGGCACGCGCACCACGCCATGGCTGTCATGCCCGGCAAGATTCGCATCCACCAGATGGCTACTGATGCGCTTGGATTCCGCGCCGTCACAGCCAGCGGCCTGAAACACATTGGCGACCAGCGTATCAAGCGCATCGGCCTTGACCATCACGTAAGGTGTGCTGCCCATGAGGGGTACTCCGCGAAAGAAGGAAAGCGCGCCGACAGCAAAGGCCGGCGCGGCGCGATTACATGGCGGCGATCTTCTTCGCCTGCGGCGCGAGCAATCGCATATAGGTGGGCGTCACCAGCATTTCGGTGATATTGGCGCGCGCCGGCATGGTCGCGACAAACAGCGCCATCGCCGCCAAATCTTCCGGCTGCAACAGGCGTTCAATATCTTCCTGTGGCACGGGTTCGGGCCGGTTCTTCAGAATATCGGTCGCTACTTCGCCCGGGCAGATGCAGCAGGAACGAATGTTATGGATGCCGTTTTCCTGATTGATGCTTTGCGACAGCGCCACAAACCCATGCTTCGCTGCCGTATAACCAGGCCCCGACAGGAAGGAGATATTCTTCCCTGCCATGGAAGCGATTTGGATGATGTGCCCGCCACCGCGCTTGCGCATCCCCGGCAGTACCGCAACCGAAGTGAAGAAGGGTGCGGTCAAATTGCCGTCCACCAGGCTGCGAATGGCCTCAGGCGTCAATTGATGCAGATAGCGCTTGGGCAGATTGACGCCGGCATTATTCACCAGAATATCCGGCCCGCCGATGGTGGCTTCCACCTTGGCGAGTGCAGCGGCGACTTGCTTTTCATCGGTCAGATCAGCCGGCACAATCGTTGCGCCGCCGCCGATCATCTTCGCAGTTTCTTCGAGAGGTTCAACGCGCCGGCCCGTCAGCGCAACCTTCGCCCCTTCCGCCGCAAAAGAAATGGCAATCGCGCGGCCAATACCGCTACCCGCCCCGGTGACCCAGGCGGTTTTACCTTCAAGACGTTTCATCACAGAACCTTATCAGAGGTGGGATCAATCAGATGCATCTGATCCATATGCGCAATCAAGGACAGCGGCGCGCCAACGGCAGCCGGGGTCGCTGGGTCAAGCCGAGCGGAGACTTCCGTGCCATTCAGCTTGAAATGCACCAGCGTTTCCATGCCCATGGGTTCGATCACTTCGGGTTTCAGCGTGACAGGCGCGGTGTTGGATTTATCCGTAAGCTTGTCATCCGTCAGGTGTTCCGGGCGAATGCCAAACAGCAGATCCTTGCCGGCATGGGGCTGATAGCGCGCCGTGCGAGCTGCCGGCACATCCAGCACAATATCATGCGGCAAATGCAGCCGGAGCGCACCAGAAGCCTGTTCCAGCCTGGCGGGAATGAAATTCATTGACGGGCTGCCAATGAAGCCTGCCACGAATTTCGTCGCCGGATGGTGATATAATTCCTGCGGCGGCCCGACCTGTTCGATAATGCCGTGATTCATGACCACCACGCGATCAGCCAAGGTCATGGCTTCCACCTGGTCATGCGTCACATAAACGGTGGTGGTATTCACCGTCTGATGCACCTTTTTGATTTCGGTGCGCATCTGGACGCGAAGCTTGGCATCCAGGTTGGAAAGCGGCTCATCGAACAGGAACACCTTGGGGTCGCGCACAATGGCGCGGCCCATCGCCACGCGCTGACGCTGCCCGCCCGAAAGCGCCTTGGGCTTGCGTTCCAAAAGCGGCGTGATGTCCAGAATGCGCGCGGCTTCCGTCACGCGGCCATCAATTTCCGCCTTGGGGAATTTCCGCAACATCAGCCCGAAGGCCATGTTGTCGTACACACTCATATGCGGATAAAGCGCATAATTCTGGAACACCATGGCGATGTCACGGTCGCGTGGCGGGATGTCATTCACCACCGTGCCGCCAATGGCGATATCGCCTGAGGTGATTTCCTCCAACCCCGCAATCATGCGGAGCGTGGTGGATTTGCCGCAGCCCGAAGGCCCGACAAGCACGACGAATTCATGATCGTTGATTTCAAGGTCAATGCCTTTCACGGCTTGGACGCCGCCTTCATAGGCTTTGACGATTTTGCGAAGCGATACCTGAGCCATTTTCGATCAACCCTTGGTCGCGCCAGCGGTCAGGCCAGCGATATAATAATCCATGAGGAAGGCGTAGACGATCACCGGTGGCAGCGCGGCCAGCAAGGCGCCTGCCGTGATCTGCCCCCAGACGAAGACATCCCCGCGCACCAGCTGCGACACAACGCCGATGGTAAGCGGCATCTGATCCGGTGTGGTGATGAAGGCCGTTGGATAGACAAAGGCTGCCCAGGAAACCGTGAAGGCGAAGATCGTCGCCGCGATAATGCCAGGCAGCGCCACGGGAATAAAAATCTTCATCAACATTTGCGGCCAGGTGGCACCATCAATCAGCGCTGCTTCATCCAGTTCCTTGGGGATGGAGGCGAAATAGCCGATCATGATCCAGGTACAGAAAGGCACCGTGAGTGTCGGATAGACCAACACCAGCCCCCAGATGGAATTGAGTAAGCCAAGCCCGCCCACAATCTGATAGAGCGGAATGAACAGCAGCGTATCCGGCACCAGATAGGTAAGGAATACGCCCGTGGCCAGAACCTGGCTGCCCCAGAAGCGCATCCGCGCCAGCGCGAAGGCCGCCAGGATCGAAATCACCATCGTCAGCGCCACAACCACGACGGTCACGACCACGCTATTGATGAAGAAGCCCTGAAACAGTGAATTGGTGATCAGCTCCCAGTAATTGTCCAGCGTGGGATTGCGGACAATCCAAGGATTGCCCTTTTGATCAGCAATTTCGGCGCTGGTCTTAAGGCTGGTGATCAGCATATAGACCGGCGGCGTCAGTAGGATGATCGCTGAGATGATCAGCGAAATATAAGCCCAGATCAGCGCCCAGCGCCGTTCTGAACGGAGCGATCCCGCCTTGCCGTAAAGGCTCGGCATATCGCGGTTGGTTGCCACGGTCGCGGACATTACATCTGCTCCTTATTGCGACGGGTGACGCCACGCAGCACGAAGAAGGCGCAAATGGCAAGGATCGGGAACATGAACAGGCTTACCGCGGCACCACGCGGAATATTGCCGGAAAGAATCCCGACCTGGAATGCGTAGGACGCAAATACATGCGTCAAATCCCGCGGCCCGCCATTGGTCAGCACGCGCACAATATCGTAATTGGCGAAGGTGACGATCAGGCTGAAAAGCACGGTGATGGAAATGATATTGGCCATCATCGGCAGCGTCACATAGCGCAGGCGCTGCCAGCTTGTGGCGCCATCAATCGCCGCGGCCTCATAAAGCTGTTCCGGCACAGATTTCAGCGCCGCCAGATACATGATCATGAAGAAGGGCGCGCCATACCAGACATTGACGATGATGATGGAAAGCCGCGCCCACCATTTCTCGCCAAGCCAGGGAACGGCTGGAATACCAACAACCTGAAACAGCCAATTGATGGAAGAATAGGCAGGGTCAAACATCCACCACCAGCCGAGCGTGGAAAGCGCTGGCGGAATAACCCAGGGGATCAGTAGCATGCCGCGCCATTTCCGCTGCCCCTTGCTTGGTATGTGGTGCAGCATATGCGCCAGCCAAAACCCGACCAACGCCTTCAGAATCACCGCAGTAATGGCGAAGATGCAGGATTGCCAGGCAACTGCCCAGAAGGTTTCGCTTTCAAGCAGGATTTCAAAATTGCCGAGACCGGTGGGCAGCCATTCACCCTCCATGAAGCCAGTCATGCGGCGATTGAGCGTGGAAAGGTAAATCCCGTAGCCCGCCGGATAGGCAACCAAGCCGATCAGCACTACCAGCAAGGGAGTGGTCATCAGAACGGCAATAGTAGAACGGCGACGCGCCAAGCGTTGCAGGCTGGAAGCACGCCCCGAATTGGGCGCAGAGGGCATAATTGGCGCCGTGCTGGCGTCAGCGGCCATGGTCTGAACCTTTCCTGAAATGAAAGACGGGCGGCGCGGTGCCGCCCGTCATGCGCGGTCAGCCGCCGCGGCGGATGGTGTTGAGCTCGCGCTCCACCCAGCCCAGCGCCTGATCCACGGATTCACCACCCTGCACGATGCGGGCAACGAGCTTTGTGTTCAGACCCTGATTGTACATCTGCACCGCCATCGCGGCCGGCGCGGGCGCCATGGCGATGGAGGTCTTCGCATTGTGGTGCGCGCGCACCGGGTAGTTATAGACCGTACCTACCGGTGGGCCTTCGGTTTCCCAAACCTTGAAATCCGACATGCTGGCGAAGGGCGGAATGTCATACCCATTAGACCCATTGGTCTGGCGTTCCGCCTGCGCACGATCAGACAGCCATTCCAGGAAAGCCTTGGCCGCGCCCTTGCTGCGGCTGAAATTCCAGATACCCCAGAAATAGGGCAGATAAGCCGCGAAGCTCCCTTCCGGCCCGGCCGGCATCGGCACGGTCCAGCAGTTTTCCGCAACCTGCGGCGCATCGCGCTTTGCCACCGCCCAGGCTGAAGGCGGGTTAAAGATCAGTGCCGAACGGCCGGAAATCAGCGCGCGGTTATTGCCGCCATCATCCCAGGCCCAGACATCATTAGGCAGGAAGCGGCTGATGCGCGCGCACATTTCCACCGCAGCGCGCAGCTTGGCATTATTGCGCACCGTGATGGCGCCCTTATCATCCATCATGAAGGCGCCGTATGAATTGAACAGCGCACCGACCCAATCCACGGCATCGGTGAAGCTGCCCATCGGCAGGCCGAAGGAGAAGCCAGCCCGGTGGCAGGCTTCCGCGGCACGGGCGAAGGTTTCCCAATTCCACTGATCGGCGGTCGCGCCGCGTTCACCCCGCGCCGGCCACATGGCGCGGATATCAATGCCGGCATGCTGCTGCAAAAGGTCAAAGCGCACGCAGGAAGGCTTCAACTGCGTGCCGGCCACGGCGGGGATCGCCACCCAAGTGCCGGCCGGCTTGCCCAGATATTCAGCCGCTGAGTTAACCGCGCCATACTTCTGCGTCAGGTTGCGCATCACATCATCCACCGGTTCAAGCATGCGCTGGTGGTTGCTTGGCTCCCAGGCGGGGAAGGACATCAGGTCATAGCCGGTGCGCGATTGGGCCTGGGCATTGATCGTCAGCAGGATCTGGTTGCCGTTGGATGTCACGGTATCCATTTGCACATCAACGCGATTGGCCTGGCCCCATTCGGCGCAAAGCTGGCGCATAATCACATTGCCATTGGGCACCCAATGGTCCCAGAAGCCGCAGCGGAGCGTGCCGCCGGTGCCTTGGGCATGGACCATGGGGGCAGAAAGAATGCCCGCCGCTGCCACCCCAGCGCCGGAGCGCAATAGGGTACGCCTTTTGATTTCGGTCATAATTCGAATCCTCCTTGTTTATTCATTGTTTGCTGCCTCCCGGACCGGGGCCCGGTTAACGCTTGGGATAGGTTAGGCAAGGAATTGAGACCATTGCAACCGGTTTCGTGAAGCGCCCGGGGTGCCCCCGGGCTGGCGCGGCGCCGCTTTCTCGGCTTCAAGACCCCCTGAGAGCTAACCCATGGGGTGCATGGCATGACCAGCAATCTACGCGTCGCGGTCCAGATGGACCCGATTGAGAGTATCAATATTGATGGGGATTCCACCTTCGCCCTGATGCTGGAAGCCCAGGGCCGCGGCCATAAGCTGTGGCATTACCATGTCCGGGACCTTGCCCTGCGTGGCGGGCGCGTGACGGCCTGGGCGCGGCCCATCACGCTTCGGCGCGAATATGGCAACCACTTCACCTTCGGGCCTGAGGTGGAACTGGACCTTGGCCGGGATGCCGATGTTGTGCTGATGCGCCAGGACCCGCCCTTTGACATGGGCTACATCACGGCCACGCATATCCTGGAACATATCCACCCCAAGACCCTGGTCGTGAATGACCCCGCCCAGGTCCGCAATGCGCCTGAGAAGCTGTTCGTCACGCATTTCCCAGATTTAATGCCTGCCACGCTGGTGACGGCAGACCGCCGCCGCATCGCGGATTTCCGGGCGGAACATGGCGATATCATCATCAAGCCTCTTTTCGGCAATGGCGGCGCCGGCGTGTTCCATCTGCGCGCCGATGATCCGAACATGAATGCGCTGGTGGAACTTTTCACCGAACGCTCACGCGAACCCTTGATGATCCAGCAATACCTGCCTGCGGTGCGGGAGGGCGATAAGCGCATCATCCTGGTGGATGGCGTTGCCATGGGTGGCATCAACCGCGTGCCCGCGGCGGGTGAGGCACGGTCCAATATGCATGTCGGTGGCCGGCCTGAACCTACCAAGCTGACCGAACGAGAGCGCGAGATTTGCGCGCGCATCGGCCCGGAATTGAAGGCGCGCGGGATGATTTTTGTCGGTATTGACGTGATTGGCGGCTACCTGACCGAAATCAACGTGACCAGCCCAACCGGCTTGCAGGAATTGGCGCGCTTTGATGGGGTGTATCTGGAACGCGCCATTTGGGACGCGATTGAAGCGAAAAGACGCTGAGATGTTGAAGCTTTGGGGCCGCACCAATTCGATCAATGTGAAGAAGGTGCTGTGGATGCTCGATGAACTCGGGCAACCATATGATCGTGTGGATGCGGGCATGGAACATGGCCGGGTTAATGATGCGGATTACCGCGCCATGAACCCGAATGGCCGCGTGCCGACGCTGGAAGATGGCGATTTCGTGCTGTGGGAATCAAACAGCGTGCTGCGGTATCTGGCGATGAAATACCAAAGCCCGCTTTACCCGGCGGACCCGGCAGCGCGCGCTTCGGCGGATCGCTGGATGGATTGGCAACTTACGACCCTTGGCCCGGCTGAGCGCAACCTATTCTGGGGCTTGGTGCGCACACCGCCCGAAAAGCGCGACATGGCGCAGATTGAAGCGGCTGCGCAGGCAGCCGGCGAATGCTGGGCGATAGTTGATGGCTGGATCACGCGCCATGGCGGGCCGTATTTGGATGGCGCGACCATGACCATCGCGGATATCGTGCTTGGCTGTTACGCGCGGCGCTGGTTTGGCCCTGAGGTACGCCTGCCCGGTATGCCGGAATTCCCCGCCCTGGCGCGCTGGTATGCCAAGCTTGGCGAAAGGCCCGGCTTCCAACGCTGGCTAGCGCCACCACTGACGTGACTACGCGACACCACCCGCAAAAAATCTTCGCGAAACAACCGAAACGCCTTGATCCCGCCACGGTGTCGCGGAAATGTAACATCCCATGCGACCCCTGATCGGCATTTCCTGCTGCATAAAACCCTTCGGCATCTTCGGAACGCCCAACCATGCGGCGTCTGACAGCTATGTGCGCGTTGTGCGCGGCCCGGTGGGCGGCACCCCGGTGCTGCTGCCAGCAGCGGGGGAGGATGCGGCGCCAGATTATCTGGCCCATATCAATGGCCTGATCCTGACCGGCAGCCGGTCCAATGTCTGGCCCGGCCATTATGATGGCCCCCCCCATGCCGAGGGCACGCCAGAAGACCAGGAACGAGACGCCACTACCCTGCCGCTCATCCGCGCCGCCCTTGCGGCGGGTATCCCCTTGCTCGCGATTTGTCGCGGCATGCAGGAATTGAATGTGGCGCTTGGCGGCAGCTTGGATCAGCGCGTGCAGGATCTGCCCGGGCGGATGGATCATTCCACGCCATCGGACCAGAAAATCCCGCTCGTGCGCACCGGCAAGGCGCATCTGGTGCGGTTTGATGGCGCCGGCGCCTTGGCCGCGACACTTACGCCGCCGTCACGCGGTGTGGCGCAGTTGGCAGTGAATTCGCTTCATAACCAAGCGGTGCAGCGCCTGGCGCCGCGCCTGGTGGCGGAAGCCTGGGCGCCGGATGGCACGATTGAAGCAGTGCGGGTCGAAGGGGCGCGTGGTTTCGCGCTTGGCGTGCAATGGCACCCCGAATATGACTGGGAGCGTGATGCCGATAGCTGCGCGATCTTCGAAGCCTTTGGCCGCGCGGCCGCTGCCCATGCGGGGGCGAAATTGGCCGCCGCGGCAGAGTGACGTGTGATCTTCACACAGGCTTGTCTGCTTTAGGGCTTTGCTTTTTACTCCAATTGTTCTAGATACTTACCCGTCGGCCATGGCTTTGCCGGCGGTCGCGATCCGGCTTCCCCTGTCGGCTCGCCCGACCTTTCCGAACGGAAAACACAAAGTAGCGCCCGGTCACCCCCCTGACCGGGCGTTTTGTTTTGGTAGTGAATCACGCCCTGCCAATCAGATGCGGCGCGCTGCTACCATGGCGTGCAAAGCGCTTGCCCTGGCTTCCGGTGCGCCCGGCACGGGGCTATAGGGGGCGAAACTCTACCGAGGAGCTGCTGCAGATGGTGTCCTATGTTTTTCCGCCCCCGCCTGTCGCCGCGCTGCCGATCAAGGGCAGTGATGCGCTTTTCCCGGTGCGTCGCATTTTCTGCGTTGGGCGCAATTATGCCGAACACGCGATTGAAATGGGCAGCGACCCAACCCGCGAACCGCCCTTTTATTTCGCCAAGCCGGCGGATTCTGTGGTGATCAATGGCGCGGATATGCCTTACCCGTCGGCCACCAAATCCCTGCACCATGAAATGGAGCTGGTCGTCGCCATTGGGTGCGGCGGGCGGAATATCGCCGTTGCCGACGCGCTTTCCCATGTCTGGGGCTATTGCGCCGGCTTGGACATGACCCGCCGCGACATTCAGAATGAAGCGAAAAAGACTGGCCGCCCCTGGGATATGGGCAAGGGTTTCGACAAATCCGCCCCCATGGGCCTGCTGGTGCCCGCCGCTGGGATTGACCCGTCCAAGGGCAAAATCGAACTCAAGGTGAATGGCAAGGTTACGCAGACCTCTGACCTTTCAAAGCTGATCTGGTCCGTGCCCGAAGTGATCGCTAATTTGTCGGAACTGGTGGAATTGGCCCCCGGAGACCTGATCATGACCGGCACGCCCGAAGGGGTCGCCGCCGTGGTGCGCGGCGATGTGTTGGAAGGTTTTGTTGAAGGTGTGGGCGATATCCGCACCAAGATCATTTGATCCGCGTGCGCGCCTGAATGGCCAAGGATCGCAGCCGCTTCGTCTGCCAAGCCTGCGGGGCGGTCAGCCCCAAATGGCAGGGGCGCTGCGATGCCTGTGGCGACTGGAATACGCTGATCGAGGAAACCACCGCCCCGCGCGGCCCCGGCCCCGCCGCCAAGACTGCCGGCGGGCGCCGCGTTGAATTTGTTGGCCTGAAGGGGGAGAGCGCGCCCCCCCCGCGTATCGTGACTGGCATTGCGGAGCTTGATCGCGTTTTGGGTGGCGGCTTCGTGCCGGCTTCTGCCGTGCTGGTGGGCGGCGACCCCGGCATCGGCAAATCCACCATCCTGCTGCAAGCGGCAGCACGGCTCGCCTCTGCCGGGCGGCGGGTGCTTTATATCTCGGGCGAAGAAGCGGTGGAGCAGGTCAGGCTCCGCGCCGCGCGGCTTGGGCTTTCTGATAGCCCCATGGAACTGGCCGCCGCTTCGGCCTTGCGCGATATCGGCGCCAGCCTGGAACAGGAAACAGATGCCGCGCTGGTGGTGATGGATTCGATCCAGACCGTTTGGCTGGATGCGCTGGATTCGGCGCCCGGCACAGTGGCTCAGGTGCGCGCTTGCGCGGCTGAATTGATCCGGTTGGCCAAGGCTCGCGGCTTTGCCCTGGTGCTGGTGGGGCATGTGACCAAGGAAGGCACGCTGGCGGGGCCGCGCGTGCTGGAGCATATGGTGGATGCGACGCTCTATTTCGAAGGTGATCGCGGGCATCAATTCCGCATCCTGCGCGCGGTGAAGAACCGCTTTGGCGCGACCGATGAGATCGGTGTTTTCGAAATGACCGATCGCGGCCTGGTGGAAGTGGCCAATCCTTCGGCGCTGTTTTTGGCCGAACGGCGCGGCAATGTCTCAGGCTCCGCGGTTTTCGCGGGGATTGAAGGCACACGGCCCGTGCTGGTGGAAATCCAGGCGCTGCTGTCGCCATCTTCGGGCGGGTCACCACGAAGGCAGGTGGTGGGCTGGGATTCCGGGCGGCTTTCCATGCTGCTGGCGGTATTGGAAGCGCGTTGTGGCATGAGTCTCGGCCAGAATGATGTTTATCTGAACATCGCCGGGGGCTTGCGCATCAGCGAACCGGCAGCGGATTTGGCCGTGGCGGCGGCGCTTGTCTCCGCCGCCACGGATCGGCCCACGGATTCAGGCGCGGTTTATTTCGGTGAGGTCGGGCTTTCGGGCGAGGTGCGTCAGGTCTCTCAGGCTGAATCGCGCCTCAGGGAAGCGGCGAAGCTTGGCTTTACCGCTGCCACCCTGCCCCGGCGGATTGCACGCGGCGGGCGCGCGGCAGCGGCGCCAGAGGGGCTTGGGCTATCGGAAATTGGCCATTTGGCCGATCTGGTGGCGCGGTTCGCGGAAAAGACTCTGCCGCCAAAGGCCAAGGCGTGACGCGCCCGCCTGCCAAGGCTATAGGGTCCCGCGATGAACTGGGTTGATATCATTCTGCTGGGGGTGATTGCCCTGTCGGCTATTCTCGCCTTTTTCCATGGTCTGGTGCGCGAAGCGCTGGGTGTGGCGGGCTGGGTTGGTGCGGCGGTGGTGGCCCTGCTGGCGCGGAGGGAGGTTCAGCCCTTTCTCGACCCCTATTTTACGCCGCCTTGGCTGGCGGAAGCCGTTGGCGCCGGCGCGGTGTTTCTGGTCGCGCTGGTGGTCTTCAAGCTGATGATCAATGCGGTGGCGGATCGCGTGCAGGATTCCGCGCTTGGCGGGATTGATCGCGTATTGGGGCTGGTATTCGGCGCGGCGCGTGGCGCCTTTCTGCTGGTGGTGGCCTATGTCGTCGCGGGGCTTTTGCTGCCGGGGGATCGTTGGCCGGAACCGGTGCTTGAAGCGCGGTCCCTTCCGCTTCTGTCGCAGGGTGCCCATATGTTGGTGGAAGCCATGCCGGCGGAATATCGCCCGCGCCTGAATGAACCGCCTTTGCCGCGTTCCCCCACTGTTGAAGAATTGCTGCGCCCGCCCGCGCGCAGCCGGAATTGAGGTTACCAATGCCGCTTGCCGCGCAATATGAGGATGACAAGCCGCATGAGGAATGCGGCGTGTTTGGCGTGTGGAATGGCGGTGATGCCGCGGCGCTGACCGCGCTTGGGCTACATGCGTTGCAGCATCGTGGCCAGGAAGCCGCCGGCATTGTGACCTTGGACGAGGCCGGGCTGTTCCACGCCCATAAGGGGCTTGGCCTGGTGGGTGATAATTTCGGGGAAGCCAAGGTTATTGCATCGCTGCGCGGGCCGCATGCGGTGGGGCATAACCGTTATGCCACCACTGGTGAAACGGCGCTCAGGAATGTGCAGCCGCTGTACGCTGATTTCGAATTTGGCGGCTTTGCGGTCGCGCATAATGGTAATCTGACCAATGCCTATGCGCTGAAGCGCGCCTTGGTGCGGCGCGGTTGCCTGTTTCAAAGCACGACGGATTCGGAAGTTTTCATTCATCTGATTGCGATCAGCCTTTATTCCACCGTGATTGATCGGCTGATTGATGCGCTGAAGCAGGTGCAGGGCGCCTATTCGCTGGTTGCTTTGCATAATGGCGCGTTGATTGGGGCGCGCGATCCCTTGGGTGTGCGCCCGCTGGTCTTGGGGCGCTTGGCCAATGGCGGGCTGGTGCTGGCATCGGAAACCTGCGCCCTGGATATCGTGGGCGCGGAGTTTGTGCGCGATATCGAAGCGGGCGAATTGGTGGTGATTGACAATACCGGCCTGCGCAGCATCAAGCCCTTTGCGCGCACCGATAGCCGCTTTTGCATTTTCGAATACATCTATTTCGCCCGCCCAGACAGCGTCATGGAAGGCACCCCGGTTTATGAAACGCGCAAGCGCATCGGCGCCGAATTGGCGCGCGAAAGTGGTGTTGCGGCGGATTTGATTGTGCCCGTGCCAGATTCCGGCGTACCGGCGGCGATGGGCTATGCGGTGGAAGCCGGCATCCCGTTTGAACTTGGAATCATCCGCAATCATTATGTCGGGCGCACCTTCATCGAACCCACGGATCAGATCCGCCATTTGGGCGTGAAGCTGAAGCACAGTGCCAATCGCGCCATGTTGCAGGGCAAGCGCGTTGTGCTGGTGGATGATTCCATTGTGCGCGGCACCACTAGCCGCAAGATTGTTGAAATGGTGCGCCAGGCAGGGGCGACGGAAGTGCATATGCGAGTTTCATCGCCGCCCACCACGCATTCCTGCTATTACGGCATTGATACCCCGGAACGCGCGGATCTGATGGCGGCCAAGCATGATCTGGCGGAAATGGCGCGCATTATTGGCGTTGATAGCTTGGCCTTCATTTCGCTTGATGGGCTTTATCGTGCGTTGGGCAAGCCCGGGCGCGATGCCGCAAAGCCGCAATTCTGCGATGCCTGTTTTACCGGGGAATATGCCATTCCACTCACGGATTGGACGGATAATGCGGACCGGCAGCTTTCGCTGCTGCAGCCTGCGGGGCAGTGACCATGGCGGCATTGGAAGGGCGGGTCGCGCTGATCAGCGGTGCCTCACGCGGCATTGGCGCGGCACTTGCGCTGGAATTGGCCAAGCTTGGCGCGCAATGCGTGCTGGTGGCGCGCACCCAGGGCGGGCTTGAAGAAGTGGATGACGCCATCCGCAGCGCCGGCGGCAAGCCCGCGACGCTTCTGCCCTTTGATCTGCAAAAGGCCGAGAAGGATATTGATATGATCGGGCCTTCCATTGTGGAACGCTTCGGTCGGTTGGATATTCTGGTGCATAATGCGGGTGCTTTGAACAAGCTGACGCCGGTTGCCCATATTGAACCGCGCGATTGGGCGGAAGTAGTGGCTGTGAACTTGACCGCAAGCTGGCGCCTGATCCGCAGCTGTGATCCGCCGCTCCGTGCTTCTGATGCGGGGCGTGCGGTGTTCGTGACCAGCGGGCGAGTGCTGCGCCCGCGCGCCTATTGGGGCATGTATGGTGCTACCAAGGCGGGCATGGAACATCTGGTGACAACATGGGCGCAGGAGGTTGAGGCAACTGCCCTGCGCGTGAACCTTGTTGATCCGGAGATTGTCGCCACCAAAATGCGGGCCGCAGCCATGCCGGGGGAAGACCCCTCCACGATCCCACAACCCGCTGATGTGGCGCCCGGCATCGCGGCACTTTGCCTTCCCACTGAATCGCGCCATGGCGCGCGCATCGTGATACAGGTGAAGCCCTGATCAAGACGCCAGCACCAGCCATGATGCGGCGCGCCAGCATGGTGGCTTTTGCGTCTTTGGCGAATTATGCTGACCTTATGCGTCGGCTTCTTATCCTTGCCTTTCTGCTGCTGCCTTGCGTGGCCTTTGCCCAGAATGCGCTGAACCCCCCCGCACGGCTCACCGCTGGCAAGGCAGCGTTGGCTGCGGCGAATGGGTCGCGTTGGGCTGAAGCCCAGACCTATGCTGCGTCTGCTGACCCCTTGGTGGCCAAGATTATCTTGTGGATGCGGTTGACCCACCGCACGGCGCCAGCCACCCCTGCTGAGCTGGTCGGGTTTTTGCGCGACAATCCAGACTGGCCGCTGGCTGATACCATTGTACGCCGGGCGGAGGTGGCGTTTGGCGGCCCACCGGATGACCCGCTGGTGATTGACCATTTCTCGGTTCATCCGCCGCGCACGCTTTCCGGCGCCTTGCGCCATGCGGAAGCGCTGACGCGCCTTGCACGTGTCCAGGCGCAGCCCGTATTACCGCCAGATATGATGCAGCGCGGGCCTGATCGGCCTGATCTGCCGGATCGTCGTAATGCCGAACAAGCCAATGCGCGTGGTGACGCAAGTCGCCAAGCTCAATCAAATACTGAGGTGCGTGAGGAAGGCGAGAATGACGCCAATGCGCAACGCACGCTGCGTCGCGCTTGGTTGGAAGCGCCAGGTGATGCTGCGGTGGAAGAACGTATCCTGGCGCAATTTGGCCGCCTGCTGACCGAGGATGATCATTGGCAACGTTTTGATCGGCTATTCTTCGCGCGGGATATGGAAGGCGCCCAACGTGCCTTTACCAGATTGAGTGGTGTGCCGCGCGGTACTGCGCGTATACGCATGGAACTGAACGGCGAGCCGGACGAAAAATTTGTTTTTCTGCGCCCGCTTGATATTGGCTGGGCGGCGGAAAGGGCACGGCTGATGCGCCGCCGGGATCGGGATTCCGATGCGGTCGCAAGCTGGATCGTCGCGGAACGCTTTCAGGCCAATCTGAGCCCCGAAATCGCGCGCGCGGTATGGACCGAACGGCAAATTCTGGCCCGCAAGCTGATGCGGCTGAATAACCCGCAGGATGCGTATCGCGTAGCGGCCTTTCATGGCCAGCCGCTCAGCAGTGAAGGCTGGCAGGAAGCGGAATTCCTGGCCGGCTTCATCGCCTTGCGCTTCTTGAATGACCCAACTCTGGCGCAACGCCACTTTATGGCAATTGCCTTGGGTAGCCGTTCCGTCATCACCCGGGCGCGGGCATTTTATTGGGAAGGAAGGGCGCTTACTGCACGCGGCGCGCATGTTGCGGCAAAGGAACGCTACGCCGCAGCGGCACAATTGCCCACGGCCTTTTACGGCCAGCTTGCCGCGCTCACGATGGGCGAGAAGCAGGAAGCGCTGGATGCGCGGCTGCGCGCCATTCAAACCCCGGCGATTGATCAAAGCCGGGTGCGCCAGTTTTCCGAGCGGGAATTGGCGCGAGTGGTGACGCTACTGGCGGAGCTGGGCGATACGCGCCGCACGCGCGTGTTTCTGATGCGCTTGCAGGCGCTTTCTTCTGATTGGCAGGATAGGCTGCTGACCGTGCGAATGGCCAATCATATTGGTCGGCCCGATCACGCGGTTTGGGTGGCCCGGCGTTCGGCGATTGAAGGCGATATGCTGTTGCCGGAGGGTTGGCCCGTACCTTTCCGGTCGCCCGTGACCAGCCCCGAACCTGCCTTTATCCTGTCAGTGGCGCGCCAGGAAAGCAATTTCGATACGGAAGCGATCAGCAGCGCCAATGCGCGCGGGTTGATGCAGTTACTGCCTTCCACCGCGCAAACAGTCGCGCGCCGGCTTGGCATCAATCATCGGCTGGAAGCGCTCACCGCCGAACCGCAAACCAATCTCCGCCTGGGGGCTGCGTATCTGGATGAATTGCTGAAGCGCTTTGATGGTTCCCTGGTGCTGGCGGCGGCGGCTTATAATGCTGGCCCGCGGCGCGTGGACGAATGGCTGCAAACCTATGGTGATCCCAGGCGTGGGGAGCGTGATCTTTTGGATTGGATCGAAATGATCCCCTTCGCCGAAACGCGCAATTATGTGCAGCGCGTGGTGGAAGGGGCGGTGGTTTATCGGGCCAGACTGACACCGCCCGCCAATGCGGCGCACCCCATGGCCAGCTGGCTTGCCAATGCAAAATGAGGGCATGAAGATTGCTTTTTCGCTGGCCAGTATGGGTGGCATTGGCCGGCTGAAGCCGGCGCCGGGCACTTGGGGTTCCTTGGTGGTTTTGCCGCTGGCCTTGCTGGGGCCGGCTGCCTTGCTGCTGCTCGGCCTGCTGGTTACCACCATCGGCTTTTTTGCCGTGCGCGAAATACTGCGTGATACCCCCAATGAAGACCCTGGCTGGATTGTGGTTGATGAAGGGGCGGGCATGTTGCTGGCGCTGGCGGGCTTGAGCGCGGATGCCAGTATTTGGGGTGTGCTGATCGCCTTTGGCCTGTTCCGGGCATTCGATATTCTCAAGCCCTGGCCGATTTCCTGGGCGGATCAGCAAAAGGGCGCCTTTGGCGTCTTGCTGGACGATGTCGTTGCGGGCGCTTTGGTGGCGGCGGCGCTGATACTGGCGCGGCCCATTTTGCCGGGGGTGATCTGACCCATGCTGCCAGAAGCCACACTCGATCAAGCGCGCGGCTTGCTGACCCTAATGGGCGCCAAGGGAATGACGTTGGCGACGGCGGAATCCTGCACCGGCGGCTTGATTGCGGCGGCGATGACCGCGATAGCAGGATCATCTTCTGTGGTGATGGCGGGCTTCGTGACTTACGCGAATGACGCGAAGCACAAGATGGTTGGCGTGCGGCAGGAAAGCCTGATGCAGCATGGCGCCGTCAGTGAAGAAGTGGCGCGCGAAATGGCGGAAGGGGCGCGTGCGCGTGCTGGTGTTTCCTTGGCCCTTTCCTGCACCGGCATTGCGGGGCCAGGTGGCGCCACGCCTGGCAAACCGGTGGGGCTGGTTTTCATTGCCTGTGCCCGGGAAGGCGCGGCAACCCTGGTGGAACGCCATGTCTTCCAAGGCGACCGCGCGGCGGTGCGCGCGGCGACCGTGGCGGCAGCTTTTGGCCTTGCCTCTCGCAGCTTGGCCGACGCCTGACCAGTGGCTTGCGGCGCGGCCTTACTGGTCGCAGGATGGGCGCAACACAGAAGAAGCGGGGGAAGGTCCAGCCTTGGGCGCGTTAGGCGTTGGGTGCTGACGCGTGCCCCCCTTCTGGTGCTGTGCGACATCGAATGAGGAGACTTCCATGGCAGCCCCGCCTTCCGCGCGCCGCGACCGGATCAACCCGGATTTCCCGAAGCTGGTCGAAATGACCCATCAATATGTCTATGGCGATGTCTGGGAACGCCCGCAGCTGAATAAGCGCGACCGTTCTATGGTGACGATTGCCGCGTTGGTCGCGCTGGGTTGGCAGGATCAATTGAACAGCCATATCGGCCGCGGCCTGACCAATGGGCTGTCGCGTGAGGAAATTTCCGAAATCATCACGCATCTTTCCATGTATTCCGGCTGGCCTTCCGCCATGACGGCGGCGCATGTCGCGGTTGATGTGTTCGAAGCGCAGGATCAGGCGAAGAAGGGCTGAAGCGATGAAGGTGGGTTTCATCGGCCTTGGCACCATGGGTGCCTTCATGGCCGCCAATCTGCAAAAGGCCGGCTACCAGCTGGTGGTGCATGACATCCGCCGCGAAGCCGGCGCCAATCGGCTTGCTGCCGGTGCGACCTGGGCGGAAACGCCCAAGGCCGTCGCCGAGCAATGCGAGGTGATCTTCACCTCCCTGCCTGGCCCCAAGGAAGTGGAGCCGGTGATTTTCGGCGCCGATGGCATCCTGGCCGGTGTGCAAAAGGGTGCCGCGTATTTCGACCTTTCCACCAATTCCCAGGCGCTGATGAAGCGCATGGCCGAAGCGCTAGCAACCAAGGGCGCTTATGGTTTTGATGCGCCCGTCAGCGGCGGGCCAAAGGGTGCTGAGACCGGCAAGTTGGCGATTTGGGTAGGCGGCGACAAGGAAGTTTTCGACAAATACAAGAAGGTGCTGGACGCTTTTGGTGACCAAGCCGCCTATATCGGCCCGATTGGTACCGCGACTGTTGCGAAGCTTGTGCACAATATGGCGGGCTATGCGATCCAGACCGCGATGGCGGAGGTGTTCTCCATGGGCGTGAAGGCGGGGATGGACCCGCTGGATCTCTGGAAAGCCGTGCGCCAAGGCGCGCTTGGGCGCAAGCGCACTTTTGATCGCATCACGGATCAATTCCTGGTGGATAAGTATGATCCGCCCGCCTTTGCGCTGAAGCTGGCGCATAAGGATGTATCGCTGGCGGTCACCATGGGCCGTGAATTGAATGTGCCGATGCGTTTCTGCAATCTGGCGCTGGAAGAAATGAATGAAGCGCTGAATCGCGGCTGGGAGAATCTGGATAGCCGTGTGCCGATGAAGCTGCAATTGGAACGCGCGGGCGTGCAGATCAAATGCGATCCTGCGGCAGTGCAAGCCGTGCTGGATGCGGATAAGTCGAAGTAACGCGTTATGACCTTGCTGATGCAACAGCCGGGGCGGATTGGGCCGCTCCGGATGAAAAACCGGCTCATCATGGCGCCGATGGGCACGAATTTCAGCACCAGCGATGGTCTTTCGACCGAACGTGACCGCGCCTATTACGAAGAACGCGCCAAGGGGGGTGTCGCCGCCATTGTGACGGAAGCCATGGCGGTGAGTGCGGGTGGGCGCGCGCATAATAATTCACTCTGGATCTATCATGACCGCTTCATCCCCGGCCTGGCGCGGCTGGTGGAGGCGATTAAGCGGCATGATTGCGTGACGGTGGGGCAGATCAATCACCGCGGTGCGCTGCTGCGCCGGATGGTGTTGAATATGGAACCCGTGGGGCCCTCGCCCTGGCGCAATCCGAATACGGGTGATGAGGTGCGCCCGTTGGAACAAGCGGAGATCACCGAAATCCAGAAGGATTTTGTCACGGCGGCAAGGCGGCTTTGGCACGCCGGTTATGATGCGGTGGAATTGCATGCGGCCAATGGGTATCTGTTTCACCAGTTTCTGACGCAACGCATCAATAAGCGTACGGATCGCTATGGCGGTTCGCTGGAGAACCGTGCACGCCTACTGCTGGAAACCGTGCATCGGCTGCGCGATGCGCTGCCCGATTTCCCGCTTTGGGTGCGGATTTCCTGTACCGAATATTGCGATGATGGCTACCCAGTTGAGGAGATGGTGGAACTCGCCAAATTACTGGAAGCGGCGGGAGTGACCGCGCTCGATCTTTCGGGCGGTACGAATGAAAGCCCGGCGCTTTCGCGCTTTTGTATCCAGCCGCCTTCCATGCCGCGTCGCACGTTGGAACCGCATGCAAGGCCGATCACGGGTGCGGTTGGGATCCCAACAATTATCGCCGGGCGCATTCTTTCGCCTGAGGATGCGGAAGCGGTGCTGGCTTCCGGGGCGGCGGATTATGTCTCGCTCGGTCGCGCACTGACAGCTGACGCGCATTGGCCCCGCAAAGCGCTTGGTGAGAGCAAGGTTGCTATTCGCGGCTGCATTTCCTGCAATGTGTGTTTTGAACGCCTGACGCTGGAACGCGATGTTGCCTGCGTCGTGAACCCCATGCTGGGGACGGAATTGGAGGCGCCGGAATTCATTGATGGGCCTTTTGCACCAGCACCGTTTAAGCAGCGTGTCTTGATATTGGGTGCAGGTTTGGCGGGGGCCGAAGTAGCGCGGCTTGCTGCGGCGCGCGGCCATCAGGTGGAAATCTGGGAAAAGGTAACGCGGGCGGGCGGGCAGATTCACCTCGCTGTGGTGGCGCCGGATAAGGAAGAAGTGCGCCCTGCCTGGTCCTGGCGTTGGGATCAGGTGCAGGCGCTTGGCGTGCCCGTGCGCTATGGCGTGGACGCAACGGCGGATGCCATCAAGGCTTTCGCACCGGATCATGTGGTGGTGGCGACCGGCGCTAAGCCCCGCACGCTGACGCTGCCCGGTGCCGCGCCGCTGCAAGCCTGGGAGGTGATTGCCAATCCAGCGCTGGTGCCGGATGGCGCGCGAATTGCAGTGATAGGTGGCGGCATTGTCGGGCTTGAAGTCGCGGATGTGTTGGTGCAACGCGGCTGTCGCATCTCAATCCTTGAAGCCCTGCCCGCCATTGCCCCCGCCATGGCGCGCAATAACCGCACCGATCTGATGCTCCGCCTGCGCGAAGTGGGCACCAGTTTCCATACCAAGGTGCGCGATGCGCGGTTGGCGGGTGATGTGCTGCATTTCACCGAAGATGGCACGGTGCGTGAGATTGCCGGCGTGACGCATGTGATTGCCGCCATCGGCGCGCTGCCCAACCTCGATGTGCTGCCCGCAGTAGAAGCCAGCGGCATTCCCTTTACCGTGGTGGGCGATGCCAATCAGCCTGGCGATTTTCTATCCGTCTTGCGCGATGCCTCCATGGTCGGTCTCGCGCTTGGGATGGTGCCGGCAAAACAGGAGTATATGGCATGACTGAACCCGAATACCGCGTCTATGCGCTGCGCTATGCCATGCGCGATGCCAAGCGCACGGAACATTTCATCGGTGGCGATCCGCATGATGCGCCCATGCCGATGGATTACTTCGTCTGGGCCGCGGTGAATGATGATCGTGCCGTGATCATTGACACAGGATTCACCGCAGAAGTCGCCGCCAAGCGCAAGCGCGATTACCTGCGCTGCCCGATTGAAAGCCTGAAGCTGATCGGCGTTGATCCTGATGCGGTGGAGGATGTGGTGATTTCCCACCTCCACTACGATCACGTCGGCAGCTTTCATAAATTCGCCAAGGCCAAGTTCCATTTGCAGGAACCTGAGATGCAGTATGCCACCGGGCGCTACATGAAGTACCCCAAGCTGCGCCATTCATTCGAAGTTGAGGATGTGGTCGGCATGGTGCGGATGAATTTCGCCGAACGCGTGGTGTTCCATAATGGCGATGCGGAAGTGGCGCCGGGGATTACGGTGCATGCCTGTGGCGGACATTCCATGGGGCTGCAATGCGTGCGCGTGAATACAGCGCGCGGGCGCGTGGTCCTTGCTTCAGATGTGACGCATTTTTATGAGAATATGGAAGCAGGCCGGCCCTTCACCACGGCGTTTCATATCGGTGAAATGCTGGAAGGATTCGACAAGCTACGCGCACTCGCTCCCAGTCCGAAACACATCGTGCCTGGCCATGATCCGGAAGTGATGCGGCGCTATCCCGCTATGGCGGGGCAGGAAGGTATTGTGGTGGAACTGCACCGCGAACCATCAAAGTAAAAAGGGAGGATAATATGATCAAAATCACCCGCCGCGCCGCGCTGATTGCGGGGCTTGCCACGCCGGCTATTGCGCGGGCGCAGGGTTTTCCAACGCGGCCCTTGCGGCTGGTGGTGCCCTTTCCGCCCGCAGGTGCCGCCGATATCACTGCGCGGCTTGTCGCCGAACGCATGGGGCCTTTGCTGGGGCAACCCGTAGTGATTGATAACCGCCCCGGCGCCGGCGGGAATATCGCCGGTGAGGTGGTGGCACGCAGCGCACCCGATGGGCATACGCTTTTCCTCGGCGGTGCGACCATCCTGCTGGCGAATAAGTATCTCTACCGCAACGGCATGCCCTTCGATGGGATCAGGGATTTCACGCATATCTCCCGCGTGTCTGTCGGTTCCACCCTGTTTGTGGTGAATGCCAACCGGCCCTGGCGAACCTTCGAAGAATTCGTGGCAGATGCGAAGCGCCGGCCGGGGCAGATCAGCGCTGCTTCCTCAGGCATTGGTACCATCAGCCATTTGACAATTTCCAAGCTGATGCAATCCGCGGGGATTGAGGTTTCGCATGTGCCCTATCGCGGTCTGGCGCCTGGCTTGAATGATTTAATTGCCGGCAATGTGGATATGATCTTTGATGGCATGCCAGCGCTGATGCCGCATGTGCGGGAAGGGCGGCTGCGCGCACTCGCCGTCGGCAGCCAGAAGCGCCAGCCCCAAGTGGCGGGGCTTGAGAATGTGCGCGGCATGGCAGAACTCATTCCTGGTTCCGATATGGATATGGAATTCTGGTACTGCATTTCTGCCGCTGCCGGCACGCCGGCCCCCATTGTGCAGGCGTTGCATCGCGCCACCATCGGCGCGGCGCGCGACAAGGAGTACGGCGAAAAGCTGATACCACTTGGTTTTACCGCCATTTCGGATGACACGCCGGAAGGCTTCACCGATTACGTGCGCAGCCAGGATCGTGTCTGGCGCGAATTGGTGGAAATATCCGGCGCTAAACTAGATTAACCTTCAACTCAGGAGAAAAACGATGCTCTATGAACTGCGTATTTATCACTGCCAGCCTGGGCGCCTGCCCGATCTGATGAAGCGTTTTGATACCATCACGCTGAAGCTTTGGGACAAGCATGGCATTCGCCAAGCGGGTTTCTGGACCACGCTGATCGGTGATTCCAACCATAGCCTGACCTATATGGTGGCGTGGAATTCACTCGCGGAGCGGGAAGAAAAATGGGCGAAGTTCCAGGCTGACCCGGATTGGATCAAGGCGCGCGCGGAAACCGAAGCGAATGGCCCGTTGTTGACCAAGGTCACCAATGAAATCCTGCAGCCGACATCTTTCTCGTCGGTAAAGTAAAAAACAAACAGGAAGGGGGGATTATTTCCCCCCACCCACCCCATGCTGTTCGCGCACGGCGTGAAAGCGCAGCATGGGCCATTCTTCTTCGGCGCGGCGACGGCGCCAATCGCTGCTGAAGAACGCCACCAGCGCGCCATCATGGTCTTCCGCAACATCGCGCCGATTGGCCTCGGCAAAACGCTCCAGCGCGCCTGCTTCGGTTGAGGCAATCCAGCGCACCTGTTCCCAGGGCGTGGCATCAAACCCCGCCGGCACGCCATATTCCACCTTCAACCGGCTTTGCAGCACATCCAATTGCAATTGGCCGACCACGCCGACCACGGGCGGTGAGCCATCGCGCGGGCGGAATAGCTGCACAACACCTTCTTCCGCCAATTGATCGAGCGCGGTGCGCAGCTTCTTCGCCAGCATCGGATCATCCAGGCGGATATGGCGCAGGATTTCCGGCGCAAAGGAAGGCACGCCGCGGAAATCCAAGGCCTCACCTTCCGTCAGCGTATCGCCGATGCGAAGCGTCCCGTGATTGGCAATGCCAATCACATCGCCCGGCCAGGCCTCTTCCGCCACCTGCCGGTCTTTCGCGAAGAAAAACAGTGGCGCATTCACCGGCACCTGCTTGCCGGTACGGCTTTGCCGTAGCCGCATGCCCTTGGTGAGCCGCCCGCTGCAAAGCCGCACAAAGGCGACACGGTCGCGGTGATTGGGGTCCATATTCGCTTGGATCTTGAAGACAAAGCCCGTTAGCTTTTCCTCACCAGGTGTCACCAGGCGCTGATCGGCTGGCCGCGCGCGCGGCGGCGGTGCATGGCGCGCCAATCCATCAAGCAAATGCGCAATGCCAAAATCACGCAACGCCGAGCCGAAGAATACCGGCGTCAAGGACCCTTCCAGAAAACGTTCCGCATTGAATTCCGGATAACCGGCGCGGGCGAGCAGCACTTCCTCGGAAAGCGCCAAAGCTCTTTCATCACCGACCAGTGCAGCGAGTTTCGGGTCTTCGGGTGATTCAAGCTGGATCGGCTCAGCACCCTCCGCCACGGGCAGGAAGCGGTCAGTAGCCAGATCATAAACACCTGCGAAGTCAGCCGCGCGGCCCACGGGCCAAGCGGCTGGTGTCGCGTCCAACGCCAGCAGGTTCTGTATTTCATCCAGCAATTCGAAGGGTTCGCGCGCTTCGCGGTCCATCTTGTTAATGAAGGTGATGATGGGAATGTCGCGCATGCGGCAAACTTCAAACAGTTTGCGCGTTTGGCTCTCGATCCCCTTCGCCGCATCCAGCACCATCACGGCGGCATCCACCGCGGTCAGGGTGCGGTAGGTGTCCTCCGAAAAATCCTCGTGGCCTGGCGTGTCCAGCAGGTTGAAGACCACGCCATCACGCTCAAACGTCATGACCGAGGTCGCGACCGAGATCCCGCGATCCTGTTCAATCTTCATCCAGTCAGACCGCGTACGCCGTGCATTGCCCTTGGCGCGCACCGCGCCGGCAAGCTGAATGGCACCGCCCTTCAGCAGCAGCTTTTCCGTGAGCGTCGTCTTGCCCGCATCTGGATGCGCGATAATGGCAAAGCTCCGCCGGCGGGCGGCTTCTTCGGCGATACGGGCGGCGGGAATTGAGGTTTCAGACATGATGCGTCCGGGCTTAGCAGGAGAAGTGCCTTCTGTCGCGCGTTGCGCATCAAGCCGCTTGTTTCTTGAGCCAATCGCGCAGAGCCTTGTTCACGCGTGTTTGCCAGCCTGGGCCGCTGGCGCGCAGACGATCCAATAGGTCCGGGTCCAGGCGCAGCGTCACCTGGCGCTTGGCCTGTGGCAGCTGTGGCCGACCGCGACGGACAAGCCGCGCACCATTCTTGATCTCCGCCTTGGTGAAGAATTCGTCGGTCAGCGGCGGCGCATCATCAGGATCAACCCAGGTATTGGCGCGAGCGTGTTTCTTCTTCGGCATGGGCGTGCCTCATGGAAATGATGCGGCGGGCCGCGCCGCGCGGAGTCCAAACCAGAACCACCAACCGGCCCTGCAAAAGCCCGGCGGAGATAAAGCGCTTCTCACCATAGTCTCTCCCTCGCATCTTCAAGCGTGGCGTGTAGCCCGGCGAAAATCTGCGCGGCGTCAGCGAAATCCAATCCCCGCTCGGCCAGCGTTTTCGCGCGCTTGGCTGGATCGAATGTGATGCGTATGAATTAAATGTAGCTACAAAAATATAGAGCTGCAACAGGTATTGGGTGATGGTCCGCTGACGGAAGCCTTACTAAGTGCTCACCTTCCGGCTATCAGCCCACCCATGATCCCCATCAACATCCCCCCCGCCGCGCTGGTCACGGGCGCTGGCAAGCGGCTTGGCCGTGCCATGGCGCTCGCGCTTGCTGAAGCCGGCTTTGATGTCGCCATCCATTATGCCGCCAGCGCCGATGCGGCCGAGGCAACAGCCGCCGATATCCGCGCGCTTGGCCGCCGCGCCGTCACGCTGCGCGCTGAACTCGGCCAGGAAGCGGAAGTTGCGCGGCTGATCCCGGATGCCACCAAGGCGCTTGGGCCTTTGGGTGTGCTGGTCAACAACGCCTCCACCTTCGAACGCGATGAATGGCAGGATGCAACGCGCGAATCCTGGGACCGGCATATGGAACCCAATCTGCGCGCACCGTTTGTGCTGACGCAGGATTTCGCCAAGGCCCTGCCAGAAGCCGCACAGGGGCTAGTCGTGAATATGCTGGATCAGCGCGTCTGGTCGCTGACGCCGCATTTCGTCTCCTACACCGTATCCAAGGCAGGGCTTTGGGCACTGACGCAAAGCCTGGCCCTTGCCCTCGCCCCGCGCATTCGGGTGAACGCCATCGGCCCCGGCCCTGCCTTGCCGAGCCCGCGCCAATCCCAGGAACATTTCGACCGGCAGGCGCAATCAACGCCGCTGTCGCGCCCCACCAGCGCCGAGGAAGTCGCCCGCGCGCTGATGGCGATCCTGTCGCTCCCGTCCATGACCGGGCAGATGATTGCCTTGGATGGCGGGCAGCATTTGCAATGGTCGCCCTCCTTCGGGCAGGAGCCGCTGGAATGAGCTTCGCCCCAGATGCCGCGGCGGGACTGCGGCTGGTTTTCGTGCGCCATCTGGAAGTCCAGGCCTTGCTCGGCGTTTATGCGCATGAGGAAACCCGCCCGCAGCGCGTGATCCTGGACCTGGAATTGGCGGTGGAGGATCAGGAAGCCCCCGCAGCCGAAGGGCCGGATCGGCTTTCGCGCGTGGTGGATTACGCGGCGGCCGCCGAAACAGCGCGCCAGATCGCCACTTCGGCCCATGTCCGGCTGGCGGAGACCCTGGCCGAGCGCATCGCCATCAGCCTGCTGGAAGATGCCCGCATTCGCCGTGTCAGGGTCAGCGTGACCAAGCCGGATGCGCTACCCGGTAGCATCGAAGTCGGCGTTGTCATTGAAAGATCACGATTTTGACATTGGCCGTGCTGCGGATTGTCCACCGCTGGAAAACCACCCGAAAAAGCTTTTTGCGCGCGGCCTGAAGTTTCCCCCTTGACGCCAGCGCGGCTTTGCGACTCGGGTATAAATCCAGCCAATTCAATTAGTTAAATTGTTACAGGCTGGGCGCCGCAAATCTAGGCAAAGCCGTAGAATCTTTATGTAACATAGTCTTAACAGGTTTGTCGTAGCGGCTTCCCACAGCTTTATCCACAGGTTTCGTGGACAAATTTGCCGCGCTTTTGCCATAAGCTAATCCAGATGAACGAAGCCCCCCCGCCCGCCCCGGATAGTTCCCTGTTTCAGGGCCTGGCGGTGCTGGAAGCCGCCCTACCAACCCTGCCGACCTCCCCCGGTGTCTATCGCATGCTGGATGAGAAGGGGGAGGCGCTTTACGTCGGCAAGGCGCGATCGCTGAGGAAGCGGGTCACTTCCTATACCCAAGTCGCCCGGCTGCCGGAACGGCTCAGGCGCATGGTGTTCGAAACCCGGTCCCTTGAAGTGGTCACCACAGGGTCCGAGGCCGAGGCGCTGCTTTTGGAAGCCAATTTCATCAAGCGCTTCCGGCCACGCTTCAACATCGTGCTCCGGGATGACAAATCCTATCCCTGGTTGGTGATCACGGAAGACCACCCCTTTCCGCAAATTGCCAAGCATCGCGGGGAAAGGCGCAAGGGCGCATCCTATTGGGGGCCTTTTGCGTCCGTCTGGGCGGTGAACCAGACCCTCGCTGCCTTGCAGCGTGTATTCCTGCTGCGATCCTGCCGGGATACGGTGTTTGATACGCGCACCCGTCCGTGTTTGCTGTTTCAAATCAAGCGCTGCGCCGCGCCCTGCGTGGATCGGATTTCTGAAGCCGATTACGCGGCACTGGTCGCGGAGGCGAAGCAGTTCCTGTCCGGTGAAACGCCCACTATCCAAAAGCGCCTGGCAGCCGAAATGGAAGCGGCGGCGGCGGATCTGCAGTTTGAACGCGCGGCCGCCCTCAGGGACCGTATCCGGGGGCTCACGCATATTCAAGGCAAGGATCGCGTCAATCTGGAAGGCATGGGCGATGCGGATGTGATCGCCTTGCATCAGGCGGCAGGCCAAAGCTGCGTCCAGGTGTTTTTCTTCCGCGGTGGGCGCAATAACGGCAACCGCGCCTTTTTCCTGAGCCACGCCAAACAGGACCAAAGCGCTGAGGAGGTGATGGGCGCCTTCCTGGGTCAGCTCTATGAGGATTTACCCCCGCCGCCTTTGCTGTTGCTATCGCATGACCCCCCCGAAGCAGCGCTGATCGCGGAAGCCTTGGCGATCAAGGCCGGGCGGCGCGTGGAATTGCGTCGGCCCCAGCGCGGCGAAAAACACGAAGCCCTGGAACACGCTGCCACTAATGCGCGTGAAGCGCTGGAACGGCGTATGGCGGAAGGCACTGCCCAGGCGGCGCTGCTGGAAGGCACGGCAGGCCTTTTCGGCCTGCCCGGTGCGCCAGAACGGATCGAGATTTACGACAATAGCCATATCCAGGGCGCCAATGCCTATGGCGTCATGGTGGTGGCGGGACCTTCGGGCTTTATGAAGCAGGGCTACCGGAAATTCGCCATCAAAACCGCCGCCAGCAATGATGATTTCGCCATGATGCGCGAAGTGTTTGAACGCCGCTTTGGCCGCGCACTCCGTGAAGACCCGGCGCGGGCTGGTGATGGCTGGCCCGATCTTGTGCTGATTGATGGCGGCGCCGGCCAGCTTTCCGCAGCACGAGAGATCATGGCGGGCCTTGGCCTGGATGATCTGCCCCTGGTCGCGGTGGCCAAAGGACCGGACCGCGATGCTGGGCGGGAATGGTTCCATGCGCCGGGGCGGGAGCCCTTCCAGCTACCCCCGCGCGACCCGGTGCTGTTCTATTTGCAGCGCCTGCGGGATGAGGCGCATCGCTTCGCCATATCCGCCCATCGCGCCGGGCGGTCCAAGGCGCTGACCAGGTCCGAATTGGATGAGGTGCCGGGGGTGGGCGCTGCCATGAAGCGTAAATTACTGAACCATTTCGGGTCTGCCCGTGGGGTGCGGCAGGCGGGGCTGGCGGATTTGGAAGCCTGCCCGGGGGTTGGCCCGGCCCTGGCCAGGCGGATTCATGAACATTTCCACCCCAATGCAGCGCTTGGTTGAAGTATGCGCTGCCCACGTGCCAAAAGCCTCTATTCCTGGTTAACTGGACAGTAATGCCAACCGACCTGCCCAATCTGCTGACGCTTTCGCGCATCGCGGCCATCCCCGTGCTGGTGGTGCTGGCTTCGATCAATGCGCCATGGGCGGATATGGCCGCCTGCGTTGTGTTTTCTGCCGCCGCCATCACGGATTATTTCGACGGCAAAATCGCGCGGGAACGTGGCGCGGTTTCCGGTTTTGGCCGCATGCTGGACCCGATTGCCGATAAGCTTTTGGTCGGCGCGGCGCTGATGCTGCTGGCGGGTTATGGCCGGCTTTCGGAGGCCGGGCTGTTTCCGGCTATTGTCATCATGCTGCGTGAGATTCTGGTTTCGGGCCTGCGGGAGTTCCTGGCCGAGCTGCGGATTGGACTGCCGGTTACGCCGCTCGCGAAATGGAAGACCGGGTTTCAGATGGGTGCGCTTGGCACCTTATTGGCGGGCGATAGCGGTGCACCTGTTATTGGGCTTGGTTTTTTGCCAGTTTCCCTGATTGGTGAGGGCATGCTCTGGGCGGCGGCGGTGCTGACGCTGATCACCGGCTGGGATTATTTGCGCGCGGGGCTCAGCCTGGTGCAGGACGATGCCGCAAGGAAACCGCCGGGGCAGGCTTGATGCTCTGCCCTGGGCGGCGCATCTTCAAAGACAGTTAGGCGGGGAAAGCCATGCGACATTCTGTTCTGCTGCTGCTTGGGGGAATGCTGGCGCTGCAAGGCTGCGGGCCGAATTGGCAGCCAAGCTGGAATACCAGCGGCAATGCCGCGATACCTTCGGTGGATAGTCTGACGCTGCGCAGGGTGACTGGCGCGGATGGCAGCGCTGAGGTGCTGCGCACCGATAGTTTGGATTATGAGTCAATGCGTGCCCCGGCCACGCCGCCCACGCAAATGACCCCGGATGATGCTCTCCGCCTGCCGCCCCCGCCCCCACCGCCGCGCACCAGCAGTTCAACGCCACCGCCCGTGGCATCCGTGCCGCCGCGCGCGGTTTTACCGACGGCAGCAGCGCCAACCCCTATCCCGACAGTGCCGAACCAGCGTGTTGAAGGCAGCGTGGTGCCGGCAACCCCAGGGCAGCCCGCAGGTATTGTGGCCGGCGGCAATGACCGCACGCAGGTCTTTAACCAGCCAGGCACTGCGGGCGGTGGTATCGCGGTGCGCGACGGCGGCACCACCACCATTATCGGGCCGGGCGGGCGTATCACCTCGGTACCCACGCCGCGCTGATTGGCCATGCGGATTCTCTATTTCGCTTGGCTGCGCCAGAAGATTGGTGTGGCGGAAGAAGAAGTGGCACCACCGCCAGAGGTTCGCGACGTCGCGGGGCTGCGTGATTGGTTGGCGACACGCAGTCCCGGCCATGCTGCTGCCTTTGCTGATGCCAAGCAAATCCGCGCTGCCGTCAATCAGGATTTCGCCGCACCGGATCATCCCGTGGCGGCGGGCGATGAGATTGCCTTCTTCCCGCCCGTGACCGGGGGCTGAGCCATGGCGCGTATCCTGGTGCAGGAAGCGCTGTTTGACATGGCGGCAGAAAGCGCAGCGCTGACCGCGGGGCGGATTGATGTTGGCGGTGTTGCCAGTTTTCTGGGTGTTTGCCGCGGTGATGATGGCTTGGCGGCGATGGTGCTGGAACATTATCCCGGCATGACAGAACGCGCGCTTGGGCGCATCGCAGCCGAGGCTGAGGCGCGCTGGCCACTGACCGGCTGCACGGTGATCCATCGCGTGGGCCGTATTTTGCCTGGGGAGCCGATTGTGCTGGTGCTGACCGCTTCCGCGCATCGTGCTGCCGCGCTTGAAGCCTGTGCTTTTCTGATTGATTGGCTGAAGACCAAGGCGCCCTTCTGGAAGCGCGAGGAATTCGCCGATGGTGATGCGCGATGGGTGGCCGCGAAGCATGAGGATGATGCCGCCGCCGCGCGCTGGTCGGTCAACAACATTTGAGAATTAGCGCATTCTCGGCGGTACTGGCCGGGGCCTTGCTGCTTATCTGGCCCGCCTTTTTCAACGGCTACCCGCTGCTGTTCAGCGATAGCGGCGGGTTTTTGCATCAAACGCTTGGGCCGCTGATGCTTTGGGATAAGCCTTATGTTTACGGGCCTTTCCTGCATGTTTTTCACTGGCGTATCAGCCTTTGGGGGCCGGTTGTCGCGCAGGGCCTTATCCTGTCCCATCTGCTATGGCTGACGCAGCGCGTGCTGTGTGGAAATGCCGCGTCGCTTCGGCATATGGGGCTGTGTGCCTTTGCCGCACTGGCGACCGCCGCCCCCTTCAGCGCCGCGCTGCTGATGCCTGATGTTTTCGCGCCGATTGTTGTGCTGGGCTTGTTCCTGCTGGGCTTTGGCCACGCTGTACTGACAAGGTTTGAACGTGCCTATCTGGTGGCGCTGGTGGCACTCGGCATTGCCGCGCATCTCGCGCATCTGCCGCTGGCGCTTGGCTTGTGCGGGGTCGCGCTGCTGCTGCGCTTGTGGCGTTATCCGGTCCGGCTTTTTGCCATGGTGCTGCCGGTGGTGCTGGCCTTGGCGGCGCTGTTCGTCACTAATGCCATCGGCCATGGGCGCTTCGCGCTTTCGCCTTATGGCGCCAGTTTCATGCTGGCGCGTTTGCAGGAAGACGGGCCGGCGGCGGCGGTGCTGAAGGCGCGTTGCCCTGATGCCGGCTGGTATCTTTGCGCCTTTACGGATCGGCTGCCCATGCCGGCCAATGATTTTCTTTGGGCGCCGGATAGCCCGATGAACCGTGATGCCGCTGGGGAGAAGCGCTTTCTGGGTGGCATGATGCTTGCGCCGGAAGCCGGGCAGATTATCGCCGAGACGCTCCGCGCTGACCCCCTTGGCGTGGTGCATGCCATGGCTGGCAACATGATGGCGCAGCTGATGAGCTTTGGTATTGGCGATACATTGGATGAGGCACATTTCGCCATCGCGATCCGCCCACGCATCGAACGGGGTTTTTCGGCGCGGGAATTGGCCGCTTTAGATCAGGGGCGACAGGCGCAGGGCTTGTTGAAGGATGCGCTGACACCGCTCAATTCCTTCCATCTGCTGGTGGTGCTTTTGGCGCTGCCAATGCTGGCCTGGGCGGCCTGGCGCGGGCAGGGGCTGGCACTTGCACTCACGCTGTTTCTGCTCGCGGCAGTGCTCGGCAATGCGCTGATCTGCGGCGCGCTTTCGGGGCCGCATCCGCGCTATGGCGCGCGGGTCATGTGGCTATTGCCGGTGGCGGCTTTGCTGTGTTGGTTTGGCGTTCTGATGCAGCGGGACCGAAAGCGTGGCTGATGTTTTCCTGATCGGCCTGATTTTTATCCTCGCCGGATTTATCAAAGGTGTTGCGGGTTTTGGTCTGCCGACGGTGAGTGTGGCCCTGGTCGCCTTGTTGCGACCCATCCCGGAAGCGATTGCCCTGATGTTGGTGCCAGCTTTTGTCACCAATATCTGGCAGGGGCTGGCCGGCGGCCAATTGCGAGTGGTGGTGCCGCGCATTGCGATGTTTCTGGCCTTTGCCGTGGCCGGCACCATTGCCGCAGCCTGGCACTTGTCGGCGGTGGATGGTCGCTTCCTGTCTGGGCTATTGGGGCTAAGCCTGCTGGCTTCTGCGACACTGGCGCTGGCTGCACCCAATCTGCCTGCACCAAGTCGGGCGCTGGAACGGCTGCTGGCCGGGCCGATGGGTTTGGTTTCAGGCATTCTGGCCGGCTTTACCGGCAGTTTTCTGGTGCCTGCCGCCCCTTGGCTGCAAGCCATACGCCTGCCGCGGGAACACTTCGTGCAGGCCTATGGGTTCTGCGTGCTGGCCATCAATGCGTCTTTGACACTGACTTTGTTCCATGGCGGGGTAGTCACTCGGGAAATAGGCGCGATGTCCCTGCTGGCGCTGGTGCCAGCCTTCGCAGGGATGCTGCTGGGTCAAAGACTTCGGTTCAGCTTGCCGGAGGCGCGCTTCCGGCAAGTGGTACAGGTACTGCTATGGCTGATCGGCGCTTGGCTCGCGCTGCGCGCCTTCCGCTAAATTTTAAGGCCACTTCACCGCTGGCGGCATGGACATCAAAATTGCCTCCACATTCCCCCCGGTTTTCAGGCCGAAAATCGTGCCCCGGTCATGCAGCAGGTTAAATTCCACGTAGCGACCGCGGCGGATCAGCTGATGTTCCCGCTCCGCTTCCGTCCAGGCTTCATGCATGCGCTTTCTGATGATGGCGGGATAGGATTGCAAAAAGGCGAGGCCGACATCGCGGGTGAAGGCGAAATCGGCGTCAATCCCTTTGCCTGGCGTGCGATCACCCAGCCAATCATAGAAAATCCCGCCCAAGCCGCGCGGCTCCCCGCGATGGGGCAGAAAGAAATACTCATCGCACCATTTCTTGAAGCGCGGGTAATAGGTCTCATCATGCTTGTCGCAGGCGCCCTTGAAGGCCGCATGGAAATCCGCCGCATCCGCCTGGGCTTCCGGTGCTTCGGGCGTCATGGGCGTGATATCCCCCCCGCCGCCGAACCAGGCATTCCGCGTTACAATGAAGCGCGTATTCATATGCGCCGCCGGCACGCGGGGGCTTTGCATATGTGCCACCAGAGACACACCAGTCGCCAGAAAGCGCGGGTCTTCCTCCGCGCCCGGGATTTGCTTGCGGAATTCAGGGGAGAATTCGCCGAAAACGGTGGAGACATTGACCCCCACCTTTTCAAACACCCGCCCCTTCATGACGGACATCACCCCCCCGCCCCCTTCCGGCCTTTCCCAGCCGGTGCGGGTGAAGCGCCCAGGGGGTAGTTGCGTGTGCGGGCCTTCGGCCAAATCATCCTCAATCGCTTCAAAGGCAGCGCAAAGCCGGTCCCGCAATTCCGCGAACCAGGCGCGGGCGGGGGCCACGAAGGGGTGGCCTGAAGGGCCGGCAGCGTTTTTTTCCATGGCTAGGTTTCCTAAACTTTGGCCGGGGCGGATTTACACCTTGCAAACCCTACTACTATAAGACCCCGTTTCCTGGCGGGGTCGAGGCTTCGGCGCCGCCATCTCGTTTTGAAGATTGCACTCCAAGGGTGCGAACCTAAATCGTGCGGCGAAGCGCAGCCCTCTGCAAGAGGGAGCGCCCGCTGCAAGGGGATGTTGAGGATGGCTGATAACGGACACGCGGCGACCGATGGGGCGCCCCGACGTGACTTCCTGATGCTGGTGACCGGCGCTTTCGCCGCGGTCGGTGTTGGGGCCATTGCGTGGCCCTTCATTGCTTCCTTGATGCCCGCCAAGGACACGCTGGCGCTGGCAAGCACGGATGTGGATCTGGCGCCGATCACGGAAGGCCAGGCGGTGACCGTGATGTGGCGCGGCAAACCGGTTTTCGTGCGCAACCGTACGGCCAAGGAAATCGAGGAAGCGCGCGCCGTTCCGACCAATTCCATGCCCGATCCGGCGACCGACCAGTCCCGCGTGCAGAAGGATCAATGGCTTATCCTGATCGGCATTTGCACCCATCTGGGCTGCGTGCCGACTGGCCAACGGCCAACCGATGCGCGCGGTGATTACGGCGGATGGTTCTGCCCCTGTCATGGCAGCCACTACGACACGTCAGGCAGAATTCGCAAAGGTCCTGCGCCCCGGAACCTTGACGTTCCGCAATACGCCTTCACATCCGACACCAAGATCAGAATCGGTTGAGGATAAGCAAACATGTCAATCGGGTTGCACAATAGCGAATTCAAGAATCCGGTAGTGCGCTGGATAGACCAGCGCATGCCGGTCTTCACCATGATGCAGAAGGAATACGGAACCTTCCCGACGCCGAAGAATTTCAATTATTTCTGGAATTTCGGCGCGCTGGCCATGGTCACGCTCATGATCATGATCGCGACGGGCATTTTCCTTTCCATGCATTACGCCGCGCATACCAGCCTTGCCTTCGACAGTGTCGAACGCATCATGCGGGATGTGAATGCAGGCTGGCTGATCCGTTACGTTCACATGAACGGCGCCAGCATGTTCTTCATTGTGGTCTATATCCACATCTTCCGCGGCATGTATTACGGTTCCTACAAGGCGCCGCGTGAATTACTGTGGATGCTTGGTGTCGTGATCTTCCTGCTGATGATGGCAACGGCCTTCATGGGATATGTGCTGCCCTGGGGCCAGATGTCCTTCTGGGGCGCCACCGTCATCACAAACCTTTTTAGCGCCTTCCCGGTGGTGGGCAGCCACATCGTGGAATTGCTCTGGGGCGGCATGAGCGTGGATAACCCGACGCTCAACCGCTTCTTCAGCCTGCATTATCTGCTGCCCTTCGTGATTTTCGGCGTGGTCTTCCTGCATGTGGCGGCGCTGCATATCACGGGGTCCAACAACCCACTCGGCATCGAACCGAAAGGCCCGCAGGATACCCTGCCGTTCCACCCGTATTACACGGCGAAGGATAGCGTTGGCCTGGTGGTTTATTTCATCGTCTTCGCCGTGCTGGTTTTCTTTGCGCCGAATTATCTGGGCCATCCGGATAACTACATCCCGGCCAACCCGCTGGTGACGCCGCCGCATATCGTGCCGGAATGGTACTTCCTGCCTTACTACGCCATTCTGCGCGCGGTACCGGATAAGCTTGGCGGCGTGTTGCTGATGTTTGGTTCGATCTTGATTTGGTTCGTGCTGCCTTGGCTGGACCGCTCCCCGGTGCGGTCCATGCGGTTCCGCCCGCTAGCGCGCGTTTTCTTCCTGCTGTGGACGGCCTGCTTTCTTGTGTTGCTTTGGGTTGGTGCGAAGCCGGCGGAAGGCACCTATGTGCTGATCGCGCGTATCGCGACCGCCTATTACTTCGCCTACTTCCTGGTGGTCCTGCCGCTGCTGGCGCGGTTGGAGCGGCCCTTACCGCTGCCAGAAAGTATATCCCGCCCCGTGCTTGGGGGCGGGCCGTTGCCCATGGGCGCGGCTGCCAAGCCGATGGAGAAGGCCTGATCATGTTGCGTCATTCACTCAAGGCCCTCGCCCTCGCCCTTGGCCTTTTCGCCGCCGCCCCCGCCTATGCGGCGGGGGGAGAGATTGCCATCCCGGACCGGAAATTCTCCTTCGATGGGATTTTCGGCACCTATGATCGCGCCAGCGCGCAGCGGGGCTTCCAGGTCTATAAGGAAGTCTGCGCGGCCTGCCATGGCATGCGGTTGGTCGCCTATCGCAACCTGGGCGAATTGGGGCTGACCCAGGCTCAGGTGGAAGCCATCGCGGCGCAGTTTCAAATCACGGATGGCCCGAATGACGAGGGCCAGATGTTCGAACGCCCGGGCCGCCCTTCGGATAGGTTCCGCCGCCCCTTCCCCAATGAAGCCGCAGCTGCTGCCGCGAATAATGGCAAGGCGCCCCCGGATCTTTCCGTCATGGCAAAGGCACGGGCCGGTGGGGCGGATTACCTCTTTGCACTGCTCACCGGCTATGAGGATCCGCCCCCCGGTTTTGTTTTGGCCGATGGCGCGCATTACAATAGGTTCTACCCAGGCCACGCGATCGCCATGGGCGCGCCGCTGAACCCTGATCAGGTGGAATACGCCGATGGCACCAAGGCGACCGTTGAGCAGATGGCGCATGATGTCAGCACCTTTATGCAATGGGCTGCAGAGCCAGAACTTGAACAGCGCCGCGCCCTTGGTGTGAAGATCATCATCTTCCTGACCATCCTCGCCGGGCTGACCTATGCGGTGAAGCGCAAGGTTTGGGCTGACGTCGAACACTGATCGCTTCTGAATCGCTGTAAGCAAAGGCACGCGCCCCTTCCGGGGCGCGTGTTTTTTTATGGGTCGCCAGCCGTTTCCATCGGCGCGCATTCTGCGCTAGTGACCCGTTCCATGGTGTCAGTCGAACCCGTAGAGCGCTTGAAGGTGCAGGTGACGTTCCTGCGTATGGACGCGCCACCGACCAGCCCAGCCCCGCCTTTGCCCGGTGATGTTCGGGTGGAACGGGTGCTGCACTGCTCCGTGCCCTTTTATCGCTACCTTTATGATACGGTGGGGGCGCCCTGGCTCTGGTGGATGCGGCGCATTGCCTCCGATGCCGAACTGGCGGGCTTGCTCGGCCATCCCTCGGTCAGTGTGCATGTGTTGATGCGTGATGGCGAACCTTATGGCTTTTATGAGTTGGACCATCGCGCCGGCCAGACGGTGAACCTTTCCTATTTCGGGCTGATGCCTTGGGCTATTGGCACTGGGCTTGGCGCAGCCTTTTTGCGCCAAGCCGTTGATGCTGCCTGGCATATCGGCCTACCGGCCGTCACGGTGAATACCTGCAATGCGGATCACCCGCGCGCGCTGCCGGGTTATCTGGCGGCGGGCTTTCGGCGGCTACGCGCGGTGGAGGAAGTCTGGCCGGTGCCGCTTTCCCTTGGCATGCGCATGCCGCCGCATCTGCCGCGCGTCGGGTAAGCGCGGCATATTCCCAGACAGGGAGTAACGGCCTTTAATGGGCGCGGAGGAAGAACCGCCATGAACAATGCCTCACGCCGGGTGCTGCTGGGTTTAGCGCTTGCCCTGCCATTCATCACGCGCGCCACCGCGCAGCCTGCCTGGCCGGATCGGCCGGTGCGCATCATCATCCCCTTTGGCGCGGGAGGGCCGATTGACCTGGTGGGCCGCTTGCTGGCGGAACATTTGAAGGAAAGGCTGGGCCAGCCCTTCATCATCGAAAACCGCCCCGGCGCCGGCGGCAGCATTGGCATTCATACCGTGGTGCAATCGCCACCCGATGGTACGGCCTTTGTGCTGACCAGCGCATCGGTCGCCAGCGTGCCGGCGCTTTACCCCAATCGAGGGCTTGATCCGCGCACGGCTTTGGCGCCGGTCAGCCTGGTTGCGGATATCCCAACCGCCATGGTGGTGCGCGCGGCGTCCCCCTATCAAAGCGTGCAGGATGTGGTGAACGCGGCACGGGCTGACCCGGGGCGGCTGACTTATGGCAGCGGTGGGGTTGGGTCTTCCAACCACCTATCCGGGGCGCTGTTTGCGTTGGCGGCCAATCTGGACCTCACGCATGTGTCCTATCGCGGGGCGGCGCCGGCCATGACGGCGCTTTACGCCGGCGAAATAGACATGGTTTTTGCCAGCACCGTGGAAACCCTGCCGCATGTGCAAGGCGGGCGCGCGCGGTTACTGGGCGTGGCGTGGCCAAAACGCTTGCCGGCCCTGCCCGATACGCCGGCGATTAATGAAACCGTGCCCGGCTATGTCGCGCTGAATTGGTATGCCATCGCCGCGCCGCGCACCACACCACCCGCCATCATCGCCCGGATGGCGGAAACCTTGGGCAGTATTCGTGACCTGCCCGATGTGCGCGCGCGCTTCGCTGCCGCCGGCACCACGCCACTGCTGACCGGCCCGGCGGAATTGGCGGCGTTGTTGGAGAGTGATGTGCCGCAATGGCAGCGCGTGGTGGCGGCCACGGGGATCAAGGTGGAGTAATGCGCAACTTGCTGCCCTGTATCACGCCGGTTTAGCCTTGGTCTGAAAACAAGAAAGCGCCGCGCCCCTTCGCGCGGTTGGGGAGCATCAGCGCATGAGCCAAGCCGCCTTCAAAGCCGCGCGGGATTTCCTGCTGACGCAGCGTGGCGATTACGCCACGGCCTATCGCGATTTCCGCTGGCCGGAACTGGATCAATTCAACTGGGCGCTGGATTGGTTTGACGCGGAATTGGCGCAAGGCGCGCATGGCGCCCGCACCGCGCTGCGGATCGTCGGCGATGGCGCGGCGGAGCGCAGCTTTGCCGAGCTTTCGGCGGCGTCCAACCGCGTTGCCAATGGGCTGCGCGCGCTTGGCGTGAAGCGTGGTGATCGCATTCTGCTCATGCTCGGCAATGTCGTGCCGCTGTGGGAGGTGATGCTGGCGGCGATGAAGCTCGGCGCCGTGGTAATCCCCGCCACCACGCTACTCGCCGGCGATGATTTGAAGGACCGCTTTACCCGAGGCCGTGCGCGTTTCGTTGTCGCCAATGCCGCTGATGCGCCGAAATTCCAAGGGCTGGAAGCGGGTGTGACGCGCATCGCGATCGGCGCAGCACCGGCGGGTTGGATTGCCTATGACAGCCTGCATCAGGGCGCGGCCAGCTTCACGCCGGATGGGCCGACCAAGGCCCGCGATCCCATGCTGCTTTATTTTACGTCGGGTACCACGGCCAAGCCGAAGCTGGTGCTGCATAGCCATCAATCCTATCCGGTGGGGCATCTTTCCACGATGTTCGTGCTTGGCCTGCAGCCGGGCGATGTGCATTTGAATATTTCCTCGCCTGGCTGGGCGAAGCATGCCTGGTCCTGCATTTTTGCGCCCTGGATTGCGGGGGCGGCGGTGTTTATTGCCAATCAGCCGCGCTTCAATGCGCGCGGCATGCTGGAAGCGATTGCCGCGAATGGCGTGACGACCCTCTGCGCCCCGCCCACTGTCTGGCGCATGTTCGTGCAGGAAGACATGAAGGCGATCCGCACATCGCTCCGCGAAGTGGCCGGCGCGGGCGAACCGCTCAATCCCGAAATCATCGAACAGGTGCGCGACGCCTGGGGCCTCACGATCCGCGACTTCTTTGGCCAGACGGAAACCACGGCACAAATCGGCAATCCGCCGGGGATGCCCTTGAAGGAAGGCTCCATGGGCAAGCCGCTGCCGGGCTACCGGATTGTGCTGCTCGACCCCGATGACAAGCCGGCTGAGGAAGGGGAGGTCTGCATCGCGCTCAACCCCGCGCCGACCGGGCTGATGATGGGCTATCAGGCCGATGATGGCAGTACCCTGCCGGCGGGCGAGGCTTTCTATCGCACCGGTGATGTCGCCAATCGGGATCAGGATGGCTACCTGACCTATGTCGGGCGCGCGGATGATGTGTTCAAAGCCTCCGACTACCGGATTTCGCCCTTTGAATTGGAAAGCGTGCTGATCGAGCATGAGGCGGTGGCGGAAGCCGCGGTGGTGCCGGCGCCGGATGCCATGCGCATGGCGGTGCCCAAGGCTTTCATTGCGCTGGCGCCCGGGGCGGTGGCGAACACAGCCACCATGCTTTCCATCTTCCAGCATTTGCGCGGGCGGCTTTCCGCCTTCAAGCGCGTGCGGCGCCTTGAAGTGCATGAGCTGCCCAAGACCATTTCCGGCAAGATCAGGCGGGTGGAGCTGCGCCAATTGGAGGAAAAGCGCTTCGCCGCCGGCACCAGGTCAGCGGGCGAGTTTCGGGAGGAGGATTTCCCGGAACTCAGGCATGGATAACGGCGCCCCGCTTGCCCCCGCGCGCCAGCGGGTGTTTGTATGGGGGAAGAGCCTTAGTTTGATCGCATTTTCCGAGCCGCCAAGTAATGCTACTTGGCTTGAAAATGCTCAGCGCCCGGAGATACCCCGATGAATGAAATCAATGTGCCGCGCCCGAATAATCTGGACGCGTTCTGGATGCCCTATTCGGACAATAAGTATTTCAAGGACCGCCCGCGCATGCTCGCGCGCGCCGAGGGCATGCATTACTACACCCCGGAAGGGCGGGAGATTCTGGACGGTACCTCGGGCCTTTGGTGCTGCAATGCCGGGCATGGCCGGCGGGAGATTGTGGAGGCCATCCAAAAACAGGCCGCGATCATGGATTTCGCGCCGGCCTTCCAGTTGGGCCACCCCATCGCATTTGAAGCCGCTTCGCGCGTGGCGGATATGACACCCGATGGGCTGGACCGCGTGTTCTTCACCAATTCGGGCAGCGAAGCCGCCGATACGGCGCTGAAAATCGCGCTGGCCTATCACAAGGCGCGGGGCGAAAGCTCTCGTGTGCGCTTGATCGGGCGCGAACGCGGCTATCATGGCGTGGGCTTTGGCGGCATGTCGGTGGGCGGCATCGGGCCCAATCGCAAGCAATTCGGCGCGCTGCTGCCTTATGTGGACCATCTGCCGCATACGCATCTGCCGGCCAAGAACAGCTATTGCCGCGGAGAGCCGCCGCATGGCGCCGAATTGGCCGATGTGCTGGAAAACCTGGTGGCTTTGCATGGTGCGGAGACCATCGCCGCCGTCATGGTCGAACCCGTGGCGGGTTCAACCGGGGTGCTGGTGCCGCCCGTGGGCTACCTCAAGCGCCTGCGCGATATCTGCACCAAGCATGGCATTCTGCTGATTTATGATGAGGTCATCACCGGCTTTGGCCGCCTTGGCGCCAATTTCGGCGCGGAGCGCCTGGGTGTGACGCCCGATATCATGACCATGGCCAAGGGGCTGACCAACGCCGCCGTGCCCATGGGGGCGGTTGCGGTCAGGAATGACATCTATGATGCCATCGTGAAGGGCACTGGCGCGGGCATCGAATTCTTCCATGGTTATACCTATTCCGGCCATCCTTTGGCCGCCGCCGCTGCCATTGCCACGCTGGAACTGCACCGCGCCGAGGATTTGCCAGGCCGCGCCCGCGCGCTGGAGCCTTATTGGCAGGACGCGGTGCATTCGCTGAAAGGCTTGCCGAACGTGATTGATATTCGCGATGTCGGGCTGATTGGCGCGGTGGAATTGGCGCCCCGCCCTGGCAAGCCCACGCAACGCGCCTTGGATGTTTTCCGCCGCTGCTTTGATGAGGGCGTGCTGATCCGCGTGACGGCCGATATTATTGCCATGTCGCCGCCGCTGATTTGCGAAAAGCCGCATGTGGATAGGCTGATCAACACGCTTTCTGATGCCATTATGGCGGAAGCTGCTTGAGCGGAGCATTTTCAAGCCATGTGGAATCACATGGCGACTCGGAAAATGCGACCAAACGATGATACTACTGGGTGGGGTGACCTCTGCCCGGCTTCGCCCCATATAGGGTTCCAAACCTTGCTGATGGAGAAACCCACGTGAGCGACACCGCCCGCGCCCCCGTGCCCGTGACCGTGCTGACCGGCTATCTTGGTGCCGGCAAGACCACGCTGCTGAACCGCATCCTGACAGAAAATCACGGCCAGAAATTCGCGGTCGTGATCAATGAATTCGGCGAATTGGGCGTGGATAACGACCTGGTCGTGGATGCCGATGAAGAAGTGTTTGAAATGAACAATGGCTGCATCTGCTGCACGGTGCGCGGGGATTTGATCCGTATCCTGGCCGGGCTGATGAAGCGGCGCGACAAGTTTGATGGCATTATCGTGGAAACAACGGGCTTGGCGGACCCTGCCCCGGTGGCACAGACTTTCTTTGTTGATGATGATGTGAAGCGCGCCACTAAACTGGATGCAATCGTGACGGTGGTTGATGCCAAGCATCTGCCGGCGCGGTTGGCAGATTCCACCGAAGCGCAGGAACAAATCGCCTTCGCCGATATCATTGTGCTGAACAAGATGGATTTGGTGAGTGAAGCCGAAGCAGCCGAGGTGGAAAAGCGTATCCGCGCCATCAACCCCTATGCCGAAATTCGCCGCGCCACGAAATCCGATGTGCCGATCAGCGCCGTGATCGGGCGCGACGCCTTCAACTTGGCGCGCATCCTAGAACGCGAACCCGAATTCCTTTCGGGCGAGGATGATCACGAACATGATTCGGAAGTGAACAGCGTTTCCTTCGAGGTGGATCGCCCGATTGATCCGGAGCGTTTCAACGCCTGGATCACGCAGGTGCTGTCCAGCAAGGGGCAGGATTTGCTGCGCACCAAGGGCATATTGGCTTATGAAGGCGATGATCGCCGCTTTGCTTTTCAGGCTGTGCATATGATTGCCGATGGCGATTTCATCGGCCCCTGGAAGGAAGGCGATCCGCGGCGTTCAAAACTGGTGTTCATCGGGCGCGATTTGAACCGCCCCTGGCTGCGCCGCGGTTTTGAAGCCTGTCAGGCCGGCGAGGATGAGGCGAAGATCAATGCCGAAATCGCGCGTTGGAGCCCACCCGAAGCATGAGCGGCGCGGATTATTTGCTGGATAGCCGAGGGATTTCGCAAAGACTTGGCGCTTGGGTTGCGGGCATTGCCTTTGGCCATGAAGGCCGCACCTGCAGCTTCGGCACCAGTGATGGCGTGCTGCATCAGGCGGTGCTTGCCAAGGCTGGCGACACCTGGGCGCCGCATGAAGCGCATCAGGGTGCGGTGCTGTCGCTTTGTGCCGATGGTAAGGATGGCGTGATTTCCGGCGGCGATGATGGGCGGTTGATGCGCCTTGGCGCGGATGGCACCCTTGCCGAATTGGCGCGTTATGGCAGCCGCTGGGTGGAACATGTCGCAGCGCATGAAAGCGGGCTTCGCGCGGCGGTGGTTGGCAAGGCCGTGCATTTATTGGATGGCGCAGGGGCGGCGATCAAGTCACTCGCGCATCCAACATCGGTCACGGGCATTGCCTTGGACGCCAAGGGCAAGCGCATTGCGGCGAGCCATTACAATGGTGCGTCACTCTGGTTTGTCGCGGCAAAGGATGACAAGCCGCGATCGCTTGAATGGAAGGGCAGCCATACCGGGATTATTTTCAGCCCGGATGGGACGCACGTGGTCACCTCCATGCAAGAAAACACGCTGCATGGTTGGCGATTGGCCGATGGGCAGCATATGCGCATGGCGGGGTATCCCTCGAAGACCAAATCGCTATCTTTCACTGCCAAGGGGCGGTGGCTTGCGACCTCGGGCGCGGATTGCGTGGTGTTGTGGCCGTTTTTCGGCGGCGGTCCCATGGGCAAGGCGCCGACAGAATTGGCCGGTGGCGATCAGGCGCTCTGCACCGCTGTCGCCTGCCATCCGCAGCAGGAAGTGGTGGCCGCCGGGTTCAATGACGGGCTGGTTTTGATCGCTGAGGTCGCGAGTGGACGCATTGTGCCCGTAGCCGCGCCCGGACGCGGCGCGGTTTCAGCGCTGGCCTGGAGCGATACCGGCACGCATCTGGCCTTCGGCACGGAAGAAGGTTTCGCCGGGCTGGTGGACCTTTCGCGTCGCTGAAAGCCCGCGCTTTCCTGACACGCGTTTGCAACCGGATCGGGACTGGAAATGCCCCGCGCCCCTGTGCTTGAGTGCCGCCATCAAAACCGGAGAAGCGCCATGGCCGCACGCGATGATGAGAATGAGGAATTCGATCTGGGCATTAGCCTGGAATCGGTCGCCGCCATTGTGGATGCGGCGCGCGCCGTGCAGGAAGGTGAGGAAAGCGGTGCGCTTTCCCGCGCGGATGAGGATGAAGAAGGCCTCGACGCCGAAGATGATGAAAACATGGATGAGGATGCGCTGCGCGCCTTCATCAGCGAATTGAATGAGGATGAACAGGCTTCCCTGATCGCCCTCGCCTGGATTGGGCGCGGCGATTATGAGGCTGATGATTGGGACGAAGCGCGCAACCTGGCGCGGGAACGCAATATGCGTGACCCCGCGACCTATTTGCTCGGTATCGAAATGCTCGGCGATATTCTGGAAGAAGGGTTGGAAGCGCTGGGGCTTTCGCTGGATGAGGTGGAGGGCTGAAACGCCACGCCTATCACCGCCGCCCGCCGCCCAGAATACCCCCAAGGCCACGCAACACATCCTGCACCGGTGAAGGCAAAGCGGGCACAGCAGGCCGGGGCACTTCCTGCCCTGCTTCGGGCGCGGCACGTGGTGTGGGCACAGCACCCTCGGCACCCAGGCGCGCGATGCGCAAAGGCTCGGCGCAATCCGCTGCCGCGTTGCGGTCATTGCCGCCCAGCAGATTGCCGATTGGGTCTGTCGCAAACCGCCCACTCAGCGTATCGGCCAGCAGCCCCGCCGCGGTTTGGCCAATCGCGGCCCCTGACGCCACGCCGATGCGCGGTGCCGCCAGCGTGCCGCCAAGATTGACCGGCGCGCGTAACCCGAGCCCAAAAACGCGCAGATTGGTATTCAGCCGTCCGCCCAGGCTTTCATCGCGCAGATTGATGCTGGCCTGACCTGTGATCTGACCGATGGCGCTATCCAAGAAAAGCGCGCGGCTTTGTGCCACGCCCTGTTCCGCCCCGAAGGCAATCGCCAAGCAGCGGAGTTCCAGCGCGCCGAGCCTTTGCGTGCCTGGGGCAAGTAGTGTCAGCACTGTGCTGAGAGCCTCCATGACGGAGCCCTGTTCTAGCCGGCCATTGACCAAGGCCAACCCAAACTCGCCATTCAGGCTGGCGGCAATGGCGCGGGTGGAGGCGCCGGCGCCGCGCAAATCAGCCGCGAATTCGCCCTGACCGCGCAGGCCAAGCCCATCCAGCGCGCCGCTCAACGCCGCAAGATCAAGCCCCGCACCTTGCGAGCGCAGCCTAAGGCCAAATTGCGCGGGGTTGGCCGCCGCATTCACGGTAATCTGCCCAGAAAGCCGCCCCGCCGGAATGGTCAGGTTGAATGGCGCAAGTGTCAGCGCGCCATTGCTGAGGCGGAGATTCGTCTGTAGCGCCAGCTGTGGCAGGTTGCTGGACGTAACACCCCGCAGCGCCATGGCGATTTCGGCATCCAGCGCCGTCAGTGGCGCGACGGGCAGGGCGATATCGGGAATGACCCGGCCATTCCCCGCCGAAGCCGCCGGGGCAGCAGGTGCTGGGCGCGCCGGGCTTGGCGCGGGGGCTGATGTCAGCGCGTCCAGATCAAGCCGTGTGACATCAATACGCCCGGCCAGATTGGGGCGTCCCGCCAAGCCAAGCGTGAGGGTGGCAGTCGCCGCCAGCGCAGGGCTGGTGAGTTGGAAACGCGATAGGCTGATATTCTGCGGATCGCGCCATTCAAGCCGCGCCGCCCCACGCAAGCCGGGGGGCAGAGCTGGAAAGCCAGAAAGCCCCGCCGCATCCGGCACATCCACGGTCAGGTCGAATTGGCCATCGGCCAATTCCTGGGGGCGCGCCACAGCGCCCCTCAGAGTCATGCTGGCATCGGCTGAGGTAAGCCGGGCTTCCATCGGCAATGGCCCGGTGAAGCCATAAAGCAGCTTGCCAACCTCGCCCAAATTCGCCTCAAGCCGCGCGGTATTGCCGGCGCGGGTCAGCGCGCCGGTCAGCCTGGCCTCGCCTTCTGGTGGCGCGATCAATTCCAGCGCTTCAAGCCTTAGGCCTGGCAGCAGCCAGCCAAGATCACCCGCGCCGGCCTTGAAGGTAAGCGCGCCAAGTGGGGGCAGTTTGCCGGGTGCCGTACCAAGTAGCGGCCCGGCTGTCCCTGAAAGGGTGAAGCTGATGCCCTTGAAGCGCCATTCGGCGGCCAGATCACTGGCGCTGGCTGCGCTAATGTTACGGATGGTGAGTGCGGGGATTTCGACTTCCGGCCCGCCACCTGGCAGAATGATGTGCGCATCACGTAGGCCAACGACCCCGATATGCAGCGTGGCGCCCGCCTGCCGTGGTGAGGCCGGCGTTGCGGGGGAATCCCGCGCGGACCTGTCCGCGACAGGCAGCGCCCAAAGCGCAGGGTCCAGATTGAGCTTCAGCCCATCCGCTTCCAGGCTTGGAACTTCGATGCCGGCGGAGAGCAAGGAGCGTAGCGTAACCCTCACCGCCAGCCTTGGCGCAACCAAGCCAGGCGCAGCACCATCGGGCGTACTGAGCGTGAGATCGCGCAATTCAAGCCTGGGGATCAACCCAAGCGCCAGGCCAATCCCGCCGATGCTTGCGCGGTAGCCGGTGGCGGCTTCAATCTCGGCCTTGATGCGCGGCGTGAAGCGCCCCGCTTCCAAGGCAGCGCGCAAAGCGAAAACACCGCCAATCAGCAGCAGGAAAATCAGCGCAAAGCCGCCGGCCAAATAGCGCGGCCAGCGCCGGGCGGGTTTCAACGCTGATGCCGACATGGCGGGGTCTTCGGGCGATCAAAGCCGAGCATGGCGAAGGTATCCTTCATATGCGCCGGCAAGGGGGCGGCGAGTTCCAGCGTACCGCCTTCCGGATGCGGCAGGCGCAAGGCCCGCGCATGCAAATGGAGCGTATTGCCGAAGCCTTCCAGATGCGCGGTCTGGCCGCCATATTTGCCATCGCCCATGATCGGGCAGCGCAAAGCCTCGGCGCAATGCACGCGCAATTGATGGGTGCGGCCCGTGAGCGGGCGCAATTCCAGCATTGCCGCCTGACGCTGCGCGGAATCCACCACGCGATACAGCGTGACAGCGCGCGTGCCCTCACCATCCGCGACCCCGGCCACGCGTTCGCCGCGCTGCCCGCCAAGCTTGGCAAGCGGCAGGTCAATGCGGCCTTCCAACGGATGGGGGCGGCCAATCACGACGGCCCAATAGGTTTTCTCCGCATCCCGCCCGCGAAAAGCCGCTGCCAAACGGGAAGCCGCCGCCCCCGTACGCCCCAGGATCAGAACGCCGGATGTGTCTTTGTCCAGCCGATGCACCAGGCGCGGGCGTTCTTCATAACCAAAACGGAGCGCATCCAGCATGCCATCCACATGCCGCGTAATCCCTGGGCCCCCCTGCACCGGCAGGCCCTGTGGTTTGTCAATCGCGATCACGGAGGCATCGCGGTAGATCACCATGCGTTCAAGCGCGGCTGCATCCCGGTCTGACACCGGGCGGGCGCTGAGCGGCTTGGCGGCGGCTTCCGGCAATGGCGGGATGCGCAATTGCTGGCCGGGCTTGAGCCGCGCATTCGCTTCCACCCGCGCCCCATCCAGCCTGATTTGCCCAGTGCGCAGCATTTTCTGCAGCGCGCCCTGGGTGAGGTTCGGGTAGTGCCGATGAAACCAGCGATCAAGCCGGATATCGGCCTCTGCCGGGGCGATGGTGCGAAGGGTGACGGGCATGGCATTCCGTAACAGGCGGGGCGCGGTTCTGAAAGCGCCAAATGCGGGGCGCGATTTCGCTGGTTCCATCCCCCTTGCTTCTGCTTTATGGAACAAGAAAACCATTTCGGGGAGGGTTTCATGACCAAAGCTGCAAGTTTTTCACTCACGCGCCGTGCCCTTGGCGGGCTTGGCCTTGGCTTGGCCGCGACAGGCACTGCGCGCGCGCAGGATATGGCCGGCAAGACCATTGAATGGATCATCCCCTTCGCGGTGGGTGGTGGTTCGGATGTTTGGGCGCGGTTTCATCTGCCGCTGCTGCAAAAGCACATGCCTGGCAACCCGACGGTCGTGATCCGTAATGTCACGGGCGGCGGCAGCATCAATGGCGCCAATCAATTCGCCCAGCGCACGCGGCCTGATGGCTTGACCATCCTGGGCACCAGCGGTTCCACGCAATTCCCGTATCTGATGGGTGACCCGCGCGTGCGTTATGATTACCGCGCCTGGAGCGTGCTGATGGCAAGCCCAACCGGCGGCGTTTTGTATGTGCGCCCGGAATTGGGCGTGCGCGGCCCGGCTGATCTGGCGAAGCTGCAAGCCGCGCAGGGGCTGAAATTCGGCAGCCAGGGCCCGACATCGCTTGATATCGTGCCGGCGCTTGCCTTTGAGCTCATGAACCTGAATGTGCAGATTGTCTTTGGCATGCAGGGCCGCGGCCAAGGGCGGCTTGCCTTTGAACGCGGTGAAACACCGATCGATTATCAAACATCCTCTGCCTATACGAGCCAGGTTTTGCCGTTGGTACGTGAAGGCAAGGCCGTGCCGTTGTTTTCCTACGGTATCCTGAATGCGAGCGGCGACATTGTGCGCGATCCGAATTTCCCGGATTTGCCGACCTTCCCTGAATTCCTGAAAGCAGCGACAGGGCAGGACCCATCCGGCCCGGCCTGGGAAGCCTATCGCACGTTGTTCGTCGCGGGCTTTGCCGCGCAGAAATTCGTGGTGGTGCCGAAGGAAACGCCGAAGCCTGTGCAGGACCTGTATCGCACTGCCTTCACGCGCATCTTTGCTGATCCGGAATACCGCGAAAAGCGCGGCACGGTGATTGGCGAATATGATGAGGTGGTGGGCGATGCCGCTGAGAAAGCCTATGCGGCAGGCACGGTCATGAATGATGTCACGCGCGACTGGATCAAGGAATGGCTGCTGCGCCGCTTCAACCATCGCCTCGGCTGATCAGCTTAAAGGCAGCGCGGGAATGGGGGTAAGGCTGCATGCTTGACGCGCTGCTGATGGCGCTGACCGCGCTCGCGAGTCCTGAGCGTTTGGGATACATGGCGCTTGGGGTTTTGATTGGCTACGCGATTGGCGTGTTGCCGGCGCTGGGTGGCCTGGCCGGGCTTTCGCTGGTGATGCCGTTCATCTACGGGCTCGATCAGGTCTCGGCACTCGCCATGCTGGTAGGTTTGGTCGCGGTGGCGGCGACGGCGGATACATTCAGCTCCATCCTGATGGGCATACCGGGATCATCAGCCAGCCAGGCGACGATCCTGGATGGCTTCCCCATGGCCCGACGAGGAGAAGCCGCGCGCGCCCTATCGGCATCCTTCATCGCTTCCATGATTGGCGGCTTGATTGGCGCGGTGATTTTGACCGGCGCGGTACTGATTGCGCGGCCCTTGATTCTGGCTTTGGGCACGGCAGAGCTTTTCATGCTGGCGCTGCTTGGGCTTTCCATGGTGGGCGTGTTGGCTGGCAAAAGCTTCGCCAAGGGCTTGATCGCTTGCGGCATGGGTTTGGCCCTTGGCATGGTGGGGACAGCGCCGGCCACGGCGGAATATCGGTTGGATTTCGGGCTGATCTATCTTTCGGATGGCCTGCCCTTGCCCGTTTTGGTGCTGGCGATTTTCGCGCTGCCCGAAATAATTGATCTGGCGCGCGGTGGTGGCACGATTTCGCGCTCGGCGGATTTGGGCCGTGGTTGGATTTTGGGTTTGCAGGACATCATGCGCCATTGGTGGCTGCTGCTGCGGACTTCTTCAATCGGCTCTGTGCTCGGCGCGATCCCTGGGCTTGGGGGTAGCGTGACCGATTGGATCGTTTATGGGCACGCGATTCAAACCGAAAAGAACGGCCAATTCGGCAAGGGTGATGTGCGCGGCGTGATTGCCGTGGAGGCATCGAATAATGCACGCGAAGGCGGCGCTTTGGTGCCCACACTGTTTTTCGGCATTCCTTCTTCCGGGTCCATGGCGGTGTTTCTGGGCGGCATGACGCTGCTTGGTATTGAAGCCGGGCCGGCGATGGTGGGCTCCAGGCTTGATTTGACCTATGCCATCATCTGGTCGCTCGCGATTGCCAATGTGATGGGGACGTTGCTGTGCTTCGCCACATCGCCCTTGATTGCGCGGCTGACCACGGTGCGCTTTGGGCTGCTGGCGCCCTTCATGATGATGGTGGTGTGCTTCGGCGCCTTCAACAATAATCGCGAATTGGCGGATTTGCTGCTGCTGTTGGGCGTGGGCTTGCTTGGCTTGATGATGCGCCGCTTCGGCTGGCCGCGCCCGCCCTTTGTGGTGGGCTTCGTGCTGGCGCTGCCGATGGAAACTTACCTGTATCAGGCAGTGCAATTCTATGGCTGGGATTTCCTGACGCGGCCTGGCGTGATGATCATCGCGGCGCTGATCGTCGTATTCGCAGGGCTTGGCATTCGCCAGCGCCGGCTGGCCGATACGGAAGAAGATGGCGGCAGCACGGATACGGGCAAGCGTCAGCCTCAGGCGATTTTCGCAGTGATTCCGGTGGCGATTTTCGCCGCGGTGTTCATTGATGCCATGGGCAAGAGCTTCCTGGGCGCGGTCTTCCCCATGATGATTGCCGGCGCCATGCTGCTGATCAGCGTGCCCGTAGTGTTGCGGCTGAATTTCGGGCGCGTCGGCGGTTCGCTATTCCATGACGCGGAAGCCAATGCGAAGCCCGAGGATGGCAGTTTCTGGGCGCATCTTGGCTGGGTGATTGGGCTGGTTGGGCTTTCCGCTCTGTTCGGCTTCCTGTTGGCCAATACGATCTTCTTCCTGTCCTTCCTGCGCTATGCGGCGGGCTGTACCTTGCGGATGACCTTGTTCCTGACCTCCATCGCGACCATTGGCCTGATCATGGTGGCAAAATTGCTGACCCTGGATTTCCCGCAGGGGCTATTGCAGTATTTGTTTGAACTTCCCTGGCCTTTACGGTGACGGATAAAATTATGCAGAAAGCCATTCCCTGCACGCTGATGCGTGGCGGCACCAGCCGCGGCCCTTACTTTCGGCGGGAAGATTTGCCGGAAGATCGCGATGCCATGGGCCGCGTATTGCTCGCCGCCATGGGATCGCCGGATGCGCGCCAGATTGATGGCATTGGTGGCGCCACCACGCTCACCAGCAAAGTTTGCATCGTCTCCCGCGCGGCGGCGGGTGAAGCGCAGCAGGTGGATTATTTATTCGCGCAGGTTTCAGTGGATCGCGCCTTTGTGGATTGGGGGCCAACTTGCGGCAATATGCTGGCGGGGGTTGGGCCTTTCGCAATTGAAAGCGGGTTGGTGCCTGCGGAAGAAGGCGAAACCCGCGTGATGATCCGTGCCGTGAATACCGGCGCGTTGATTGAAGCCGTGGTGCAAACCCCCGGCAAGCGCGTGAATTATGAGGGCGATACCGCGATTGCCGGCGTGCCCGGCACGGCTGCCCCCATTGTGTTGAATTTTGCCGATGCGGTGGGGGGCGCCACCGGCAAGCTGATGCCGACCGGCAACGCGATTGATGTGATTGATGGTGTGGAAGTCACTTGCCTTGATATCTGCATGCCCGTGGTCATCGCGCGCGCGCGGGATTTCGGCAAAACCGCGCGTGAGACCGCGAAGGAATTGGATTCGGATAAGGAATTCATGGCGCGGATTGAAGCCATTCGTCGCAAGGCGAGCCTCGCCATGGGCATGGGCGATGCCGAAGGGCGCGTCATGCCGAAATTCGCGATTATCGCTGAACCGGCGGGTGATCAGGGCGGTGTCGCGGCGCGCTATTTCACGCCGCTCGCCTGCCATGAGGCGATGGCGGTGACGGGTGGGATTTGCATCGCGAGTGCTTGCGTGCTGCCGGGCACGGTGGCGGAAGGTGTGGCGCAAATCACTGGCGCGGATCGGGAAACCATTGTGCTGGAACACCCAACCGGCAGCATGGAAGCTGTGGTCACCACGCGGCTTGCGGCGGATGGATCGCGGGAGGTGATCTCCGGCGGCACGCTCCGCACCGCGCGCCGCTTGATGGCGGGCGAGGTTTATGTCCCCGCCCGCGCTTGGGGTTAGGTTTCCGCGCCGCCGCTTGGAGTTTCTGATGGAGGGAGCCCTCTGGCGGGCCTCGTCAGGGTTTTCGCCCATCATTGACCTCAGGGCTGGCGGCCAGTGCGCGTTCCGTTTACATGCCTTCGCCGGACACGCACCGGGTTTTTTTGTTGCATTTTCCGAGCCACAGGTGATTCCTCTGGGCTAGAGAATACTCTGAGGCAGAATTGAGGTGACGTGGCCGAACCGCCTCAAGCTTCACCCGAGCGGATGGGCGGATCGGACCTCATCCGCTCTGCAGCCTGAACCACGGGCCGCGCGGTGGTGGATTGAGCGTCGTTGCGTCCAACATTCTCTTGGTGCGGTCAATAATTGACAGACCCCTTTCTTGACATTAACCCGCCCAAAATGCGCTGGTTTGTAAAGTTTGCTGTCGCCCCCCCGGTTGATCGGCGACACTCATGCGGGATCCATAAAGTTCGCAATCCTGCGGCCTGGATGAGGGCGGGCTTTTTTTGCCTCATGTTCATCGCCTTTGGTGCCTTGAGACACGCTGAGGCAAGAACCGAGGTATTGGCGCGTGCTGACCAACTCGCCGAAGCACGTAACCTTGATGGCGCCCGTCAGGTTCTGGAGAAATATCTTGAGAACCATGCGGAAGTTGGCCCTGTTTGGCAGCGTTTGCGTCAGATTTACGTGGCCTTGGCGCGGGAGACTCTCGCGCGATCGCTTGACCTGCCCGAAGTGCCGGCCCCTAACGGGATACCACAAAGGGCTGCGGAGAATGGGCCGCGTAACATCCCCCCAGTACCACCTGTACCGGTGACGATACGGGTTGTTGAGGCTCCGCCCCCCGCGCCGCAGCCCTTGCCTGCCCCGCCAGCAACCGCGCCCAGTGCCCCGCAGACGGGTGCTGTTGGGCGGGGCGACGCGCCCAGATTGGCGCAGGCGCCGCAACCCGCCGCTCCTCCGGTGGCTGCCACGCCGCGCGAGGCCCCCCCTCCCGCCGCTCGACCGAACCTGGATAACGCCAGGCAGGGCGCCTTGGTTGCTTCGACAGCCTTGGCCGAGGTTGAGAATGCTACCAGAGCCTGGGCGCGCGCATGGTCCGCGCGGGAACTGAGCCAGTATCTTGGCTTCTACGCAGCAGGCTTCGTGGGGGCCGGGGCACGTAACCGGGCGGAATGGGTGGAAGGCCGACGCTTGGCCCTTGAACGGGCCCAAGACCTGAGTATACGAATTGAAAGGCTGACACTCCGACCAGTTTCCGCAACGCGGGTTGAAGTGCGGTTCTGGCAGGTTTACCGAAGCGCCAGCCTTTCAGTGGATACATGGAAGACCTTGGTTTGGGAGTGGGACGGGGGCAGATGGGCTATCGTATCCGAGGTGACCGGGGGGGGGGATCGGCGGCGGTGAGGGTGCTTGGCCTCGCGTCCCTGGTGTGCGCCCTGATGTTCCCTGGGCCGAGCCTTGCTTCTTCCATTGATTCTGATCTCCGCGCCGCGATGGCATCCCTTGCGCGCGGTGGAGATATTGACGCCACGCTCAGCCTGCTTGAACGCGCAAGCCGGGACTCGCCGGGCCTTGGGGCGGCCCATCTGCTCCGCGCGGATGTCTATGGCCTGCTTGCGGGCTTGCCCAAGGCCGAAGGCCTTAGCCGTGCCGATGGCCCGACCAATATGGGAACGCGTGAATCCCGCTTGCGCCCTTCAGCCGATGTTGAAGCCCTCAGGGAGGAATTGCGCGCGCGCGCGGCTTGGCTTGGCCGCGCTGAGGGTTCGCTGCCGCTGAATGTCCTGCATCTGGAGCCGGGCATTGACCATGTGATTCTTGTTGATCTTACGGCGCCGCGGGTTTTCTTGTTGGCCCGCACGGGTGAATCCTTGAGCGTCAGCGCTGAATACTATGGGAGTGTCGGTTCGGGGCGCGGTGCCAAGGCGCGCGAAGGTGATTTGCGCACGCCGGTCGGTGCTTATCGTATCCAGGCGGAACTCAGCGGTCGCGCCCTGCGGTCCTATCACGGTCCTTTGGCCTTGGTGCTGGATTACCCCAATGCGGCGGACCGTAGTGCTGGGCGGACCGGCAGCCATATCTGGATTCATGGTGTTCCCCCTGGCGTCGCAGCACGCCCACCGTTTTCGACTGAAGGCTGCGTTGCGCTGGCCAATGCTGATCTTCTGTCCCTGCGCAGGGCCGTGCGGATAGAGCGCACCAAGGTCGTGATCGTGGAACGTACCGAATGGGTTTCTGAAGCGGTGTGGCGCTCGGCAAGGGCTGAAGCTGTGGCGGCGGCGCCACGCAGTACGCTTGTATCGCTTGGGCCTGCCTCGCCCATCATGGGTATGCGGCGCAATGGGCAAATCAATCTGGCGGTGGCGCCACCAATTTCTGTGGACGCCGTTTCAGATCCTGCACCCTATTCCAATGGGGTCTCAGCACCGCCATTGACGGTTGAAGCAAGCGTTGTTCCGGTTCGCAATGATTCAGGGCTTGTCAGAATGGAGCCAAGGGCGCGCGCACAGACCGCAACCACGCCGCGTGTGGATTCCGGGTTGCGTAGTCTTGCTGCTGTCAATCCCGCGACCATCCGGCGGGAACCCCGCGGAGAGGCGATTGGCACCATTGCGCGTGGAGAGACTCTGGAAGTGCTGATGGAAGCGCCCGGTGGCTGGCTTTTGGTGCAGGCCGGTGGAAAGAAAGGCTTTGTTCACACGATCAATTTGAACGGGTCGTGAGCGAAAGCGAGAGGGTTCGGCAATCCTACCAAGCAGCCGCTTAGAATATCGCTACCTGGCGTGGCTGTGGCAAACCGGATCTGATGCGCTTCCCGCGCATCTTCCTTCACCGGCGTTTTGGTGGCGAAGCCTTCGCTTCGGCCCGCCACCTGGGTGGATCAGACACGCTCGGCCAAGCCGCGCATAAACGTCTCCCGGAAGCGGATCGGGTCGCGGTCCGTTTGCGTCTTGCCGGGTTCGTTATCAATGCGCGCGGCGATCACATGCGGGCCATCGGTGGTGAGTGCGCGGTCAATCAGCGCGTCAAACTCCGCCTCATCCGCTGCCCAATGGGCAGAGGCAATACCGGAAGCGCGCGCAATGGCGATCAGATCCGTGTCCGCTTTCGCCGCCGGTGTGCCCTGGCCACCAGTGATCTGATAAATGCCGTTATCCCAGATCACGATGATCAGATTCTTCGGTGCCTGCGCGGCGATGGTGGAAAGACAGCCAAGCTGCATCAGCAGCGACCCATCACCTTCCAGCGCGAAAACACGCCGTTCCGGTTGCGCAATGGCCACACCCATGGCAATGGGCGCGGCAAGCCCCATGCTGCCCAGCATGTAGAAATTCTCGGCACGATGGCCGGCGGCCCATAAATCCCAATTGGAATTGCCGATGCCGCCAATCACGGCTTCCTGCTTCGCGAGTTTGCCCACCACGCGCTTGGTCAGCGCCGCGCGGTTCATTACCTGCGTATTGCGACGTTCTTCCATCACTTGCGCCCCCCTGCGATCAATGGCGAGACAATAAGGCAAGCCGGCCAGCGCGTGGCAAAGGCCTGGCGCATGGTGCGGTCCGCGATGAAAGCGGCTTCATCCAGGCGCGATAGCGTGTGGTGTTCAATGCCCATGCTGTCCAGAATCGGGCGCATGGTCCGGCAGACAATCGCCTGGCCGGGATTGAATTCACCCAGCGTGCCGCGTTCGCTCACCAGCATCAGCACCGGGATCTGGCTGGCAACAACCAGGGAAGCGAGAACATTGGGCAGGGTCGCGAAGCCTGATGTCTGCATCAGCACAATGCCGCGCATGCCTGCCATGGTGGCGCCAGCGACAATGCCAATGGCTTCTTCCTCACGCGCGGCGGGGAAGGTGGTGAAGAAGGGATCGGCATGGCAGCCCTCAATCAGGGGGCGCAGCACATTATCCGGCACATAGGTGACCAGCTGGACATTATTGTCCTTCAGGGCCTGGCGGACGATGCCATGCCAGCTTGGCGCGCTTTCAGCGGCACTCGACATAATGGGGAAGTCTCCGTTGCAGTGAGAAGGGCTGAGTCTATGGCGAGAGCATTTTCAAGCCAAGTGGACACACTTGGCGACTCGGAAAATGCGACCCAACAAAAGCTGCACGCCCGCCAAGCGTGGCTCCACTCAAGGAACCGGCACATCCAACAGCCAGGCCGTGGCCGGAAAGGCGATGGATGCGATGATGGTGGTGAACAGCACGGCGGCTGAGGCTTCCTCAGCCCCCACGCCTTGGCGTTGCGCGAGCAAATAGGCGTTGGTCGCGGTTGGCATGGCAGCCAGCAGCACGCCGCAAATCACCAAGAAGGGATCAAGCGCCAACCAGCTTCCCAGCACAAACCACACCAGCGCGGGATAGATGAACAGCTTCGCCGCCGTAATGCCAAAGGCCACCGCGAAAAGCTGCCCGCCAATCTTCAACCGCGCCAGCGTGCCACCCAGCGCGAAAAGCGCGGTGGGGCCGGCGGCATTACCCAGAAAGGACAGGAAGCGCTCAATCGGCGCGGGGATGGGCAATTCCAGCCCGGCAGACAAGGCACCCAGCGCGATGGAAAGGATCACCGGATTGCGCAGCAAGCCGCGCAGCCCGGCAATCACGGCCTTAAGCCCCTCACCCTTTGCTGAGGGCGCCATCAGCATGGACCCAAGCGCGATAATCACCGCCACTTCGGCCACAATCGCCATGGCAACCGGCCCCGCAATGCGCGGCCCCAGCATGGGCAGCATCAGCGGCGGCGCCAGATAGCCGACATTGCCCATGGCGGCAGCCGCGCCAAAGGCGGAACCAATGCGGATATTGCCGCGCGCCACCCGCCCGATCATCATCACCACGGCGAAGATGGCTAGGCAGGCGCCCAGATAGCCACTGAAGTAGATGAGATCGAAGCTTTCGCGCAAAGGCTGCGCGGCCATCAGCTTGAACAACATCGCGGGCAAGGCGACGTTGAAGCTGAAAAGCCCAATCGCCTCCATGGCCGTGGGCGGCATCCATTTGCGCTTCGCCGCGGCGAAACCAAAAGCCACCACCGCGAAAATCGGCAGGCAAAGGGCAAGGAAGGCAAGCACGGAACGGTTTTAGAGCAGATCACGTTCAGATGGAATCATCTGAACGTGTGAAGATGCTCGAAAAACAACGATGTAGAGCGGGTTGCGTGAACCCATGTGAACGCAACACGCTCTAAGCCAGAATGGGCCGGCTGCGAAAGCTCAGGCCCTTATAGCGCGTTGGCGCTGGCCTCGCTCCGCGTCGCACCAACACGGGAAGCCAGTGACGCCGCCAGGAAATCATCCAATTCCCCATCCAGCACCGCCGCCGGATTGCCCTTTTCCACGCCGGTGCGCAGATCCTTCACCATCTGATAGGGCTGCAAGACATAGCTTCGGATTTGGTGGCCCCAGCCGATATCGGTCTTGCCGGCTTCAGTCGCCGCCGTCACGGCTTCGCGCTTTTTCAATTCCAATTCATACAAGCGCGCCTTCAGCATGCCCATGGCGATGGCGCGGTTGCGATGCTGGCTGCGATCCTGGGTGGAAGCCACCACAATCCCGGTCGGGATATGCGTGAAGCGCACGCCAGATTCAGTCTTGTTCACATGCTGCCCACCGGCGCCGGAAGCGCGGAAGGTGTCGGTCCTGAGGTCTGCCGGATTGACCTCAATTTCGATCTTATCATCCACCACTGGGAAGACATAAACCGACGCAAAGCTGGTGTGCCTGCGCGCGGCAGAATCAAAGGGGCTGATGCGTACCAGCCGATGCACGCCGCTTTCGGTCTTGAGCCAGCCATAGGCATTGGGGCCGCTGACTTGAATGGTTGCGGATTTCAGCCCGGCCTGTTCGCCCGGGCTTTGTCCCGTCAGCACCACCTTATAGCCATGCTGTTCCGCCCAACGGGAATACATGCGCATCAGCATTTCCGCCCAATCCTGGGCTTCCGTGCCGCCGCTGCCGGAATTGACTTCCACAAAAGCGTCATTGCCGTCCGCTTCGCCGGATAGCAGGCTTTCGATTTCGCGCTTTTTGGCTTCCTGCGCCAGGCGCTTCAAATCCTCGGCGGCGGCATTGGCGGTATCGGCATCGCCTTCCGCTTCGGCCAACTCAATCAGGCCGAGCGCATCGGCAACATCACGTTCCAGGCGCTTCACGCCATCAATCTGTTCGGAAAGCCGGCCACGTTCGCGCATGACGCGCCCCGCTTCGTCAGCATTATTCCAAAGCGTCGGGTCTTCGACCCGTGCGTTCAGTTCTTCGAGACGACGGACAGAGGCATCCCAGTCAAAGATGCCTCCTCAGCAGGGCCACCGAAGCGGTGATCTGCTCGTGCAGGGAAAGGGCGTCAGCGCGCATGATGAGGGGCTAATAGAGCCCGCCGAGGTCCCTGTCGAGGCGGTTGGCACCTGGGCCGCCGGGCGTGGCCGAACCATCACCGCGTTCGGTGATGAATTCATCGCGCCAGCGTTGCGCGCTGTTCTCCGTGCCGGGGCGGAAGGGTTCCATGATGCTGCCATTGCCCACCGCCACACGCATCAAGGTGACACCTGATGGGCGACGGAAGGGCACGGGCGGGCTGCCGGTGAGCGCCGCGCCCACCACTTCGCGGAAAATCGGCGCGGCATTGCTGCCACCGGTTTCATTATTGCCAAGGCTGCGCGGGTCATCAAAGCCGATCCAGACGGCGACAACGATATCGGGTGTAAAGCCGACAAACCAATTATCCTTGAAATCATCCGTGGTGCCGGTCTTGCCCGCCACGGGGCGGCCCAGGCGGGAACCGATAGCATTGGCCGCCGTGCCACGCGCCACCACGCCTTCCAGGATGCTCACCATTTGATAGGCGGAAATCGGGTCTGTTGCGCGCGGCCTTTCGCCTGCTTCAAGCCGTGGCGGCCCCGCTTCGGCGCCGGAAGCGCAGGCGGCGCAACTGCGTTGATCCGCACGCCAGATCACGCGCCCGCGCCTGTCTTGTACCGAATCAATCAGGCTGGGGGTCACGCGAAAACCGCCATTGGCAAAGGCGCCATAGGCTGAGGCCATACGGAGCACGGTGGTCTCCCCCGCGCCAAGCGACATGGCCAAATAGCGCGGCATATTGTCAATCACGCCAAAGCGGCGCGTTGCATCGGAAACTGCGGCCATGCCGACATGATCCGCAAGGCGCACCGTTACCAGGTTAAGGCTGCGTTCCATGGCGCTGCGCATGGTCACCCAGCCATTATAGGTATTGGCGTTGTAGTTTTGCGGCTTCCAGAGCCCCTGCGGGGTCATGATTTCCACCGGCTCATCAGGGATTTCCTGATTGGGTGGAATGCCTTTTTCAAGTGCCGCAATATAGACAAAGGGTTTGAAGGAAGACCCGGGCTGGCGCTGCGCCTGGGTTGTCCGATTGAACCAGGATTTTTCGAGCGACCAGCCGCCGACCATGGCCATCACACGCCCGCTTTGCGGATCAAGTGCCACCACCGCGCCTTCAACCTGGGGGATTTGCTTAAGGCCCAGGCGTTCTGGCCGCGCCGGGCGATTACGCTGGGCAGCTTCCGCCGGTAGGGTTTCCACCAGCACCACATCACCGGGGTTCACCACATCCTGAACGCGGCGCGGTTCAACGCCCAAGCGGCCATCGGGCAATACGGGGCGCGCCCAGGGGCGCAAATCTTCAAGGTAAAGCGTGCCCTGCTGCGGTTCCGCCGGGCGGCGCGGGTCGCGCCGCTCAAGCCAGCCAAGCCGCGCTTCCTGCGGCTTCACTTCCAACACCACGGCCAACCGCCATTCGGGCAAAGCACCAGGCGGGCGCGCCGTATCGGCAAGGGCGGGCATCCATTCGGTGGTATTGGCCGAAATGCGGGCCACCGGGCCGCGCCAGCCGCCACGCCGGCGATCATAGCTCATCAGCCCATCCCGCAGCGCGCGTTCGGCGGCGGTTTGGATGGAGGGGTCCAGGCTGGTGCGCGCCACCAAGCCACCCATGGTGGTTTGCTCCACGCCGAAGCGCTGGATCAATTCGCGCCGCACTTCTTCAGTGAAATGCTGGCCCACCTGCAATTGATCCAACCGGCGCGTGGGCCGCGCCATCAGCGCCTCAGCACGCGCCGCGCGGGCTTCTTCCGCAGTGATCGCGCGGTCTTCCAACATGCGCTCAATCACCCAATCGCGCCGCGCCTTGGCTGCTTCCGCACGCCGGACGGGGTGATAATTATTTGGCGCCTTGGGCAGCGCGGCCAGATAGGCAACTTCCGCGACGGTCAGCTCATCAAGGCTTTTGTTGAAGTAAACCTGTGCCGCCGCCGCCACGCCATAGGCCTGCTGGCCCAGGAAAATCTCGTTCAAATACAATTCCAGGATGCGGTCCTTGCTGAGCGTCTTTTCGATGCGTAGCGCCAGAATTGCTTCCCGCGCCTTGCGGGTGAAGGACCTATCAGCGCCCACCAGCATATTCTTCGCGACCTGCTGGGTAATGGTGGAAGCGCCGCTCATGCGCCGCCCGCTGCCATATTGTTCGGCGGCCTGGATCACCGCGCGCAAAATCCCCAAGGGATCAATCCCGGTATGTTCGCGGAAGCGCTGATCCTCAGCGGAAATGAAGGCTTGTTGGACGCGCTGCGGAATCGCCTCGATCGGGACGAAGATGCGCCTTTCCTGCGCCAATTCCGCCATCAGCCGGCTATCGGCGGCGTAGATGCGGCTCATTTGCGGGGGTTCATATTCCGCAAGCCAGCCATAATCAGGCAAATCCTGCGCAAAATGCTGATAGGCGCCGAAGGCCGCGATGCCACCGGCCAGCAGCACAGCGGCGCCAAGGCTCAGGAACCAGCGAAACAGGCCAAAGCGCCGACGACGCTTGGGGCGCTTTTCGCGTTTTTTCTTGGGCGATGGTTCCGCGCGCGTCTGTTCAGCGCCAAGCGCGGTGCGCTCTGGATCAAGCGGTTGATCGGCGCGCAATTCGGGGGAGGACATGATGGCGCTTGATACACTTTCTCGACGGAAAGCGCGACAGCATCGCCAGGTGTTTTTCAGCCCGGCAGGCTGCGCTGCGCGGCGCTGAGCCAAGCTTCCACTGCGCGGGCCAGGCTGGCGGCGATCAGGGCGCGGTGTTCGGGCTTGCGCAAGGCGGCTTCATCCCCCGGATCAGACAGAAAGCCCATTTCCACGAGTACCGAGGGCACTTCCGGCGCCTTCAGCACGATGAAACCGGCTTCCCGCCGTGGCTTGGGTAGGATGGGCACGCTGCGGGTCAATTCGCGCACCGCCAAACGGGCGAAGCGTGTTGAATCGCCACGGGTTTCCTGGCGCATCAGGCTCAACAATATCGCCTGCACCTCGGGCGGGACGGAGGGCAAGCTAAGGCCACCCGCCAGATCTGCGTTGTTTTCGCGCTGCGCGAGGGCTTCGGCCAGCGGGTCGCTCGCGGTCTCGGCCAGGGTATAGACACTCGCCCCCTTTGCGCCCGGCGCGGAATCGGCATGGAGCGAGATCAGCAGCGCGGCATCACGTGTCCGAGCGAAGGCCACACGATCAGCGAGGGAGATGAATTCATCACGCTCCCGCGTCATGGCGACGCGGCATTTGCCGCCTTCCTGCAAATTGCGCCGCAATGCCTGGGCGGCGGCAAGGGTCAGGCGCTTTTCTTCCGTGCCGCGCCGGCCAATGGCGCCGGGGTCATAGCCGCCATGGCCGGGGTCAATCACCACCAGGGGCAAAGCGGGGGCGCTGCCTTGCGCCACGGGCATGTCCCGGCGCGCGGCGGCAGCGAAGGCTTCGCTACTTGCGGGGGCGATTTCCACCAGCAGCCGCCCAGCCGGCCCGGGCAGCCGGCGCGGTAGGGCGGGGCGCACCAGATTCAGGCGCAATTCCTTGGCTTCGTCATCAAACAGCGCGCTGGCGACCGGCCCTGCCGAGCCCAACCGCGCCGGGCCCCGCCAGGTCACGCCGGGGAGGGAAAGCACAAGGCGAGGGGGCTCAGCCAAGGCGCGCCATTCCCAGGAAAGCGGGCCTTCCAACACCAGGGCAAGCCGCGCCGCGCGGCCTTCGGTGGTGAGGCTTGCCGCGCCAATGGAAGCGGCAAGGGCCGGCTGGGCGCCGCCCAAAACCACCCCGCCCAATCCCAGGAAATGTCGGCGCCCTATGCCCATGCTGGAGTTCTTACCGGTCCAAGCCACCCCTGTCATCAGAATCGCTCCATATGACCCTTGTGGCACTGGCAGGGCGGGCCTAAGGTGAACCGCCCCGGCGGCATCCGCTGCGGGCGAGAATTCCGGCGGCATCGCCTGGCGCATGGAGCCCCCAAGGGCATGGTGCGCACCACGGTGTTGAGCCCCCCGGCCTGAAGCCGCGCCCTTGGCGTCGGCTTTGTGGTTTCGCCGGGGGACGGCCCTTCCTTCTCGCCGGCGCGGCCCGAGGCGCGCGAAAGTCAAAGCCCTTAAGGCCATGGCCCCCGTCGCGCCCGCCGTCCCGCCTGCGCCTGTGACCTTCGTTGCTACGATGGTCCAAGGGTTCCCGGGGCAGGATCCAGGTGCGCCCACCCAGGGACCGCTGCGCCGCTTCGGCGCCGGTCCCGCCGAACGAGGTCTTCGCCGTAGCATGCCTGTGCACGCCGCGCCGCATATCGCACTCCGTTCGGGCCTCCCCACGCTATTGCGCCGGCGGCACCGCCGCGGCGCGGAGACTCCACCCCATGACCAAGCGTATGCTGATAGATGCATCCCACCCCGAGGAAACCCGGGTTGTGGTGATGGATGGCAATCGCCTCGACGAATTTGACCTTGAAACGACACAACGCCGCGCCCTGAAGGGCAATATCTACCTGGCCAAAGTGGTGCGGGTGGAACCCAGCCTGCAAGCGGCCTTTGTGGAATATGGCGGCAATCGCCATGGCTTCCTGGCCTTTGGCGAAATCCATCCGGATTACTACCAAATCCCCGTGGCGGATCGGCAGCGCCTTTTGGATATGCAGGAAGCCGAAGCCCGCGCCGAGGATGAGGACGACCTGCCGCCGGAAAGTGCGATGGACCGCGCCGCCTGGAATGGCGAAAGCAATGAAGCTTGGCAGCCGGGGGAAGACGCGGGTGGCGAAGCCCCAGCTTCAGAACCGAATGGCGAAGCGGCACCCGCCGCTGAAGCTTCGGCAGAAGATGCGCCAGAACCTGAAGCCCCTGCCACCGCTCAGCCGCTCGTGATTGAAAGCGAAAGCCTGAGCGCTGCGCCGGAAGCCGCCAGCGATGAACCCGCCGAGGCCGATTTGGGCCGCGTTGAGGAATTGCCCGCCGAAGAAGACCAGACCCCGCCCGAGACTATTGGCGGCGAAGGCCCCGCCGAGACCGAAGAAGAACGCCGGGAGCGCCGCATCCCGCCGCGCTTCCTGCGCCATTACAAAATCCAGGACGTGATCCGCCGCCGCCAGATCATTCTGGTTCAGGTTGTGAAGGAAGAGCGCGGCGGCAAGGGCGCGGCGCTGACCACTTATATGTCGCTTGCCGGGCGCTTTAGCGTGCTGATGCCGAATTCCCCGCGCGGGGGTGGCGTTTCGCGCAAGATCACCTCAGCCGCAGATCGCAAGCGGCTGCGCGAAGTGATGGATGATCTGCAATTGCCGCAGGGCATGTCGCTGATTGTGCGTACCGCCGGCGCGCAACGGCCAAAGCCTGAAATCCAGCGCGATTGCGAATATCTGCTGCGGCTTTGGGACGGCGTCCGCGAACGAACGCTGGCTTCCACCGCGCCCGCGCTGATTTATGAGGAAGCGGATCTGATCAAGCGGTCCATCCGCGATGTTTATGGCCGCGATATTGATGAGGTGATGGTGGAAGGCGATGGTGCCTTCCAGCAGGCGCGTGAATTCATGCGCATGCTGATGCCATCGCACGCGAATAAGGTGCGGATGCATCGCGATGCCGTGCCGCTTTTCGCGCGCCACAATGTTGATGCCCAATTGGATGCCATGCATTCGCCCGTGGTGCAGCTGCGCTCCGGCGGGTATATCGTGATCAATCAGACCGAAGCTTTGGTTGCGATTGACGTGAATTCTGGCCGCGCCACGCGCGACAGGCATATCGAAGACACGGCCTTGCGCACCAATATGGAAGCGGCGGATGAAATTGCGCGCCAGCTTCGCCTGCGCGATCTGGCCGGGCTGATTGTGATTGATTTCATTGATATGGAATCAAACAAGAATAATGCCATGGTGGAAAGGCGGCTGAAGGAATCGCTCCGCCACGACCGCGCGCGCATCCAGGTTGGGCGGATCAGCCATTTCGGCCTGCTGGAAATGAGCCGCCAGCGTCTGCGCCCTTCCATCGCGGAACAGACCTTCATCACCTGCCCGCATTGCCTGGGTCGTGGCACGATTCGCGGCGTGGAAAGCAGCGCGCTTCAGGTACTGCGCGCGATTGAGGAAGAAGGTGCGAAGCGCCGCGCCGCCGAAATCAACGTGCATGTCGCGAGCGAAGTTGCGCTGTGGCTGCTGAACCGCAAGCGCGACCGGCTTTCTGAAATTGAAGCGCGTTTCGGCATGAGTGTTTTCCTCCAGCCTGATGAAAAGCTGATGGGGCCGGCGCTGCGCATTGAACGCCTGCGTGCCGCAGAGCCCATGGCGGTGACCGCCGGGCCTTCGGCGCTGCGCATGGATTACGCGCCGGAAGTGGAAGACATCGCGCCGGAGATTGAGGAAGAGGAAGCGGACGCCCCGAGCGCCGAAGCGCGTGAGGAAACCGCCGAGGAAGGTGAACGCCGCCGCCGTCGTCGTCGTCGCCGCCGTGGTGGCCGCCGTGAGGGTGGGCCGCAGGGTGGTGAAGCCGGCGCCGAGGGTGATGGCGAAGGCGAAGAAGGCGCTGAAGCCGCAGCAGAAGCGGGCGAGATGCCGGAAGGCGAAGCCCAGCCCGCCGAGGATGAAGGCCAGGCCGCTGAAGGCGCTGCTGAGGGTGAGGATCGTCCTCGTCGGCGTGGCCGCCGTGGTGGGCGCCGCCGGCGTGAGGATGGCCCGCGGGAGCGTCGTGCCGAGGATGCCGCGCCGGAAATGGCCGAAGAAGCCCCCGCGCCACGCTATGTGGGACCGACCCCGGCGGACCCCTTTGCCGGGCAGATTGATGATGTGTTCGCCGCCATGGCGGCAGCCGAGGAAGCGGCGGAACGCGCTGCCGCGACCGCGCGGCGCATTGCGCCCGCAGCGCCAGCGCCGGAGCCAGTGGCGGAAGCAGCCCCGGTGGCCGAGGTTGTGCCGGTGGTGACGGAAGCGGTACCTGTGGTGGAAGCGCCGGCGCCCGTTGAACCGCCAGCGCCGGAACCAGCGCCGGTACCTGTTGCTGCTGAACCTGCCCCGGCGCCTCAGCCGGAAAAGGCGGAGCCGGTGATTGGGCCTGCGATTCAGCCGGTGGTGCTGGGTGAGGGTACCGAAGTGGCGCGGCCCAAGCGGCTGGGCTGGTGGAAGCGGCCGGGGTAAGCCCAGCAGCTTTTTTGCTGAACGAAAGCACCGGTCGGATGGCAGCATCCGGCCGGTTTTCTTTTATGGGTCACTCACCCGCGCCACGCAAACAGCAACAAGAGGCTCCGCTGCAAGATGCTTTCATTGTCATCGGATATCAGTGCCACCAGCGTCTGATCGCCAAAGCGTGTCACCGCGACAGCTTCCCAATTCTCTGCCGGCAAGGGCGCGTCATCCAGCATCAGGATTGCCTCGCCACGCAGCACCGCGCCTTCGCGGGCTGAGGGCAACGCATCGCGCGCGGTCATCACCAGCCGGGCGCCGAAACCGCCGAGTAGGCTGAAGCGGCGTTCCAAAACCAGCGCGCGGCCATCGGGCAGGATCGCGGCATCGGTTGGGTGAAAGCCAGGCGCGGGCTGCCAGTAAAGCGGCGTCCAGCGCCCCGGCGCCCCAAGCCAAGCATGGCGCAATTCGGGGCGGTCGGGCGGGGTGAAGGTCTCCGCAATGGCGAAAAGCCGGCCATCTTGCAGCACGGCTAGGCTTTCCAGCCCGCCATTGGGTGGTGTGTTTTCCAGCCCTGGCGGTGCCGCGACATAGGCGCCCGGCCCATCCAGCCGGCGATAGGCGCGAATGCGGTGGCGGCGTTCAAAGGCCACCAGCCAGGTGCCATCGGGCAGCCGCGCCAGCGCCTCGGCATCGCCGGCGAAACCGCGCGGGATGGGTTTGCCCGCTTCATCGCGCAAAGGCCCGTGGCGGATCGGTTGCAGGCCAATGGGTGTCAGGCCATCCAGCAGCAGCCGCGCTTCGGCCCAATGGCCGCGGTCACTGATCAGGGTCAGCGTCAAATCCGGCGCGAGATGCACCCCGGAAAACCCGCCACCGCCCAAGGCCTTCGCGTCAATCACCAAGCCGCCCAAAGCGCGCAATGGGCCTGGAACGTCCGGCAGGGTGAAAGGCTGCGCCGCATTCTGCGCCGCTGCCAAGGAAGCGCTGGAAGCAAGCAGCGCGGCAAGAAGGGCGCGGCGCGAAAGGGAAGGCGCCGGCCCCATGTGTGGAATCAGCGCGTCACGCCACCAGAGACGAACGCTCAGCCGCGCTCCGCTGCCAGGCTTCCGCCGCATCCTCGTCAAACAATTCGGCCAGCTTCTTCATCATGGTGCCGCCCAATTCCTCGGCATCCACAATCGTGACCGCGCGGCGGTAATAGCGCGTCACATCATGGCCGATCCCAATCGCGACAAGTTCCACCGCGCCGCGGCCTTCAATCTCGCCAATCACTTTCCGCAAATGCCGTTCCAGGTAATTGCCGGGATTGACGGAAAGCGTGCTGTCATCCACCGGCGCGCCATCGGAAATCACCATCAGGATGCGGCGATGTTCTGGCCGCGCGAGGATGCGCTTATAGGCCCATTCCAACGCCTCACCATCAATGTTTTCCTTGAGCAAGCCTTCGCGCAGCATCAGGCCGAGGTTCTTGCGCGCGCGCCGCCAGGGCGCATCGGCGGGCTTGTAGATCACGTGGCGCAGATCATTCAGCCGGCCCGGATTACGCGCCTTGCCTTCCGCCACCCAGCGTTCACGGCTTTGCCCGCCCTTCCAGGCGCGCGTTGTGAAGCCAAGGATTTCGGTTTTGACAGCGCAGCGTTCCAGCGTGCGCGCCAGGATATCGCTACACATGGCCGCAACCGTAATCGGGCGGCCACGCATGGACCCTGAATTATCAATCAGTAGCGTGACAACGGTGTCGCGGAAATCTGTTTCGCGTTCACGCTTGTAGGATAGCGAATGGGTCGGGTTGGCGACAATGCGCGCCAGCCGCGCGACATCCAGAATGCCTTCTTCCAAATCGAAATCCCAGGCGCGCTGCTGTTGCGCAAGCAAGCGGCGCTGCAGACGGTTGGCGAGTTTGGAAACCACGCCCTGCAAATGGGAAAGCTGTTGGTCAAGCTGTTGGCGCAGCCTGGTGAGTTCTTCGGGGTCGCAGAGATCATCCGCGGCCACCACTTCATCGAATTGCGTGGTGAAGGCGTGGTAGCGCGTGGTGTCATCCACCTGCGGCACTTCGCGGCGCTGCTGCGGGCCACCTGGCTTGTCATCGCCATCGGCTGCCGCGCCTTCTTCTTCGGATTCCTCGGCTTCTTCGTCCGAAGCCTCACCCTGCATCTGCTCGGGCTGGGCGCCGAGCATTTCATCTTCCTGTTCGGATTGGCTTTGCCCTTCGCCGGATTGATCCTGCTGGGGCGTGCTTTCGCCGCCTTCTTCGCCTTCTTCGTCCTGCTGTTCGCTTTCCGCTTCCATCTCGGCCTCGGCAAGGTCGAGTGCGGTCAGCAGCTTGCGCGCAGCGCGGGCGAAGGCGCCTTGGTCTTCGGCGGTGGTCGCCATTTCTGTGAGCGCCTTTTCGGCGTCTTCACCAATCGTGTCGCGCCACAAATCAAGCACACGATGCGCGGCTTCCGGCGCGGCTTCCCCGGTCAGGCGTTCGCGCGCAATCAGGCCCAAGGCTGCCGGCAGCGGCATCTGGTCCTTGCGCGTCATGCGATCATAGCCTTCGGCTTCGCATTCTTCGATCAGCTTGGCGCGCAGATTGGCGGCGACGCCAGCCATGTGTTGGGACCCCACGGCTTCCACGCGCACCTGTTCCAGCGCGTCGAATACTTCCTTGGCTTCGCGCCGCGTTGGGATGCGGCTGGCATGAAGCGCTTCATCATGATGGCGCAGCTTGAGCGCGGCAGCATCCGCCGCACCACGCAGCTTTGCCATTTCATTGGCCGGCAAGGCGCGGGTTGGCAGCGGCAGGCGCACGCGCTTGCCAGCAACACCGGAAGGCCCGGGCTGGAAAGCCACTTGCACTTCCGCATCCGCATGCGCCATGGCGCGCAGAACGCCCGCGGTAGCGCGCTTGAATTCTTCCTGCCGCGTCAGATCCTGCTTGCCGCTCATGTACTTCTCTCTGGCATGCAATGGCGGCGCCAGGGACTGACGCCGCCGTTACTGGATTTAGCCCGCCTTGCGGAGCAGGGAGCCTGAGGGCAATTCCTCATTGAAGCAGCGCTGATAGTATTCAGCCACCGTGCTGCGTTCCGCCTCATCGCATTTATTCAGGAAGGAAAGGCGGAAGGCGAAGCCGATATCACCGAAAATCTTGGCATTATCGGCCCAGGTGATGACGGTACGTGGCGACATGACGGTGCTGATATCGCCCGCGATGAAGCCGGCGCGTGTCAGATCCGCCAAAGCCACCATGGCTTCCACCTGCTTCTTCATTTTGGCATCGCCTTCGGCGCCAAGCTTGGCCAGCACGATTTCCGTTTCCTGCTTATGTGGCAGGTAGTTCAGGGTAGCCACGATGTTCCAGCGGTCCATCTGGCCCTGATTGATCTGCTGCGTGCCGTGATAAAGCCCGGTGGTATCGCCAAGACCGACGGTATTCGCTGTCGCGAAAAGCCGGAAATACGGGTTCGGGCGAATGACGCGGCTTTGATCAAGCAGCGTCAGCTTGCCTTCCACTTCCAGCACGCGCTGGATGACGAACATCACATCCGGGCGGCCGGCATCATATTCGTCGAACACCAAAGCGCAGGGGTGCTGCAAAGCCCAGGGCAGAATGCCTTCGCGGAATTCCGTGACCTGCTGGCCATCCTTCAGCACAATCGCGTCCTTGCCGATCAGGTCAATGCGGCTGATATGGCTGTCCAGATTGACGCGAATGCAAGGCCAGTTCAGCCGTGCCGCCACCTGTTCGATATGGGTTGATTTCCCGGTGCCGTGATAGCCCTGGATCATGACGCGGCGATTGAAGGCAAAGCCCGCAACAATGGCCAGCGTCGTTTCCTTGTCGAAGCGGTAGCTTGTGTCAATTTCCGGCACATGTTCTGTGCGCACCGAAAAGGCGGGCACATCCATGTCAATATCTACGCCGAAGGCGTCGCGCGCCTTGACGGTGGTATCCGGGGCAGAAATCGCCGAAGTCGGTTTGATGTCGGCAATGGGGGCGATTTTGTTCATCGCTGGTCAGTTCCGTGCATAGGGAAAGGGGCAGTGTAAGCGGGTAATGCCAATCCGGCTACCCGGCGGGCGCAGGTTGTTTGGCCAGGCGGTGGCGCAGCAGGCTATAGGCGCGGTTGATATCCTTCAAACGTTCCTCTGCCTGCTTGTCCCCGCCGGTGGCATCGGGGTGGTGCTGCTTGGCCAAATCCTTGTAGCGGGCGCGCAATTCCGCTGAAGCCAGCGGCCATGTCAGGCCCAAAAGGTCGAGCGCGGCGCGGAGTTCTGGCGGGACGGCGTTTTCGGGCGGCTGGCGGCGGGGGGTGGGGGCTTCGGCGCCCAGCACACCCAGCGGGTCACGCAGGATTTCGGGGTCAAAGCGGCCAGAACTGCCAACCCGCCCAAGCGGCCAGGTGGGGCGCTGCCAGGAAGTATCGGCGCGCAGACAGGCCTCGATCTCGTCCGGGCCCATGCCCTTATAGAAATCCCAGCTCGCGTTGTAGGCGCGGACATGATCCAGGCAGAACCAATGGAATTCTCGCAAGGAACGGTCGCGGGGGGCGCGATATTGGCCGGCTTCGGCGCAATCCGGCGCATCGCAAAGCCGCCCAGGGGGCGCTGCGTCATCCGGGGCATAGGCCTTGCGTCGTTTGCGCGGGAACATTGGGCGGTTATGGGGGCGGTGGCGCGAAGCCGCAAGGCAGAAGGGGGCTTGGCAAAAAAGTCACAAGCGCGGAAAAACGCGCAATGACCCAACGCGCAGACCGTATTCGGCTAAGCCTGGAAGCGCGCTTCCAGCCAGCCTTGCTTGAAATCACTGATGATAGCGCCAGCCATGCCGGCCATGCCGGCGCCAGCCCGGGGGGGGAGACGCATTATTCGGTGCATATGGTCTCGGCGGGTTTTGCTGGGATGTCGCGCGTGGCGCGGTCCCGTGCGGTGCATGAGGCTTTGGCGGGGGAATTCGCATCTGGGCTGCACGCGCTGGCGCTAAGGCTGCAAAGCCCGGAAGAGGCCAAGTGATTTAAAACGGCACGTTCAGCCGCGCGCCTGGCATTGGTTTTTGCAGCAGCCGATCTTCCTGTGCCTGCATCGCGAAGCCTGAACCGCCAAGATGCGGTTGGGCGGGCGCCGGGTCTATGACCGTGGGGCTGAGCCGGGCGCGCGGCGCCTCGTTGAAGCCGCGCGGGGCTTCGATGTCCCGATTGGGAATGGGCGCGGGCCTCCCCGGGGGTTCCGGTGCGGTGACGGTCTTTTCGGCCTGACGTTGGCGGCGGCGCTGTTCGGGAGAGGGGCGGCGCGGGGGCGCGGCGGGGCGGGGTGCCGCCGGCGCGGCATTCTGCGCCAAGGCCGCCCCCGTGCCCAGGGTGAGCAGCAGGCCAGTGAGCAGCGCGCGACGCCCCAGCATCAGCCAGCCACCGGCAAAGGACGCACACCGCGCGGGTCTTCCGGCGGGTTCAAGGCGGCGGCGGGCAGGGCCCGCGCTGCGCTATCGCGCCATGCCTTGAGCGCCCAATGGACGGAAGGGAAGGCAATCTCATCCCAGGGGATTTCGGACCAATGGAAGGAAGCCACTTCCAGGCTTTCAGGCCCTGCCGCAAATCCCGGTTCGGCGAAACGGGCGCGGAAAATTACCTGAACCTGGCCAAGGCGCGCGATGGAATAAACCGCAAGCACGCCATCAAGCGTGATCCGCACCCGGGCTTCTTCCCAGGCTTCGCGCGCGGCACCTTCTTCAACCGTTTCCCCCATTTCCATATAGCCAGCGGGGATGGTCCAGAAACCGGCGCGCGGTTCAATGGCGCGGCGGCAAAGCAGGATGTGATCGCCCTCCGCGATGACGCTGCCCACCACGACCTTCGGGTTTTCATAGGCGACATGCCCGCAATCGGGGCACATCAAGCGCTCTCGGTCATCGCCTTCTGGCATTTGGCGGATAAAGCGGGTCATGGGGTCCGAAGCTGCGAATCCATAGGGAAGATATAGGGTGTTTAAGCCCTGATTGCGACAAAAACCGGGCAGCAGCGCATCTGCCCCGTTGGCGTTTAACCATTCTTTGATCTCTGCGGCTTTAACAAAGGGCCGTCGTCGCAAAGGATCAGCCTCATGATTAGCCTTCATAACGCCATGGTGCATCGCCGTTTTGCCAATGCTGGGCCGGATGAAGGATTGGGCGCGTCGGATGACGTGCATGGGCAGGATGGGGTATGGCTTGCTCCTATCGCGATTGCTGAAGTGGCAGTGCCGACCCAAACACCTGCACCAAGCGGCGACAGCGCTTGGTTGGCAGAGGATGCCTGGGCCGACGCCGTACCGGTAGATGTCTATGCGGAGCCTATGGTGGATGAGACCGCGGTTTCCATCACCGCATTCAGCAATGATCCTGGTTATACCAGCGGCATGCTTTGGGGGATGCTGGGGGATACCGGCACGGTACAGAATGCCTATGGCAGCCAGGCGAATGAGGCTTGGGCGGATGGCGTTACCGGTTCCACGAGCAGTGTGGTCGGTGTGATTGATACGGGCATAGATTATACCCACCCCGATCTTTACCTGAATATATGGCTAAATCAGCGCGAAATTCCCACAACGCTGCGTGCCAGCCTTTCCGATATTGATACGGATGGCTTGATCACCTTCCGCGATTTGAATGGCGCGGCCAATGCTTCCTATGTGATGGATTACAATCGCAATGGCCGCATTGATGCTGGTGATCTGTTGAATGACCGGCGTTGGGAAAATGGCCTGGATGATGATGGCAATGGCTATCGTGACGATCTGGTTGGCTGGGATTTTGCCAATAATGACAATGACCCATTTGATGATCACGGCCATGGTACGCATGTGGCCGGCACGATTGGCGCCATGGGTGGCAATGGCGTGGGCGTGGCCGGTGTGAACTGGACCATCCAGATGGTGGCGATGAAGTTTCTCTCGGCCTCTGGTTCCGGCTCCACGACTGGGGCGGTGAATGCGGTGAATTACTTTACCGATGCTGCCATTCACGCAAGCGGCGCCGAGGATTTCATTGCCACCAATAATTCCTGGGGTGGTGGTGGTTATTCTGCGTCATTGCATAACGCGATTGGGCGGGCGGCGCAGGAAGATATCCTGTTCATCGCCGCTGCCGGCAATTCCAGCAGCAATAATGATGTACGGGCAAATTACCCATCCAATTATTCGACAACAGCTGTTGCCGGCTATGATTCTGTGGTGGCTGTGGCTTCCTTGACCAATACGGGTGCCTTATCTTCCTTCTCCAGCTATGGGGCCACCACGGTGGATATCGCCGCGCCGGGTTCCGCCATTTACTCTACCCTGCCGGGCGGGCGTTACGGCACCTATAGCGGCACGTCCATGGCAACCCCGCATGTGACTGGTGCCGTGGCACTTTTCGCTGCGGAAAATCCCAATGCTACCGCCGCCGAGATACGTGCGGCGCTTTTGGATAGCGCGGCGGCGACACCTTCGCTCGGTGGCCGGGTGGTCACGGGTGGGCGGCTTGATATTGATGCTTTGCTGGATACGTCGCCAAGCCAACCCGTGCCAGTGGATGCGATTGCCGGCAATAATTCGACCACCGCGTCGCTTTCCCTCAGCGCAGGGCAGCTCTCCACTGTGGATTTTGCGGGTGACCAGGATTGGTTCCGCCTGACCCTGACCGCCGGCTGGCGCTATACCTTCGCGATGGATGCGGAGGGTGATTCTTCGCTTGATTCCTACCTGCGCCTGCTGAACGGAAATGGCCAGCAATTGGCCTTCAATGATGATGCAAGCGGGTTGAATTCCCGGATATCCTTCACGGTCACGGCCAGCGGCACCTATTACCTGAGCGCGCAGGGGGATGGCGCTTCAACTGGCGCTTACAATCTTGCCATGTCAGCGGTGGAGGCGGATCGGGTATTGAACGGCACGACACGCAACGACACTTTGAACGGCGCTTCGGGCAATGACAGCCTCAATGGCCAAGCTGGCAACGACCGCCTGGTTGGCCTTGCAGGAAATGATACGCTTTCAGGCCTTACCGGCAATGACACGCTAGATGGCGGCCTTGGCAATGACCTGCTGATTGGCGGCGTTGGGCGGGATATACTGACGGGCGGCGGCGGGGCTGATGTGTTCCGCTTCCTGACCTTGGCCGATAGCGCGGTTGGGTCCAGCCGCGACATCATCAGCGCCTTCAGCCGCGTTGATGGGGACCGGATAGATTTGGCCACGCTTGACGCAAACTCGCGGATTGCCGGTGACCAGGACTTCAGCTTCATCGGCGGTGCGGGCTTCAGCCGGGTTGCGGGCCAGTTGCGTTTCGCGGGTGGCGTGTTGCAGGCCGATGTGAATGGCGATGCGCGGGCCGATATGGAAGTTGCCGTTCAGGGCGTTTCCTGGCTTGCGGCGACGGATTTCATCCTGTAGCGCCAGATCCGAGGATTGGACCCCTGCCCGCTTAGGTGGTTCTATAGATCGTGGCCATGGCCCTTCCGGGCTGTGGCCCTTTCCTTGTTTCAGGCGGGTTTGGAAGATTTTGCTTCTCCGGCAGGCCCCCCAGCGTTATTGTAAATTAAGCGTTGTATTTTATAACCCTTTCTAACCTGATGGTTGAAAGCGGGCGGTGCCATCGCCGCCGTCATAAAATGCGTTTCGGTGCCGATGAATGCGGCAGGTTGCGGATTAGGAGGGGCGTAGTATGTGCGTCAGCCGGAATTGAGGTCAGCGATGGTGCGCAAGGCGCAAGCCTCACCTGTTTATGCGGTATTGGGGGAAATGAAGGGTGCGCTCGCCCTGCTTTTTGCGGTGGGCTTCATCGTCAATCTGCTGCAGCTGACCGGCTCGGTCTACATGATGCAGGTCTATGATCGTGTGCTGGCAAGCCAAAGTGAGGCCACGCTACTGGCGCTGACGCTGATTTCCCTGTTTCTGATCGCGATTTATGGCGTGCTGGAAGGCTGCCGCAGTTTTGCGTTGATTGGGCTTGGCCGCTTGATTGACCGGCGCCTGTCATCCCAGGTGTTTGAGGCGCTTTTTGTCCAAGGCAGCTTGCGCGGCAGTGACCGGGTGGGGGCGCAGCCACTCCGAGACCTGGAACAGGTGCGATCCTTTGTTTCCACCACGGGGCTGACCACATCGCTTGATGCGCCGTGGATCCCTGTGTTTCTGCTTATTCTTTATGTCATCCATCCATGGTTTGCTGCCTTTGGTACCATTGCTGTGCTGATGGTCATTGGTAGCGCGGTGATGCAGGCTTTTCTTTCGACGAAGAAGCTGGCGGAAGCTTCCAATACCAATGTTCAGGCCTATGCATTCGTGGAAGCCAGCATTCGCAATGCTGAAACTGCGGAAGCCATGGGGATGCGGCCAGGTGTTTGGCGGCGCTGGCAGCAGCGGCATTTGGCAATGTTGAATCAGCAGCAAACCGCAAGCCAGATTGCCGGCGGCTTTTCAGCGGTGATCCGCTTTTTGCAATTGGCGCTGACGGGCGTGCTGACGCTTGGGCTTGGCGCGCTGCTGGTGATTGAACAATCCATCACACCAGGGGCGATGATTGTGGCCACCTTCATCCTGGCCCGGGCCTTGGCGCCCAGCATGCAGGTGGTGGCGCTTTGGCAGCAAGCGATGAATGCGCGCGCGGCGCATCGGCGCCTTTGTGATTTTCTGGCTGTCGCGCCCGCAGACAAGCAAGGCATGACGTTGCCCGTGCCGATAGGTGCGCTGAGCGTTGAAAACCTGCTGCTGGCGGTACCGGGTACCGATAGCATGGTGCTGCGCGGGGTTAGCTTTGCCTTGCAGCCGGGCGAATCGCTTGCGGTGATTGGGCCCAGCGCGGCCGGCAAAAGCAGCCTGGCGCGGGCATTGCTGGGTATTTGGCCACCCCGCGCGGGCGCGGTGCGCTTGGATGGCGCCGATATGGCGCGCATGCCGCGTGATCAGGTGGGCCAGCATCTGGGCTATCTGCCGCAGGACGTCGAATTGTTTGAAGGAACTGTGGCCGAGAATATCGCCCGTCTTGGTGAGGTGGATGCCGACAAGGTTGTTGCCGCTGCCAAGGATGCCGGGCTGCATGATCTTATCCTGCATTTGCCGGAAGGATATGACACGCCACTTGGCCCCGGTGGGCGCGGGCTTTCACCTGGCCAACGCCAGCGCATTGGGCTGGCGCGCGCGCTTTACGGCGCGCCGAAGCTGGTGGTGCTGGATGAACCCAATTCAAACCTGGATAGTGATGGCGAAGCCGCACTGGGCGCAGCGCTGGGCCGGCTGCGTCAGGCGGGCGTGACGACTGTCATTATCACGCATCGCGCCAATATCCTGGCGGCGGTGGACAAGATCCTGCTGCTGCGCGCGGGCGCGGTTGAAGCCTTTGGCCGGCGCGATGAAATTCTACCGCGCCTGACCCGCCCGGCCCAGCCGCCACGCCCCATCACGGCCATCGCGAATAGCTGAGGATAAGGGCCATGGATCAGAATAAGCCCGTGCTTGATGAATATGCCGCGGCACCAAAAGCGCCAATCTGGCGGCCATTACGCCTTGCGCTTTTCACTATACTCTTCGGGGTGGGTGGTGTTTTCGGCTGGGGCGCCTTCGCCATGATTGACAGTGCCGTGGTCGCCGCCGGTACGCTGATGGTCGAAGGCAATCGCCGCAATGTACAGCATCTGGAAGGTGGCATTGTGGGTGATGTGTTGGTGCGGGACGGTACCATGGTTGCCGCTGGCCAGCCGCTGATCCGGCTGGATGATACGCGCGTGCGCGCCGGGCTGAATGTGGTGCTGGACGAAACCGACCGTGTGCGCGCCCGAGTGGCGGTATTGGTCGCCGAACGAGAGGAAGCGCCAACGCCCGCTTTCCCGCCGGAACTTGTAGCGCGGCGGACAGAAGCAAAGGTAGCCGAGATCATGGCCGTTCAGGGCGATGAATTCATCGCCCGGCGCAACTCCCTTCAAGGCCAGATGGAAATCCTGGCCCAGCGCGCTTTGCAATTGCAAAAGCAAATTGACGGGCTGAATGTTCGTATCGAATCCAATGATCGGCAGCTTGCGCTGGTGCGCCAGGAAATCTTGGGCGTTGAAGGGCTGGTGCGGATGGGGCTGGAACGCCTGCCCCGCCTGCTTTCCCTGCAAAGGGATGAAGCGCGGCTGATTGGCGAAAGGGGTGAGGCGATTGAAAATGTCGCGCGTACCCAACAGGCGGTTGGGGAGGCTGAAATGCAGCGCGCACAATTGCTGCGCAGCCGCCAGGAAGAAAACGCCAAGGAATTACGCGAATTGCAGGGCCGGTTGCTGGAATTGCGCGAACGCGAAATCAGCGCGAATGATCAACTGATGCGTCTGACGATAGATGCGCCCGAAGGCGGCATGGTGATGGATTTGCGGTATTCGACGCGCGGCGGCGTCATCGCGCCTGGTTCTCAGGTTGCTTCTATTGTACCGCAGGAAGAAAGATTGGTGGTTGAAGTGCAGATCACCCCGGTGGATGTGGATACGGTGCGCATCGGCATGCCGGCTTCCATCCGGCTTTCCCATTCGGCGGCGCGGACCACGCCCATATTGGAAGGCTCGGTTGAGCGGATTGCGCCAGATCGCATGACAGATCAACGCACGGGTCAGCCTTATTTCGTCGCGCGTATCGCCATTTCTGCCGATGAATTGGCCAAGCATGAGCATTTGCGGCTGCAACCAGGCATGCATGCGGAAGTGCTGATCCGTCGCGGGGAAAGGTCTTTTGCGTCCTATTTGGCGCGACCGCTTGCTGATCGCTTCGCCAAATCCATGCGTGAGTTCTAACTGATACGCGCGCATGCTAGAAAATATGCGGCGCTATTCGTCGATTTGGTTTTCCAGCCAGCGATCATGAAGCCAAGCTATTGGCTTGTAAGGAGTAAAATGTTTTTCCGCCGCATTCTGGGTGTTGTTGCGCTCTGCCTGCTTGGTCTTGCTTCAGCCCCGGTGCCAGCGCTGGCGCAGCAGGGTGATCCTTCCTTCAGCCTGGTCAATCGCTCCGGCCGATTGATTTTTGAGGTGTATGCATCCCTTGCCACCGATCAGGATTGGGGCCGGGATCGCTTGGGTGATGTAGCGCTGCCGAATGGACGGAACTTCGCGATACGCTTGCCGCAAGGCCCCTGCCGTTGGGATTTGCGCGTGGTTTATGAACGCGCGGGCGGCCCTTCTGAGGAAAAGCGCAATATCAATCTCTGCACCGTGGCGGAAGTGGTGTTTGATGGTCGCCAAATCGGGCAGGCACAGCGCCAGCAGCCCGCCCCGCAGCAGCGTGGCGCCCCCAGCGGGCCAACCGGCAATCCTTCCTTCAACCTGGTCAATCAATCGCGCGTGACGGTGATGGAAGCCTATGTGTCGCTTTCAACTGAGCAGGAATGGGGGCCGGATCGGCTGGGCAGTGATACGGTGGCGCCGGGGCGTAATTTTGCCATCCGCCTGCCGGAAGGCCCGTGCCTGCATGATGTGCGCTTTGTCTATGAAAACGGTCAGTCAGATGAACGTCGCGGCGTGAATCTTTGTGACGTCACCAACCTGGTTCTGCCCTTGCAGCGCCAATAGGCGCGGCTTGGCTAGGCTGACAGCGTCACATCCAGGTTAAGGGCGGCATCGCAATGCGCGGTGGCGCCCGGTGGCAGCACCAGGGTGCATTCGCGTTCTTCAATCAGCGCCGGGCCTTGCACGCTTTCTCCAGGCCGTAGCGCCAAGCGGTCGAGGACCGGCGTTTCCACATAGCCGCCGCCAAACCAGGCGCGGCGCGTGCCGCGTTGCGAAGCCCCGTCCGCAGCAGCACTTTGCCGCGTGAGGTCCACCACCGGGCGCGGCCCGGCGACAATCACCTGCCAGGATACGCACTCAACCGGTAGCGCTGGTTCCGTGCGGCCATAAAGCGCCAGATAGGCGGCTTCGAATTTTGCGCGCAGCATGCCTGTATCGCCGCGTATGATGGCGTCCTCCGGGATTTCTGCTTCCACTTGGAATCCCTGCCCGGCATAGCGCATGGCGCCAAGGATGCGCGCTGAGGCCGCTTCCGGCGCAACACCGGCTGCTGCTGCCATTGCCTTGCCTTGGGTGGTCATGGTGCCGGTGATATCCCGCAGCTTGGCAAAATCCAATGCGGCCAGCGGTGCCACCCAGCCCTGCACGAAGGCGAAGGAAATCGGCGCGGCGAGGAAACCAAAGGCCGAGGCAACGCCTGCGCCCAAAGGTACGATGATGCGGCGAAGGCCAAGCTTCATGCCGATATGGCAGGCATGCACCGGCCCGGCGCCACCAATCGGCACCATGGCATAGGCATCAATGCGCTTGGCTTTCTCCAAGGCATGGATCGCCGCCGCCTGCGCCATATTGCCATTGACGGTTTCATGAATGGCCCAGGCCGCTTCCGGCACGGAAAGGCCAAGCGGCTTGCCGATGTGCTCCGCCAAAGCCGCTTCCGCCGATGCGACATTCAGCTTCATTGCGCCGCCCAGGAAGCTTTCAGCACCAAGATAACCCAGCACCAAATCCGCATCCGTGACTGTGGGGCGCGCGCCACCAAGCCCGTAGCAGGCGGGGCCGGGATCGGAGCTCGCACTTTCAGGGCCCACGCGCACCAGGCCGAGTTGGTCCACCCGCGCAATGGAACCACCGCCGGCGCCGATTTCGATCATGTCAATGACCGGCACCTTGAGAGGGAGCCCGCTGCCCTTGCGGAAGCGATCCACGCGCGCGACTTCGAAATCAAGGCTGCGCTGCGCTTCGCCATTGTCAATCAGCGCCGCCTTGGCGGTGGTGCCGCCCATATCGAAGCAAAGGATATCGCGCGCGCCGGCGGCGGCACCGTAAATGCCGGTGGCTTCCACCCCGCCCGCGGGGCCGGATTGCACCAGGCGGATCGGGTGACGCGCCGCAGTTTCTTCCGCGACTGTGCCGCCATCAGACAGCATCAGGAAAAGCGGGCCGGTCAGGCCGAAGCCGCGCAAGCCATCACTCAGCCGGCGCAGATAGCGTTCGAAAACCGGCTGCACATAGGCGTTGCAGACGGTGGTGGAGGCGCGTTCATATTCGCCGATTTCAGGCACGATTTCGGACGAAAGGCACACGGTCAATTCGGGCGCTTCTTCCGCCAGAATCTCGCGCATGCGCGCTTCATGCGCGGGATTGCGGAAGGCATGCAGGAAACAAACCGCGACCGCTTTGGCGCCAGCCGCGCGCAAAGCCCGCACCGCTTCGCGCGCGCTGGCTTCATCAAGTGCTTCGCGGACGGTGCCGTCTGGCAGCAGCCGTTCGGCCACACCAAGCCGGCGATGGCGTGGTACAAGTGGCTCAGGCACGCGCATGAAAAGATCATAGGTGTCGTGGCGGAGTTCCGTGCCAATCTCCAGGATATCGCGAAAACCCTTGGTGGTGATCAGGCCCGTGGGCACGCCGCGCCGTTCGATCAGCGCATTGGCGACCAGCGTGGTGCCGTGAATGACATGGCGCACCTGATCTGCCCGCGCACCGGTGCGCGCCAGCAAATCACGCACGCCTTCCAACACCGCTTCTTCCGGTGCGTGGGGCGTGGTGAGCACCTTGCCATTGAAAATCCGCCCATCACGCGAATCGAGCATGACCAAATCGGTGAAGGTGCCGCCAATATCAACACCAATGCGCCAGGGTGCGGGGTTCATGGCGTGACGTAGCCTTCCTTGATATCACGGGCGATGGCGGCGGGATCACGTTCCGCGACCGGTCCCATGCCGCCGCCGCCTGGTGTTTCATAGGTAATGACATCGCCTGGTTGCAGCACGATCCGCGCCTTGGCGGCGACAGGCTTGCCATTCACTAAGTCACGCCCGCCGCGCCCGGCTTCGCCGCCCAATACGCCGCGTGGCGGGTGCTGCACGCGTTCATGGCGATAGGTGGCTGTCACGGGCTTTTCGCCGACTACTTCGAAGGAAAGCCGTTGTGACAGCCCGCCGCGGGTGCGCCCGGCGCCGCCGGAATTGGGGATGAGTTCTTTTTCTGTCATCAGCATGGGGACGGCGTTTTCAAACTGCTCCACCGCTTGCGTCGCGACATTGGATGGGAAGGAAAGGCAGGCCGCGCCATCATGCTGGGGTGCGGCGCCATGGCCGCCATTCATGAAAAACATGCGCACATAGCGGCGGCCTTCGGCATTCTCCCCAGTGAAATAAACATTCCAAAGCGGGCTGCCGCTTTCCGCGATCACGCGATCCGGAATGAGTTTCGCGAGTGCCGCCAGCACCAACATGGGCAGATAATGGCCCGTGAGGTGCCGCCCCCATACCGGCGCGGGGCGGCGCGGATTCACAATGGAACCTTCCGGCGCGATAAAAGTAATGGGCCGGAAGGAGCCATCATTATTCGGCGTGGCGGGATCGAAGGCGCATTTCACGGCGTAATTGGAATAGGCGCGGGTGAAGTTCAGCGGCGCATTCACTGGCCGCGCAATCTGCCCATCTGTGCCGGTGAAATCCAGGATCAGATCGGTGCCCTTGATGGTGAGTTTCAGGCGAATGGTGACAGGGTGTTCAAAACCATCGGCGGTGACTTCATCTTCCACCACACCATCCGGTGCCTCGGCAATCGCATCACGCATGGCACGTTCAGAACGGGTGAAGATTTCGCCGGCCAGCGCATCCAGATCATCAATGTCTTCTTCGGCCATGATGCGCGCCAGGCGCTTTTCCGCCTGTTCATAGGCCGCGAATTGCGCACGGATATCACCAAGCGTTTCATCCGGCTGGCGCAGATTGGCTTCCATGAAGGCAATCACATCCTCATTTTCTACGCCACCTTTCAGGATGCGCGTAATGGGGATGGTCAGGCCTTCTTCCCAGGAATCGCGCGCTTCAACGGAAGGCGCGCCGCCGATATCGGTTGAATGGAAGGTGCTGCCCAGCCAGGAAATCACGCGGCCCTTGGCGAAGACAGGCTTGATCATGGTGATGTCATTCAAATGGCCGGTGCCGTAATAGCCATCATTGGAAATCAGCACATCGCCGGGTGAAAGCCGTTCTACCGGGTAGCGTTGCAGCATAACGGCGAGTGTGCGCGGCATGGTGCCAACGAAGGATGGGACAGAGCGTGAGGATTGCGCGAATTGCCGCCCCGCACTGTCCATCAGCCCAATCGCCATATCCCAATTGTCCCGCACGACAGATGAGAAGGATGTACGGACAAAACTCTGTGCCGTTTCATCCATGAGCCCCGCAATGCGCTGCCAGGCGGTGCCAAGCCGAAGGGCGGAAAAGCTGGACATCGCGTATTCTCCTTCAGCCGCGCATGGCTTGTAGCTGCGCGGTGTAGCCGGCGGGGTCCACCGTCACGTCAATTAGGCTTGGTCCTTGCAGCGCAAAAGCAGCTTCAAGGGCGGAGATATATTCGGCTTCGGTCGCGGCGCGAAAGCCCGAGGCGCCAAAGCCTTCCGCAATGGCGGCGAAATCCGGTCGCGCCCAGCGCACGCCTTCGGGGGGCAATTGCCGCTGCTGTTGCTTGATATCAATCAGCGACAGCGCGCCATCATTGAAGACAATGGTGATGCAGGGCGCGCCGGCTTCCGCCGCCGTGGCAAGCTCGGCCACGCACATCATCAACCCGCCATCGCCGGTAAAGGCAATGGCGCCATCAGCAGAGTTTTCCAAAGCAGCCGCCAACGCGGCGGGCAGCGCAAAGCCCATCGAGGCAAGTCCATTGGAAATCAGCACATCGCGCGGAGCCGCGCATTCCCAGAAAGCGGTGGCCGAGAACATATGCGCCCCCGCATCCACGCTGATACGTGGATTACGCCCAGCACGTCGCGCCGCTTCCTGCGCCAGCGTGACGATACGCGGCGGTGCGACACCGCCCGTCCCTTGCCAGATAAGCGCGGCGCGCATGGTATCTCGATGCCCGGCAATCACCGCGCCATCCCAGGCGCTGCGTGAGGCGCCTTGCGCCAGCGCGGTGAAGCACGGCGCCAGCGCGCCATGCAGTGATGCGGTGGGGGCGACGTAATGCACGGGATGCGCGCGCAAGCCGATATCCAAAACCGGCGCGCTATAGCGCCAAGGTTGCAGGATCAGTTCCACGGGATCGAGACCGGCGAGAATGATCAGATCCGCATCCTGCACGCAGGGCGCTTCCAAAGATCCGCCGGTGAAAATGCCAACGAAATGCGGATCAGCATCCGCGATCACGCCCTTGGCCTTATAAGTGACCAGCGCGGGGCAACCCAGTGCGGCCACCAAAGCGCGCAGTGGTTCGGCTGCCGTTACGGCTTCCACGCCCACTAGGATCACGGGTTTGCGCGCCGCCGCCAGCATGGCGCGCGCTTGCGCCAAAGCGCCGGCATCCAGCGGGGTTGCAGAGTTTGCCGGCACAGGAAGCAATTCTCCCGCCTGGCGGCGCGCTGCTTCGCTGGTCAAATCCAGATGCACCGGGCCGATGGGCGCTTGCATGGCAAGGTCAAGCAAGGCCTCAATCTCAGCGGCTGGGTTTTCGCTGCGCGCTTGGGAATAACCCTTCACCAATTCGGCGCTGGCAGCGCGCTGATCAAATACCTGATGGGTGATGTAGCTGAGTTGCTTTTCGGTGAAGCCATCGGTCAGCAGCAGCACTGGCGCCCGTTCCAGCGCAGCGCAGGCAATGCCATTCAACGCATTCATCAGCCCTGGGCCTTTAGTGGTCAGCACCACGCCAGGTGCGCCGGTGACTTCCGCATCCACCACCGCCATCATCGCGGCATTGCCTTCATGCCGCGCCAAAACAAAACGAATACCGAAACGTTCAGCCGCTGCGATGATATCGAGCGAAGAACCACCACCTGGCACACCATAGATGCGCTTGGTGCCGCGCCGTGCGAGCGCCGCCAGCAAATACTCGGCGGTATTCATGCGCGTGCTCGATCCGGCCAGAAGCGCACGCCGGCCCGCGCGAGGCCGCCGCCAAGGCCAATCGCCGTACCATCGGCGCGCCAGCAAGCCGCCCCTTCCATGCTGCCATCGGCCTGGAAGGCAATGGCATTCATGCCGCCACCGACATGCGGCATGGGCGCAACCTGATGCCCGCGAGCCTTGAGGGCTTCAAGCGCTGCCGCATCAAAGGCGGGTTCCACTTCCACCGCCGCACCTTGCGTCCAAAGCCGCGGCGCTTCCACCGCTTCCTGCAGTGACATGCCGTGATCCACCAGATTGAGAAAGCCCTGCATGACCGAACCGAAAATCCGCAAGCCGCCTGGCATGCCGAGCGCATAGGCGGGTTTGCCATCGCGCAAGGCAATTAGCGGCGCCTGGGATGTGGTGATGCGCTTGCCAGGCGCGACAGACAGCGCCTTGCCGGGGCGCGGATCAAACAGCGCCATGTAGTTGTTCGGGATCAGCCCCGTGCCCGGCACAAGGAAGCGCGCGCCGAACAGCGAATTGATGGTCTGCGTGGAGCAAACAATATTGCCCTGATCATCCGCCACCGTGACATGGGTGGTATTGGCGCTCTCATTTGGGCCAACACCCGGCCCCCAGGCTTGCGCGCGCGCCATATCAACTGCGGCGCGGCGTTCATCGCCATAGGCGCGCGAAATCAGCCGCGCCACGGGCACATCCACAAAGGCAGGGTCGGCGGTGGCGGCAGCGCGGTCGGCGAAGGCAATCTTCAAGGCCTCGGCCAATAGATGCAGCGTATCGGCGCTGCCGAAACCCATGCTGCGCAGATCGAAGCCTTCCAGGATATTCAGCATCTGCAGCACATGCACACCGGAAGAAGCGGGCGGCGGCGGCAGCAGCACCTCATAACCACGATAGGGGCCACGCAAAGGCGCGCGTTCAATCGTCGCAAAATCGGCAATATCGGCGGCGGAGACAATGCCGCCCACCTTCCCGATTCCATCAGCAATCGCGCTGCCCAGGGCGCCCTTCAGCACGCCAGGCCCTTCGCGCGCGATCAGCGCGAGGGTTTCAGCGTATTCAGCCTGGATCAGCCGCGCGCCTGGCTTGATGGGCGCGCCACCCGGCAACAATAGCGCGGCGATGGCGAGGTCTCGTGCCAGATCATACGCTGCTTCATTGATGCATTCGGCTAGATAGGGCGTCACGGCAAACCCGCACGCCGCGTGGCGAATGGCGGGCGCCATCACATCGGCAAGTGGCATGCTGCCGAAGCGCGCCAGCGTTTCACACCAGGCGCGCAAATTGCCCGGCACGGCTACCGAAAGCGGGCCGACGATATTGGCGCGGCCCGTCGCTTCAAAATTCATCGCATTATTGGGCTCGGCAGGCGCGAACATATCGGCGCGCGCTGCGGCGGGGGCGGTGGATAGCCCATCAATCACGGTGTGACGCCCATCGGGCAAGCGCAGATGCGCCATGCCGCCGCCCAGAATGCCCACCATCATGGGCTCCACCACCGTCAGCGCGAATAGCGCAGCGATGGCGCCATCCACCGCATTGCCGCCGGCGGCGAGCATCTCAGCCCCCGCAGCCGAGGCGAGCGGATGGTTCGTCACCACCATGCCGCATGTGCCGATGGCGGGGCGTTTATCCGTGGTGAAGTGCGAAGCCGCGCGCGCGCGCCAATCCTGATTCATGAGATTCTTCTTTCTATTGACGCACACGCATGAGCGAGAGCGCACCCACTGCCGCAACGCCCAGCAAGGCTGTCAGCCACAAGGAGGCCGCGCCGAAATCATCCAGCAGCAGCCCGAACAACAAGGGTGCAAAAGCCTGGGAAGCACGTGCCGGCGCAGTGATGAAGCCCTGGCGCTGACCATAGCCAATAGGGCCGAATAGCGCCAACGGCAGCGTACCGCGCGTGATCGTCAGCAAGCCATTGCCGGCGCCATGGATGATCACAAAAAGCGCCGCGAAGGGCGCGCCAAGCACCATCAGCACCACCACCGCCACCGGATGTGCGCCGGCGGCAATGCGGGCGGAGAAAATCGGATTCATCTTGCGCATCATGGTGAATTCCACCACACGCGCCGCCACCTGCGCCGGGCCCATCAGCGCGCCGGCTGCAATCGCGACGGCCACGGATGTGCCTGCGGATTGCAGCAACCCCGGCAAATGCGCGGCAAGCGCGGTAGAACTGAAACTCGCCGTTGCCAGCACGAAAGCGAGCAGGATCATGTCGCGTTTGCGGTCCCGCGTTTCCTCGGCAGAAAGCGGCGGTACGGATTCCTTCGGTGGCGGCGGCGGCGCCTTCGGGATCAGCAAGCGATTGAGTGGCAGGCAGATGAAAAGATGCAAAGCCACCCAGCCGAGGCAGGCGCCGCGCCAGCCCCATTCCGCCTCCAACAGCGCGGAAAGCGGCCAGCCGACCGTGCTGGCAAACCCCGCAATCAGCGTAATGCCGGTGATGCTGTTGCGCGCATCCTTGCCGTAAAGCCCTGCCAATGCTGCAAAGGCTGCATCATAAAGCCCCATGGCCATGGCGATGCCAATGATGAACCAGCTTAGGATCAGTAGCGGCAGGCCATTCGCAAAGGCCATGATCAGCAGGCCAAGCGCGAAGACCAGATTGGAAATCGCCAGCACATCGCGCCCGCCGCGTTGGTCAATCGCGCGGCCCGCCACGGGGCCAAGCAGCGCTGTCAGCAAAAGGGAGCCCGAAAACACGCCAAAGACCAGGGCGCGCGACAGGCCCAGATCCTCGGCAATCGGCGCGGCCAGAATCGCCGGCACATAATAGGAAGACGCCCAGGCCAGGGTCTGGGTGGTGCCAAGCACCGTCACTACCCTGGCCTTAGAAGCTTTTGCGCTCACGGAAAAAAGCCGGGTTGCGATTTCAATCCGTAATGGCGCGGCCACGCGCCGCGGCATAGCGTTCCGCGAAACGGCCCTTCACTTCCGGGTTGATGATGCGCGGCGGCATTTTGGCCGCGGCACAGGCAGAAAAGGCTTCCGCCGCAATGCGCGTGATCATGGACCGGCTTTCATGCGTGACCCCCGCCGTGTGTTGCGTGCAGATCACCGCCGGGTGCCACAACAGCGGATGATCCTTGGGCGGCGGTTCTTGTTCCCAGACATCCAAGCCGGCCGAGGCTAATTGGCCGGATTCCAGCGCCGCCAGCACGGCGTTTTCATCATGGATGGAACCGCGCGCCGTCGTCACCAGAATGGCGCCCTTCTTCATCATGCCAAGCGCCTTGGCATCAACAATGGCGCGGCTTTGTGGCGTAAGCGGGCAATGCACGCTGACAATATCGGATTGCGCCAGCAATTCGGCCAATTCCACCTTTTCCGCGCCGCGCTTGGCCACGGTTTCGGCATCCACATAGGGGTCATAGGCCAAAACACGGCAGTTGAAGGCAGCCTTCACAATGGCGGTTGTGCGTGACCCCACATTACCAATGCCAATCACGCCAATGGTCTTGCCGAGCAGATTATTGCCCATAAAAATTTCGCGCTTCTTGGCTTCCCCCGCGCGCAAGGCGGCATGGGTCTGGGGCATTTTCTTGATCAGCGCCAGCATCATGCCAACGGCATGTTCCGCCACGGCTTCGGCATTGCCGCCAGCCTGGTTCACCAGCAAAACGCCCGCCTTGGTGCAGGAATTGGGGTCAATCGTGTCATACCCCGCGCCCTGGGATGCCACCATCAGCAGATTGGGCAGGCGCTGCAACAGCGCATCATTCACATGAAACCCCTTGGGCAATTCATCGCGAGATGCGCGCACATAATAGCCATCACAGGTGGCCAGTTCGGCCAGCGCGGCTTCTTCCCCATTCTCCAGGGAAAGGCGGACCACTTCCAAAGCCGGATCGGCGGTGGCGGTTTCCAGAAAGCTTGGATGCGGCACGCGTTCCAGATAGGCGACGCGGAATGGCTTATTGACTGCGGACAAGTTCACTTCCCCCATTTCTCAATGCGGGGATGCTAGACCCGGTTTTCCGAGGGCGCCAGAGCTAGCGCCGACCATCTATCCGTTAGTAGACGGGCCGTGTGTGCGGGCCGCGCCGACCAAGTATGGTACATGGCGGTGCTCAGTGGCTCGCGCATTGGCGTTCCGATACGCTGGCGGGGTCATTCAGGTCTTGGCCGTGATACCGGGGGCGGGATTGGCCTTGCGCCGCAGCGCTTGCAGCCGCAATGCCACCGCCAGACCGATCAGGCCAAAGGCCACCATGCGCACTTCGGTAATCTTTTCGCCAAAATACAGCAGCGCCAAGGTAAGGCTTAGGAAGGGCGAAATGTATTGAAGATAACCGACTTCGATCATTCGGGTGAATTTGACACCGACGCCGAAGAGGTAAAGCGGCACGAAGCTGACCGGTCCGATCAGAAGGAGAAGCACCAAAGTACGCAGATCGAAACCCGCAATTTCGCTCCGGTTCAGGTACAGCACCACTAGGGTGACCGGCAACAAGGTGAGCGTTTCTACAAGCAAGACGGTTGAAGCGGGTCCGTTGATCACCTTCTTCAGGGCAAAGTAAGTCGATGTCGTTAGCATCACTAAAATGCCGAGGATAGGCATATCAGACATGGATAACGCATAGACCGCAATGCCGAGCAGGACGAAGGCAAAGGATAGGAAATCCAGTTTCGACGCCTTTTCCGAGAAGAACCAATAGCCCAGCATCATCGACAATGCGGGGGCCGAAAAGGTGCCCAAACTGAATTCTGTGACTTTTCCCAAGGTCACCGAATAGACAAAACACAGCCAGTTCAGGCCGATCACGACGCCCGCCAGAGCGGCCAGCGCGTAATCTTTGCGGGTGAGACGCAGGCTGCCTTGGCCGTTGACTGCCACGGCTGCATAGACAAAGAGCGTGGTGACAATGCGAAACGCCACGACGGTAATTTCCGCCACTCCGGGCAGCAGGCTCCAATAGAGAGACATGGAACCCCAGATCGCAAAGGCACAGGCAACGTAGTATTTCTGAAAGGTCATCGGTCTTGCCATGTACGCCAGACGTTATGCTGTCAGCTGCGCAGCGAATGCTCGAATCTGAACTAACCGCTCCGCTACGGGTTTACCGCCTGACGGTCAACAGATAAGCCACAATATCATCCAGCTCCTCCCGGCTTAGGCGGTAATCCGGCATATTCGCATGCGGCGTGCGCAAATAGGCGCGGAGCGACATGGAGGTTGTGGATGGCAGCGCGGCAATAGCGGCGAAGCTTGGTGCTATATCGGTCGCGGGACCGGGGCCGTTTGGCGCGATGCTATGGCAATTGGCGCACCAGGTGGTGGCCAGGCGCTGTCCAGCAATCGGGTCCCCGGGTTCCATCTGCGCCAGTGCCACGCCGGGCAGCGCTGCCAGCACGCACGCGATCAGCCAATGGCGCATTTTGATCCTCCTGCTTCGGGGGAGCCCTGCCCTGCCTCAGGCGAGGTAATTGCCCCCGTTGATGTGATAAACCTGACCCGTGATCCAGGCGGCTTGATCAGACGCAAGATAAACCATCAATCCGGCGATTTCTTCAGGCCGCCCCATCCGGCCCAGCGGGATTTGCTGCGCCATGACCGCAAGCTCCGCTTCACTATTGCCGTAGCGCGGCTGCGCGGTATCGGTCAGGCCCGGCGCTATGGCGTTCACGCGAATGCCCATGGGGGCAAGGGATAGGGCCATGGAGCGCGTCATGCCGATCATGCCGGCCTTGGTCGCCGTGTAATGCACCCCAAGCGGCGCCCCCCTGACCGAGGAGGAGGAGAGGTTGATGATCACCCCCTTGATCCCCGCCGCCACCATGGCGCGCGCCGCCGCCTGGGCGCAAAAGGCGCTGCCCTTCAGATTGACGGCAATCACCCGGTCCCATTCCGCTTCGGTCATTTCCAGAAATTCAACGCGCGGGAAGATGCCCGCATTGTTCACCAGCACATCAATGCGCCCGAGTGCGACGATGGTCTGTTCCACCAGGGCGGCAGCGCCTGCGGCGGAGCCGACATCGCTGCGGATCAGCGCGGCGCGGCGGCCTGAAGCGCGGATATCTGTCGCCAGGGCTTCGGCCTGGGCCTGATCATCCAGCCAATTTATCGCGACATCATGCCCCGCTGCCGCCAGGGCCCGTGCGGCCGCGGCCCCGATGCCCTGCTGCGCGCCGGTAACCAGCGCCACCCTTGTTTCGCCTGCCATGGTCTGAACCCCCGTTTTCTGGTGAAAGGCTAGAAGGAAACGGGGGCTCTGTCTTGAGGGCTTGCCCCGGCGCCCGCCCGGTGGCACCCCTTGGCGGAAGAGGGAGGCGGCGCCGTGGATATTGCTGGAATGTTCTCGTTGCAGGGGCGCGTGGCGCTGGTGACTGGTGCGTCTGGCGTTTTGGGCGCGCATTTCGCGCGCGTGCTGCATGGCGCGGGTGCCTCCGTGGCCTTGGCCGCGCGGCGGGAAGCAGCAACTGCGGCGCTTGCGAGCGAATTGGGCGCGCGCGCGGTTTCTGTGCCTTTGGATGTGACCGCGCCGGAGAGCATCGCACCCGCCTTTGCCGCCGCGGAAGCCGCCTTCGGCGCGCCCTGCGATATTCTGGTCAACAATGCCGGCATCGCCGTGACCAAGCCCGCCTTGCAACAAAGCGCCGAGGATTGGGATGCCGTGCTGGATGTGAATCTGCGCGGCTGTTTTCTGGTAGCGCAGGAAGCCGCCAAGCGCCTGGTGGCGGCGAAATGCCCGGGCGTGGTGGTGAATATCGCCTCGGCCCTTGGGGTTCGGATCATTCCCGGTGTGGTGGGCTATACCGCCGCCAAGGCCGGGCTGTTGCACATGACACGCCATTTGGCGGTGGAATGGGCGCGACATGGCATTCGGGTGAATGCGATTGCGCCTGGCTATATCGCCACTGATATCAATCGCGACTACTTCGCCTCCGATTCCGGGCAGGCGATGATTAAGCGCATCCCGCAACGCCGGCTTGGCGCTGCCGAGGACCTTTCCGGGCCGCTTCTGCTGCTCGCTTCCGCTGCCGGGGCGCATATGACCGGCGCGGTGGTGACGGTGGATGGCGGCCATTCGATCAACCCGCTTTAGGTATTGCCGTCATGGAATTCACGCTGCCCCCCGAAATTGATGATATGCGTCGGCGCGTCCGCCGCTTTGTGGATGAAAAGCTGATTCCTCTGGAATCCGACCGCGCGAATTTCGATGAGCATGAAAACATCGCGCCCCATGTGCTGGCGGAAATGCGCAAGGCCGCGAAGGCAGAAGGGCTTTGGGCGCTGCAAATGCCAAAGCGCCTGGGTGGCCAGGAATTGCCGCGCATTGGCATGGCCGCCTGTTATGAGGAAATGAATCGCTCCATCTTCGGACCCGTGGTGTTCAATAGCGCCGCGCCGGATGATGGCAATATGATGATCCTGGATCGCGTTTTGCCGGAAGCAATGAAGCCGCGCTGGTTGCAGCCGATTGTGGATGGCGATGTTCAATCCGCCTTCGCGATGACGGAGCCCGATGGCTGCGGTTCAGACCCCAATTTGACCTATACCAAGGCGGAACGGGTTGGGAATGACCGTTGGCGCATCACTGGGCGCAAATGGTTCATCACCGGCGCCGGCAATGCAAAGATTTTCATCATCATCGCGCGCACATCGGATGATCCGCGCAAGGGGCTTTCCGCCTTTCTGTTCAGCGCCGATCAGCCGGGCTGGAAGATTGTACGCCGCATTCCGATCATGGGGCCGGAAGAACATGGCGGCCATTGCGAGTTGGAATTCGACGGGCTGGAAGTTCCGAATGAACACCTTTTGATGAATGAAGGCGATGGGCTGAAGCTGACGCAAATGCGCCTGGGCGTGGCGCGACTGACGCATTGCATGCGCTGGCTGGGATTGTCTCGGCGCGCTTTGGAAATTGCCATGGAACGCATCGCGCAGCGTGACTCCTTCGGCATGAAGCTGATTGATCGCGAAAGCGTGCAGGGCCTGGTGGGTCAGGCGGCGATGGAAATTGAAATCGGCCGGCTGCTGACCATGAAGGCGGCTTGGATTCTGGACCAAGGCGGCTTCGCGCGGAAAGAAGTGTCCATGGCGAAGATTGTGGTAGCGGATGCTTTGCAAAAATCCGTGGATACGGCGCTGCAATTGCTGGGGGCGCGCGGCTATTCCAAGGATACGGTGATTGAATGGATGTACCGCTATGCCCGCCAGGCGCGGCTGGTGGATGGCGCATCCGAAGTGCATCGCATGGTGTTGGCCAATACATTGCGGGCGGAGGGTTCTGGCTTCTTTGCCTGGGGTCCGCCCAAGCATGGATGAGGCGCGGCGCGCAAAGCTGACCGATTGGCTGCGCGGGGCCACCGGCGCGGCTGATGTGAAGCTGGGTGCGATGGCGCTGCTTTCTGGCGGTGCCATTCAGCAGAATTGGGCTTTGGATGTGACGCTGGCGGGGCACGACGAAGCCTGGGTACTGCGCACGGATAATGCCGCGACCTTGGCGGTTTCCTTGCCTCGATCCGCGGAATTTGCGCTGTTGCAGGCGGCATTTGCAGCGGGCGTGACGGTCCCGGCGCCGCTTTATTTGTGTGAGGATACCGGCGTGCTTGGCGCGCCGTTCTTCATTATGCGTCGCGTACAGGGCATTGCCGCTGGGCATCGCGTGGTAAAAAGCGAAACGCTCTGCGGAGGGCGGGATGCTGCGGTGGCGGGTTTGGGGCGCGAATTGGCGCGCATTCATCGCATCACGCCGCCGCGTGCGGATTTGGCGTTCTTGGGCGCGCCGCCTGACGATGCTTGCCTTGCCTTTGTGGTGGAGCAGCGCCGCGCTTTGGATCGGCAAGCGCTGCCGCGCCCTGTACTGGAATGGGGGCTGCGCCATTTGGAACGCACCGCGCCGCCGCCCGTGCCGCCCGTGCTGAACCATAATGATTTTCGCACCGGCAATCTGATGCTGGCGGAGTCTGGCGTCGCCGCTGTGCTGGATTGGGAATTCGCCGCATGGGGCGATCCGCATGCTGACCTTGGCTGGTTTTGCGCCAAATGCTGGCGCTTCGGCAGCACCCATGAAGCGGGCGGCATTGGTGCGCGTGAGGCCTTCTATGCCGGTTATGCCGCGGAAGCGGGCCGTGCGGTGGATGCGGCGCGCGTTACCTGGTGGGAGTTGGCCGCGCATATTCGCTGGGCGGTGATTGCGATTGACCAGGCAGAGCGGCATCTTTCTGGCAAGGAAACCAGCCTGGAATTGGCACTCACTGGCCATATTGTGCCAGAGCTTGAATGGGAAATCCTGAATATGACGGGGGTGCCCCATGCAGCGTGAAGCCCCGGAAGGCCCAAGCCTGCTGGCAACGGCGCGGGATGCGCTGTTGCAGGAGATTTTGCCGAAACTCTCCGGCGCCGATGCCTTCACCGCGCGCATGATCGCGAACGCCATGGCGATCGCGGCGCGAGAGGCAACGCAGCACGGCGCTTGGGCGGAAGAAACACGCGCGACGATGCAGCGCCTGACTGGCGCGACTGAAGCACCGGATAGTGCCTTTGCCGCCGCGATTCGTGCAGGCGCGTTTGATCCGGGTAGCGCGCATTACGCCGAAGCGGCGGCGGTGCTGCGCAAGGCTGCGCGGATACGCTGCGCCATCAGCGTGCCTCGGGTTTTGGGGAAGAGCTGACGCATGCAGGATGATCTGCCGAAAACCGCTGCCAATCATGTGCCGCTTTCCCCGGTTTCCTTCCTGCCGCGTGCCGCGCATGTCTGGGGCAAGCGTGTCGCCATTATTCATGGCGCGCGGCGCATCACCTATGCGCAGTTTCTGGAACGCAGCCGCCGCCTGGCTTCGGCCTTGCATAGTGCAGGCATTGCGCCAGGCGATGTGGTGGCAGCGCTTCTACCGAATATTCCGGAAATGCTTGAAGCACATAACGCTGTCCCCATGGCGCATGCCGTGTTGTGCCCCATCAATACGCGGCTGGACGCGCTAACAGTGCGTTTCATCCTGAGCCACTCCGGCGCGAGAATCCTGTTGCTGGACCGCGAATTTGCCGCGCTGGTAAACACGGCTTTGGAAGGGCTGGAAACCCCGCCACGCGTGATCATCATTGATGATCCAGAAGGCCCTGGTGGTGCGGCAATTGAAGCGACACCTTATGAGGATTTCATTGCTGGCGGTGACGCTGCCTTTCCGGTAGCGCCATCACCGGATGAATGGGCGGCGATTTCACTTTCCTATACATCTGGCACCACGGGTGACCCCAAGGGTGTGGTGGTGCATCATCGCGGTGCTTATTTGAATGCCTGCGGCAATGCGCTTTCCTTTGGGTTGAATGCGCAAAGCGTCTATCTCTGGACGCTACCGATGTTTCATTGCAATGGCTGGACTTATACCTGGGCAGTCACGTTGCAAGGGGGCACACATATCTGCCTGCGCCGCGTGGAACCTGCACGGATTTTCGCGCTGATTGCCGAATATGGTGTGACGCATCTCTGCGCCGCGCCGGTCGTGCTGACTATGCTGATCCATGCGCCAGAAGATCAGCGGCGCAGCTTCGCGCATCGTGTGGGGATCGCGACTGGTGGTGCAGCGCCTCCCTCACCAGTGATCGCGGCCATGGAGAATCTGGGCTTCGATGTCACGCATCTTTATGGCCTGACGGAATGCTATGGACCGTCATTGCTCTGTGCTTGGCAGCCAGGCTTGCATGGTCTGCCTTTGGCCGAAAAAGCCGCCTTCATGGCGCGGCAAGGTGTGGCTTTGCCGACGCTGGAAGAAGCGACGGTGATCAATACCGAAACGGGCGCCGCTGTGCCGGCCGATGGCGCGACGATTGGTGAGATTGCCATTCGCGGCAATACGGTGATGAAGGGCTATTTGCGCAACCCCAAGGCCAATGCAGCGGTCTTTGTGGATGGTTGGTTCCGCACCGGTGATTTGGGCGTATTGCACCCGGATGGCTATATTGAGGTGAAGGACCGCGCCAAGGATATTGTGATCTCGGGCGGTGAGAATATCAGCAGCCTTGAAGTGGAAGAAGCGCTCTATCGCCACCCGGATGTGATGGAAGCCGCAGTGGTGGCACATCCAGATGAAAAATGGGGCGAAGTGCCGCATGCCTTCATCACCCTGAAGCCTGGGGCAGCGGAGAACCGCGATGGCATCATTGCCTTCTGCCGCACCAATCTGGCAGGATTCAAGGTGCCGCGGCACATCAGTTTCGGTCCACTGCCGAAAACTGCTACCGGCAAAATCCAGAAATTCGAGTTACGCGCCCGGGTGCGCGGGGGCTGAGGCAGCATGACAGAAACCCCAAAGCCCAGTGCGCTGACCGGGCTTCGCGTGATTGACCTGACCCGCGTTGTGGCCGGCCCGCTTTGTGCGCAAATGCTGGGCGATCTGGGGGCGGATATCGCCAAGGTGGAACGCCAAGGCATCGGCGATGATCTACGCGCACTCGGCCCACCCTTTGTTGCCGGCAGTGAGGACAGTACTTATTTCGTCACGCTTAATCGCAACAAGCGTTCTGTCACCTTGGATTTCACACAACCCAAGGGCGCTGCGATCCTGAAACGGATGATCGGCAAGGCCGATGTGCTGATCGAAAATTTCCGCACCGGTACGCTGGCACGTTATGGGCTTGGCTATGAAGATTTGCGCGCCATCAATCCGCGTCTTATCTATTGTTCCATCACCGGCTTTGGTCAGGATGGGCCATACGCGCATCGGTCTGGTTACGATTTCGTGGCGCAAGCCATGGCTGGCCTTATGGAAGTGACTGGTGAGGCGGATGGCATGCCAGGTGGTGGCCCGCAGCGTGTTGGCGTGCCGGTGGCGGATATGTTCACTGGTTTCGCTGCCACGGTTTCCATTCTGGCGGCCCTCAGGCATCGAGAGAATACAGGTCAGGGGCAGTATTGCGAGGTTTCGCTATTTGAAACCATGAGCTCCCTGATGCAGGCGCCGATGTCTTCCTGGCTGAACGCCGGGCGCATCGTCAAACGCACCGGGAATGATTCGCCGGTAGCGGTGCCTTACGGTGTGTTTGAGGCATCGGACGCGAAATTTGTCATTGGTGTCTTGAATGACCGGGAATTCGTCAGGCTTTCCGCCGCGATGGGCCATCCGGAATGGGCCGAAGATAAGCTTTTCCGCAGAGCGCGTGACAGGGCGGAAAATCGCGAAGCGCTATTGGCGCTGATGCGGGATGTGCTCCGCCAAAGGCCGCGTGCCGAATGGTTGGCGCGCCTGGAAGATGCCAAGATCACCTCTGGCCCCTTGAATAATTCCGCTGATGTGGAAGCCGATCCCCATACTCAGGCGCGTAAGATGATTGTGGAAGTGCCGCATCATGCGGGCGGTTCGGTGCGCGTACCGGCTTCACCCTTGCGCCTAGCCGAAACGCCGGTGCGTTACCGCTTGGGTATTCCAGCACCCGGCGAACACACCAATGCCATTCTGGCTGAATTCGCCGATATGTCTGAAGATGAAATCGCTGCTGCCCGCGCCGCGGGCCTTTTGTAGAGGGGAAGCGCCATGGCTGGGCTTCGTTTTGATTTGCGGAATGCGCCGGAAGGCGCAGCTGAACTGCGCGCAGAAGTGCGTAGCTTTCTGGCTGAACACGCGCCGAGTTTTACGCCCGAAATCCGCGCTCGATCCTGGATGGGGTTTGACCGTGATTTCACCCGCGCGGTTGGCGCCAAAGGTTGGATTGGTATGTGCTGGCCGCGTGAATATGGCGGCGCGGAACGCAGCTTTCTGGAACGCAATATCGTGCTGGAAGAAATGCTCGCCGCCGGGGCACCGGTGGGCGCGCATTGGATTGGGGATCGGCAATCCGGCCCGTTGATCCTGCGGCTCGGCACGGAAGACCAGAAGCGCCATTTCCTGCCGCGCATTGCAAGCGGCGAGCATGCGTTTTGCATTGGCCTGTCGGAACCTGATTCGGGGAGTGATCTCGCATCGCTCCGCACCAAGGCGGAAAAGGTGGATGGCGGCTGGAAGCTGAATGGCCGGAAGATCTGGACCACCTTCGGGCATCTTTGCGATTGGATGATTGCGCTGGTGCGTACGTCGCCCGCGCCGGAAGGGGGCGCGCGGCATATCGGGCTATCGCAAGTGCTGGTCAATTTGCGCGCGCCTGGCGTGCATATCCGCCCGATCCGTGATCTGGTTGGTGAGAAGGGTTTCAACGAAATCACCTTCGATGATGTGATGCTGCCAGAAGATGCGCTGGTGGGGCAGGAAGGCGCAGGCTGGGCGCAGGCCACCAGCGAATTGGCGTTTGAGCGCAGCGGGCCGGATCGGTATTTGTCTTCGCATCCTTTGCTGGAAGCCGCCATGACAACGCTGAAGCAGGATGGCGCTGCGGCGCCGGCGCTTGGGCGCCAGGTCGCGCGCCTTTGGGCTTTGCGCAATATGTCGGTGGCGGTGGCCGGCATGTTGGAAGATGGGCAGGACCCAGTGCGCCAAGCCGCACTGGTCAAGGATTTGGGCAATGATTTCGAACAGGCTTTGCCCAATGTGGTGCGTGACCTGATCGCGACCGAAGACATGCCAGATGATATGCGCCGCATGCATGCTTATCTGACCCAGATTGTGCCGACTTTCTCCTTACGCGGCGGCACGCGGGAAATCATGCGCGGCATTATCGCGCGTGAATTGGGGCTGCGCTGACATGGCAAGCGAAATCGGAACGGAGCTTGCCGATCAGGCAGATCGCGCGCTGGCGGATGCAGCGGATGTGGCGGTGCTGCGCGCAGTTGAAACCGGCGAATGGCCGACGGCGACATGGGGTGCCATGGCGGCCCTTGGCTTGAATGGCGCTCTGGTACCGGAGGAAGCAGGTGGTGTCGGGCTTGGCTTTGCCGATGTTGCGCCCTTGCTTGAAGTGCTGGGCCGCCACGCCGCGCCGGTGCCATTAGCGGAAAGTGTTTTTGGCAGTGCCTTGTTGGCGGCGGCGGGCATCACGCCGCCTGCAGGTGCGCTGAGTTTTGGTGCGCGCAACGGCGCCATTCCCTGGGGGCGGCATGCTGACCATGTCGCGCTGCTTGATGGCGCGCGTATTGCGCTTTACCCAGCGGCGGTGCTTGCCTGGGAAGAAGGTGACAATATCGGCCATGAGCCACGGGATCGCGCGCGCATCATCGGCGCACCAATCGCGGAAGCGGTGCTACCCAATGGCTGGGGCGCGGAGGCGGGGTTGCTTTGCACCGCGCTGATGCGCTCAGCGCAGATTGCCGGCGCCATGCAGGCGGCGCTTGCGCTGGCGGTGGATCACGCCAATACGCGCAAGCAATTCGGCCGCCCGATTGGGCGGTTTCAGGCCGTGCAACAGCAATTGGCGGTTTTTGCGGCGGAGACTTCAGCCGCTTCCGTGGCTTTTGCTGCGGCCGCCCGCGCGGTGGATCGGCGCGGGCTGGCCGCAGCAGCTTTTGAGATCGGCTGCGCGAAGGTTACGGTTGGTGAAGCCGCAACGCGTGGTGCCGCCATTGCGCATCAGGTCTTTGCTGCCATGGGCATTACCGAAGAACATCAGCTGCATCATTTCACGCGTCGGCTTTGGTCCTGGCGCGAAGAAGGTGGCAGCGAAGCCTTTTGGGCCAAGCGCATCGGGCAAGAAGCGCAAGCGCTTTCCGGTGCGCTATGGCCCTTCATCACCGCACGCGAGGAGGAAATCGCCCCATGATCCCATTTCTGAACATCGAACGTGATGGCGGGATTGTTACCCTCACGCTTAATCGTCCCGAAAAACGCAATGCAATTTCCACGCGTGCGGAGTGCGAGGAAGTGGAAGCCGCCTGCCGCACCTTGTCACGTGATGATAGTGTGCGCTGCGTGATTGTGACTGGCGCCGGTTCTGCCTTTTGCGCTGGCGGCGATTTGAAAGGCATGCGCGATAAAACCGGCATCACCGGCGGTGGTACGGGGGCGGAGATTCGTGAATCCTACCGTCGTGGCATTCAATTGATTCCACTGGCACTTTATGAATTGGATATCCCCACCATCGCGGCGGTGAACGGGCCGGCGATTGGTGCGGGGCTTGATCTGGCGTTGATGTGCGATATTCGCGTGGCGAGTGAGAAAGCGCTTTTTGCCGAAAGCTTCGTCAAGGTTGGTATCGTGCCAGGTGATGGCGGCGCCTATCTGCTGCCAAAGGTGGTTGGTATGTCGAAGGCTTTGGAATTGTCTCTAACCGGTGAGACTATTGGGCCGGCGGAAGCTTTGGCTTGCGGTATGGTCTCGAAGGTGGTGGCGCCGGAAGCGCTTTTGGATGCGGCGCGCGCCATTGCCACGAAAATCGCGGCCAATCCGCCGCAAGCGGTGCGGCTGACCAAGCGCCTGCTGCGTGAAAGCCAGCATACGCGGTTGTCTACGCTACTCGAAATGTCCGCCGCCTATCAGGCGCTGGCGCATGGCACGCGGGACCATCGTGAAGCAGTGGAGGCCATGCTGGAAAAACGCGCGCCAAGTTTTGAGGGGCGCTAAGGTCTTGATGTAAGTCAAGCGGGGCTGGGCCGTGGCATTGTAGGGGCGCATCTGGACCTTATCGAGGGAAGGCTGCGATCATGACGTTATCCCCCCAGAACTTCAGTGCGCATGCCATTTGGGACTATGTGAATGGCAAGAAGCGCGCCGAGGATGCCGCTGCACAAGCCGAAGCCGCAGTGCAGCGCGCAGAACAGGCCAAGTTGCGCGAGGCCTTCGAGGGACGCGAAATCGCGCCTGATGCGCTGGAACGCATTGCTACTTTGGTGCGCCGCGCCGTAGATGCCGGCGATAAAGAAGCGCTCGTGATGCGCTTTCCGTCCGAATGGCTGCCCGATCAGGGGCGGTCCATCACCAGCCACGACCCCGCTTGGCGCCAAAGGCTCAGCGGTTTTCCAAAGCGCGCCTATGAATTTTATGAACGCGAATTGGCGCCGCGCGGCTTTCAGCTGAAAGTCCAGATCATTGATTGGCCCGGTGGAATGCCAGGCGATGTTGGGTGGTCCCTGACTTGGAAGCACCCGGAGGAGGAATAAGCGCTGGTCGTACCTTGGAAGGAGAATTTGCCTTGGCGAAAAAAACCTCCACACATGCTGGCCGCGTGGCACCTGACCGCCACTCATCAGATCGAAAGCGCGCAGCCGATACGCCCTTCAAGCCAGATGGCAAGCTGAGGCGCAAGATTTATGAAAAAGCGCTATGCGATCTACACGTGGAATTGGTGAAGCTCCAGGAATGGGCGAAGAAAACAGGCACGAAAGTCTGTATCCTTTTCGAAGGGCGTGATGGCGCAGGCAAGGGTGGTACAATTAAAGCCATCACGGAGCGGGTGAGCCCGCGTGTCTTTCGCGTGGTTGCGCTACCCGCACCAACGGAACGTGAAAAATCACAGCTTTATATTCAACGCTACATCCAGCATTTGCCGGCCGCGGGTGAAATAGTGATCTTTGATCGGTCCTGGTACAATCGCGCCGGTGTCGAGAAAGTAATGGGATTCTGCTCGGATGTGGCGGTAAAACGCTTTCTCGAAATGGCGCCGGCGGTGGAGCGCGTCTTCATCGAATCCGGTATTATTCTGCTGAAATATTGGCTTGAAGTCAGCCCAGAAGAGCAGACTAGGCGTCTTGAAAGCCGTATTCGGGATGGACGAAAGCTTTGGAAGCTCTCGCCCATGGATTTGAAATCCTATAGCCGTTGGTATGATTATTCACGCGCGCGCGATGCCATGTTCCAAGCAACAGATACCGCCTGGGCACCTTGGTATGTGGCCGTATCCGATGACAAGAAACGCGCGCGGCTCAATATCATCCGGCATATACTGAACCATATTCCCTATGAGGCGCCAAAGCCAGAAAAGATCAAGCTGCCGAAGCGCCAACTTGTTGGTGATTATCGGGAGCCTGATTACCCTTTCAAGATTATCCAGGACATGCTGGCGGTGGGGGCAGTATCGCCCGCTAGGCCATTACGGCCGCAAAATTGATATTGATCAAGTCGCGGCGCGCTATTCACGCCTATCCTCTCCCCCTAGGATGGATAGGAGGCTTCGATGAAACTATGCGATATTCTTGTACATGTTGATCAATCGCCGCGTGCACAGATGCGGCTTGATATCGCAGCCATGCTGGCCCGTCAGCACGCTGCGCATCTGACCGCGCTGCAAGTGATTGATGTGGCGGTACCCGTCATGGCGATGGGTGATGGTGGCGGCGGTGGTGCGGTGATTGCTGAACTGATGGAACAGATGCGCCAATCTGCGCTGACCGCTGGGCAGAAGCTGAAACTGGCTTTCGAAGCAGCCTTGGCGCGTGAGAGCATCATGGGTGAATGGCGCCAGGTGGAAGGCACCACGGCCGAGATTGTTGCCCTGCATGGTCGGTACGCGGATCTTCTAGTTCTGGGCCAGGATGATCCCGAAAGTGACAATACTGGCGTTCTGGAAACGGTACTATTTGATTCAGGGCGACCGGTGCTGGCCATTCCCTTTGCGGGCAGCTTGCCCACCATTGGCAAGCGCGTGCTTATTGGCTGGAATGCAAGCCGCGAAGCATCACGTGCGCTGCATGATGCGCTGCCGTTGCTTGCCAAGGCGGAAAGCGCCACGGTTTTTCTCGCTAATCCCAAAGGTGGCTTGGGTGGGCATGGAGAGGAACCAGGGGCAGATATTGCCCGTCATTTGGCGCGGCACGGTGTGAAGGTAAATGTCGCCAAGGCGGTCGCTGATGATGTTTCGGATTCGGCGCTGCTGCTGAATCATGCCAGTGATATGGGGGCGGATTTGCTGGTGATGGGCGCTTACGGGCATTCACGACTACGCGAATTCATCCTGGGCGGTGTGACGCGCAGTTTGCTCCACGAAATGACCGTCCCAGTACTGCTTTCGCATTAGAGTGCGTCTAGGCCGAGTGGGTCCATCAGGCTATGCGGCTAAGACAGTAAGCCATTATCCAAGCCGGCGGAATATCAACGAAAGATTATTCGCCGGCATCGCTTCAATGAGCGGCGCGGTGAAGCCAGCCATTTCGGCTTCGGCTGCAACGGCCTCCAAATCACGCACGCCCCAGCCTGTATCCTGAGCGCGCAGGCTGGCATCAAATTCCGCATTGCTTGGTGCGGTATGCTGGCCGCCTTGTCTGAAAGGGCCGTAGAGAAACAGCGAACCGCCCACCGGTAGCGTGCGGGCCGCGCCGCGCATCAGCGCCCCTGTCGCGCCCCATGGCGCGATATGGATCATATTAATACAGAGTACGACATCCGCACGCTGCGCCGGCCAAGCTTCAGCCATGACATCCAGCGCCAAGGGTGGCAGTAGATTAGCGTGCTGCGCTTCGCCCTGCCACGCCGCGATGCTGGCGCGTGATGCTGCATCGGGGTCACTGGGCTGGAAGGTGAGCGCCGGAAATTGCGCGGCAAAATGCAGCGCATGTTCGCCAGAACCGCTCGCGATTTCCAGCACTACGCCGGATTGCGGCAAATGGCGGGTCAAAACTTCCGTAATGGCAGCCTTGTTGCGCGCCACAGCAGGTGCAAAGCGGCGGGCGTCTTCAATGGGTTCGGTCATGTTATGGTCTTTGGGCTAGGCATTGTTCCAGTTCTACCAGCAAGCCTTTGGTTATCACGCGCTCAAGTGAGGAAAAATACGTCTCGTAAATTTGCAAAACCTTCCCCTTACGATCGAGGACTTCCTGATCGGATAGGCGTTTCACTAACGCGGCACATGCCACAACTTCATCTTCCCTTGAGCGCAGGGCGCAGGAAGACCAGTCAATCAAGCGATCAAAGGGCAGCACCCAGTTATCTGACAGGATAATGGGGATACAGCCGAAGGACATGGCTTCCAACAGCCGATAAGAAAACAACGCATCGCCCCGTGGGATAAAGGCGAAATCCGCATTCGCCATGATCTGGCGGTAATCCTCGTCGGCCTGGCCTGTGGTTGCATCAAGCTTCAAAGCATCATGCCGGACAGATTCGATGATCCTGATTTGGAATTTCTCGCCATCATGCAATTTGCCCAAGGCAGCACGTACAGGATGGGAAAGAACGCCCTGAAAGCTCACCAAATATTTGCGCCGGCCTTCACCATGATGATCTTGATGAGATACTTGGATTGGCAGGGCTGGTAGTGAAATACTGCGCGGGTTGAGTGAGCGATCAAGTTCCGAAAGGCAGCCATCCGCGGGGTAGATGTTGCGGAGGCCACGCAGCATAATGGGAATCCGGATGAAGGGATTCATGTTGATGGTCAGGATAACGTCCTGAGGATGCGCCCGGGCCCATGTTGTGATGCGATCATAATATGCCTTTACCGCGCCAGTGTTGGATAGATCATGGCCCATGCCACGGATGTAGCTTGATGCCCTGTCCTTGTAGCGTGGCCAATTGGTTTCCATGGCGACATCTTCTTGCGGCAGAAAGATGTGATGTGTCGCTGCCTTGGGCAAGGATTGAAATGTTGCAAGCAGCTTTTCCCAGAAAACCGTGCGTGGCATCGCAGAATCTTCCAGGATCAGTGCCACGTTCAGCATAATGGGCCTTTCCAGTGAATCGTTCTATCAGGCCGCCCGCGCACGAAACCGCGCTAGCGTCCCGCCGCGCAGTACAGCACTTGGCAAGCGCCGGTCCAGAATCCGTTCCGCCAAGCGCCCCGCTTCTACCAATACTTCCAGATCAATGCCAGTCGCAATCCCAAGTTCAGCGCAAAGCAGCGCCAATTCTTCGGTTGCGATATTGCCGGGCGCTCCGGGCTGGCCGGCGAAGGGGCAACCACCCAGGCCACCCACCGCCGCATCAAACCGCGCCACACCCATACGCAAACCCGCCATGGCATTGGCAATGCCGAGCCCGCGCGTATCGTGCAAATGCAATGCAAGCCGCAATTCCGGCCAACGGTTACGCACTTCACCGATCACTGCTTCAATCTGGCGTGGATTGGCCCAGCCCATGGTATCCGCCAGAGTCAAATCCTCAATCGTGACACCAGCTTCTGCGGCGATGGCCAGCCCATCCGCTACGGCTGCCATCACCTGCGCGGGCGCGACATCGCCAGCATAATTGCAGCCAAAAGCCGCTTGCAACCCAATGCGCGTAACCGGCACGCCAGCGGCGATATGTGCCGCGGTTTGCTTGCGCATGGCTTCAATCTGCCCGGCATGATCACGGTTCAGGTTCTTGAACGAAAAAGCCTCAGAAGCCGCAAAGCTGATGGAACCGAAAAGATGTAAGCGTTCCTTGAAGGCCAGGGCGCGATCCAGCCCCGCCACATTGAACCATAAAGCGGTGTAGTGAATACCGGCCTTGGGGGTTAAGCCTGCCACCACCGTTTCTGCGTCCGCCCAACCAGGCACAAGCTTCGGTGAAACGAAGGACGCCACCTGAATGTGGCGCAGCCCGGTCGCTGAAAGCGCATCAATCAGTGCAATCTTGTCAGTACTTGGAATGGGGTTATTTTCGATCTGAAAGCCTTCTCGTGGGCCTTCCTCGGCAATATCCACCTTACGCGGCAAATCACTCATGGGCGGCTCCCTTATGCAGCCCGAAGCCTATCGCAGTATGGCGCCAGCGTGAATGCTCTAGCCCTCAGGCGGCGTCCTCACCCTCACCAGTACCAAGGGCGGTCAGCGCAGCCTCATTCAGGAGTTCGACGCCATTCTGCCCATGCAGACGGATGAGATCGCGCCGGCGGAAGCTGGAAATCGCGCGGCTCACGGTTTCCAGCGTTAGGCCCAGGAATTCACCAATATCAGCGCGGGTCGCCGGCAGATCAAAAACTGGGCCTTTCTGCCCGCGCCGGCGCTGTGCATCCACAAGGGATAGCAGGAAGCCAGCCACGCGTTCTTCCGCGGTGAAGCGGCCAAGCGCCATGATATGATCCTGGCTTTGCGCTAATTCCTGCGCGCAGAGATCAAGAAAGCGGCGTTCCAACAGGGGGTAACGACGAAACAATTGCTCCAGACGGCGGCGTTCCACACGGCAAATCATCCCGCCGGTCAGCATTTCGGCGCCAAAGGCATATTCTGGCAGCGGCGTGAAACCAAGAATGTCGCCTGCGAAACGAAAGCCGATTGCCGCCTGCCGGCCATCCGGCAAAACCCGCATCAGCCGCGCCGTCCCTTCGGTAAGTGTATAAACATACTTTGCCTCATCGCCCTGGTGGAAAATGGGACTGCGCGGTTCAAGCTCCAGCCTTTCGCTATCGGCGGCCATATCATCCAGCGATGCCGCGTCCAAAGGCGCACAAAGCCCAAGGGATCGTGATCCGCACTTCATGCAGACCGCCCCTTCAGCCCCAAGCCCATCCATCATCGAACGCGTGACATCTAACGGGTTCATGTCTGCCTGCCGTTCTGCTTTGCCTTCGCGGCGCGGGCCTTCTGGCAGCCCTTACGCCTTGGTAACCATTGTCGTCCTGATTTTGCGCTGGATCAAGACAAATCGGTGCCTGATACTCCGCAAGTGATCAGGTAAGGCGCAGCGCGCCCTTTTGGGGGGGGATCATGGGTATTTCCGTTCGGGTCTGCGGCGCAGCGCGCACCGTTACAGGCTATTGCTTGCTTTTCGAAACTGGGCGCGCCCGGTTTCTGGTGGATTGCGGCATGTTCCAGGGACCGAAGACGCTTAAATCCCTGAACTGGGAGGAGTTTCCCTTCAACTCACGCGAAATTGATGCGGTATTGCTGACGCATGCGCATATTGACCATTCCGGCCTACTACCAAAGCTGAAGGCGGCTGGTTTTCGCGGCGTGATCCACGCCACGGCGCCAACGGCGGATCTTTGCGCGGTGATGCTGCCCGATTCAGGCCATGTGCAGGAGATGGAAGTCGCGCAGCTCAATCGCCGCAATCGCCGCCGGGGACGCGCGCCGGTAAAGCCCATCTATACGGCGGAGGATGCGGCAGCAGTGCTTTCGGCTTTTCACGCAGTCCCCTTCGGGCGCTGGGTGGAACCCGTGCCGGGGGTGCGGGCCCGTTGGTGGAATGCTGGGCATATGCTGGGTTCCGCTTCGATTGAGATTGAATGCGCCGATGGTAAGGAAGCGCCGTTGCGGTTGCTGGTATCTGGCGATTTGGGGCCGGATTGTTCGGTGTTTCACCATGAATCCGAAGCGCCAGCGGCGCTTGATCACGTGTTCATCGAAAGCACCTATGGCGATGAAGAAAAGCCCTGCGTGGACCATGTGGCGCGGCGGGAGAAGCTTGCAACCATTGTGCAGGAAGCAGCGAAGCCCGATGGCGTCTTGCTGATCCCTGCCTTCGCGGTGGAACGCACGCAGGAAATCTGCTGGGATCTAGTAACGCTGATGCAATCTGGCGCCATTCCCGAAGCGCCAATTTTCATGGATAGCCCATTAGCGATCCGGGCGACTGATGTGTTTCTGGAGCATGCTAAGGCACTTGAAAATAGCGCATCCATCAGCCGCGCCTTGCGTTCGCCTTTGATCCGCCTGACAGAAAGTGGCGAAGCGAGCCGCCGCATCGCGGAAACCGAGGGCTTTCACATCATTATCGCCGGGTCTGGCATGTGCGATGCAGGGCGCATCCGGCATCATTTGAAGCGCTGGCTCTGGCACCCGGCGGCGACGGTGATGCTCACGGGTTATCAAGCGCAAGGCACGCTTGGGCGGTTCTTGCAGGAAGGCAAGCCAGAGGTGCGTATTCAGGGCGAGAGCATTCGCGTGGCGGCAAAGGTCGTGGAGATTCGTGATTTCTCCGGCCATGCCGATGCAACCGAATTGGCGCGCTGGTTGGCCGCACGCGGGCGCGTGCCGGGTGGCGTGTTTCTGGTACATGGTGAAATTGAGGCGATGGAGGCGCTCGCGCAACGGCTGAAGGACAGCAAGGTCGCGGCGTCCGATCAAGTGTTCATGCCCGTCTTAGATGAGCGTTGGTCGCTGCCCAAAGGCGCGCGCCCCAAGCGGCTGGAAAGCAAGGGCCGGCGCGTTGATCCGGCGCGCAGCGGCACGCCGGATTGGCATAATGAACGCGCGGCGCTGATGCTCGCGATTGAAAGTGCCACCGAGGATGCCAGGGACGATGCCACGCGCGAAGCCTTGCTGCATAGGCTGCGCGCGGTACTGGAGGCGCGTTGAGTGTTTAGCGCGAGGAGATGGCATTCGCTAGCCCACGCCGCCAGCGTTGCAGCAGAAATAGAATGAGCGCGAATTGCACCAGATTAAAGCCAATCCCGGCCCACCAGGCAGCCGCGTAGAAGCCCAGCCAATCATGAATATAGCCCGCAAGCCATGCGCCCGCCGCCATGCCGGAAAGGCTCAAGAACAACAGCGTCGGCACACGCCAATGCGCCTCCGATGCCGGAAACAGCGCGCGCAAGGTCAGCACATAGGCGGGTATGATGCCGCTGAAGCCAAGCCCATAAGCGGCAGCAACGAAGAACAACCCAGCCTCATTCTGGGTTGCCAGAAAGCCGAGCATTCCCAGGATTTGTGCGAGGGATCCAAAGACAATCGTCCATAACCCGCCGATCTTATCCGATAGCCAGCCCCAGAACTGCCGCGCCATGAAGGCCGCGAAGGTCAGCACGGAAAGCATGAGCGCACCGCGCGACGCGGTAATGCCAAGATCACCACAAAACGCGACCAGATGGGAAGCTGGCATGGCCATTGGGATGCAGCAGAGGAACGAACAGAAAGCCAGCAGAAAGAAGGCCAGATTGCCATTCATGCCCAGCACGCGCGCGCCTGGCTGCATTTTCTCGGCAAAACTGCCGGTGGTGGGCTGGGCCGGCGGTGGGCGCAGCACGAGTGCCGCCAAAGGCACCGCAATGGCGGCCACCAAAATCCCATAGCCAAACATCGTGCGCTGCCAGCCATAAATGGCGATGGCGCGTTCAAATATGGGCGGCCACAAAAACCCCGCCACATATTGGCCGGACGCCACAAGCGCGAGTGCTGTGCCGCGGCGCCGGTCGAACCACAAGGACACATAAGCGAGCATCGGCGGGAACAGCGCGCCATTGCCAAATAGCCCAACGCCAAGCCCAAGCCCCACCAGCAGCGACCAGCTTTCCCCAAAAGACGCCAGCATCAACCCAAGCGCCACGGAGATGCCGCCGATCATCGCGACCAGCCTTTGGCCGAAGCGCGCCACCATCACGCCGCAGACCATGCCGCCAATGGCGGTGCCGAAATAGGCGAGTGAATTGGCGAGCGATGGCAGGGAACGCCCGCTTCCGAAATCCTCGGCAATCTGCACCAGGCCAACGACTACGGTGATGGGGCCGCCGGCCGCGAGAGAGAGCATGGTCACCGCCGTCATGGCGACAATCCAGGAATAGCGCGTCTCGATACTGCCTTGATCCGGTCCGGCCACGCGCTGTTTCCCCGCTGCTTAGGGCGTTACAGTCCCTGAGAACGCGCTACACTGCAAGGCCGTTATGCCGCTGAAGGGCGGCTTCAACACCGTTGTCAGCAACGCGCCGCGCCGCTATTTGAATCGCGGAGACCCTGTGGTCTGACTTCGCCGGGTAACAAGCAAGCAAGATCAACTGATGTGGGGGCCTGACCGGATGACCATTATCGCAGAATTTATGACCCGGATTAAGACCATTCACGCGACCGGCAACGCAACCGAACATTCCTATAGATCGGCCTTTGAGCATTTGTTTGCTAAGCTTGATGTGACTGCCTTGAACGAACCAAGGCGCGTAAAGTGTGGCGCACCTGACTTCATTATCTCCGTCGGTGAAATTGTGATCGGGCATCTGGAAGCGAAGGATATTCCCGTTTCGATCCGGGGCATGAAAGACAGCAACAAGGACCAGCAGGAACGCTATCGCGCGGCACTGCCGAACCTGATCTATTCCAACGGCCTCGATTGGGATTTCTACCGCAATGGTGCGCTTCTGGCCTCCGTGACCATTGCCGATTTCCTGATGGGCATTCAGCCGCGCCCTGATCAATATGCCAGCCTTGAAAATCTGCTTCGGGATTTCATTGCCCAGAAGCCACAAACCATCACCTCACCCAGGGAACTTGCCGCAAGAATGGCCGGCAAGGCCAACCTGATCAAGGATGTCTTGCAAAATACACTGCGCGAAGATGCGGATTTTCAAAGCGAACTGGCCGGGCAGTATAACGCCTTCAAGGAACATTTGATCCACGACATCAAGCCGGAGGATTTTGCCGATATCTATGCGGAAACCATCGCCTATGGCATGTTCGCCGCCCGTTTGCATGACATAACGCTTGATACCTTCAGCCGGCAAGAAGCGTTGGAACTTCTGCCGAAGTCAAACCCCTTCTTGCGCGCGCTGTTCGGCTATGTTGCCGGCCATGATCTGGACGACCGGATCGCCTGGATCATTGACGATCTGGCGCGTGTTTTTCAGGCCTGTGACATCGCCAGTATCATGCGGGGCTTCGGCAAATTCACCGGCCAGAACGACCCGTTTCTGCATTTCTATGAAACCTTTCTTGCCGCCTATAACCCGGCCAAACGCAAGGCGCGCGGCGTTTGGTACACACCTGAACCCGTGGTGAATTTCATTGTCCGCGCAGTGGATGAGGTGCTGCAAACCGAATTCGGCCTGCCCGATGGCCTGGCCGACACATCCAAGGTGATGATTGATTGGGATACCGGCCAGTTTGACAAAAAGGGCAAGCCAGTCACCACCCGGAAGGAAGTGCATCGCGTTCAAATCCTTGATCCCGCCACCGGCACCGGCACCTTTCTTGCCGAAGTGATCAAGCAAATCGCGCCCAAGGTGAAGGGCGTCGCCCCCGGCATGTGGTCTGGCTATATTGAAGCTGATCTGATCCCGCGGCTGCATGGGTTTGAATTGCTGATGGCTTCCTACGCCATGTGCCACATGAAGCTGGACATGATTCTGACCGAATTGGGCTACAAGCCCACGGGCAACCCGCCGCGCCTTTCGGTGTTTTTGACGAATAGCCTGGAAGAAGGTGAGCCCGCGAACCAGACCCTGCCCTTCACGCAATGGCTTTCGCGCGAGGCCAAGGGGGCCAATACCATCAAGCGCGATACGCCGATTATGTGCGTTATTGGGAACCCGCCGTATTCGGGTATCTCGCAAAACATGGGTGATTGGATCACTGGCTTAATTGAGAATTACAAGTATGTGAACGGCGTTCACTTCGGCGAGCGCAAGCACTGGCTGCATGATGATTATGTGAAATTCATCCGTCTGTCAGAGAGTCTGATTGAGAAGAACGGCGAAGGCATACTCGGTTTCATCACCAATCACGGCTACCTGGACAATCCGACATTTCGAGGAATGCGCTGGCATCTACTGAGTACCTTTGACAAGATTCACGTGTTGGACCTGCACGGTAACGCCAAGAAGAAAGAGGTCACGCCTGAGGGAATGCCTGATAGAAACGTCTTCGATATCCAACAAGGCGTCGCGATCGTCATCGCGGTAAAGACAGGCAGGAAGAAGAAAAACGGATTAGCCGAAATCTGGCATGGCGATCTTTGGGGCACGCGTGAAGGCAAATATACAACTCTAGCAAGCAGTCGGATTGGCAAACCCATAACCGAAAAAATTGATTGCGTAGCGCCGCAATATGATTTCGCGCGCAGAGACAACGGATTAGCAAAGTTTTATCAGAGCGGCATTCTTCTTACGACTTTTTTCGGTGCGCAGGTGACTGGTGTTCAGACGTCGCGGGATAACCTCGTGATAGATTTCACCCCAAAGGGATTAGCAGACCGGATAGCTAGGTTTATTGATCCTAGGAAGACTGACAACCAGATCAGAGGGGAGTTTTTTCCCGGGAAGAAGGTAGGCACATTTCCAGCCGGGGATTCGCGAGGCTGGAAACTCCCACTCGCACGCGCTGCCCTTAAAGGCGTCATCTGGCAAAACGACATAAAGCCTATCACTTATCGCCCTTTCGATAACCGAGATATTCTATATCGTAGCGACATGGTAGATTGGCCTCGACAATCTGTTATGCGGAATTTCACGGAACCAAACTTTGGTTTGGCAGTAGGCAGACAGGGGCAGGTTGTCGGCACCATGAACTGGAACTTGGTGTTCGTTCATGAAGCAATCTCGGATCTGAACCTGTTTTACAGGGGAGGCGGCATGTCGTTCCCCCTCTACGTCTACCCCGCCGAGCAAGACCTCGACAAAACCCGCCGCATCAATTTCGACGCCAAACTCTACGCCAAGCTGCAAAAGCTGGCCGCGCACCCCAGCCACGGCACCCCTGATGAAGTTCAGGTCTTCGACTATATCTATGGCGTGCTGCATTGCCCCGCCTATCGTGAAACCTATGCCGAATTCCTCAAAATAGACTTCCCCCGCATCCCATGGCCCGCCAGCCCCGATGAATTCTGGGATGTCTCGGCCAAAGGCTCCGCGCTCCGCAAACTGCATCTGATGGACCCCGCCGCCATCGGCGCCACCCCCTACCCTTTCATGGGGGAGGGCGACAATCTGGTGGACAAGCCCGAATTCCGCGACGGCAAGGTCTGGATCAACAAGACCCAGTATTTTGATGCCGCGCCCAAAACCTCATGGGGGTTTTACATCGGCGGCTATCAGCCCGCCCAGAAATGGCTAAAAGACCGCAAGGGCCGGGCGCTCAGCTTTGATGATGTGAAACACTATCAGCGCATCCTGAAAATCTTGTCCGAGACGGATCGGGTCATGAAAACCATCACCATGAAGCTGCAAACCACCGCATAGCGATGCGCCGAGAATTTCTTGCCCAGCGTGCCGCCGGCGCGGCATGATCTGCCCACCATTTTCAGGAGGCCACCATGCTGATGATGCTTGCCCTGCTTGCCCTTGGTCCCTGCCTTGATGCGCCTGCCATTCCAGCGCCGCAGCAAAGCGAAAGCCCGGCGCCGCCGCGCCCGGACCAACCCTTTCCGCGCCCACCGCAAAGTTGCACCCCGCCGGCGCCACCCACAAGCTGATGGCGCCGCCCATTGTTATTCTGACTGGCGCGGGAATTTCCCGCGAATCCGGCTTGGCTACGTTTCGCGATGCGGATGGCATTTGGGCGCGCCACAGGATTGAAGATGTGGCAACCCCCCAAGCCTTCGCGCGCAATCCGGATGTGGTGCAGGGGTTCTATAACGCTCGCCGCGCGCAAATGCGTGACCCCACCATTCAGCCAAACGCAGCACATCTTGCCCTGGCGCGGCTGGAAGCCGCCTGGCCCGCACCAGTCACGCTGGTAACGCAGAACATAGATGGCCTGCATCGGCGCGCGGGATCGCGCAATGTCATTGCCATGCATGGCGAATTGCTGAAGGCGCGCTGCCTTGCTTGTGGTGACGCAAATGAATGGGTGCAGGATATCACGGCGCACGCCGCCTGCCCGGCTTGTGATGCAACGGGGCGGCTCCGCCCGCATGTTGTCTGGTTCGGCGAAATCCCGTTGGAGATGGAAAGGATCGAAGCCGCTTTGGATGAATGCGGCATGTTTGTTTCCATCGGCACCTCAGGCCAGGTCTATCCCGCTGCGGGCTTTGTGCGCGCGGTGCGCGCGCGGGCGCGCTGCGTGGAATTGAACCTGGAAGAAACCGAAGGGACAGCGCTGTTTCATGAAGCGCATCACGGCCCAGCGACCGAGATTGTGCCGGCATTCGTGGCGCGTTTGCTTGCCTCATGCGGCTGATTCTGGCGGTGGTGCTGTGTTTGGCCTCGCCCGTTTTGGCGCAGGTCGCGGGGTTGAACCCCGGGCCTGATCCGCGCCTGCCCGTGCCGGTGGCGCATCCGCCCTGGCATGCTGTGGCCTCAATTGAAGCGGAAGGGGCCGGGCTTTGTACCGGTGCCATGGTGGCGCCGGCTTTGGTGCTGACCGCGGCGCATTGCCTGAAGGATGCGGCGGGCACGGCATTGCTGCCGCCGGCGCGGATTGGCGTGACGCTGGCGGGGCGGCAGGCGCGCGGCGTCGCGCTGCGCGTGGGCGCGGGCTTTGACCCAGCGCGGGAAGCGCCCTGGGCTTCGGATTGGGCGCTGGTTTCCCTGGATGCGCCTATTGGTGCGGGCCGCGTGCTGCCCCTGCTGCGGGAAACCCCACCCGCAGGCAGCATCCTTGCCCTGCCAGGCTTTCAGCGCGATGACCCCGGCACGCTGCTGGTAGACCCGGCTTGCCGCTATTTGGGCCTGCGCCGGATTGAAGGGGAAGGTGTGATGCTCGCCCATGATTGCGCCGGCACCACGGGGTCTTCCGGCGGGCCGTTATTGCTGCGCGGTGCTGATGGCCGCTTCGCGATTATTGGCGTGCAGAGCAAGGGAATTCTGGGCCGCGCTGGTGGGTTCGCGGTGCCCGCGCTGGTTATCCCTTTGCCATAATGCCACGGATTGGTGGTGGTGGCGGCGCTTGCCCCGCCCCGCCCCGCCCCCTATACCCGGCCACATACGCCATGCCGTCCGGGATGGCCCCGTTTCAACCGCGAAGATGCAGGTATTCCCATGGCAAAAATGCAAGCCAACCAGATGCGCGCCGGCATGGTCATTGAATTCGAAGGCCAGCGCTACACCATTCTGAAGCAAAACATCATGATCCCCGGCAAGGGCGCCGCCGTTATTCAGGTGGAAATGCGCAATGTGAAGACCGGCGCCAAGAAGGATCAGCGCTGGCGCACCGCCGATACGGTGGACCGCCTGACCACCGAGGATAGGGAATTCACCTATTCCTATGAGGATGGTGAAAACCTGGTCCTCATGGACCCCGAAACCTTCGAACAGACCCTGGTGCCCAAGGACATCTTGGGCGACCGCCTGCCGTACTTGCAGGAAAACATGACGGTCAATGTGAAGCTGATTGAAGGGGAGCCAGTTTCGATGGACCTGCCGGAAACCGTAACGCTGGAAATTATTGAGGCAGATCCGGTGGTTAAGGGCCAAACCGCATCTTCATCCTATAAGCCGGCGCTGCTTTCCAATGGGGTTAAGGTGATGGTGCCTCCCTTCATCACGGCCGGGGAGAAGATTGTGGTGAAGACCGGGGATGGCACCTATTACGAAAGGGCGAAGTAGGGCGTTGGCCTGGGCGGCCCCGAAGGTGGCCGCCCCAACCGGTTGGCAATAAACATATTTTTAAGAAAAATTGCCCCGAAGTGAAAAAATCTCTGAAGCGTTAGGGATTTGTTAACCTTTTCGGGCTTTAACTGTTCCCACGTCGCAAAATGCGATGGAACCAAAGGCGTGTTGGATCCCTTTCGAGGGGTCGGCGTCGTAGGAACGGAAAAACTCCGATGACGATGAATTCGGTCAATACGAATGCGCAGGCGCTGATCGCGCTGCAAAACCTCAATAATACGAATTCCCAGATGGCGGCGACGCAGAAGCGCGTTTCCACCGGGTTCCGCGTGGCCGATGCCCGCGATGATGGTGGCGCTTACGCCGTTGCGCAATCTGTCCGGTCCGATGTGGCGGGCGTGACTGCCGCGAATGAGCAAATTGGCGGCGTTAAGGGTGTGCTGGAAACCACCTTCGCGGCCCTTTCCATGGTGTCCGACACCATGAAGCAGATCCGCACGACCCTGACGCGCCTAGCCGATGGCGCGATTACGGATGCTCAGCGCGAAACCTATGAACTACAATATGAGCAGCTGTCGCAGCAGGTTGCTGAATTCATTAATGATGCCAAGTATAATGGCCGCACGCTGCTTTCGACCGGCGCGGCTGATGGCGGCGGCAATATTGTCTCAATCCGTAATGAAGTTGGCGGCACCTTCACTATTCTGGCGGTGGATGGCGCGAACCTCAAACTCCCGACCGTTGGGCCAACCAGCGCGGCAGATGCGGCGACCTGGATCAATAATGGCGGCGACTTTAATGATACCGCCGCAGTGGTTTCCGAAACCCTTAACCAGTTCGGCGGCTCCATGAAGTTCGTGGAGAACCAGATGCTCTATAATTCCAAGAAGATGGATGCCTTGGATGGCGGTTTGGGCGCCCTGGTGGATGCCGATCTGGCGAAGGAAAGTTCGGTGCTGGAAGCGCTGAAGGTGCGCCAGCAGCTTGGGGTGCAGACCCTTGGCCTGGCCAATCAGGGTCCGCAGGTGCTCCTGGGGCTGTTCCGCGGCTAATCTCCCAGCCTATCCCGATTAAATAAACCGCGCCCGGCCTGATGGCCGGGTGCCATCCCAGGCGCCTTAACCGTAAAGGTGGCGGCCCTGGGGCGGGGGCGGTGCGCAAGAAATGGTCTGGCGATACGCCGTTTATCGGCTGGCGCCAGGGCAAAAGCTTAACGATACCAGACCAATAGGGCTTTCATCTTAAGAAGCTTGGTAAGCTTCGATTAAAAAAAATTGATCGCCTCTTAGGTTTTTGGTTTCTCGTTTAGTTTTTGTTAACCATTTCCTGGGCATGATGAGGATGCGCCGCAAAAAGCGGAAGGCACACTGGCAATCGCTACTCTTGGTAGAGCGAGCGCCATTTGAAAGGGGAAGACCCCAATGTCTACCTTTAACTCCATCAATACCAATCGCCAGGCCGTTTTCGCCCTGCAATCCCTCAACCAGAATACCAGGGATCTGGACGGGGTTCAGAAGCGTATCTCCACGGGTTATCGCGTGGCTGATTCCCGTGATGATACGGGCGCCTTTGCTGTGGCTCAGTCCGTGCGTTCTGACATTGCGGGCGTGACCGCTGTGAATGAGCAGTTGGGTGGCTCGCGTGGTATTCTTTCCACGACTGTGACGGCGCTGGAGCAGATTTCCAATACCATGCAGCAGCTGCGTACCACCATGACCCGCCTTGCGGATGGCACCATCTCATCGGAAGTGCGTAGCAACTATCAGTCTCAGTTTGAGTCACTGAATCGGCAGATCCAGGGTTTCGTTACGGACGCTACCTATAATGGCCGGACCCTGCTCTCGACGGCAGTGGCCATTACGGTGAATTCTACGCTTGGGTTTGGTGGCAACATCGTTGGCGGCCAAGTGACGGGCATTCGTAATGAAACCGGCGGTCAGTTTACCATCGCGGCTTTTGATGGCGCCGCCCTAACAATTACTAATGACCTATCGGCGACGGCCACGGTTCCTGTTCTGACTGATGCGCAAGCGAAAGCCTATTTCGGAGGCGCCATAACGGCTACCGGCACGAACCTCGACTCCATCTCGGCGCGCATCAACAAGGCCTTGGCAAGCTTTGGTTCTTCGCAGCAATTCGTGGATAACCAGATCAACTACAACACCAAGAAGCTGGACGCCTTGAATGATGGTCTCGGCGCCCTGGTGGATGCTGATTTGGCCAAGGAAAGCTCTCGGATGACTGCGCTGCAAACCAAGCAGCAGCTCAGCTTGCAGACACTTTCAATGGCAAACCAAACGCCACAGTCACTGCTCAGCCTCTTCCGATAAGGTTGAAAAAAAGGTGGTCCCGGCAGGTGCCGGGGCCACCACCCCATTCGTAACGGAGACAAAAAATGTCAACGCTCGTTCTCGAACTCCGCCAAGGCGACATGATGATCGTCAATGGCGCACCCATTCGGTTCCGCAATCGCGCGCGGATCGAATTGACCGCAAAGGCGCGATTTCTGTTCGGCAAACAGTTGATGACGCCCGACATGGTCAATACCCCGGGCCGGCGCATCTACTTTGCTTTGCAGACTGCTTATATCGGCGATCACGAAGAACGTATGGCAGGGCTGGAACTTGCCAAGCAGTTCATCGCCGAATTCAAGGAAGCCACCACTTCCAGCATCGCCCGCGAGTATCTGGACCGCGCCCTGGCGCTGGCCCAGGAAGACCAGTGCTACCAGGCGCTGAAATTCGCCCGCCGCGTGATGCGGCATGAAGAAGTGGTGCTGGGCCTGGAGCCCATTGCACAATTCGCCACCGCAGCGGAATGAAGGTAAGGCCATGAACCAAATGCTCGCCACGCGCCGTTATGGCGCGACCCAACAAGCCCGCAGCCTGCGGGACCAGGAAGCGGATGTTTTTCGCCGTGTGAATTACGGCCTGAAGGCGGCCTTGAATGGCGATGCCATTGAACGTGCCCGCGCGGTTTCGGATAACCGGCGCCTGTGGATGGCGGTGGAGGGGGCCATTGTGCATCCTGCCAATCAATTGCCGCAGGCACTGCGCGTTTCGATCCTGAGCTTAAGCCGTTCCATTCAGCGTGAAATGGAAAGTGCTGAACCCGACATTGCCTTTCTGATTGAAATGAATGATCAGATGATCAGCGGTCTTGCGGGCGACCCGGGCTAGAACTTGCCTGCCGCGTCACCGCGCGGCTGGGGTTTCCTTGGTGATGTTGATGTGGTTGCGGCAGGCCAAGTAGTTGCACTTGGCTGGAACCGCAATAAGCAGCGGTGCCTTGCGGTGGGTAAGCCGGCGCTTCATGTGCCAGCCTCTTGCGCTATTTTTATTCATTTCAAAGAAAAACTTGCGATCGGCCGCACAAAGGCCCATATGGGATTTGTCACCTCGTCCGGTTTGGGCGTTCGGCCAGACCTCATGAAGGTTTGGCAAGTTCCCTCAAACCTGCTTCCCGTGCCTTCCCATGGTTGGGCTGTAGCGATGGTCGGCCCGTAGCGCGAATCCGCGCAACGGCTTTTCCTCAACCGGAGCAAACAGCATGTCAACCGGCACTGTAAAATGGTTCAACGCTACAAAGGGTTATGGCTTCATCCAGCCCGATGATGGCAGCAAGGACGTCTTCGTCCATGTCAGCGATGTCCAGCGTTCTGGCCTTCCTGGCCTGAACGAAGGCGACAAGATTGATTTTGAATTGCAGAAGGGCCAGCAGGGCAAGATTTCTGCCGGCAATCTGCGCAAGATCTGATCTGAGATTGCGTCGCCTTTGGGCGTCGCGATTTTTTGGAGCGGGGCGGCGTTTGCCGCCCCGTTTCCTTTTCATGTGTGGAGAAGCGGCATGGCGCGCAAACCGAATTACGGCCAGAATCGTGCTGATGTGAACAGGGCCAAGCAGGCGCGCAAGGAAGCGAAGCTTGAAGCGCTGAAGGAAGCGGTATCGCGGCGCAAATCTGGCGAAGAATTGCAGGACGCCGACGCTGAAGACACGAAAGACTTAAAGACTGAAGGAGATTCGCATGGCCAATAAGCCAGGAACCCAAGCGCGCTTTGTGCTTTTTGATGTTCTCTATGAGGATGGCAGCCGCCGTTCCAATCGCAAGGTGCCGGCGGAATTGCTCGGCGGGCTTGATGGTGATCTGCCCGCGCGCAAGGAAATTGAAGCGCAGGACAATGAAATCGCCAAGGCATCCGGCAGATCCGCGCTGCCCATCGCGTCTGTGGAACGTGTTGGGGGCAAGAAGCGCTAAACGCTTCAGGCCAAGTGGCGCAAGGCACCAAGGGGTGTTTACGTTAGGGCTCCGACAAAAGTAGCCCCTGCTTGCCGCTTCGTTTCACGCATGCAAAATTGGCGCGAATGTTCCTTCGCGAATGTTGCGTAACGCAGCGTATGCTTCTGCGTCGGACGCCGGCTTCAAGGCCATGCACCGCCGACGACAAACACACGCTCTGCGCCGCGCTTTTTGACCTACAGGGAATGCTCCGTGATGCCGACCGACGCCGACCTTCTGTCCCGCGTGACCGCCCTTGGCCATGCCTTGCCGCCTGCGGCCACACCTGTGGCTGAATTCATCCTGTGGCGGCGTGAGGGCAACCTGATCTTCCTCGCCGGCCAGATCTGCGAACGCAACGGTGTGCCCTACCCCACCGGGGTCTATGGCAAGGATGTTGACCTGGCCACCGCGCGCGCAGGCGGGCTGGCGATCGGCTTGCAACTACTAGCCACCCTGCGTGCGGCGCTTGGCGGCGATCTTGGCCGCGTCCGTCAGGTGGTGATGGTGCGCGGCTTTGTGACTGCGGCCACCGGCATGGGCGACTATCCCAAGGTGATCAACGCCTGTTCGGAACTGTTCATCGCGCTTTGGGGCGAGAATGGCCGGCATGCACGGACTTCAATCGGTGTGGCGCAACTGCCGCTTGATGCCACAGTCGAAATTGACGCCGTGTTCGCCGTGGATTGAGTGTCACCCAGTGATGGAGGCTTCCGGCGTGAAGCTGGAATAGAGTAAAAACCCCGCGTGGAACCAATTGCGCTCTACATCCATTGGCCTTTTTGCGCGGCCAAATGCCCCTATTGCGACTTCAATTCCCATGTCAGAGACAGGGTGGATGAAGCGCGCTTTCGCGTCGCGCTCCGCCGTGAATTGGCGCATGAAGCCGCGCTGATTGGCCGCCGTCCATTGGCGAGTATTTTCTTCGGCGGCGGCACGCCAAGCCTTATGTCACCGGAAACTGTCGCGGCCTTGATTGAAGATGCCGCGCGTTTCTTCGACCCGCTGCCCGATATTGAAATCACGCTGGAAGCCAACCCAACCAGTGTGGAGGCCGCGAAGCTTGCCGCGTTTCGTGATGCAGGCGTCAATCGCGCAAGCCTCGGCGTGCAATCCCTGAATGCCGACGCTTTGGGCTTTCTTGGCCGCAAGCATGATGTGCCTCAGGCGATTGCTGCGCTGGAAGCCGCGCGCGGCATTTTCCCGCGCCTTTCCTTTGATTTGATCTATGCGCGGCCCGGCCAGCAGGAAGCCGCCTGGCGGGCGGAGCTGCGCCAGGCTTTGGCGCTCGCGGCGGATCACCTCTCGCTTTACCAACTCACCATTGAACCCGGTACGCAGTTTGAAACGCTCTATCGTCGCGGTGCCTTTGCGCTGCCGCCAGAGGATGACGCGGCGCGGCTTTATCTGGCAACGGCGGAAGAAGCCGCGCGTTTTGGCCTGCACGCCTATGAGATCAGTAATTACGCAAAGCCGGGCGCGGAAAGCCGGCATAATCTGGCTTATTGGCGTTATGGCGATTACCTGGGCATTGGCGCCGGGGCGCATCAGCGCGTCATGCGCGAAGGGCGAATCCAGGCATCCAGGCGGCATCGCGCGCCAGAGGAATGGCTCCGCCTGGTGGAAACTCAGGGCCACGCGGCGGTGGAAAGCGAAAGCCTGAACCCCACAGACGTAGGGCGGGAAGCCATGCTGATGGGGCTGCGGCTGATCGAAGGCATAGACCCGGCCCGAATCGAAGCCCGCACCGGCCTTGCCTTTGCTGATGTGGTGGACCCGGCCATGCTGGCTGCCTGCCTGGATGAAGATTACCTCCTTTGGCGTGAAAATGGCCGGCTTTGTGCAACCCAGGATGGGCTTTTGCGCCTGGATTCCATGCTGCCGCTGCTGTTGCGCTGACCCATGGCGATAAAGCTTGATCCTTCCTGAAGAAGACGTAAAAATATCCTTGATGACCATCACCCATGCCCCCGAACCACGCAGCGCGATTGAGGCCGCCGGCAGTCTGCCGGATCTGGAACTCGATATCGCGACCGTTGCCCTGCAATTGGCGCGGGTGGATGCGCCGGACGCGGATTGGCGCAAGGTCGCCGCGCATTTTTCCGATGTCGCGCGCAAGGTGGTGGAAGCCGCCACCATGGATGGCAAGGCGGATGGCGGCGATCTGGAAGCACGGCGGCTGATACTGGCGGAAACCTTGCATGGGCATTTCGGCTATCAGGGCGATTCCGAAACCTATGAGGACATGGCGAACGCCAATCTGATCCGCGTGGTGGAACGCCGGCGCGGTCTGCCGGTGGCGCTTGGCATCTTGTGGCTGCATGCCGCGGATGCCGCGGGCTGGGGCGCTTTTGGTGTGGATTTCCCCGGCCATTTTCTGCTGGCGCTGGAAGGGCCCAAGGGCAAGCTGATTGTGGATATCTTTGCCGGCGGCAAGGTACTGGAAGCGCAGGATTTGCGTGCCCTGATCAAGCGCGTGGAAGGCGAAAAGGCGGAATTGCGCCCCGGCGTGCTGCGCCCCATGACGCGCCGCGAAGTGCTGCTACGCCTGCAAAACAACATCAAGCTTCGGCGCTTGCGGGGCGGTGACGTGAAGGCGGCACTCTCAGCCACGGAAGACATGCTGCGTCTGGCGCCGGACCATGCCGCGCTTTGGCGCGAAGCGGGGCTAATGAACCAAAGGCTGGAACGGATTGGCGCTGCCTTGGGCTGCCTTGATCGCTTCCTGGAATTGGTGCCGGAAGGTGAAGCCGCCGCCAGGGTCCGCGCTTTGGCCGGCGAACTGCGCCAACGCCTGAATTAGGGCATGTCCCTTTTATCGCCAGCTTGCATCGCCAAGGCTAAACTAAGCCCATGACCCAATCACGCCCGCGCGTCGCGCTTTTTGTCACCTGCCTGGTGGACCTTTATCGGCCGACGGTCGGCTTTGCCGCCATCAAGCTGCTGGAAGAAGCCGGCTGCCTGGTGGAAGTGCCACCCAGCCAAACCTGCTGCGGCCAGCCCGCCTATAATTCCGGCGATCGCGCCAATGCCAAGGCACTGGCCCGCGCGATGGTGGATGCCTTCCAGGGCTATGATTACGTGGTGGCCCCTTCCGGTTCCTGCGCCGGCATGATTGCGCATCACTACCCAGCGCTTTTTGATGATGACCCGCATTATCGCGGCAAATCTGAAGCGCTTGCCGCGCGTACACATGAACTGGTTTCCTTCCTGACCGATGTGATGGGCATGGAAAAGGTCGCCGCACGGCTGGATGGCAGCGCGACCTATCATGATTCCTGTTCTGGCCTTCGGGAGATGGGCGTGAAGGCGCAGCCGCGCAAATTGCTGAACAGTGTTGAAGGGCTCAGCCTGATTGAATTGGCGGAACCGGAAATCTGCTGCGGCTTTGGCGGAACTTTCTGTGTGAAGTATCCGGATATCTCGGTGCGGATGGTCACCGATAAGTGTCGTGATGTTCAGGCGACCGGCGCGGGCACCTTGCTTGCGGGCGATATGGGCTGCCTGCTGAATATGGCGGGGCGGCTGAAGCGTGAGGGGTCTTCGATCAAGGTGCGCCATGTGGCGGAAGTGCTGGCCGGCATGACACGCGATGCGGCGCCGATTGGTGACGCGAAAGAAGGCTGATTCACTCAGCCACGGCAAATGGCCGAATACGCGCCACCAGATCTTCTGCCGTATTCACGCCCCCAAGTGACGCGCCAAGCCCCATGGCGGTCAGTGCCTGCGCTGTCCAGCTATTGCAGGTATTGAACAGATGAAATCGCCCTGTCGCCTGATAGAATAGGCTGAAGGGATAGATGCCGCGCGCCGAGACTACCGCGCGCCCAGCCCCGGCACGGTCAAAGCTATTGCGCAGGAAATCGAGCAACCGGCGTAAAGCTTCTGCATTAACGGCAAAGGACAGGATGGTGACATTCGGCCAAATCCGCGTCGGATGATCCGGCAGGCCAGAGACATGCATCACCGCCGGCCCGGGAAAGGCAGCGCGAAGCGCAAGCCAGGCGCCGGCTTCGCGCGCTGGGTAGAATTCCGCATCGCCCCAGCCGAATTCAAAGAAGCGGGCATGGGGGAAATCCGCGATTTCCGGGATCACGCTTTCAGGCACATCGGCTCGGGCAAGCACAATTCCGCTATGCCAGCCATTGCTGACAACCCAAATTCGATGCGCTGCATTGGCCGCAAAGGCCAGTGTCGGGGCAAAAAGCAAAGCGCCAAGGACGGCGCGGCGCTGGATCACGCCGGAATCAGCACGCCTTGCACAACATGCACCACGCCATTGCTCGCCATCAGATTGGCGCGGATGATGCTGGCCGAAGCACCGGAAGGCGCCTGGCCCGGACGCGCCGCCTGAATACGCGGGCTATCAGCCGTTCCGCCCACCACACGCACGTCAATGCCGCTCAACATCCGGATGCGTCCGCCGCGCGCTTGGATATCCGGCAGGCGCAGCCGCCCGCCCGCGATCAGACTAAGCAGCCCTTCGCGGTCACCGTTACGAATCCGCTCCGGCGCGCCAGACCAGGCAAGGTTGGTTGGCGCAAGAACGGTGTAGATGCCCGGACGGTCAAACAATTCAGAAGCAAGGCCGGAACTACGCAGCGCAGCGCGGAAACTGGAGAGATTTGGATCACCGCCAATGACGTCCATGAGCGGAGGGCCGCCTTCCGGCGCGACCTGCGCGCAGCCATTGAGCAAAAGGGCGGCACCGCCGACGGCGAATAGGGAACGACGCGAAAGCACCGGCGCTTCTCCTTGGCTATGGGCGCGAATCGGCCCTGTTTATCTTGCATCCTTCTGGCGCCGCACGGGTGAAGGGGCAAGCCCCTGACCGCCTCACGGGGGCGGCATCAGCACAATCGTGACAGTGCGAGATGGGGGTTCGGCCGCCCGGGCCATGGGGCTGAATTGGGCGCTACGCGCTTCCGCCCGCAGCCGTTCAGCCCCCACGCCCCGCGCGGCCATGGCATTGCTCACCGCGCGGGCACGTTGTGCGGCAAGCTGGATGGAAGTTGTGGCGCCACCTTCCTGCCCCGCATGGCCCAGGATGCAGATATTGCGGTCAGGTTCCGCCAGCGCGGCCTCAATGGCGGCAGCAAGCGGGGAACGCGCGGCTTCCGTGATGGTGGCGCTGCCGCGCGGAAAGGCGATGGAAAACACATCATCTTCCAGCTTTTCCGCGCCCACGCAGGAAAAGCTGCGGGGTTGGGCAAGCGCAGGCAATGCAGAAAGCGCGATGCCAAGCGTAAGCATTGCAAAGCGCTTCATGCCGGCAGCAGGATTTCCGCCGCGCGTAACTTTTCAATCAACGCCGCCGCATTGGCGCTGGGGCAGGCCAGGGCGAGAGAGGCTTCCGTAATGCTCGGCTGGGTGATGATCCAAGCCGCGGCTTCAACCTCTTGCGCGGTGATGGGAAGGATGCCCGCTGCGCTCCGCAGCCCGTAATCCGCGCCGCGACGGACGGTTTTAACATTGGGCCGCACGCGGAATGCCGGCCCGCCGCCCGCTTCCGCCGCAGGGGTCGCGCCGCGCGCCGCAAGCAGGTCATAACCGCCGCGTTCATAGCGGTAACTGGCCAGGAAGCCTTCGACCGCTTGCAGGAATTTCGGGTCCCGCGCCCATTCGCCGATGCGCTGGCCGAGCAAGGAAGCGCGCTGCGTCAGCGCATATTTCGCTGCTGTCGTACCATCCTGCCGCGGCAGGGGTTTCCGAAATTCAGCGTCGTGGAAGGCGCGTTCAGTCAACAGGCCCATGAAGTCAACGCCCATCGGCGCATGCACACCATAGGCGACATGAACGGAATCGGGCGCTTCGGCCAAGGCGTCATGATACCAGCCGCGCGGCAGATAGAGCAGATCGCCCTTCTTCAGATGCGCCTTGAAACGCAGCCCGCCCTTGGCCTTGTCATGGAATTCCTGCGTCTGGCCGCGAAAAATCGCATGCGCCACGGGCCATTCCGCGCGGCCTTCCCAGATGTTCCAGATCTTCTCCCCTTCCACCTGCACGGCCCAGACATCATGCGTATCGTAATGGGCGTGAAATGCTTTGTGGCTTTGCCAGGATATGTAGACATTGGCCTGGGCCTTGCCGAGGCCAGCGCCTTCCAAGGCAGCGGAAACATCCGCCAAGCCAGGCGTCAGGCTATCCACATCATTCATGACCACGGAAGCACCGCGCACCACCCATTCCTGCACCTTGGCGGCGATGGGTTGCAGGGAATTGGCGCCATCACGCGACAGCGCGGTTTGGCTATACTGCGCGGGCGGGATGGTCGTGCTGTCCAGCACCAGCTTCAGGCTGCGTTCGGACCAGATGTGGGTCATGCCGAGCAGGCGATTAATGCCGGCCCAATCCAGCACACCCACGAATTTCTCCGCAGCCCCCGGCAGATGCAGCGGCTGCTGGTCGTAATACTCGGCGAAGAAGCGTTCTGGCGGCATAGGCGCCAGGATATCGGCCAGGGTCATGCTCATGGCGCCTTATATCAGGGAAGGGGGCGACTGGGGGAGGGGGCTTTAGGGGGGAAGGAGCAGGGCTCATTTGCTGGCGCCGCCCACCCTTGGGGTAGAGCCAGCCTGAGCAGTGCGGCAAAGCTTTACTTGCTTGACGGCAGCTGATATTTCCTGAGCCTATAAGTAATGGAACAGGTTAATGGCTGATCTTTCAGCAATCGCGTTTTTTGGCGAGAGCAATGACGGCATCCTGGCCTGGTGGACGAAATGCATTGCAGACCGCATGGTGCGTCATGGCATTTCGGTCGAGACGATCAATCTTCTGCACCCGGACTGGTCAACAGACCTGTCAGCGCATTTGAGGCAGCGGATTCCGGATTTTTGCTTCAGCTTTCAAGGCTTTGGTATGCGGCTGTCCAATGGTTCTGAGAACCTATGGACTGCCATGAACATTCCTTTCGTCAGTTCCATGGGGGATGCGCCTTATTGGTCACCGCCGCTGCATAGCGCGTCGGGCAAAACGCTGGCGCATCTCTACACATCACAAGAATTTCTCGAATTTTACGTTGAGTTTTTGAAGGGAAAAAATTTCGCGACCTTCGTGCCTTTCGGCTATCCATCCAATCCCCATGCGAACAATGTGACCTGGCACAAGCGCGATCTGGATTTGGTTTTCGTTAAAACGGGCGTTGATCCAAATGCTCTGCGTGCTGCCTGGGCAGAAGTACCAGCGATGTTACGAGAGATGATCGAAGAAGCTTCCAAAATTGCCCTGGCCGGCCAAACTGAATCGATCGGCAGGATTGTTGCGAATGTTTTTTCCGAGCGCCGCTTTGACCTGAATGAGAACACTAATCCGTTCATGTATAGCTGCCAAAAAGTGGATGCTTATGTGCGCGCAACGCGGGCTGACCGTATGGCGCGCCAGATTATGCGCCATGGAGGGCATATTTTTGGTGACTGGCCGCATCTTGATAGAGGTAAATCTCGGGCAGTCTTCCATGGGAAAATCCCTGCCGGTCAACTGAATAAACTTTATGCAAGAAGCCGCATTCTTGCGAATACCGCACCGTGCACGCTGACTGGAATGCATGAACGTATTCTAGCGGCCTTTCAGGCCAAAGCTTTTATACTGACTGATAGCTCCGCTTTTCTGGAGGAACGATTGGCAAGCTATCCAAGCTTCAAATCTGTCCCGATTGAGAGTGCGGAGTTTGCGGATATCCTGGACGCGCGGCTACTGGAGATTCGGCGTTTGGGCGCAGAACCTGCGGCCACCCAGGCCATGCTTGATGATGTTCGTGTGAGGGCGGAAACAGAATTTGGCCTTGACCAGTTTATCAGCAGAATGCTCGAAGTGGTTTCTTTATTGAATGCTGAGCGAGGGAATGAGATCCATGCGAAATGAGGTCACCGGCAAGGTCACCATGCTGCTGTCTGCCCATGCAGCCGAATAGCGCTAGCGCCAATGCCTTGCGGGCAAGCCAGGCGCCTGCCGTGGTAAGCCCACTCAGTCGTTGCCACTGGATTGATATGCCTTCCGTGCATGATTATCGGGGCATTCTCAGCTTTATGGAGGGTGGGCGCCATGTGCCCTTCGACATCAAGCGCGTCTACTATCTTTATGACATCCCAAGCGGCGCGGAAAGGGCCGGTCACGCGCATCGTGAGCTATCGCAGGTCTTCATCGCCCTGTCGGGTAGTTTTGATCTTGTCCTGGATGATGGGCTGCGGCAGGAAACCGTTCACCTCAGCCGTGCCCATATGGGCTTTGTTGTCGTGCCTTTCGTCTGGCGTGTACTGAATAATTTCAGCGGTAATTCTGTATGTTTGGTTCTGGCAAGTACCGAATATGATGCTGGCGACTACATTCGGGAATATGGCGACTTCATCCGGGAAACCGCTTTGCGCCATGGCTTTACTCATAACCTACCGAAAGAATGACAGATCATGAGGACCATCGCATTCTTTGATCTGAAGCGCGCGCATCAGGAAATTCGTGGCGCCCTGGATGGTGCTTTTGCCGCGATCATTGGGCGCGGAAACTTCATTCAAGGTACGGCGCTAGCGGAGTTTGAAGAAGAATTCGCGCGCTACTGCGGTAGCGCGTATGCCGTGGGCGTCGGTAACGGGCTCGATGCCCTTACCCTTATCCTGCGCGGCTATGATATTGGGCCAGGTGATGAGGTTATTGTACCAAGCCAAACCTTCATCGCCACCTGGCTTGCCGTAACGGCCTGTGGCGCGACGCCAATTGCAGCTGATATAGACCTGCAAAGCTATAATCTTGATCCTGCCGCGGCGGCTGCCAGGATAACGCCACGCACCAAGGCCATCATTGCTGTGCATCTTTTCGGCCAGCCCGCGGATATGCACGCGTTGCGTGATCTCGCCGACAAACATCGTCTGCGTCTGATTGAAGATGCAGCCCAGGCGCATGGTGCTGAACTTGAAGGGAAACGCGCCGGCGCCTTGGGTGATGCCGCCGGTTTTTCCTTTTACCCCACCAAGAATCTTGGCGCCCTTGGTGATGGCGGGGCTATAACCACCAATGACGATCTACTTGCCAAACGGATCAGGCGGCTACGCAATTACGGATCTGAAGTAAAGTATGTGCATGAGGAGTCCGGGACCAATTCCCGGCTCGATGAATTGCAGGCGGCATTTCTTTCTGTGAAACTTGCAGGGCTTGAGACGAAAATCCTGCGGCGGAACGAAATCGCGGCGCAGTTTCAGGTGGCCATGCAGGGTCTGCCTGGTATTCAGGCCCCGATCATCGCGCCAAAGGCGCGTTCAGCCTGGCATCTTTATGTGATTCGTTGCGAAAAGCGGGATGCCTTCCAGCAGGCGCTGGCCGAAAAAGGGGTGCAGACCCTGATCCATTACCCCATACCCCCAGGTCGCCAGGCGCCCTATAGCCAGGGGGCTTTCCCATCCGCACTGCCAAACGGCGATATTGCCGCAGCGGAATGCCTTAGCTTGCCGTTATGGCCAGAAATGACTGATGAGGAAGCTTCCTATGTCATTCAGGCTGTCCAGGATGTGGCTGTTGCACTTGCCGGCGCTTAAGCCTGCACAAGGGGGAACATGATGACCACTTCCATCATTGATCCGCGTTTCAAGCTTGCTGAAGGCGTTGTCATTGGTAGCGGCAGCGTGCTTTCCGGCGATGGCTCCATTTCGGCAGGCGTGGTCATTGGCCATAATGTGGTGATTGAAGGTGATGTGCAGATCGGCGAAGGAACAAGGATTGGGCATCATTGCGTATTGCAAGGCCCGCTCCGCATCGGTCCCAGGAATGAGATTTTTCCGTTTGTCAGCCTTGGCTTGCAGGCGCAGCATCCTGAATACTGCGGTGCAGGGGGGCGCTTGATTATTGGTCAAAGCAATGTGTTGCGGGAGTTTGTGTCGATTCATGCCTCGACATCGGCTCCTGAAACCTTGGTGGGTGATCAGAATTATATCATGGCTTACAGTCATATCTCTCATGATTGTCAGATTGGAAGCAGAAACAAGTTCGCGATGCACGCAACCCTAGCTGGTTATGTAAAGATCGGTGATCAATGCTACCTCGGCATGCATGCGGTTCTGCACCAGCGGGTTTGTGTTGGCCATTTCTGCATGATCGGCATGAACGAGACGATCAAGCGCCACGTACCCCCATTTGCCCTCATCACGGATAAACGTTTCATCAAGATCAATACGCGCGGACTTTCGCTCAATGGTGTGACGCAAGACGAAATCCGCAAGATCGAAACCCGGTATAGAAGCGGAACCAGCGACGCCCCACCAAGTGCGAACCAAACTGTAATTGATAACTTCTACGCCTCAGTAACGCAGGGCGGCGTTTATCAGTATGAGAAGGCTACCACCCGGTAAGTTGCGGCTTTGGCGTATCAGCTACCTGGATCAGGCCCTATCGCTCCGCATGTTTGCGTTCATAATGCTTGCGGTATTTCTGCGTCACCAGATCGGTCTTCACCACCACGGCGACATCGGTGGTGTTGAAAGCTACATCCAGCACCGCACCATCGCCCACAAAACCGCCCAGGCGCAGATACCCTTTCACCAAGGGCGGCAGCGCGGCCAGGGTCGCGCGCTTGTCAATTAAAGCTGGGTCCTTCCGGCGCATTTCCACATAGCGGTCCGAAACGGCGCGGGGACGCAATTCTTCAGGTGCCAGGTGAAAGGCATGCAAATAGGTCAATTGGTCGGCCAGAACATCAAGATCAGTCCCGGGCAATGATGCGCAACCAAACATCAGCGCTATGTCATGGCGAAAGACATAGGCCGCGATACCATCCCACAGCAATTGCAGCGTGCCGCGGCTACGATACGCCACATCCACGCAGGATCGCCCCAGTTCAAGCACCGGCCCCGGATAGGCGACCAGGCGGGAAATGTCGTATTCCTCCGCCGAATACCAACGCCCTAGTTTTGCTGCCGCCGCACGCCTGATCAGGCGATAGGTGCCGACAACCGATTCCGGCCCCTCCCCCCGGTCATGATCCACCACCAACAAATGGTCGGCGACAGCGTCGAAATCATCACGGTCCCTGTGGCTATCTGCAGTGGCGCTGTCGGCCCGCGCACCCATTTCGCCATAGAAAACCCGATAGCGCAGCGCCTGCACGGCATCTATTTCATCGGCGCTAACGGCAAGCCGCACACCCAGATTGCCGGCGCGCAATTCTTCAAGGCCATCTCTGGCGCCGGCAGATCCGTCTTGATTTATTGGCATCGGCAATCCGTCACAAACAGCCCGATTCCGGGAAAACCCCGAAATCACCCGCCGTGGCCCGCCTTATATGGACAGTCTGGAGGATAGCCAAATCCGCTACCGCACCCTTGATGGGTGAGGGAAGGCTTCAGCCGGCGGCAGCCCGGCGCTTCCGCGGCTTGGTGCCAAGGCCGATCTTCTTGGCAAGGGTGGAACGCTGCTTCGCGTAGCGCGGCGCAACCATGGGGTAATCAGCGGGCAGGCCCCAGCGTTCGCGGTATTGCTCGGGCGTCAAATTGAAAGATGTCTTCAAATGCCGCTTCAGCATTTTCAATTTTTTGCCGTCTTCAAGACAGATAATAAACTCGGGCGTTATTGATTTCGCGATTCCCACCGCTGGGTCCGGGCGTTTCGCTATCTGGGTGGGGGCGGCGTCAACTGAAAGCAGCGTCCGGTACACATCCTGGATGAGCGATGGCAGTGCCGATGCAGCAACGGCATTATGCGCCACATGCGCCGAGACGATCTGTGCAGTCAGGGCAAGGATATCGCCTGTTGGCTTAACTTCACTCATGCGCGAACACCTCCGGAAATCAACTTCTCATCTTATTAGTTTATCAAAAGGGCCATTTCAACTATTATAAATAGTAGTATTATTGTACCGCTGAATTGTTCAGCCTATTCAAAAAGAAGAATTCATCATCAGGCCCACAACCATAGCTATGCACAGCCCCATCCCACAACCAGACCAGTCCATTGATATTGTTTCGGAAACCTGTCCGATGACCTTTGTGCTTGTGCGGCTTGCGCTCGACCAGATGCAACCTGGACAGGTTCTTGAAGTTCGGCTGCGCGGCGCCGAACCACGCCGCAATATCCCGCTGACAGCTCAAGAACAGGGCCATGAAGTCCTTGGCATGAACGATTTGGAAAACGGCTTATCCGTTTTATGGCTTCGGCGCGGCTAAGACGCGACCCGCCAAAGCAGGGCCGCGCCATTGCCGGCTAGCGCGCCTCAATGCCCGGCAATGATGGCATCGGCGATTTTTTCTGCCGTCATCAATGTGGGGAAATTCGTATTGGCGCAGGGCACCACGGGGAAGATCGAAGCATCCACCACGCGTAGCCCTTCAATACCCTTCACCCGGCCATTGATATCCACAACAGACATCGGGTCTTCTGTCCTGCCCATGCGGCAGGAACAGGAAGCATGCCAAACGCCGATCGTGGCCTTGCGGATGAAGGCTTCCAACGCCGCATCATCCGTCAACACCTGATCCATGCGGAAGCCTTCCACCACGAAACGATTGATGAAGTAACTGCGGATGAAGGCTGGGCCATCCAGAATCATGCTGATCATATTGGTAAGAAACTTGTTCTTGTCACTCACCACGCCAAGCTTGCGCACGCGGTCGCTGTAACTCGCCGGAAAATGATCAGCGGTGATCTTGCCCAATTCGCCGCTCATTTGAATGGCAGCCATCATGCGAAAGCCACTCATCAACCGGTCAAGGTCGCGCCGGTCTGACAGCAGGTTGAATTCCACAACGGGTTCCGCACGCCAATCGGCGGAAGCAAGCCGCAATTGCCCCGTTTCGGAATAGGTCTTGTTCACCCAAAGCAGCATGGATGCAATCTGTTCGCCCACTGCATGCCAGGCGGATTTGCTGACCACGGCAGCGAACATGTCCCCAGGCGGAATGCCTTGTAGTTTGGAGGAATAGCGCAAGCCAAGCAGAATGTGCCGGCGCGTTTGGTTATCCACCCGCGCGCCGCGCTTCAGAAAGGATGACAGCGCGATGGAAGGATGATCCATCAAGCCTTTTCCAACCCCAGGCAGCGCCATCCGTACTGGAATACCCAGATCACGCAAATGCCCCACAGGGCCAATACCTGAGCGCAGCAAATGGGCTGGGGAGTGAATGGCGCCGCAGGAAAGAATGATCTCCTTCCCCATGAAGCGCTGTTCCTGGCCGCGGACCATCGCCACTACGCCAACGCAGCGTTGATCCTCAAACAACAAATGCTTCACCTGGGTTTCGCAGGAAATGGTCAGGTTGCCGCGCGCGCGGGTGGCCCGATCCAAATAGCCCATAGCAGCAGACACGCGCTGTTCTTCGGCATTGGAAATGGTGATCGGGAAAAACCCATCCTCAAAAACCCCGTTCTGATCTTCAAGCGGCTTGAAGCGCGCCGCCGCGAAGGACATGGCCGCCGCCTTGGCGTGGTTGTTCCACTGGGCGGGCATGATACGCCGGACTTTGATACGACCTTCCTTGCCATGATAGGGGCCATCGTAATCAAGGTCATGTTCGACCTTCTTGAAATAGGGCAGCACCGCATCCCAATTCCAACCCGTGGCACCGCGTGCTTCCCATTCATCGTAATCCGTCGGCGCGCCGCGATTGGCCATTTGGCCATTGATGGATGAACCGCCCCCCAAGACGCGCGCCTGTTCGTATTTGCGGAGCGGCGGGCGTTCTTGCGGATTATTGTGGGACACGATTTGCGTATGGACACGCAGTTCAGTCCAATGAAAGCGCGGGTCAAAATAGGCCGTACCTGGGTAGCTGTCGCGGATTTCCTTCGCTTCTTCACCCGGGGGCGCGTCAGGCCCCGCCTCACACAGCAGCACCTTATGGCTGCTTTGGGCTGAAAGCCGATGCGCCAGGACTGAACCGGCAGAACCGCCGCCAATAATAATCGTATCGAACATCATGCTGCGCTTCCTCTTTTTCGGTCTAGTCTTGCACAATCATACGGCCAAGCAGGCGCCCGGCGCAGATATGCACATGAAAATGCGGCACTTCCTGGCCCGCATGGACACCCATATTCATCAGCACGCGGTAGCCATCCGCTTCCAACCCCAGCGCCTTCGCAACCTTGCCAACTGCGCGCCAAAAGCCGCTTATTTCATCGGCGCTTGCGGTTGCGCTGAAATCGGCAATGGAAACATAGCGCCCCTTCGGAATCACCAACACATGCACTGGCGCCTGGGGCGCGATATCATGGAAGGCAAGGGCGTGATCATCCTCATGCACTTTCTTCGCCGGGATCTCGCCGCGCAGGATGCGCGCGAAGATATTGCTGTCATCATAGGGGCCAAGGCCGTTGACGGGCATGATTGTGCTTCCATCATGAATAAACTGAAAGCCTACCATGCCACGCATGGGCCGAATTGGAAGCCCGTTCAGCCCAATCCCAGCCAGGTTGTCGCTGCCTGCTCTGCACCACTTGGCAGGGGCGCTGCACGATCGCCCATCCAGGCCAGGATATCGCCGGCCACTGCCGCGCCGCCCAAATCACGCAGCAACATGTGGTGGCCTTCCGGGTAGAAGGCCACGCGCTGCGCGGCGCCGCGCGGTAATTGGGCCAGGGCAGCGCGAATGGGCGCTTGCGGCACAAGTTCATCCTTCGCGCCATAAAGTACCAGGGCCGGGGCGGTGAAGCGTGGCAAGGCGGCGGTCGCGGCATCCATCAGATCAACCAGGCCGGCCACGGCATCCACACGGGTCTGCTTCAGCACCTTGGGGTCGCCGGACCAACGCCGCCAGGCATCCAGATTATCCGTCGGGCGAAATAGCGGCGCGTTGGACGAAAGCGCCATCCCCGGTGCCATCGCCACCATGACATCCAGTGTCCAGCGCATTGGCCAGCCCAGGCTTGCTCGCCCGCGCAAGGCCGGGGCGGAAAGCACGAAGCCATCGGCGAACCGCGCCTTGGACCCTGCCAGCACCAGCACCGCGCCCCCCATGCTTTCACCCAACATGAAAAGAGGTACGCCAGGGTGGCGCGCGCGAATCAACCCGGCGGCGGTAATTGCATCCTGCGCCAGTGTTTCATGCCCTGGCCAGATGCCGCGCGGTGCGGTGTTGCCAAAGCCCCGCTGGTCGTAAGCGTAAAGCGCAACCCCTGCCCCGGTGAACCAGGGCGCGGCATCTTCCGCAAAGGATCGGCCATATTCATTCATGCCATGCAAGGCGAGCATCACGGCGCGCGGCGGCCCCACCGGCTGCCAGGCATGCAAGGGCAGGCGTAGGCCATCGGCCATGACCAGCGCATCATCCCTGAGCGCTGGCCTGGTCACCACTGGCCCCATGGGCGCGCGCGCTTCCGCGCAGCCGGCCAGCGCCAGGGTGGCCAGCAGCGCCCTTCGCGGCGTTATGATAGGCTTCATGGTCATGAGCTTCAGATAGGGTGCCGGGCAAGGCTGGTCCATCACCCCCTGCCCCGGTATGATCGGCCAGAGCCCAAGCAGATGAGGACTGAGATGCGCGACCAGCAAATGACCGGCTATGGCCCGAAGCCCGTGGTGGGTGTCACGCCCGAACAGCGCGTCACTGTGCAAAGCCGCAATATCCCCTGCGATGGGGAAGTGGCGAGCGGGCTCGGGCATCCGCGCATCTGGCTGCATATTGAAGGGCATGATGTGACCTGCCCTTATTGTTCCATCACCTATGTCCTGGCCGAAGGCACCGGCGAGGATCATGGCCATTGAAGACAGCGCCGGCCCCGCCGCTGAACGCCCGCATGGCAAAGCCTTGAGCGAGGCAATTGCGGGGGCCGAGGGCCTGCCCGAGACCAAGCCGGGCGAACGCCATCTGATTCTGGTGGATGGTTCAGGCTATATCTTCCGCGCCTATCACGCGCTGCCGCCCATGACGCGGCCAGATGGCACGCCGGTGAATGCGGTTTTCGGCTTCACGAATATGCTGTCCCAATTCCTGCTGCGCCATGCGGCCAGCCATATCGCGGTGGTATTCGATGCCGGGCGCAATACTTTCCGCAATCAGATTTATGCCGGATACAAGGCGCATCGCCCGGACCCGCCGCCGGAGCTGGTTCCGCAATTTGGCCTGATCCGTGACGCGACGGATGCTTTTGGTGTCGCGCGCGTGGAACATGAAGGGTTCGAAGCGGATGATTTGATCGCCGCTTATGCCAAGGCTTTTGAGGCGACCGGCGGGCATGTGACGATTGTTTCTTCCGATAAGGATTTGATGCAATTGATCCGCCCTGCGGTGCAAATGCTCGATCCCATGAAGCAGAAGCCGCTACGCGCGCCGGAAGTGATGGAAAAATTCGGCGTCACCCCGGATAAGGTGGTGGAAGTGCAAGCGCTGGCCGGCGATGCCACGGATAATGTGCCGGGCGTACCGGGTATTGGCATCAAAACCGCGGCGCAATTGATCAATGAATATGGCGATCTTGAATCGCTACTGGCCCGCGCGGGGGAAATCAAGCAACCGAAGCGCCGCGAAGCGCTGATGGAGAACGCCGAACTGGCGCGGATTTCCCGCCGCCTGGTGATGCTTGATGACAATGCGCCGCTGCCGCTGGATATCGCCGCGCTGGAAGCCAAGGCGCCGGGCGATGGCAAGCTGGAGGCGTTTTTACGCACGCAGGGTTTCCGTTCCACCCTGGCGCGCATGGGCTTTGGCGAAGCAAGCGGCGCCCCGCATCGCGGGGTAAGCCGCGCCGTGGCGCCGGAAGCGTCTGCGGCAGAGGCGCCCAATGTTGCGGCGGCTTTTGGACCCTATGATTGCGTGACGGATGAAGCCACCTTGGCGCGTTGGGTCGCACAAGCGCGCGAAGCCGGCGTGGTTGCGGTGGATACGGAAACCGATAGTTTGGATGCGCGCCGCGCCACCATGGTTGGGTTTTCGCTGGCTACCGCGCCTGGCCGCGCCTGTTATGTGCCGATTCGCCATGGCAGTGTGGGTGATATGCTGGCCGCCCCGGCGCCGGCGCAAATTGCGCCCGAAGCGGCCTTCGCGCTGCTTCGCCCGCTTTTCACCGATGCATCGGTACTGAAAATTTTCCAGCACGCGAAATATGATCTGGAAGTCATGGCGCGCGCTGAAAATGGCGGCTTTGCCGAAATCAACCCGATTGATGACACCATGATGCTGTCCTACGCCATGGAAGCCGGACGGCATGGCCATGGCATGGATGAGCTTTCGGTTTTGCATCTGGGCCATCAGCCCATCACATTTGATGAAGTAACCGGCACCGGCAAAGCCCGCCTGCCCTTCAGCGAAGTGCCGCTGGATAAAGCCACCGCCTATGCCGCCGAAGATGCGGATGTGACGCTGCGGCTGTGGCTGCTGCTGCGCCCGCGTTTGCGCGCCGATGGGGCGCTGGCGAGTTATGAACAAATCGAACGCCGTATGATCCCCGTTTTGCGCGATATGGAAGCCGCAGGCGTGAAGGTAGATGGCGCGGAATTGGCGCGCATTGGGGAAGATTTCGCGGGGCGCCTGGCGGTGCTGGAAGCTTCCATCCATAAGCTTGCGGGCCGCGCCTTCAATGTTGGCTCGCCCAAGCAATTGGGCGAGATTCTGTTCGACGAAATGGGGCTTCCCGGCGGGCGCAAGGGCAAGACCGGCGCTTATTCCACCGATGCCGCGGTGTTGGAAGAACTCAGTGTCCAAGGCGTGGAATTGGCTGGCAAGGTGCTGGAATGGCGCCAATTGGCCAAGCTGAAATCCACCTATGTTGAAGGACTCGCCGCGCAGATCGATCCAACTGATAAGCGCGTGCATACATCCTATCAGATGGCGATCACCTCCACCGGGCGGCTTTCGTCAACCGATCCCAATTTGCAGAATATCCCGATCCGCAGTGAAGAAGGCATGCGCATTCGTCGTGCCTTCATCGCGGAGAAGGGCCACGTGCTGCTGGCCGCTGATTATAGCCAGATTGAACTGCGCTTGCTCGCGCATTTGGCCGATGTGCCGACGCTCCGCGAAGCCTTTGCGGGCTGTGAGGATATTCACGCCCGCACTGCATCAGAAATCTTCGGCATTCCGCGCGACAAGGTGGATAAGGAAGCGCGGCGCCGCGCCAAGATGATCAATTTCGGCATCATCTATGGCATGTCGGCCTTTGGTTTGGCGACCCGCCTTGGGATTCCACCAGGTGAAGGCCGCAGCATCATTGATGCCTATTTCGCGCAATATCCCGGCATCCGGCAGGAAATGGAGCGCTTGAAGGAAGAAGCGCGCACGCATGGTTTTGTGCGCACGCCCTTTGGCCGCAAGCTTTGGATACCGGATATCGCAACGCGTGACCCGGTGCGCCGCGCCGGCGCCGAACGTGCTGCCATCAACGCCCCCTTCCAGGGGGGTGCTGCCGAGATCATCAAGCGCGCCATGGTGCGCCTGCCGCGCGCCTTGCACGATGCCGGGCTGAAAGCGCGCATGCTTTTGCAAGTGCATGATGAATTGGTGTTTGAAGTGCCGGAAGCTGAGGTTGAAGCGACCTCAGCCATCGTGCGGCAAATTATGGAATCGGTCGCAACACTGCGCGTGCCGCTTTCGGTAGATATCGGGCAGGGTCATTCCTGGGCAGAGGCGCATTGAACATGGCATCGGGTTGGAGCGCCGCTGAAAAAACCACGCTGGCGCAAATCTGTGCGGCGCATTTCGTCAGCCATTTGCACATCCTGATCCTGCCGCCGCTGTTTCCGCTGCTGCGAGAATCGCTCGATGTTTCCTATATCGAACTCGGCTTGGCGCTGACTGTCTTCAACATTGTGTCGGCCTTCACCCAGGCGCCGATGGGCTTTGTGGTGGACCGTATCGGCCCGCGCAAGATGCTGGCGGCGGCGCTGATGTTTGGAGGTTCCGCCTTCATCCTGCTTGGGCTTTTTCCAAGCTGGCCCATGCTGATAGTGGCCGCCGCCATGGCTGGGCTTGCCAATAGCGTCTATCACCCGGCGGATTACGCGGTGCTGGGTTCGGATATCAGTGAAGGTCGAGTGGGCCGTGCCTTTTCCTTGCACACCGCGTGCGGGTTTTTGGGGGGCGCAATTGCGCCCGCCTTCATGCTTGGTGTTGCGGCGCTCGGCGGCATGTCCTCCGCGATGATTGCCGGCGGCTTGATTGGCCCGCTGGTCGCGATACCGCTGATTTTCGCCGCGCGGCGCGATGCGGCCAAGCCCCGCCCGGCAATAGCCACGCAGCGCACGGCGGAAGCGGGCGGCGTGCGCCGCGTGCTGACCCCGGCCGTGATGGCGATGATGGTATTCTTCATCATGCTGGCGCTTGCTAATGGCGGTATCCACAGCTTCTCGGTCGCTGCCTGGGTGGCGCAGGGCATGACTTTGGAACTCGCGAACGGGGCTTTGACGGGCTATCTGTTCGCGAGCGCGATTGGCGTTCTGGCAGGCGGCTATATCGCGGATTGGACCAAGCGCCACGGGCTGGTGGCGACTTTTGGTTTCATCGCCGCCGCATCCATCATGCTGCTGATCGGCAATGGCGTTTTCCAAGGCTATGCGCTGGTGGCGGCCATGATTTCATCCGGGCTGCTGACAGGTATGATCATGCCATCGCGTGACATGCTGGTGCGCGCCGCCGCACCGCCAGGGCAGGCAGGGGCGGTGTTTGGCATTGTCTCCACCGGCTTCAATATCGGCGGCATGGTGGGGCCACCGCTATTTGGCTGGCTGCTGGAAGCGGGGGAGCCACGGCTGATCTTCATCACCAGCGCGGGCTTCATGCTGCTGACGGCGGTTATGGCAATCGGGCAGGAATGGCGGCTGGCGCGGCGGCGCCGTGCGGCGATGACCGCCGCTGAATAATCAGGCTTTGAAATAAGCGAGCAACACGAAAAGTGTTGCTATCGAAATCAACGTTGAAAGCAGCACCGTAGCACCTGAAGCGCCCACGCCGGTGTCGTAACGCCGCGCCAGAAGAAAAGCATTGGCGCCGGTGGGCAGCGCTGAGACCACCACCGCCACTGCCGTTTCCAACGGCGAAAGCCCGAGCGCCAGACAAGCGCCCCAGGCCAGCGCAGGCATCAACGCAAGCTTCAGGAAGCTGGCAAAGCCAACCTCCGCCCGCGCACCAGCCAGCGAAAATCCCGCGAGCGATCCGCCCAGGCAAAATAGCGCCAGTGGTGGCCCCGCTGCACCCAATAATTCCAAAACGCGGCGCATTGGTGCAGGTACGGGAATCCCAAGCCCCTGCCAGACAAAGGCCAGGAAGACCGCCATCACAATTGGATGGCGCAGCACGCCAAGTAGCGTTGCGCGCAACACGCGCGACAGAGGTGCCTGGCTATGCAGCCCGATCTCAGCCACCACGGTTGCGACACTCAATAGCACCATGGAATGCAGCGCGAGGATCGCCAGCAATATGGTCAGCCCCGCCTGCCCAAAAGCCGCCGTGATCAAGGGAATGCCGAGCATGACGGTATTGCCGAAGCTGGCATTCAGCGCGAATAGCCCCGCCGCGCCAATGCCCTGCCGCAGCCTTGCGCGGCCAAGCCAAAGCGCGATGCCATAAATCAGTATGGAGGCGATGAAAAACGCGAAAGCCGCCGGCCCGCCGCCTTCATGGCCCGATGTGCCGCCATTGAACAACAAGCAGGGTGAGGCGATGGAGAAGGTGAAAAAATTCAGCCCGCGAAAGCCGCCATCATCCACAAAGCGCCAGCGGGAAGCCGCGTAGCCCAAAGCGATAATGGCAAAGACCGGCAGGACAATGCCAAGAACGATACTCACGCGCCAAGCAAGCCCTTGATGAAGCCCGCCATGCTGGGCTGGCGCGCGCGTGTGCTGCGTGCGGCATGCAATACGGCGCGTGCCGTCGCCACCGTGGCCGCAAAATCCTGATTGATCAGCACATGGTCGAATTCATCCCAATGGGCGATTTCTTCCCGTGCGGCGGCCATGCGTTTCACGATCTCCGCATCACTATCCTGGCCGCGATTGCGCAAGCGCCGTTCCAGCTCCGCCATGCTGGGTGGTAGCAGGAAAATGCTGGTGACATCAGCCGCCATACTGGCCTTCAATTGCCGGTGGCCCTGCCATTCGATGTCGAACAGCACATCGCGCCCTTCGGCCAGCGCCGCTTCAACAGGCGCGCGTGGCGTGCCATAGCCGCGGCCCAGGAACATGGCGTGTTCCAGCAGATCACCACGCGCGATCATGGACTGATACTCCGTCATGTCGCGGAAATGGTAATGCACGCCGTCCTGCTCACCGGGACGCGCCGCGCGGGTGGTGACGCTGACGGAAAGCGTGAGATCAGCCTCGCTTTCCAAAAGCGCGCGCGAAACGCTGGTCTTGCCCGCGCCAGGAGGTGCCGCAATCACCAGGCAGAGGCCGCGACGCTTCATGGGCGCTTACTCCACATTCGCCGCTTGCTCACGCAGGCGTTCAATCGCGGCTTTCATATCAAGCCCAAGCCTGGTCAGCGCCACAGTCGCGGATTTGCTGCACAGCGTATTCGCTTCGCGCACGAATTCCTGCGTCAGAAACTCCAAGCGCCGCCCCACCGCATCGCCGGAAGCCAATAAGGCACGCGCTTCCGCGATATGGGCGTTCAGCCTATCAATCTCCTCCCGCACATCGGATTTGGCGGCGAGCAAGGCGACCTCGGCGGCCAGGCGTTCTTCCGGCACTCGGCGTTCGCCTTCCAACAGTGCCGCCAGGCTCTCCCGCAAGCGTGCCTTTTGCTGGGCTGGCTGATCCGACGCAGCGTCGCGGGCCAGCGTGACCAGGCCAGCGATTTCATCAATCAGCACGCCCAGAATTTCCGCCAACCGCGCGCCTTCCGCAGCGCGGGACTTCGCCAAGGCTTGCAGGGCAGCGGTGAAGGCTTTGGCCACCACCGCACGGCGCGCTTCTTCAGCCGCTTCATCAAGCTCGGTGGTTTCAGCACGCAGCACACCGGGCAGGGTCAGCAATGCTTCTGCGCGTGGCGGTGGTGCGCCGGGGATGCGCGCGGCCAAATCCAGCGCGAGGCGCAACGCCTGATCCAAGGCCGCGGGGTCCGGCGTCAGGCGTGGGCCTGCCTTTTCCTCCCGCTTGATGTTCAAGGTGGCGGAGATATTGCCGCGCTTGAAGACCTTCCCCGCCGCATCGCGCAGCGCGGGTTCCACCGCGTCAAAGCCATTGGGCAGGCGCAGCCTGAGATCGAGCCCCCGCCCATTGACGCTGCGCACTTCCCACAGGAAGGAAGCGCCATCGGGCAGGGTGCCATCGGCACGGGCGAAACCGGTCATGGATGCAAGCTTGGCCATGCGCGGTTTTTGCCCCAGAGGAGATGTTATGCAAGCGCTTTGGCAAAATGTGCTGATTACCGGTGCCTCATCCGGCCTGGGCCGCGCCCTGGCGGAAGCCTGCGCCGCGCCTGGCGTGGTGCTGCATCTCTCTGGCCGCGACGCCGCAAGGCTTGAAGAAGCCTCTGCCGCTTGCCGCGCACGCGGCGCCGAAGTGCTGCCTCGTGTGCTGGATGTTTGTGATGTAGAAGCCATGGCGGGCTGGATCATGGGTGCGGGAAGGCTTGATCTGGTGATTGCCAATGCCGGCATTTCTGCCGGCACGGGCGGGACAACCGAACCCACCGCCCAAACGCGCCGGCTTTTTGAAACCAATGTCACCGGCGTCTTGAACACCGCCCTGCCGGCGCTGGAGGTGATGGCCGCGCAATCCCCCGGCGCGGATGGCCTGCGCGGGCGCATTGCCGTGGTTTCTTCCGTCGCGGCCTTTGTCGCGGCACCAGGCGCGCCGACCTATTGCGCCACCAAATCCGCGGTGCAGCGCTGGGCCGAAGCCTTGGATGCCACGGAACGCAAGCGCGGCATTCGTCTGCATGCGATTTGCCCCGGCTATGTCCGTACGCCCATGACTGCGCGCAATAAATTCCCCATGCCGTTCTTGATGGATGCGGATGAAGCGGCGCGGCGGACGCTGGCGGGGCTCGCGCGCGGCAAAACCCGCATCGCCTATCCCTGGCCGACCTATATGCTGTCGCGCTTCGCGGGTGCCTTACCGATTTCCTGGCGGGCTGCGATTTTCAGCCGCCTGCCCGCCAAGGATGGTAACATCTGAAGAATTTACCCGTTAGGCTTCAGCATCTGCCGCAGCACGGTGCCATCGGATAGCCGATCAAAACCCTCATTGATTTCTTCCAGCTTCACCACGCCGCTTTTCAGCTTATTCACCGGCATCTTGCCGCGCCGATAAAGCGAGAGCAGGCGCGGAATATCACGTTCCGCCACGCAGGACCCCATATAGGAACCGCGAATGCTCTTTTCCTCCGACACCAAGGACGCATGGAGGTAGGAGACAGTGGCATTCACATTCGGCAGACCAGCGCTGATGGTGCTGCCGCCGCGCGCGGTAATAGCGATGGCAAGCTGCATGGCGGGAATGGTGCCGGCGGTTTCAATCACCGTATCCACCCCGCCATCAGTCGCATCGCGCACCGCTGCTGCGCAATCATCATTGCCGGCCAGGAAGACATCGGTCGCCCCCCATTCCTTGGCTTGTTCAAGCTTTTTCGGATTGGTATCCACGGCGATGATGCGATCCGCGCCTGATGCGACGGCGGCGAAAAGTGCATTCATGCCAACACCGCCCAGGCCCACCACGGCGACATTCTCGCCCGGCTGCAAGCGCGCGGTATTGATCACGGCGCCGGCGCCGGTCATGACCGCGCAGCCAAAAATCGCCGCGTCATCCAGCGGGATGTCCTTATCAATCTTCACCGCTGAACGGCGCGCCACCACGGCGTACTGAGCAAACAATGACAGGCCACTATTGTGATTCACATAATTCCCATCAAGGCGCTTGATCCGCTTCGCGCCACTGACAAGCGACCCCGCCGCGCGCGCCGCATTGCCACTTGGGCAGATATTCGGCCGGCCACGGGCGCAATAACGACACGTCCCGCAGGATGAAGCGAATACCGTGATCACGTGATCACCGGGCTTCAAATCCGTAATCCCCGGCCCGCATTCGCGCACAATCCCCGCCCCTTCATGGCCGATCACAATCGGCAGCGGGCGCGGGCGCTGGTTTTCAATGGTGGAAAGATCGGAATGGCATAGCCCCGCGGCGGCTACTTCAATCAGGATTTCGCCGGGGCCAGGTGGGTCCAGCTCTACCTCCTCCACCACCAAAGGGCGAGTCTTGGCATAGGGTCGCGGCAGGCCCTGTTCGAATAGAATGGCGGCTTTCATGCGCATCGGCGCTTCCTCCTGGTAACCTTATCGTTCAGCTTGCACCGGCGGCACGCCACTCGGCAATCAGGGCATCGGCGGCGCGGTCCATATCGTCACTGCCATTATAGCCATGGAAGGAAACGCGAATGCGCCCGCGCCCATTCCAGGCCAGCACACCGCGGCGCGCCATGCCCTCCACAATCGCGGCAGCCTTGGGGTGTTCCGCGCAAACACTCGCACCATGCCAGCGCGGATCGGGCGGTGTGGTGGAAGGGATGCCGGCGTCGCGCAGCCGTTCAAGCAAGCCTACCGTCAGGCGCTGCACATGGGTTTCAATCGCCTCAGGCGAATGGGCTTCCAGATAACGCAGCGCCGAGTCCAAAACATAAAGCCCAAGATGCGATGGATTGCCGCGCGTGAAGCGCGCAGCGCCTGGCAGCAGTGCGGGCGTTTCAGACCAATCCGGCCTTCCCATGGAGGCAATGGAATGCCACCCCGCCGTGCTCGGCACCCAGCCTGGTTGGCGCGCGGGATTCCAATAGGCAAGCGCGACGCCCGTGCAGCCGAGCATCCATTTATAGCAGGCAGAGAAAGCAAAATCCGCAACCTCGGCATGGATCGGCATCCAGCCCGCGCCTTGCGTGAAATCCACGACCAGCAAAGCACCAACCCTATCCGCCGCCGCGCGTAGCGCGACCAGATCATGCCGCGCCGCATTCAGGAAGGAAACCGCGCTGACGCCGATCATGCGCGTGGTACGATCAATCGCGGCGGCGAAGCTTGCGGGGTCGGCGGCCTTGGCGAAGCGCAAAGTTACCTTGGGTTGGCGTTGCAGCGTGATTGGAGCGACGACAGATGGATATTCATCCGGGTCCACCAGCACGGTATCGCCCGCGCGCCAATCCAGGCTTTCCACCACCATGGAAACGCCTTCCGCCACGGAAGACACAAAGCCGATATCAGCGGGTGCCACGTGAAACAACCGCGCGGCACGGGCGCGGGCTGCTTCCATCATGGCTTCCTGCCGATGGCGTCCGGCAGGACCATCCGATTTGTCTGCGGCATAGGCAGCAAAGGCCGCGTCATGCTGGCAGAGAAACGGTGTCTCGCCAGCCGCACAAAGATGCGTGATGCCGGGCGCGATGCGAAAATCAGCGGGGTTGAATAGCGGGGAGGAGATCATGCGTTCTGCCCTTCGGCTTTAATGACATTCAAATCCCAATCCACGCATGCGTCAAAACCAAGACGTGCGGCGCGGGCGATGATAGGCTCCGCGCCTGCTGAAAGGTGATCCGCCCTGCCCGCCCTTGTGATCCTTACCGCCTATGCCCTGCTGGTTGTGCTGCCGGCTGTGCTTGGCTGGTGGCTGATCGGCCCCGCGCGCCCCTGGTTGGATGAAGCTTCCAGCGCCATCGCCATGATGGCGATGGCTGCGTTGCTGCTTGAATTTTTGCTCTCTGGCAGGTTTCGCGTCATCAGCGCTGGCATCGGCATGGATCGCAGCCTGCGCTGGCATCAGATTTTCGCGCAAATTCTGACGCTGGCCGTGCTGCTGCATCCCTTTTTGTACACCAGCCCCTTTGGTGTCGCCTTTCAGCGCCCGGATGATCTCAGCTTCGCGCTGGTGCTGGGCTTGGATGCAGCCTCGCTCATCTCCGGCGCTTTGGCCTGGTTGCTGCTGGGCTTGCTGACAATCACAGCCATCAGGCGCGATGATTTGCCCTATTGCTATGAAGTTTGGCGGCTAGGCCATGGGCTTGGCGCGGCGCTGCTGGCGGGGTTGGCGCTGCATCACGCCATCTCGGCCGGGCGCTATTCCGCCGCGCCGGCGCTGATGGCCTACTGGGCGTTCATGCTGGCCTTGGCTTTGGGCAGCCTGGTTGCGGTGTATCTGCTGCGGCCCTGGCAATTGGCGCGCCGCCCTTGGCGCATCGCCGGCCTGGAACGCGTTGGCGATCGGCTGTGGTCGCTGACGCTGGAACCGGATGGCCATGCGGGGCTTGCCTATCGCGCCGGGCAATTCGCTTGGCTATGCTTGAATTGCTCGGCCTTTTCGGTGCGCGAGCATCCTTTCTCCATCGCCTCAGCGCCCACGGATGGGAAGGCCTTGCGTTTTCTGATCAAGGAAGTGGGGGATTTCACGCGCGAGATCGGCGGGCTGCCCATTGGCGCGCGCGCCTTTGTGGACGGCCCGCATGGCGCGCTTTGTCTGGAAAGCCGGCGGGAGCCTGGCATTTTCATGATTGCCGGCGGCGCGGGGCTGGCACCCATGCTCTCCCTGTTGCGGGACGCCGCGGCGCGCGGCGAAACCCGCCCGATCACCCTGCTTTATGGCAATCGGCATGAAGGGCAGATCATGGCGGCGGCGGAATTGGCCGCGCTGGCGGGGCGCTTGCGGCTTGATCTCCGCCACGTGTTGCAGGAACCGCCGCCAGGCTGGGCGGGCCTCACCGGCATGATGACGCCAGAATTGATCCAGGCCGAAGCGGTGCAGGCCGCGCAGGAAGGTTGGGTTTTCCTGCTCTGCGGTCCCGGCCCCATGATCCGCGCCGCGCATCAGGGGTTGCGCGGGCTTGGCGTGCCCCGGCGCCGCATTCTGGAAGAGCGATTTTCGGTGTTTTGACCGCCAGCGCCCGCCTTAATCATGCCCGGCTTTCGCGGCATAAGACGGTATTAGACCAATCCAGGGGAATCGTCCTGTGCCGTTGAAGCCGCTCAAGAAAGCCGTTTTGCCCGTTGCCGGGCTTGGCACGCGTTTCCTGCCCGCCACCAAGACCATGGCGAAGGAAATGCTGCCCATCGTGGACAAGCCGCTGATCCAATACGCGGTGGAAGAAGCGCGCGCCGCGGGGATTGAGCAGATCTGCCTGATCACTGGTCGCGGCAAGACCATGCTGGTTGATCATTTCGACATTGCCTATGAACTGGAAAAAACGCTTGGCGATCGCGGCAAGGAAAAGGAATTGGCGGCGTTGCGCGCTGATGCCGTGGCGCCTGGTTCCATCATGTCAGTGCGCCAGCAAGTGCCGATGGGGCTTGGCCATGCCATTTGGTGCGCGCGCGCCTTCATTGCCGATGATCCCTTCGCCATTCTATTGCCGGATGATCTGATGCAATGCGAAGTATCTTGTACCGCGCAGTTGGCCGATGCCTATCGCGAAACCGGCGGCAATGTTGTCGCGATTGAAGAAGTGCCGCGCGAACGCGTGAACCGTTATGGCGTGTTGGATGTGGCGGAAGATCTCGGGCGGCTGGTTTCCGTAAAGGGCTTGGTGGAAAAGCCACCGATTGAGAAAGCGCCTTCCAACCTGACCATCATTGGCCGCTATGTGCTGATGCCCGAAGTGATCGGCCATTTGGCGCGCATGGAAAAAGGCGCAGGCGGGGAAGTGCAATTGACCGATGGCATGGCGAAGCTGATCGGCTCGCAGCCCTTCCATGGGCTGCGCTATCAGGGCCGCCGCTTTGATTGCGGCGATAAGGCCGGCTTCCTGGAAGCGCAGGTGGCTTTCGCGCTGGCACGGCCCGATCTGGCGCCGGCCATGCGCGACATTTTGAAGCGCTATGGGTAGGCGTTATTTCGGCTGCATAGACCGCACCAGCTCTGCCACATCTGGCGCATCATCCAAGCGCCAAATCGCATCCCGTAGCGTCGCCGCGCCTGCCTTGCCCAAAAGCGGTTCGGCATTGTCGCGGTATTTCGCTTCCAATTCATCATCGGAAAGCGGCGCGCCAGGGTCACCCTTCGGCAGCAGCACGGTTTCTGTCAGCTTCGTGCCGTCATCCAGCGTGATCGTCACGCGCGCCGGGAACTTCGCCGGATAGAGCTTATTCAATTCCGCATCCGGCACCACTTCCGTGCGCGCCAGCACCTGGCGGATCACCGGGTCATGCACACGCCCGGCGGCGAATTGGCGCTGCGTCAATTCACCATCCACCGCAGCAGCCGCGATGCAATAGGGCACGGAAACCCGCGCGCCCATCAGCGTGGTGACATCCTTATTCGAAAAATGCGATTTCACCGTGTCATAGGTTTCATTGGTGATGGAGACAATCCGCTTCGGGTCCGGCTTGTGCTTGGCAACAATGGCAAGCGTCGCCTGAATTGGCGAATGGCTCGCCAGGATTGAGGGGAAGTATTTGAAGCCGTTTTGCAGAATTTCCCATTCCGTGCCCAAGCCTGCTGTCAGCGCAGCCGCTTTCGGTTCCAGCGAAAATGCCGCCAGATAGCCTTTCGGATGTTCCAGAATGCCGGGCGGGCTGGTCGCACCAAGCGCTGCCAATTGGGCAGAGAGAATCCCATTCAGCGCCGCCTTTCCCGGATGGATGGATTTCGTCATGTCGCCGGATTCAAAAAACGTATTCAACCCAGCTGCCTGCGTACCCGCCAGGCCAAGTGCGCGCTGCACGCCATCAGCATCCAGGCCCATGGCATGGGCCGCACCTGCAGCGGCGCCAAAGGTCCCATTGGTGGCGGTGGAATGCCAGAAACGGTAATGGGTTGGCATCACCGCCATGCCAACGCGCACCGCCACTTCATAGCCTGCCACCAGCGCCGCCAGCATGGCGCGCCCTGAAAGCCCGCGCGCCTCAGCTAAGGCAAGCGCGGTTGGCACCATCACCGAACCCACATGCAGTAATGCGCGCTTGTGTGTGTCATCATTATCGGCGGCATTGATCAAGATACCATTGGCCAGCGCGGCGAAAGCGGGCTGCACTGCCGCACCCTTGGTGCCCATCACATGTGCGCCGGGCGCGCCGGGATAGAGTGCTGCGATATCGCGCGCGATGCGGGATTTTTCTGCATCCTCCGTCCAGGCCGCCATGGCGCAGCCCAGCGCATCCAGCACCAGCCGCGCCGCCTGGCGCCGCACCTCTGGCGGCAACGCATCCGGCGTGATGGAGGCAGTGAATTCCGCAAGGGCGCGCGTGGTCATGCTGGTGATTCCTTTTGAGACTTTTCCGGTGAGGCGTAGATCAGGCTGTAAAAGGTTGGGGTTTCTGCAAAGCCTTGCGCGGTCAACGCCGCTTGGATCATTTCCGCATGCGTGCCTTCAACCAGCATGATGGTGGCAAAAGATGAATCGCCGCCTGGGCGTAGCTTTTCTTCTGGGCTTGGCACGGTGACGGAGGGATCGGTGCGCCAAAGCCGCACGCGCGTAACGCCGGCCTGCGATGATACCGCCACCAATTGCGCTTCAAGCCTAGCTGCTGGCGCTGCCTGATGCGCGATCAGCGCCAGCACGCCACCGGCACCGGCCTGCCCCTCATCCAAGGCCACGCGGCAGATGCTGCGCGACATGGTGCGGAAATGCGCCATGATGCGCGCGGTCCAATCCGTGGGTTCCGCCAACCGCTTGAGATAGGGCGCGGAGCACAGAACCTGCGGTGTGGCGGTTTCGTAAAACGTCAGAAACTCGGCGCGTGGTCCATTCAGGCGGCGGTAGCGCCGGGCGTAAAGAAAACCTGGAATGCTCAGCCGATCCGGTACGTGGTCCTGCTGATACCAGGCTTCATAATCGCGCCGATCACATGCGGGCGCGATGTCATTCATCACGCAAAGCAAACCGCCATCCTTGGCCATGCCGTTCCACCCCTTTAGGTCCTGTCGCCGAGTATTGCCCCTGTTGCGCGGGAGGGAAAGCGGCGCCGTGCTGGACAGATAGCGCGCGCGCATTCACGATGGCGCCAAGCATACTGCGCGCGGCGTAAGGGAGAGAAAACATGTGCGACAAGGCAAAAGAACGCGGGCTCGGCTGGCGCGGCTGGATGCCCCTGCCACCCCGGCAGGAAACCAAACCACTCGGCCCGTGGTTGGACCTGACGCACCCCATAGATGAGGCAATGCCGCGCGTGCCGACCTTTGGCCCGCCCAAGGTCAAGAAGCTGTTCTGCCTGCCGGCTGATCCGCTGACGGTAACGAGCTTTGAGATGGTGGTGCATACCGGAACGCATGTTGATGCGCCCTGCCATTTCTACAGCGATGGCCCCAGCATGGAACAAGTGCCGCTGGAACGCTGGAATGGCCCGGGCGTTGTCTGGCGCTTTGATCTGCCGCCCAATAGCCTGCTTGAACCGGAACATCTGGAAGCCGCGCGCCCCTTGCTGCGCCCGGGCGATATCCTTGCGCTGGATACGGGTTCTTCGCCGCATATCAACACGCCCCCCTATGATGCGCATCCGTGCCTGAGCCTGGCAGCAGCAGATTGGATTGTGGCGAAGCAGGTGAAGCTGCTCGCCTGTGATTTTCCAACGCCTGATCTGCCCGTGCATCGGCGCCCGGCCGAGGGCTTCACCTGGCCCGTGCATCAGCGCTTGCTCCGTGATGGCGTGCTGATTTGTGAGCATTTGCGCGGGCCGCGCCCGCTTGCCGGCAAGCGCGTGGAATTCATCTTTGGTGCGCTTTCCATCACAGGATCGGATGGCGCGCCGGCGCGTGTCATGGCACGAGAAATCGCAGACTAAATCAAAGGACGCGCCCCATGGGTGAAGCATTATCCGCCACGCAAATCCTGGGGCGTTTTGTCACCGAATCGCGGTTTGAAGCCCTGCCAGAATCACTCCGCCATGAAGGCCGGCGTTCCATCCTCAATCACGTGGGCTGCGCCTTGGGTGTCGCACGCCATCCGTCGGTGATCACGGCGCTTGATATCATGCGCGATGCCTCAGGCAAGCAAAGTGCCACCGTGCTTGGTCAACGCGATAGGCTTGGCGTGATGGAAGCGGCTTTCGTCAATGCCATCGCGTCCAATCTGCTGGATTATGATGACACGCATTTGCGCACCGTAATCCACCCAAGCGCCCCAGTTGCCCCCGTGGCCTTTGCGCTTGGTGAGGAGCTGAGTGCCAGCGGCGCTGAGGTTTTGCACGCCTTCCTTTTGGGAGGAGAGATCGCCTGCCGCATGGGCAATGCAGTCTCACCGGGGCATTACGCGCGTGGCTGGCACATTACCGCAAGCTGCGGCGTTTTTGGCGCGGCGGCGGCGGCGGCGCGGCTGATGCGGCTTTCAGCGGAACAGACCGCAGATGCGCTTGGCATCGCCGCCAGTCAATCGAGTAGCATCGTCGAGAATTTGGCGACGGCTGCGAAGAATATCGGCGTGGGCAATGCCGCGCGCAATGGCATATTGGCCGCGCGCTTCGCCGCCCGCGGCTATCGCGCCGCACCGCTCGCCATCGAAGGTCCGCTGGGTTGGGCGCGTGCGATGGGTGATGAACCCGTACTGGCTGAGATCACCGAAGGGCTCGGCCAAAGCTGGGAAATCGCACGCAACACCTACAAGCCCTATGCGGCGGGCATCGTGTTTCATGCGGTGATTGATGCCTGCCTGGCGCTGCGCGAACAGCTTGGCAATGCGGTCGCGCACATCAAAAATGTGACGGTGGCCGGCGATGCGCTTTTGCTGGCGCGCGGTGATCGCGTTGTGCGCAATGAACGCGACACGCGCGTCAGCATTCATCACTGCGCCGCGATTGCGCTGCTGCTTGGTCGCGCTGATGTGGCGGATTTTGAAATGGCGGCAGTGCAGGACCCTGCGCTCGTGGCGCTTCGCGCAAAAGTAGTGGCGGAATGCGATGCCAGCCTGCCGCGCGGCGCGGCGCGCATGGCCATCACACTTGCTGATGGCAGCACGCATCAGGCCACTATCGAACATCCACGCGGTAGCGCAGAACGGCCGCTGAATGATGACGAACTCGCCGCAAAATACCGCGCCAATGCAGCGTTGGGCGGCACTACGGCTGATGTGGAAGGGCAGATTGCGGCGCTATGGGCGTTGGACAGTTCAGCTTCCATTGCGCCGCTGATGGTGCTGCTCAGTAGCCCGGCGCACAATGCAGCAAGGTAAAGCCGGCCGAGGTGATCACCAGATCAATCTTATCCGGCGTAGTCCAGCCGATATCTTTTTCACCACTGCGCGGATCCTGATCATCGAATTCGGGTGGACCAAAGCGCGAGATCAACCTCTGGCGCAGCACATCGCCCTGCGCCGCAGCGCCACGGCCTGATACGCAAGCAAGGCCACCGGTCTGTGTGTCAAACCCAAGGGCGATATTCATGCGCAGCCCCTCCACGCTGAAGGCGCCGCGTGCGCGATATTCCACCCGGGCATCCATCATGCGCCGTTCCGCGGCCGGCAGGCTGCGCACCGCGCGGCGCGATGCTGTCACCGCCTGCGCTTCATTCATGCCCCAGCGCGTATACTCCCAAGCCGCATCGGCGGGCGCGGCAAACACCAGCAGCATCAAGGCGAGCAGGCCATTACGGGCCAATTTCATGCGGCATTTCGGGGCGGCGCCCGACCTCTGACTTTTCTTGCCTGCCTATAGCGCGAAATGCGTCATCTGGCGCGGGGTGTAGAGCGCGTTTAGAGTATGCGCTTGGCGCATCTCATGGCCAAACAGGCACGCCATCCAGCCCCGCAGTTTCTGGCAGGCCACAGATCAGATTCGCATTCTGCACCGCTTGGCCGGCTGCTCCTTTCCCAAGATTGTCCACCACCCCCATTGCGATCACCAAGTTGCGGTCTGGGTCCGCCGCGTAGCTGACGAAAGCAAGGTTGGAACCGGTAGCCCATTTGGTCTGCGGTGGCTTGTCGGTCACACGCACAAAGGCCCGCCCTGCATAGAAGCGCCGCGCCGCGTCCAAGCACTGGTCCGTGGTAGCGCGGCCTCGGCAGTAAATGGTCGCGAGTATGCCGCGGGTCATCGGCACCAGATGTGGCGTAAACACCAGCCCGGCTGAGCTGCTGCCGCTTAGCTGTTCAATCGTTCTGGCCATTTCAGGCATGTGGGTGTGCTTCAGCAGACCGTAGGGCACTAGGTTCTCGTTGGTCTCGGCATAGCCGAATCTGCTGTCGCCGCCGCCCCGACCAGCGCCTGAGATACCGGTCTTGGCGTCAATCACGATGTTGCCGGGCTCGATCAGCTTATTGGCCAGCAGTGGCGCCAGCGCAGTAAGCGTCGCTGCAGGGAAGCAGCCGGGATTGGCAATGCGGGTCTGACCCGCGATCTGCGCCGGCCAGATATCCGCGAGGCCATAGGCCCATCCTTCAACATAGCGATGATCGCCGCCGATATCGACGATCTTCACGTCCTTGGGGACACGCGCCAGCGCCTCGGCTGAACTGCCCGTGGGCAGCGAGGCGAACAGCACGTCGAGCTTGGGTAGGGTCGCAGGGTCCCATTTCTCAATCATCATTTCGGCCAGCTTTGCTGGCGCACCGGGGAAGCGGTCCCCCAAGCGGCTGCCGGCGCTGCCTTCACCTGCAGCGTAGACGAGTTCGAAAGACGGGTGGCTTGCTACCAGGCGCATAGCCTCGCCACCGCCAAAACCGCTGATCCCGACAATGCCAATAGGAATGCTCATGGTAGTATCTTTCTGTTGGAGAGCTCGTCGGCTGCGGCTTCGAGGCGCTTGCTCATGTACACGGTCCCACCGAATTGCGGATGCTGTTCCTCGCGGTCCACCCAGTAGCCAAGCCGGCTGTAGAGTCGGACATTCTCGGCAAAGAGCGCGTTTGTGTAGAGGCGCATTTCGTTCAGGTTAAGGGATCGGGCAACCTCCTCCGCATGCGCCATCAGCGCACGGCCATAGCCCTTTCCCTGGTAGGTTGGCGCGACCGCAATATTGACGATCAGCAGATGGTCAGGTTTGGGCGCCATCTCGATCAGCGCGGCAGCTTCGCCGTCCACCTGTAGCAAGTCTATCAGGTGGTCGCGCAGTGCCGCATCGTAGTCGGCGATCATCGGCCGCGGCTCGCGCCCAAGGAGGGGCACCCACTTCGCGTAGGCCGCACGGGTCAGCTCGCGGACGGCCACCGCATCAGCAGTCGTGGCGCGTCGCATTGTTTTGTGTCCGGAAATTTTGGCTGTTTGTGAAAGATCACTGTGGGCGAAGTTACTGTTTTGCACGGTGTTCTCCTGCGATCTGGGCAAAGAAAAACCCCCGAGGCCAGGGGCTGCGGGGGTTCAAAGATGCGGGCTGATGCCGCCTCGGGGGTGGGCCGCTAGAGGGCGGCCCTCACCAGGGGAGGGGCTTGTCTGCACGCAGCCACAGAAGCCGCCGCTGAAAAGCAGCAACGGCGTCGGTTAGCGATGCGGCGGCAAGGTTGATCCATGAGCCAAACGGTAGTGGTCGGCCTGAAGGTCTGTCAACGCAGATCTTTAGCCGTGCCCATACTTGGCTGGAAAACGCTCTAAGCCCGCCCGTGACAAGCCTTGAACTTCTTCCCACTGCCACACGGGCAGGGCGCATTGCGCGGTGTACCCGCCCAAGTGCTTGGGTCATTCGGGTCCACTGCTGCGGGTAAGGAACGCGGCGCCGCCGTGCCGATCGGCGCGGTCATGGGCGGGCCATCCACTTCCATCATCTCCGCCCCCGCCAGGGCAGGGTCCGGGTGGCGCATGTCAAATACGCCAATGCCTTCCGGCGCGGGTGGCGGCGCGTCCGGGCGGATTTCGATGCGCAGCAATAGGCTGGTCACGCGTTCGCGCAGATTTTCCAGCATGGAATTGAACAGGCGGAAGGCTTCGCTTTTGTATTCATTCAGCGGGTCACGCTGGCCATAGGCGCGCAGCCCGATGCCCTGGCGCAAATGATCAAGCGAAAGCAAATGCTCCTTCCAGGATTGATCGAAAATCTGCAGCAGCAGGGATTTTTCGATCTGGCGCATAATCTCCGGCCCCACATTGGCCGCACGAGACGCGTAAGCCTGCGCCGCCGCCTGCATCAGACGTTCGCGCACCGCGTCATCATCAATGCCTTCTTCCCGCGCCCAATCCGCCACCGGCAGATCAAGGTTCAGAATCTCCTGCACATCACGATCAAGCTTTTCCAGATCCCATTGTTCGGGATAAGCGTTTTCCGGAATGGCGCGCGCAATGATATCCGCGATGGTTTCTTCGCGCATTTCTGCGATGGTTTCAGCCACTTCATTCGCCATCATGAAAGCGCGGCGCTGGGCATAGACTTCCCGGCGCTGGTCATTCATCACGTCATCATATTTCAGCAGATTCTTGCGGATATCGAAGTTCCGCGCCTCCACCTTTTTCTGCGCGCGTTCCAGGGCCTTGTTGATCCAAGGGTGGACAATCGCCTCCCCTTCTTTCAGGCCGAGCTTTTGCAACATGCCGCCCATCCGGTCAGACCCGAAAATACGCATCAGATCATCTTCCAGCGAAAGGAAGAAACGCGAAGCGCCCGGGTCCCCCTGGCGGCCTGATCGGCCACGCAGCTGATTGTCAATACGCCGGCTTTCATGCCGTTCCGTACCAATCACGAAAAGCCCGCCCGCTTGGTGCACGATGGGCCGCGCCAAATCCACCTCGGTCTTGTGGCGCGCAAGCGCTGCCTCAAACTCCGGCCCTTCGGAAGCATTCGCTTCCTGCCGCGCCAGCATTTCCAGATTGCCGCCCAATTGAATATCCGTGCCGCGGCCTGCCATATTGGTGGCAATTGTCACCGCGCCGGCGCGCCCGGCTTGGGCCACAATTTCCGCTTCCTGTTCATGGTAGCGCGCATTCAGCACCTGGTGCGGGACGTTTTTCTTCTTCAGCAACGCTGAAATCAGTTCCGATTTTTCAATGCTGGTGGTGCCCACCAGGCAAGGCTGGCCGCGCCCGCGCGCTTCTTCGATCAGCTTCGCCACCGCCTCATATTTTTCGTCGGCGTTGCGATACACCTCATCATCCTGATCCAGGCGCGCAACGGCCACATTGGTCGGGATTTCCACCACTTCCAGCTTATAGATTTCCGCGAATTCATCCGCTTCCGTCGCCGCCGTACCGGTCATGCCGGCAAGCTTCGGGTAAAGCCGGAAGTAATTCTGGAAGGTGATGGAAGCCAGCGTTTGATTCTCCGGCTGGACTGTCACGTGTTCCTTGGCTTCCAGCGCCTGATGCAGGCCATCGGAATAGCGCCGGCCCTCCATCATGCGACCGGTGAATTCATCAATAATCACAATCTTGTCCTGCCGGACGATGTATTCAACATCGCGCGTGAAAAGCGCATGCGCCCGCAAGGCCTGGTTCACATGATGCACGAGGGAGACGTTTTCCGTGTCATACATATTGCCTTCGGTCAGCAGGCCGAATTGGCGTAGCAATTCTTCCACCCTTTCGCCGCCCAATTCGGTCAGGCTGACGGTGCGCTGCTTTTCGTCCTTTTCAAAAGTCGCCTTATCCTGCACCAGCTCCTTCATCACCTCATCGGTGCGACGGTAAAGGTCGGAAGTGTCATCGGTCGGCCCGCTGATAATCAGCGGCGTGCGCGCTTCATCCACCAGGATGCTGTCCACCTCATCCACAATGGCATAGGCGAAATCGCGCTGGACCATATCTTCCAGCCGATACTTCATATTGTCGCGCAGATAATCGAAGCCGTATTCATTATTGGTGCCGTAGGTGACATCACAGGCATAGGCCGCCTGGCGCTGGTCATCCGTCAGCCCATGCATAATCACGCCAACGGAAAGCCCCAGGAAGCGATAGATGCGCCCCATCCATTCGGCATCGCGCTGCGCCAGGTAATCATTCACCGTCACCACATGCACGCCCTTGGCGGGCAGCGCATTCAGGTAAACCGGCAGGGTCGCCACCAGCGTCTTGCCTTCGCCGGTTTTCATCTCGGCGATCTTGCCTTCATGCAGCACCATGCCGCCGATCATCTGCACATCGAAATGGCGCAGGCCCAGCACGCGGCGCGCCGCTTCCCGCACGGTCGCGAAGGCTTCAGGCAGCAGCGCGTCCAGGGCCTCGCCCTTGGCCAGCCTTTCGCGGAACAGCGCGGTCTGCCCCGCCAGCGCCTCATCAGAAAGCGCCTGCATGCGGGGTTCCAGCGCATTGATCGCGGGCACACGGGATTGATAGCGCTTCAAGGCGCGGTCGTTGGAGGTGCCGAAAATAGCGGCTGCAAGGCGGGCAAACATCTGGCGCGTCAATCTCCGGCGGGCGGGCGCCCGGTCGCGGCGCCGCAGCGCCTTAAGTATGTTTCGGATTGGCCTCAGAAATAGGCGCCCCGGGGGGGCGGGTCAACGCTGCCGCCTTGTGGGGAAGGGGCGCATCGGCCATGTTCCGGCCCAATCACTGAATTGGGATCACCCCCTATGCGCCATTTGGGCGGCCTTGCCGCAACCACCCCCCTTCGCGCCACCCTGGCGCTATTGCTGGGAGTTACCCTTGCGGAGCCCAGCCTGGCCCAGCCCGCCCCAGCCGCCCCGCCGGCGGACCCCATTGTGGCCAAGGTGGATGGGGAGGAGATTCGCTTCTCAGACCTTGCCAATGCCGCCCAGGAATTGCCCGAAGAATTGCGCGGCGCGCCGGCGCAGATGCTCTATCCCCTGCTGCTCGATCAAATGATCGCTGGGCGTGCCGTCGCTGCCGCCGCCCGCCGGGCGGGGCTTGATAAGGATGAGGCTGTGCGGGCGCGTATCCGCCGCGCCGAAGAACAGGAATTGCAGCAGGCCTATCTTTCCCGCGAATTGGCCGGGCGCGTGACGGAAGAACGCATCCGCGCGGCTTATGATGCCGAAATCCGCGCTCGCCCCGCCGAGGAAGAAGTGCGCGCCCGCCACATTCTCGTGCCGACCGAAACCGAAGCGCGGGAAGCTTTGACCGAAATCCGCGCCGGGGCTGACTTCAACGCCGTGGCGCAGCGCCGTTCCGCCGGCCCAGGCGCGCGGGAGGGCGGTGATCTGGGCTTCTTCAAGCGCGGGGACATGGTGCCGGAATTCGCCGAAGCGGCTTTTGCGCTGCAGGCGGGGCAGATGAGTGCGGCGCCGGTGCGCAGCCCCTTTGGCTGGCACATTATCCGCGTGGATGAACGCCGCGCCTCCGCGCCGCCTGGCTTCGAAGAAGCGCGTGAGGCTTTGCGCCAGCGCCTATTTGAAGGCGAAATCAATACCCTGGTGGAGCGTGCCCGCAGTGCTGCGAAGATTGAGCGTTTCAATCTGGATGGGTCCACCCCACGCGCCATTGACGCGGCGGAACCCCCAGCCCCAGCCGCCCCGGCGGGCCGCCCCGCCGCCCCGACCCGTCGCTAAACCACTCGTCGCTAAACATGGAGAATTCCCATGGCCGGACATGATATCCCAACCTCACCACTCGCCCTGAAGCTGCCGGAAATGCCGGCGGTGCCGGGGGTGCGCGTGGCATCAGGCCGCGCCGCGATTCGCTACAAGGATCGCGATGATGTGACCGTGATGGCCTTCCCCGCCGGCACCACCGTCGCCGGGGTTTTTACCCGCAATCGCTGCCCCGGCGCGCCGGTGGATTGGTGCCGCGCCGCGCTGCCCGGCGGTAAGGCGCGTGGCCTAGTGGTGACAGCGGGTAATTCCAATGTCTTTACCGGCCGCGCCGGTCGCCAAACCTGTGAGGAAACCGCCAAGGCCGCCGCCGCTATCCTGGGCTGCAAGCCCAAGGAAGTGTTTCTGGCGTCCACCGGCGTGATTGGCGAGAAACTGCCGACCGAAAAGCTGATCGCCGCCCTGCCGCGCATTTTTGACACGGCGGCGGAGCGTGATTGGCAGGATGCGGCGAAAGCCATCATGACCACCGATACCTTCCCGAAGGGCGCCATCCGCAAGGCGCACATTGGGGATGCTGAGGTCACTATCGCCGGCATCGCCAAGGGCAGCGGCATGATCGCGCCCGATATGGCGACCATGCTGTCCTTCCTGGCGACGGACGCCAAAATTCCCGCTGCCGCCTTGCAAGCGCTGTTGAAAAAGGGCGTTGATCGTTCCTTCAATTGCGTGACGGTGGATTCCGATACCTCCACTTCCGACACCGTGATGGTTTTCGCGACCGGTACGGCGAAGCATCCCCGCGTGCCGGCGGAAGGCGGCGCGGTGCTGAAGGATTTCGCCCGCGCCTTGAATGAAGTGCTGATGGAATTGGCGCTGATGGTGGCGCGTGATGGTGAAGGCGCGCAGAAGCTGATCCAGATCAACGTGACTGGCGCCACCACGGCGCGTTCTGCGCATCGCATTGCCATGTCCATCGCCAATTCGCCTTTGGTGAAAACCGCGATTGCCGGGGAAGATGCGAATTGGGGCCGCATTGTCATGGCTGTCGGTAAGGCGGGCGAGCCCGCGGATCGCGACAAGCTTTCCGTCAATGTCGGCGGCGTCTGGATGGCGCGCAATGGCGGTGTGGTGGATGGCTATGATGAAGCGCCCGTCGTGGCGCACATGAAGGGGCGCGAAGTGGAAATCACCGTGGATATCGGCCTTGGCAAGGGCAAATCCACCGTTTGGACCTGCGATCTGACGCATGGCTATATTGACATCAATGGCAGTTACCGGAGCTGACGCGCCGCAGCGCTACCATGGAAAATGATTTTGTACCGCTGGTAACTGAGCGCCTTTCGCTCCGTCCCTTACAGGCTGATGATGCGGCTGCCTTGCATCGTCTGGTGAATGATTGGGAAGTGGCGAAAACGCTCGCCCGCGTGCCCTTCCCCTATCCGCGCGATTTGGCGGATGAATGGATCGCTTCCACGCGCGCGCAGATTGCCGCCGGAACCGCATGGCATTTGGCAGTAACGCGCCAGGTTGATGGCGCGGAAGCGCTGCTTGGCTGTGTTGGCCTGACGCTTGACCCCAAAAACCCGCGAGAGGCAGAGCTTGGCTATTGGATTGGCCGGCGCCATTGGGGCCAGGGGCTCGGGCCGGAAGCGGCGGGGCGCTTGGCGCATTGGGCGCTGGCTAATCTGGATATTGATCGGCTTGTCGCCTCAGCGCTGGTGGATAATGAACGCTCGGCGGCTGTGTTGCGGCGGATTGGCTTCAAGGAAAGCGGTGCGAGCAGTCAGGAGTTTATCTCGCGCGGTGGCGCCATGCCCGTGCGGCTTTTTACCGCAACGCGCATGGATATCGCGGCTGAGGCACCAGTGCCGGTGATGGCAGCGCCTGCTTCCGGCAAGCCGACGCTGCTGGTGGCGGCAGTGGCCTTGATTGATCCCGAAAGCCGCGTGCTGCTGGCGCGCCGACCTGAAGGCAAGCCGCTGGCAGGCTTGTGGGAATTCCCGGGCGGTAAGGTCGCGCCTGGTGAAACACCGGAAGAAGCGCTGATCCGCGAACTGCACGAAGAATTGGGGATAGATGTCAGCGCCGCCTGCCTTGGCCCCTTCACCTTTGCGTCCCACACCTACGAAAAATTCCATCTGCTGATGCCGCTTTATCTGTGCCGGCGTTGGCAGGGCCAGGTGACGGCGATGGAAGGCCAGGCGCTGGCCTGGGTGCGCCCGGCACGGCTTGGCGACTACGCCATGCCACCCGCCGATATCCCCCTGGTTGCCATGCTGCGCGATTTTCTTTGAGTTTACCTTACCCCTAAGGAGAGACCCATGCCGAACCCGACCGCCTGCCTACTGATCATCGGCAATGAGGTACTTTCCGGCCGCACCCGGGATGCCAATCTGCAATTCCTCGCGACCCGCCTTGGCGAGATCGGCATTCCCATGAAGGAAGTGCGCGTGATCCCCGATGTGCCGGAAGTGATTATCAATACGGTCAATGAAGTGCGCGCGAAGTTCGACCATGTCTTCACCACCGGCGGCATTGGCCCGACCCATGATGACATCACCAGCGAATGTGTCGCGCGTGCCTTTGGCGTGCCATGTGAACCGCAGCCGGATGCCTGGCATGCGTTGGAATCCTATTACGCAAAGCAAAACCCGCCCGGCGACTTCAACGCCGCCCGGCAACGCATGGCCACCATGCCGCGTGGCGCGATTTTGATCGAGAATTCGGTTTCCATCGCGCCTGGCTACACCATTGGCAATGTGCATGTGATGGCGGGTGTGCCCCGCATCATGCAATCCATGTTCGAAGCCCTTGCACCGCGCCTGCAAGGCGGCCCGCCGATCCTTTCGCGCAGTGTACATGCGCATGGCGTGGTGGAAGGCGCGATTGCCGAGGGGCTTTCCGCCATTCAGCAAAGCTATGCTGATTTGGACCTTGGTTCCTACCCCTATTACCGCCAGGGCGGCGGCGGCGGTGTGGCAGTTGTGGCGAAGGGCACTGATCTGGCCGCAATTGAAGCCGCCGTGCAGGAAGTTTTCGCGCTGATGCAACAATGCGGCGGTACGCCGGCGATGGGTGAGCCGGGGTAATCAACTCAGGCGCCGCTGACGGAGTGGCTTCAGACGGCCCGGCGTTCCGGCGGCAAGCGCGACAGCCGACGAAACACGGAAAAGGCCGCTGCCGCGCTTGCTTCCTGCATCGCGCCTTCGCGCACCTCGGCCTGGTTCCACATCCAGCTTTGCGGCGGATCATCGCGCATGGTCCAATCGGGGAAGATGCGCTCAGGCGCATCACCCACATGCAGCAGCACCACATCCACATGCCGATCATCGGCTAGGATGCGCCCAAAGGTCTCGGTCACCGCCGCGCGCAGTCCTTCCAGCATTTGCATGAACATATCGGCACGGCAGATCAGCGCCCCGGATATCGCGTTTTCGGCATTACGCGCCTGCGCCATTGTCAGAATATCATCCAGCATTGGCGCATTGAAGCCGAAGGGGCGAGAGGTATAGATAAGCTGACAAAGACGCATCGGCATGGCGCAGTCCCGGAACTGGTTTCGGGAAGCTTAGGCGAAGCCAAGGCCAAAGGGGAAAATTCGTCATGGATGAGGAAAATTTCCACCGCTTGCTGCATCGCCCCGGCACTTTGGTGGATATCGGCGCGCATGATGGGCTGCTGACCATCCCGCTTGCGCGCCTGCCCGGCAGCCGGGTGCTCGCCTTTGAACCCCTACCCAGCGCCTTTGCAAGGTTGCAAGCAGCACTCAGGGCGACCTTTGGCGATGTACCCGCGAATGTCGTATGCCACCATTTGGCGCTGGGCGATCATGAAGGTAGCATCACCCTAGCCATGCCCGTACTGGATGGGGTGGCGCAGGAACAATGGGCCAGCACCGCCAAGGATTACGCGGCCCATATCTCGGCCCGCGTCACCGTGGAACGCTTCACCGTGCCGATGCGCACCCTGGATGATTTCGCACTTGCCGATGTAACCGCCATCAAGCTGGATGCCGAAGGGGCCGAATATGAAATCCTGCGTGGCGCGCGGGAGACTTTGCTGCGTTGCCGCCCCGTGCTGACGCTGGAAGTGGAAGAACGCCACCGCGAAGGCAGCACCCATGCCGCGCCGGCCTATCTTGATGCGCTCGGCTATGATGTGTTTTTTGAATTGAAGGGCGCCTGGCACCCCATGGCGGATCTGGACCGCGCGACCATGCAGCGCGCCTCACCCGATCCATCGGTATTTGAAGCCTCAGACCCTTATGTTTTTGTATTCTATGCGCTGCCGCGTGAAGACAGCGCTGTAATGCTGGCAAGGCTGCGCGGCGCGGGATAGTGGCGTCATAACCAAAGCACATCGCCAATCTCACGCGCGCCAGAAACAAGCATTGCGAGCCGATCGAAGCCGAGCGCAATTCCGCTTGTGGCAGGCATGCCGTGTTCCAAGGCGGCCAGGATAGAGACCGCCATGGATCATGGCTGACGCCGCATGTACCCCATTTGCATGATACTGAAGAAAATCCAGCGACGCTTGGCGTCTTGGTTGAAGGTATCAGCGCCATCGCATCAACGTGGCGGCCTTGGCCCCTGGGGTTTCGCTGGGCATCCGGATCAGGCTTTTGGTCCGCTCACCTACGCTCAATTCGGTGAGGATCTGATACTGGCGAATATCTTCGCTTTGCGTGGTATCGAGAAGCCAAGTTTTCTTGATATCGGCGCACACCATCCGGTCAATTGTTCCGATACTGCGCTGCTTTATGCGCGTGGCGCACGTGGCGTTTGCGTGGAAGCAAATCCAAATCTGATTCAAGCTTTTCAAGACCTGCGCCCGGAAGACAGGATCGTCAATATCGGCTGCGGTGTTGCTGAGGGCACGCTTGAATTTTACATGATCGATCATGCCTCTGGGCGAAACACCTTTGACCGCACAACGGCTGAAGCCTTTGTGGCTGCACATCCTGAATTCCGTATCCGGGAAATCCGTCAGATTTCGGTACTCACCCTGGATCAGATCATCGCCATCCATTGCGCTGGCCGCTGGCCTGACTTGCTCAGCCTCGACATTGAAGGGCTCGATTACGTGGTCCTGCAAGCATCACATTTCGATTATCTGCAGGGACCTAAAATCATTTGCGTCAAGACAGTAAGCGGTGCGGATCATCAACAGGATTCAGCCATAGAAATTCTACTGGTCGAGCGCGGATACACGATGCTTGGCCGTACCGTAGCGAATATGATTTTTGGCCGCGATTGAAGCCGTGGCGCAGGAAGTTTTCACGCTGATGCAGAAAGGCGGCGGTGCGCGCATGATGGGTGAGCCGGGGTAATCAGTCCGCTTCCGCCATAGCCCTCACTTCGGCGGCGCTGACACCCTTCTCCCGCAACGCCCGTAGGCTTTCCGCGCCATCGCGTTTTGCCAATCTTCGCCCTGTCGCGTCGCGCATCAACGCATGATGCGCATAACGCGGCGCGGGCCAACCCATCAGCGCCTGAAGCAGCCGATGCAAATCCGTGGCCGGCTTCAGATCATCACCGCGCGTCACCAACGTTACACCTTGCAGCGCATCATCATGTGTGACGCATAGGTGATAGGATGCCGGCACATCCTTCCGCCCCAGCACCACATCGCCGAAAACCTCTGGCCGGCATGTATACCAGCCCTCATTTTCCTCATGCGCCTGCAATGGCCTGGGCACGGCCTCGCAAGCGCGCGCCATATGCAGGCGCAGCGCATAGGGCTGCCCGGCGGCGATGCGGTGCGCGGCCTCAGTCTCCGGCAAATCGCGGCAAATCCCCGGGTAAGGCGGCCCATCCGGGCCTTGCGGCGCCGCACCGGCGGTGGCCACTTCGCGCGCAATATCGGCGCGGGTGCAAAAGCAGGGATAGACCAGCCTGCGCGACGCCAGCGCATCCAGAACCTTGCGATAGTCGGCAATATGCGCGGATTGCCGACGTGGGGCGCCATCCCACTCCAAGCCCAGCCAGCGCAAATCTTCGACTAATGCCGTTTCATATTCCGGGCGGCAGCGCGTGGTATCTATATCCTCGATCCGCAGCAAAAAGCGCCCGCCGGTTGCGCGTGCGCGGCGCCAGGCGAAAAGCGCGGCGCGCGCATGGCCCAGATGCAAATACCCCGTCGGGCTTGGCGCGAAGCGGGTGATTTCGGGCGTTGCATCCATGGCTTCCGCCGGGTAGCGGGCAGTGCACACCTCAGGCAAGGGGAGATTCCCAGATGGCAGCATTGGAAGGCCCGCAATATGGCCCCGCTTCGGGCGGCAAGCCCGAGTCGCTGGTCCTGCTGCTGCATGGGGTCGGCGCGGATGGCTTTGACCTGATTGATCTGGCCCCGATCTGGGCGGAAGCCCTGCCCCACACCCTGTTCATCGCCCCCCATGCGCCCTTTGCCTTTCAAGGCGCCCCCTTCGGTAGGCAATGGTTCGACATCACGGACCGCACCCCGGCCCGTATGGAAGCTGGGCTCCGCCACGCCGCCGCCATCCTTGGTGACTTCACAAGCGCGAAGCTGGCAGAACTTGGCCTGGGCGGAGACCGGCTGGCGCTGATGGGCTTCAGCCAAGGCGCCATGGTGGCGCTTTTCGCCGGGCTACGCGGTGCGGTGCCCGCCCCCGCCTGCATTCTAGCCTATTCTGGCGCGCTTTTGGGGCCGGAAAGCTTGGCCATTGAGCGCACCGCCTGCTCGCCCGTGCTGCTGGTGCATGGCGAAGCGGATGAAGTGGTGCCCGCCATGGCCAGCCGCCAGGCTGCACGGGCTTTGCAGGCCGAAGCCGTACCGCATGAGCTGCTGCTGCGGCCTGATCTCTCCCATGGGCTGGATGATGCCGGGCTCGCCGCCGGCACTGCGCTTCTGGCGCAATGCCTTGGGACTATGACAGCCGGGTGAAACCTGCCCCGGATGGCTTGCGGCGCAGCCCGGCGCATGTCATGAGTTCCGCCATTATGCGGCGGCGCCACTATATCTGGGGCTTTCCCGCCGGGCAGAGCCCCTGAATGATGTGGCGCCTCGCTGGAAGGAGCGAGGCTTGCCAGATGGCGGTCACTTCGCGGGGGCGCATGCCTATCCCGCGCTGGTTCTGAATGCGGATTTCCGTCCGCTTTCGTATTTTCCGCTGTCCATTTGGTCCTGGCAGGACGCGATCAAGGCTGTCTTTCTGGACCGTGTTTCCGTGCTGAATGAATATGATGTGGAAGTGCATTCACCATCGCTGGCGCTGCGCCTGCCCAGCGTGATTGCGCTCAAGGAATTCATCCCCGCCGCACGGCGCCCTGCCTTTACCCGCTTCAATGTTTTCCTGCGCGATCACTTCGCATGCCAGTATTGTGGCGGGTCCTATCCCACGCCGGATTTGACGTTTGACCATGTAATCCCGCGTTCCCGCGGCGGGCGCACTTCCTGGGATAATGTGATCACCGCCTGCGGGCCATGCAATTTGCGGAAAGGAAATCGCCTGCCGCGCGAATGCCAAATGATCCCGCGCCAGGCGCCGCGCCAGCCGACAAGCTGGGAATTACAGGAAAATGGCCGGTCCTTCCCGCCGAATTATTTGCATGAGAGCTGGCGAGATTATTTGTACTGGGACAGCGAATTGGAGAATTAGCGCTTGGGCGGCTAACGAGGAAACCTTACACATGCGGCGTTAGGCCTGCTGGCATAATTTTGCAATTAGTTACTCAACAGCACGGTTTTCAGTAAGCGTTACCTTTTAGAGCACCAGAAACATATCTTTGAAATGAAGGGGTCTTCCGGAGCGAGATGCCAGATCAGAAAATGAAAGCTCACTGTCCCAAATGTGGGCCGGACCGAAATTGTGTCTCTATCGCCTCGGAAACAGCAAGTTGGGACGACGAGGAGTGGGGCATATGGGGGAAGAAGACCCTCAGTATTGTCAAATGCCTTGGATGCGAAGAGATTTTCATTCAACGTATCGAACTTGATTGGGGTGATGTTGAAGAGGTGGAAGGAGGAAAGCGGCGTCTTGTGCCGCGCGTCACTTATTGGCCAGCCACTTCTAAACGCGAGCAGCCTTCTTGGGTACACGAATTTGAACTAGACCAAGAGTTGGTTGGTGTCCTCAGAGAGGTTTATGCAGCGTTGGATTCAGACCTTCATAGACTTGCCGCCATTGGCATACGCACGGCTTTCGATCTTGCTTCCGGACTCCTGGGAATTGAATCAAATCTGCGCTTCTCGGAAAAGACCCAAGAATTGGTTGCGGGCGGGTCTATCAGCCCCGACGAGAAGCAAATGCTTGATATCTTGATTGATGCTGGAAATGCAGCGGCCCATCGCGCTTGGAAACCATCACTAGCAGGCTGCTGAAAAGCTGTCATTGAGCGTCGTAATTTTGGCGCGCGAGTATGTTTTCAACGCTGCCTGCGCCTGAACCTGGCCAATTTCAGTGATTTTTTGGCCCAGTCGGCTCGCTCAGGAC
>JBIJAH010000049.1:0-21299 GCA_044345845.1 Roseomonas sp.
ATGTGTTCAACAACGCGGCGCTGACCGGGTTGTTCCTGGACTTCGAAGCTGGGCGTTCTGCGGGGCAATATGATGCCCGCGCCTGTCTGCCCGTGCTGCGCCATGGGCTGAAGCTGGATCTGATCCAGGGGCGGATTGCGCTGCGCGCTGAAGAACCGGCGCAGGCGGGGAAGGTGAGGCGGGGGCGCTAGTGCGGCTCCCCGTCTCATTCCCGCGTGGATAATTCAGTGGTTTTTGTCAGGTCGCATTTTCCGGAGAGCTAAGTGCAAACACTTGGCTCTCCGCACCGGCAACTAAAGAAAAATCCAGTGCATGCCTGGGGAGCGAATATAAACCGGGCATCTATTCTTGTTGCGTCGGGCGTCTTGCTGGACGGGAAAGCCTGACCCCTACCACGCACGGCGATGTAAGTGTCCTCACCCGTTCCGATGCGGCACTAATGACGGCTGCTGCCCCTGGGGGCGGATCAGGCGTCTGGCATTCGCGCCGGTATGACGGTGTCGCAACGCGCAATAATGGTCGCTTCTGCTCGGCCTATGCGACCCCTCGCAAGGATGCTGGCCAAAAAATCGCCTCCTTGCCCATCACGTGCCTGAGGGTTGAGGGGCTTTGAAAGCCAAGACGATTCTCCGGCCTGGCGCGTGGCGCAAAGCCGGTGGTGTTGCGCTTGCTGATTGGGATCGGGCGAATGCTTTCAATCACGGAGGCTTGCTGGGTAGCAACGCTGAGGCCCCGGCCACCCCCTTGGTTCCATTGGGGGGGGGAGGGCATGGCAATTTTGCCACAGTGGGTGACCGATGCGACACGGGCGGGGTGGAATGCCCATTCCAGCGTCGCATCGGCGCTAATTCATGCTAAGAAGAAATGGTGAATTTCGGGACTGATTCGGTTATCGAGTCTGTGTTTCCGTAACAGAGATGAGGAAAGACAATGACCTTTAAAAAGACCCTTCTGGCCGCTGCGGCGGTGGTAGCGCTGCCGGTGCTGGCGCAGGCCCAGCCGGTGAGCGGGCTTTATCTTGGCGCGGGCTTCGGTGGGAACTACTTGGACAAGACGGATATTACAGGTTCGTCTGCCGCCGATAAAGAGAATGTTGGCCCAGGTGTGTCGGCTGATTTTTCGTGGGGATATGTTGGGGTTTTGAGCCTTGGCTGGGGCTTCGGCAATGGCCTGCGCGCTGAAATCGAAGGTAGCTATCGCCAGAATGATGTTTCTGATTTCAAAAGGGAAAACGTGAATCAGCGCGGCGCGACCGGTACTGCGACGAGCTACGGCGCGATGCTGAATGTCCTTTATGACATTAATCTCAACGGCATGCTTGGTGGCATCACCCCGTATGTCGGCATTGGCGGTGGCTACATTTGGCACGACTATGATGAAGTCGGAACGAATGTTGGCGGCGCCAAGGAAGTGCTCAGCGGCGACAACGGGAACTGGGGCGGTCAGGCGATTGTTGGTCTGTCGCTGCCGATTGCAGCGGTGCCTGGCTTGGCGGTGACCGGTGAGTACCGTTTCATGATGACCGCTGGTCACGAAATTGAGTCCAACAATGCCGGCACTCGCACGAAGGTTGACGTGGACAATATGAACCACTCACTCCTCGTCGGCCTCCGCTATGCCTTCAACGCCGCTCCGACTGTTGCTGCCGCCGCGGCACCGATGGCCGCTGCCCGCACCTACATGGTGTTCTTTGACTGGAGCAAGGCGGACCTGACTGACCGCGCCCGCCAGATCATTGGTGAAGCCGCTTCTGCTCGTGGCCAGGGCGTGACCCGCATTGAAGTCAACGGCTTCACGGACCGTTCCGGCCCGGCTGACTACAACATGGGTCTCTCGGTCCGTCGCGCGAATGCGGTGGCAGCTGAACTCGTGCGTCGTGGCGTGCCGCGGAATGAGATCGTGACCCGTGGCTTCGGTGAAGAAAACAACCTGGTGCCGACCGCCGATGGTGTGCGTGAACCGCAGAACCGCCGCGTGGAAATCATTCTTCGATAAGCCGGCGGCTTTCTGGTAGAAGACATCAAAAGGGCGCTGCAAGGCGCCCTTTTTCTTTGTCACGCCGTACTTCTCAAGGAAGTTGAACGAAGCGCTCGTAAAGCTCTGCCAGCCTTGCGTGGTAATTATCAACAGAAAACCGCGCTGCGCGTGCGGGGCCGGCTTCAGAAAGGCGGCCGCGCAGTGCTTCATCCTCAGCCAGTGCGCGAATGCCTTGCACCAGCGCTTGAGTGTCGTAAGGGTCCACCTGAAGCGCGGCATCGCCCACCAGTTCCGGCAGGGATGATGTGTTTGATGTCAGCACGGGTGTGCCCAAAGTCATGGCTTCAAGCGCGGGCAGGCCGAAGCCCTCATAAAGCGATGGAAACAATACCGCCTTGGCACCACGGATCAGGCTGACCAGCAGCGGAAAGCTCAGATATTCAAGCTGGATGATGCGCGACAAGGCGCCACCACCGGCGTTCTTGTCGAATGATGAAAGAAGCCTGTCATGTTGGGCAAGAGCACGCAAATCCCGCTTTCGGCGCCAGGTCTTTTTGCCCACAATCACCAGGGGTTCAGCCACGCCTGAAGCAAGATGCGCTTCAATCATGCGGGTTAAATTCTTGCGCGGTTCAAGCGCCCCAAAATAGAGGAAATAGCCTTTGAAGGGGATGTCGAAATTACCTTCGATTTCGCCCTTCACCTCCTGCATCGGTTTGTTGCGTAAAGCCATTGGAATATCCACGGCCTGATAGGTCACCGTAATCCGTTCTTCAGGCACACCGAAGAAGCTCATGATGTCTCTCTTCGAAGCCTCACTCACGGTCACCAAATGGTCGGCGTGTTTCGTGATGTGATTGATCAGGCGGAAATAGACCCGCTTATTGTCGAGCGTCGCATAAGGCAGCCTGAGCGGCACAAGATCATGCAATGTATAAATGTTGCGCGCACCAACGGCACGGAGTGCGAGCGGATAGGTCCAATGCATCACTTCCGGCCGTTCCAGGAAATGGATTGGAATGCGCCCGGCAGTCAATTTCGCGGCAAGCCTTTGCTTGTCATAAAGCCCCTTCACATTCCAGATATGATCGAAATGGGGCAAGCGGTTTTGCAGCGTTTCGCGGATCACGTGACCGCTGACGGGCACCCTGGTTGCGATCTCCCCGAAGGGCAGGGAAAGCGCGCGGAGGATATTGCGCGGCAGGTCCTTGAGCCTGGGTCGCCCTTCCAGCGGCGCATCAAAAAAGGATACCTCACGCAGGATCGGGTTGCGGCTGACCGCCCTTGCCTGCCCCCCGTAAAGCACCCCCACTTCGGCCCCAAGATCGCGCAGCGCGAAGGAAAGATTGCGCGCATAGGTCGCAACCCCCGTGCCCTGCTGGAGCGAGAGGTTATAGCCATCAATATAGATACGAGGTTTTTTCAAGGTCCGCCTGCCATTTGGGCGGACCTTGTCCACAAAGCCTTGGGGCGTCAACCGCCGCCGGCCAGCTTGTCCTGGGTTTTGGTGTCGAAGTCGCTTGCTTCATGGCGTTCATGCAATTGTTCGGCGGCCTCTCCGCTCACGCGGTTGACCATGCGCCCGCGCTTCACCGCAGGGCGGGCGAAGATGGCTTCCGCCCAGCGCTGCACATTTTTGTATTCATGCACGCTCAAGAATTCCGCCGCGCCGTAAAGATAGCCCCTTACCAAGCCGCCATACCATGGCCAGACAGCGATATCGGCGATGGTGTAGTCATCACCACCCAGATAGGGGCTTTCGGCCAAACGCCTGTCCAGCACATCCAATTGCCGCTTGGTTTCCATCGCGAAGCGGTCAATCGCGTATTCAATCTTCACCGGCGCATAGGCGTAGAAATGCCCGAAGCCGCCGCCGAGGTACGGCGCGCTGCCCATTTGCCAGAATAGCCAGGAAAGGCATTCGGCGCGCGCCGCCGCTTCCTTCGGCAGGAAGGCGCCGAATTTTTCCGCAAGGTGCATCAGAATCGCCGCGCTTTCGAAAACGCGGATGGGCTTGGGGCCGCTGCGATCCATAAGGGCGGGGATTTTGGAATTGGGATTCACCTCCACAAAGCCGCTACCGAATTGCTGGCCTTCGCCAATGCGGATCAGCCAGGCGTCGTATTCGGCGCCTTTGTGGCCAAGGGCCAAAAGCTCCTCCAGCAGGATCGTCACCTTCTGGCCATTGGGGGTGCCCAACGAATAAAGCTGCAAGGGGTGGCGACCCACCGGCAATTCCTTGTCCTCTGTCGGGCCGGCGATGGGGCGATTGATATTGGCAAAGCGCCCGCCATTGGCCTTGTTCCAGGTCCAGACCTTGGGGGGCGTGTAATCGCTCGTGCTGCTCATGCGGATGCTCCTTGGGGTGTGCCTGAGGCTGGCGCGATTGGCGGCTTCGCGCAAGGCTGGTATCGCGGGGCGGTCGGGCAGGGGGATTTCGCGGCATGACCATCACCATCCATGGCATCAAGAATTGCGACACCATGAAAAAGGCGCGCGCCTGGCTGGAAGCCGAGGGCATTGCCCATGATTTCCATGACTATAAAACCGCCGGCATCGCGCCGGCCAAGCTGCAAGCCTGGGTGCGTCAGGCGGGGTGGGAGGCTCTGTTGAACCGCGCCGGCACCACCTTCCGCAAATTACCCGATGATCAGAAGCAAGGGCTGGATGAAGCCCGCGCGCTTGCGCTGATGCTGGCGCAACCCAGCATGATCAAGCGCCCGGTGCTGACCAAGGGTGATGCGCTGCTGATTGGCTTTGATTCCACGCGTTACGCTACCTTATTGAAGAATTAGCGCGCTACTGCCCCAAAAATACCATCGCCACCCCATATCTGGTTGCAGCAAGAAAGAATGGGGCTGCCGGGGTGGCTGAGGGAATCAATTTCCAGGCCTATAGCGATGCGCTGGTCGTGCTTGGCACGGCGGGCGTGATTGTGCCCCTGCTGCGCCGTGCTGGAGTGAGCCCCGTGCTTGGCTATTTGGGCGCGGGGGCCTTGCTTGGGCCGCTCGCGCTTGGGTCCTTCATTGGCGATTATCCGCTGCTTTATTGGTTCACGGTGATTGATGCGAAAAGCGTCATGGCCATTGCCGAACTTGGTGTGGTCTTTCTGCTTTTCCTGATTGGGCTTGAACTTTCCTATGATCGCCTGAAGGCCATGCGCCGGCTGGTGCTGGGCCTGGGCGGGCTGCAAATGGCGATCAGCTTTGTGGCCATTAGCCTCATTGGGCTGGCGCTGGGCTTCACGCCAGGGATTGCCGCGGTACTGGCTGCCTGCTTGGCACTTTCATCCACGGCCATTGTACTGGAATTGCTGGCGCAGCAGGAAAGGCTGCTGACAAGCGGCGGGCGCGCCAGTTTTTCCGTCCTGCTCGCGCAGGATGTGGCCGTGGTGCCCATCCTGATCTTTATCGGCATCCTTGGCGCCAAGGGTGGCGGTTCCGTTCTGCTCAGCATCGCCATCGCCTTGGGGCAGGCCCTGCTCGTGCTGGCGGTGATTGTGCTGGTGGGGCGCGTAGTGCTGCGCCCCTTGTTCCGCCTGGTGGGCGGCCAGCGTTCGGAAGAACTCTTTATCGCCGCCGTGCTGTTCGTGATTGTCGCGACCGGCATCATGGCTGCCAAGGCCGGGCTTTCCATGGCGATTGGCGCCTTTGTGGCCGGGCTATTGTTGGCCGAAACCGAATATCGCCGCGCGGTACAAGCGACAATTGAGCCCTTCAAGGGCCTGCTGCTTGGCATCTTTTTCTTCAGTGTCGGCATGAGCATTGATTTCCGCGCTGTGATGCGTGAACCCGTGCTGCTGCTTGGCCTCACGCTCGGCCTGGTGCTGCTCAAGGCCGGTATTGTTTACGCCTTGGCACGGTATTTCGCGCTGACCCGTGCGGCGGCTTTGGAAGCGGCACTGCTGCTCGGCCCTGGGGGCGAATTCGCCTTTGTGGGACTTGGGCTCGCGACTGGCCTTGCGCTGATTGAACCAGGCCTTGCCGCCTTTACCCTGGCGGCTATCAGCCTGACCATGGCACTTCTGCCGCTGCTATCTGCGCTGGCGCGGCGCGTGGCACCACTGCTGGAAGAAGCGCGGCCCAAGGACCCGGCGCTGGAAGCCCTGCCCGAAGCCACGCAGGGGCATGCCATCATCATCGGCTATGGGCGCGTCGGCAAAACCGTGGCGGCGCTGCTGCGCCAACATGGCCTTAGCCAGATCGCAGTGGATAGTGACCCCGCCACGGTGGCCCGCGCCCGCCGCGCGGGTGAGGAGGTGTTTTTCGGCGATGCCGCGCGCCCGGCCTTTTTGCAGGCCTGTGGTCTGGCTTCGGCGCGGAGCGTCATCATCACTATTAACCTCGCGCCGCAAATAGATAAGATCGTCAGCGCCATTCGCGCAGAGCGACCGGATTTACCCATCATCTCCCGCGCGCGGGATGCCGCCCATGCGCGCCACCTTTACGCGCAAGGCGTGAGCGAGACCGTGCCGGAGACGATTGAAGCGAGCCTGCAATTATCCGAAGCGGCGCTGGTGTCGCTCGGCGTGCCGATGGGGCGCGTGATTGCCTCCATCCATCAAAAACGCGCGGATTTCGCTGAGGAATTGCGCAGCGCCGCGCGGGGGGGCTAAGCATTTTCAAGCCAAGCGGTATCGCTTGGCGACTCGGAAAATGTGCTCAAACTATGTTGTTAGAACCCGTCGGATGCGCAATCGCGCATCGGACAGGTTCTATTCCCGAGCGACGCGCGTTTTCACGAAAGCTTCTGCTTCAGCACATCATTGACCAGCGCCGGATTACCCTTGCCCTGCATGGCCTTCATGGTCTGGCCAACAAAGAAGCCAAATAGCTTATCCTTGCCCGAACGATATTCCGCGACCTTATCGGCATTGGCGGCCAGCACCTGGTCAATCACCGCTTCAATCGCGCCAGTATCCGTCACCTGCTTCAGGCCGCGTTCTTCCACAATGGCGCCAGGCGCGCGGCCTGTTTCCACCATGGCTTCAAACACTTCCTTGGCCAATTTGCCGGAGAGCGTATTGTCCGCCATCAGATCAAGCAAGGCGCCAAGATCAGCGGCACTCACGGGCGGTTCCGCGATGGAGCTTTTGGTGCGGTTGATGGCGGCGAAAAGATCACCCATCACCCAATTCGCTGCCTGCTTGGCATCGCGGCCTTTGGCGACGCCCTCATAATAGGCGGCGGTTTCGCGTTCCAACGTCAGCACATGCGCGTCATAAGGCGTGATGCCGTAATCGCGCACATAGCGCGCACGGCGCTGATCGGGCAGTTCCGGCAAGGCTGCCTTCAGCCCTTCAACCCAGGCGGCATCAATCACCAGCGGGGGCAAATCCGGGTCCGGGAAATATCGGTAATCATGCGCATCTTCTTTTGACCGCATGGAACGCGTAATGCCGCGCCCCGTATCGAAAAGCCGCGTTTCCTGTTCCACCGTGCCGCCGGATTCCCACACCTCAACCTGCCGGCGCGCTTCGGTTTCCACCGCCTGCATGACAAAGCGGATGGAATTCACATTCTTCACTTCGCAGCGCGTGCGAAAGCCCTCACCCGCCTTGCGTACGGAGACATTCACATCCGCCCGCATGGAGCCTTCATCCATATTGCCATCGCAAGTGCCCAGATAGCGCATGATCTGGCGCAGCTTGGTCAGATAAGCGCCGGCTTCCTCGGGGCTGCGCATATCGGGTTCCGAGACAATTTCCATCAGCGCCACACCGGAACGGTTCAGGTCAATGAAGGATTTTGTCGCGTGCTGGTCGTGCTGGGATTTGCCGGCATCCTGTTCCAAATGCAGCCGCGTAATGCCGATGGTCTTTGTGCTGCCATCAGACAATTCAATGTCAATCGCGCCTTCGCCGATGATGGGATGCGCGTATTGGCTGATCTGATAGCCCTGAGGCAGATCGGCATAGAAGTAATTCTTGCGATCAAAACGGGACCAGAGATTGACCTTGGCATTCAAGCCAAGCCCGGTGCGTACGGCTTGTGCCACGCATTCGCGGTTGATCACCGGCAACATGCCGGGGAAGCCCGCATCAATAAAGGAAACCTGGGCATTGGGTTCCGCACCAAAGGCCGTTGCCGCGCCGGAAAAAAGCTTGGCGTTGGACGTGACCTGGGCATGAACCTCAAGCCCGATCACCACTTCCCAGGGGCCTGATTCCCCTTCGATGATATAGCTCATGCCCCGGCCCTCATTGCTGGCACTGCCTTGAAATCAGCCGCGCGTTCCAGCGCTGCCCCCACCGCGAAAACCGTTTCCTCATCAAAGGCACGGCCAATCACCTGCAAGCCCAAAGGCAAGCCTTGATGATCCAAGCCCGTCGGTAGCGCCAAACCCGGCAACCCCGCCAGATTGGCCGTGACGGTGAAGACATCATTCAAATACATCTTCACCGGGTCATCGGTATTCTCACCCTCGGCAAAGGCCGCTGATGGTGTGGCGGGTGTCACAATCGCGTCCACCTTGGCCCAGGCAGAGTCGAAATCCCCCGCGATCAGGGCACGGATTTTCTGCGCCTTCAGGTAATAGGCATCGTAATAGCCGGCACTCAACACATAAGTGCCGATCATAATGCGCCGACGCACTTCCGCGCCAAACCCCTCGGCCCGCGTGCGTTCATATAAATCACGCAGGTCGCTATCCTTCTCGGCCACACGCAAGCCAAAGCGCACGCCATCATAGCGCGCCAGGTTGGAAGAAGCCTCGGCTGGGGCCACGATGTAATATGTGGGCAGCGCGTATTTCGTGTGCGGCAGAGAGATATCCACAATCTCCGCTCCCGCTTCGCGCAGCCAATCCAGGCCCTGACGCCAGAGCTTTTCGATCTCGGCCGGCATGCCATCCAGCCGATATTCGCGCGGCACGCCAATGCGCATACCCTTCACGCTGCGGGCGCAAGCGGCAGCAAAATCCGGCACGGGCTGATTGGCGCTGGTGGAATCCTTGGGGTCGTGGCCTGCCATGGAACGCAACAAAATGGCGCAATCTTCGACCGTGCGGGCAAAGGGGCCAGCTTGATCCAATGAAGATGCAAAGGCCACAATGCCAAAGCGCGAACAGCGCCCATAAGTCGGCTTGATGCCAGTAATGCCGCAAAACGCCGCCGGCTGACGGATGGAACCACCCGTATCCGTGCCCGTCGCCCCCAGCGCCATCCGTGCCGCAACAGCAGCGGCAGACCCACCCGAAGACCCACCCGGCACCAACCGCGCGCTTGGATCATCCTTGCGCTGCCAAGGGTTCAGCACGCCCCCATAGGCCGAGGTCAAATTGGATGACCCCATGGCGAATTCATCCAGATTGGCCTTACCCAAAAACACCGCGCCATCACGCTTCAACTGCGCTGTCACAGTGCTTTCATAAGGCGGGATGAAATTGCCCAGGATTTTCGACCCCGCCGTGGTGCGCACGCCTTCCGTGCAGAATAAATCCTTGATGGCGAGTGGAATACCCTCAAGCGGCCCGGCCTCACCACGCTTGCGGCGCGCATCCGATGCGCGGGCGGCGTCCAGCGCCTGTTCGCTTGTGGTAGTGATGAAGGCATTCAGCTTCGGGTTCAGCGCTTCAACCGCGGCCACATGGGCGCGCGTCAATTCCTCGGCGCTGATCGCGCCCTCATTCAGCGCGGCCAGCGCACCGGAAAGGGTAAAATCGGTCGGATGCATTATTCCACCACCTTCGGTACGCCGAAATATTCGCCTTCTCGATCCGGGGCATTGGCCAGCACGGCTTCGGCCTGGCCGCCATCGGTCACCACATCTTCGCGCATCGGCATGGCGGCCACGCCGCCGGGGGTGCCGCCGGCCATGGGCTCCACGCCATCCGTATTCACGGCCTGGAGCTGTTCAATCCAGCCCAAAATGCCGTTCAGCTCACCCTGCACGCGGGCGATATCCTGTTCTTCAAGGCGCAGCCGGGCCAAAGCCGCAACGCGCCGGACGGTGGCGGTGTCCAGGGACATGAAATCACTACTTCCCGTTAAAAGAGCGGCGGACCATAAGGCCCCCGATGCCTATCATCAACCTGACAGATTTGCGCGCCGCGCTGCCCCGCCATTCCCGGCTGATCGGCCTTGATCCCGGGGAAAAGACCGTGGGCGTGGCACTCAGCGATGTCTCGCTGATGCTGGCGAGCCCCTATGGCAGCCTGAGGCGCGGGAAGCTTGCCGCCATGGCGGCCGAAATCAAGGCGATTGCCGCCAAGGAAGGCGTGGGGGGGCTTGTGGTCGGCCTACCGCTTGGCCTGGATGGATCCTTCGGCCCGGCGGCGCAGGCTGCGCGGGATTGGGCGCGGTCGCTTTCTGATGGCTGTGGTTTGCCGGCGGCGCTTTGGGATGAAAGGCTTTCCTCGGCGGCGGTGAACCGCATGATGGTCGGGGAAGCCGATCTCAGCCGCGGCAAAAGGGCGGCTTCCGTGGATAAGGCGGCGGCGGCCTGGATGCTCCAGGCGGCACTTGATGCGACACGGGGATGAGGCGCTTGGACCAGATTTTGGTGGAAATCACCCTTGATGGGCGCATCCGTTACGCGATTGGTGCTTTGGCGGGGCTTGGCTTCGCGATGCTGGGGTTTGCCCTGCTGCCGCAATTCCTCGCCGAATGGCCGGCCATCACGCCCCGGCTTTTGGGCCTTGGCTTTCCCGTCCTCGGGCTTGGGATGTTCCTGTTTCTGTCCTTCATCCCGGCCCCCCATAGCCTTGCGATTCGCGCCGATGGCAGCGCCGTTTTCACCCGCAGCGTCACCACTTGGTGGCGGTTTTTTGACATGTTTGAGATCCTGCCCCCTGGCGCCATCAAGGGCGTTACGGTGGAAGCCGCCGATGCGCCGGTTGGCACCACCCGCAGCGGAGAGACGGATTTCTCCGCCACATCAAAGGAATGGCGCCTGGTGTTGCGCCTTGCCGATGGCGCGGTGCGGGAAGTGCAGCGCGGCCCAGGCCGTGCTTCCTTGGATGAAAAGGCTGCGGCGCTGCGCGGGGCGCTCAAGCTGCCATGAACGGGTCTGGTCTTTCCCGCTGCTCAGCGGCTAGAAAGGTCGCGTGACCTATCCCCGCAAACACCTCCTCGCCATTGAGGGTCTTGAGCCGCCGCATATCGCGGATTTGCTGGATCTGGCGGAATCCTATGCGCTGCTCAATCGCAGCGGCAAAACTCAGCGCGATCTGCTCAAGGGCCGCACGCTGATCAATCTGTTTTTTGAAGACAGCACTCGCACGCGCACGAGTTTTGAGCTCGCGGGCAAGCGGCTGGGCGCCGATGTCATCAATATGTCGGTCAGCACATCCAGCGTGAATAAGGGCGAAACCCTGTTGGATACGGCCAGCACGTTGAATGCCATGCATTGCGATTTGCTGGTGGTGCGCCATGGGCAATCCGGCGCGCCTTCGCTTTTGAGCCAGAAGGTGGATGCGGCGGTGATCAATGCCGGCGATGGCACGCATGAACACCCAACCCAGGCGCTATTGGATGCGCTCACCATCCGCCGCCACAAGGGCCGGCTTGAGGGTTTGATTGTCGCGATTTGCGGCGATATCGCCCATTCGCGCGTGGCCCGTTCAAACATGCATTTGCTGACCACCATGGGCAGCCGCGTGCGTGTGGTGGGGCCGCCCACGCTGATCCCGGCGGAAGCCGCGCGGTTAGGCGTAGAAGTGTTCCACGACATGAAGGCCGGGCTGGCGGGCGCCGATGTTGTCATGATGCTGCGCCTGCAACGCGAACGCATGTCGGGCGGGCAGGTGCCTTCAGCGCGGGAGTTTTTTCGCTTCTATGGGCTGGATGCGGAAAAGCTGGCGCATGCCAAGCCGGATTCGATTGTGATGCACCCAGGCCCCATGAATCGCGGCGTGGAAATTGATAGCGCCATCGCTGACCATCCGACCCGCAGCGTGATTGGCGAACAGGTGGAAATGGGTGTCGCCTGCCGCATGGCGGTGTTGGATATTCTCGCACGCGGACTGAGGCGCAATGTGTGAGCTTCGCCCCGCGCGCACCGAGGAAGCGCCCGCACTCCGGCAGATGGTGCGCGCCGCTTATGCGCATTACGTGCCGCGGCTTGATCGTGAACCCGCACCGATGCTGGATGATTACGCTGCGCGCATCGCGGATCATCAGGCCTTCGTGCTGGAAGCCGATGGCGCCCTGCAAGGGGTGGCGGTGCTGCAAGACAGTGAAACTGGCCTATTCCTGGACAATATCGCGGTGGCGCCCGGCGCGCAGGGCCAGGGGCTTGGCCGGCAGATGATGTCCTGGATTGAAGCGGAAGGCCGCCGGCGCGGCCATCAGCGGCTTTGGCTCTATACGAATGAGGTGATGGCAGAAAACATCGCCATGTATCAGCGCCTTGGCTTTGGCGAGACACATCGCGCCAAAGAATCCGGCTATCGCCGCGTCTTTTTCGAGAAGTCCTTGTGATGGCCGATACCTTCATCACCAATGCCCGCCTGCTCGATCCCGCCTCTGGCCTTGATGCGCCCGGCGCCTTGCTGATCCGTGATGGGCTGATTGCCGATTGCGGCGCCGGGCTTACCGCTCCCGAAGGTGCCGCCGTGGTGGATGCCGCTGGCGCCTGCCTCGCACCCGGCTTGATTGATCTTCGCGCCAATCTTGGTGAACCAGGGGCAGAGCATCGGGAAACCATCGCCTCAGCCGCGCAGGCTGCCGCGGCGGGGGGCATCACCACCATTTGCGTGCTGCCGGATACCGATCCGGCCTTGGATGATCCGGCGCTGATTTCCTTCATCACGCGGCGGGGTGAGGCCACGGGATCGGTCGCGCTGCTGCCCTATGGCGCCGCGACATCGGGCTGTGCCGGCAAGGAATTGGCCGAATTCGGCCTGCTCCGCGCTGCCGGTGCCGTTGCCTTTACCGATGGGGTGCGCGCCATTGCCTCGGCGCGCAGCATGCGGTTGGCGCTGTCCTACGCGCGGGCTTTTGGCGCCTTCATTGTGCAGCACCCGGAAGAACCGAGCCTGGCTGCGGGCGGCGCCGCCACCGAAGGCGAGTTGGCCACGCGCCTTGGCCTGCCTGGCATCACCCCGGCGGCGGAAGCCATCATGGTGGCGCGCGATATCGCACTCGCGCGCATCACGGGCGGGCATGTGCATTTCGCGCATGTCTCAACCGCCGCCGCACTGGATTTGATCCGCGCCGCCAAGGCCGAGGGGCTGGCCGTCACCTGCGATACCGCGCCGCCCTATTTTGATCTGAATGAGACCGCGATTGGCGATTACCGCAGCTATGCCAAGCTTTCCCCACCGCTCCGGACCGAAGCAGATCGGCAAGCGGTGGTGGCCGCACTCACGGATGGCACGATTGACGCCATCGCCTCAGACCATCAGCCGCGCGATGCCGATGACAAGCGCCTGCCCTTTGCGCAGGCCGAAGCGGGTGGAGCAGGGCTTGCGACGCTTCTGGGGGTGACCCTGGCGCGCGTGCATGCGGGGGATGTGCCGATGCTCACCGCGCTTGGGCTGCTGACAGCACGGCCCGCCACTTTGCTGGATTTGCCGCAGGGCAGGCTCGCCAAGGGGGCGCCGGCGGATTTGGTGCTGTTCCACCCCGATCGCGGCTGGAAGGTTGAAGCCGGCAAGCTGCCTGGCAAGGCGCAGAACTCGCCCTTCGATGGTCGCGCCCTGGAAGGCCGGGTGCTTGGCACCTGGAAAGCCGGGCGGCGCGTTTTCGGCGGCTGAACCATGGCGGAACATGCGGATAGCATCGCGTTTCTGATTGCGCTGGTAGGCGGCTATTTGATCGGGTCCATCCCCTTTGGCCTGCTACTGACCAAGGCCGCCGGGCTTGGCGATATCCGCCAGGTCGGTTCTGGCAATATCGGGGCGACCAATGTGCTGCGCACTGGCCGCAAGGGCCTGGCGGCGGCAACCCTGATCCTGGATGGGCTGAAGGGGGCGGTGGCGGTGCTGCTCGCGCGCTATTTCCTCGGCGATCAGGATTTGGTGGTGGGCACGGCGGCGGTGCTTGGGCATCTTTTCCCGGTCTGGCTAGGCTTTCGCGGCGGCAAGGGGGTGGCGACCGGCCTTGGCGTGCTGCTGGCCGCGGCCTGGCCGGTGGGGCTGGCCTGCTGCGCCCTTTGGTTGGTGGCGGCGAAACTCCTGAAAATGTCGTCAGCGGCGGCGCTCACGGCCTTTGCGGCGGCACCGCTTTTCGCCCTGGTCCTGTCCAGCACGGATCACGCGCTGATGGCGCTGCTGATCGCCGTGCTGGTGTTTTGGCGGCATGAGGCGAATATCCGCCGCCTGCTGGCCGGGACCGAACCGCGCATCGGCAAAACCACAAAATAGAATCTACATTTAGTATTTCCCGCATAGGTTGAAATATGGCATAGGGTTTCGTCTATGCCCGCAACCACGCTCAGCCCTGCCGAAAGCCTTGCCCTCTGGCGCATTGCGGAGACCGAGGGCATTGGCCCCATGGGCTTTCGCCGCCTGCTCGCCCGCCACGGCAGTGGCCGCGCGGCTTTGGAGGCTTTGCCGCGCCTTCTCGCCAAGCGCGAAACCCCAGCGCGCATCCCAAGCCTGGATGATGCGCGGCGGGAAGCCGATGCCATGGCGAAGCTCGGCGCGCGCTTCATCTTTTGGGGCAGCCCTGACTACCCGCCCTTGCTTGCTTTGCTAGCGGATGCGCCGGCCATGCTCGCGGTGCAGGGCGATGCCGCTTTGCTGGCGCAGGTGCCAAGCTTCGCCATTGTCGGCGCGCGCAATGCCTCGGCTGCCGGGCGGCGCATCGCGGAAGACATTGCCGAGGCACTGACCGAAGCAGGGGTGCTGGTGATCTCGGGCCTGGCGCGCGGGGTGGATGCGGCGGCGCATCAGGGTGCCTTGCGCGTTGGGCGGACGCTTGCCGTGCTGCCAGGCGGCCTTGATGTCGCCTATCCGCCGGAAAACGCCGCACTTCAGGCGCGGATTGGCCGCGAAGGGGCGCTGGTGGCGGAACATGCCTTGGGAACCGCGCCCTTGGCGCGGCATTTCCCGAAGCGCAACCGAATCGTGGCTGGGCTTTCGCTCGGCGTCCTGGTGGTGGAAGCGGCTGAACGTTCGGGTACGCTGATTACCGCGCGCCTTGCTTTGGAAGCGGGGCGAGAGGTCTTCGCCATCCCCGGCAGCCCGCTTGACCCACGCAGCCGCGGCGCCAATGACCTGATCCGCCAGGGTGCCCATCTGGTTGAATCAGCCGCCGATGTGCTGGCGCATCTGCCCGAAGCACCGAACGATGCCCCGCTTTTTGCCCTGGCCCGCCAGCCGGAAATCCCGATAACTGAGGATATGGCCCCAGAAGCCACCCCCGGCGAATATGGTCAACTCATTGATTTAATTGGAATGTCACCGATATCTGTTGACGATCTGCTCCGGCGCTGTCACCTCTCCCCCCCCGCGCTCCAGGCGGCGCTTGCCGATCTGGAACTGGAAGGCCGGGTGGATATGCTACCCGGCCATCGGGTAGCGCTATCCGGGCGAGGGTGAATCGGGAAAGCATGAGCGACGTTGTCGTTGTGGAATCGCCGGCCAAGGCGAAGACGATTGAAAAATATTTGGGCCGGGATTTCACGGTATTGGCCTCCTATGGCCATGTCCGCGATCTGGAAGAAAAAGATGGCGCGGTCCTGCCGGATCAGGATTTCGCCATGCTCTGGGGTAAGGACCCGCGCGGCGAACAGCAGGTGGGCAAGATTGCCTCCGCACTTAAGGGTGCGAAGCGATTGTATCTGGCAACCGACCCGGACCGCGAAGGGGAAGCGATTTCCTGGCATGTGAAGGATATGCTGGCCGAGCGCGGGGCGCTGAAGGGCAAGCATGTTCAGCGCATCACCTTCAATGAAATCACCAAACGCGCCGTACAATATGCGGTGGCGCATCCGCGCGATTTGGATCAGCCGCTGATCGAAGCCTATTTGGCGCGGCGTGCGCTGGATTACCTGGTTGGCTATACGCTTTCACCCGTGCTGTGGCGGAAATTGCCAGGCTCGCGTTCCGCGGGGCGTGTGCAATCTGTAGCCCTTCGCCTGATTTGCGAACGCGAAGCAGAGATCGAGGCGTTTCGCGCGCGCGAATATTGGTCCATTGAAGGCCGTTTTACCACGGCGGCCGGCGCGCCTTTCACCGCGCGGCTCACGCATCTTGAAGGCCGCAAGCTGGAACAATTCGACCTGCCGGATGAAGCGTCGGCGATGCGCGCGAAGAAGCTGGCCGAAGGCGGCAGCTACAGCGTGGCGTCGGTTGAAAAGCGCCGCGTACGGCGCAACCCGCCACCGCCCTTCATGACCTCCACGCTGCAGATGGAAGCATCGCGCAAGCTCGGCATGGGCGCGCAGCAAACCATGCGCACGGCGCAGGCTTTGTATGAAGCCGGCCACATCACTTATATGCGCACCGATGGCGTGACCATGGCGCGCGAAGCCATTGCCGCCATTCGTGATCACGTGAAAAGCGCATTCGGGCCGAATTACATGCCCGCCGCGCCGCGCGAATATGCATCGAAAGCCAAGAACGCGCAGGAAGCGCATGAGGCGATCCGCCCCACGGAAGTAACGCGCAGCCCGGAGACCATGGGCGGCGAATTGGAAGGTGCTCAGGCCAGGCTTTATGATCTGATCTGGAAGCGCGCGGTGGCGTCCCAGATGGCCTCGGCCGAGATGGATCAAACGGCGGTGGATATCACCGCCAAGGATGCCCGCGCGCAATTCCGGGCCACCGGTTCCGTGATTGCCTTTGACGGTTTCCTGAAATTGTACCGGGAAGATGAGGATGATCGCGCCGCCGATGCGCGCGCCGGCATCGCGCCCGGCAGCGCCCCCGCCGAGGATGATGAAAGCCGGATTCTGCCGCCGATGCGGGAGAAGGAAGCCCTGAAGCACGGCGACATCGCCGCAAGCCAGCATTTCACCCAGCCGCCGCCGCGCTATTCCGAAGCGTCATTGGTGAAGCGGTTGGAAGAACTCGGCATTGGGCGGCCTTCCACCTATGCCTCTATCCTGCAACGCTTGCAGGATTTGAAATATGTCTCGCTCGAAAAACGGCGCTTTATTGCGCAGGATTTGGGCCGCATGGTCACCACCTTCCTGGTGCGGTTTTTCGAAAAATACGTGGATACCGGCTTCACCTCCGCCATGGAGGAAAGGCTGGATGAAATCTCTGGCGGGCGGGCGGAATGGCGCGCGGTGATGCATGCCTTTTGGGATGAATTCTCCCGTGCGGTGGAAGCGACCAAGGACCTGAAAGTGCGCGACGTGATTGACGCGCTGGATGAGGATTTGGGGCCGCATGTTTTTCCCGCGCGCGGCGATGGCACGGACCCGCGCAGCTGCCCAAGCTGTTCGGCGGGGCGGCTTGGCTTGCGGCTTGGGCGCGGCGGCGCCTTCATCGGTTGTTCGAATTATCCTGAATGCCGTTACACGCGCCCCTTCGGGGTTGGGTCTGCCGATGGCGAAGGTGCCAGCGCGGATCGCGAATTGGGCAAGGACCCTGCCACTGGTCAGGCAGTCACGATGCGTCGCGGTCCCTACGGCGTTTATGTGCAGCTTGGTGAGCCGGGCACGGATGCCAAAGGCAAGCCTACCAAGCCGCGCCGCGCGAGCTTGGCTACCGGGCAGAACCCTGATGGCATGACGTTGGAAGCAGCGCTTGGGTTACTATCCCTGCCGCGCGTTATCGGCATTGATCCGGAAAGCCAGGAAGAAATCACCGCAGGGCTTGGGCGTTTCGGCGCTTATGTGCGGGCAGGCAGCATCTTCAAATCCTTGGATAAGGATGATGATGTCCTGACCATCGGGCTCAATCGCGCGATTGTGCTTTTGGCCGATGCGCGGTCCCGCATTCGGGAATTGGGCGCACACCCCAAGGACGGTGAGATGGTGGTGGTGCGCAAGGGCCGCTTCGGGCCTTACGCGCAGCATGGGCGGACCGTTGCCAACCTGCCGCGCGATCTGGCGATGGAAGACGCCAAGCTTGACGATATGGTCACGCTGCTTGCTGAAAAGGGCAAGGAGATGAAGGCGCGCGGTGCCGCCGCCCGCAAGGGAGCGAAGGGTGCAAAGGGTGGCGCGCGCAAGGCCGCCGCCGCCCCGGCCGCCGCCAAGCCAGCCGCGAAGGCGAAGCCAGCGGCCAAGGCCAAGCCGGCGGCGAAGGCCAAACCCGCCACCAAGCCAAAAGCCGCCGCCGCGAAGCCGAAGGCCGCGACCACCAAGGCCAAGCCTGCGGCCAAAGCCAAGCCCGCCGCGCGCAAGAGTAGCCGCTGACATGCCCCGCCGCGGCCCGCCGGTGAAAGGCCATAAGGCCCGATCCCGCGCCGCCTCCGGCCCGGCGGCCAGCGCCAAGCGTCGCGGCGCCGCGCTCCAAGCTGCGGAGACGACAGGCGAGCTTCCTTCCAAGGCCGCGCTGCGCGGTTTTCTGGCGGAAGCCAAAGGCCGCGTGACGAAATCCGAAATCGCCCGCGCCTTTGGGCTGAGTACGGATCAGCGCCCGGCGCTCCGCCACATGATGCGCGAATTGGCCGAAGAAGGTGGCGCAAGCCCTGCCGGCAAGCGCGCCATCATCGCCCCGGGCCGCTTGCCGGATATGGCGCCGGTGGAAGTGACCGGTACAGACCCGGATGGCGACCCCATCGCGCGCCCGCTGCAATGGGAGGGCGAGGGCCGCCCGCCCATTATCTATATGCGCCCGGAAGGCAAAGGCCGCCCGGCGCTGGCGGTTGGGGAGCGTGTGCTGGCACGCCTCAAGCCCATCGGTGCCGGCAAATATGAAGGCCGCACTTTTAAGCGCATCGCGGGCAGCGGGCCGGCACGCATTCTGGGTGTTTATGAGGAAGGGCGCATCATCCCGACCGATCGGCGCCAGAAGGGCGAATGGATGGTCCCGCCTGGTGAAGCGGGCAGCGCCAAGCCAGGCGATATCGTGCTGGCTGAACCCTTGCCCGCCACGCGGCATTTCGGCCCCAAGCCCGCACGGATTGTCGAAAGCCTGGGTGTCATGGGTGAACCGCGTTCGGTCTCACTCATCTGCATCCACGCGCATGGCATTCCCGATGTCTTCCCCGCCGAAGCTTTGCGCCAAGCCGAAGCGGCGAAGGGCGTGACAGCGCGCGGGCGCGTTGATTTGCGTGACCTGCCGCTGGTGACGATTGATGGCGATGATGCGCGGGATTTTGACGATGCCGTGCATGCCGAAGCCGATGGCGCCGGCTGGAAAGTGACCGTCGCCATTGCTGATGTGGCGCATTATGTCGGGCCTGACAGCCATTTGGACCGCGAAGCCTGGGCGCGGGGCAATTCAGTTTATTTCCCCGATCGCGTGGTGCCGATGTTGCCCGAGGCGCTTTCCAATGGCTGGTGCAGCCTGCGCCCACAGGAAGATCGCGGCTGCCTTTTCGTTGAAATGCGCTTTGATGGCGCGGGGCGAAAGGCCGGGCATCGCTTCGGGCGCGGCATCATGCGCTCCGCCGCACGGCTGACTTACGAACAGGCTCAGGCGAGTTTCGAAGCGGGCGCGGAACCAGAAGGTTTGGCACCCGGCCATATGGCAAGCCTTTACGGCGCCTTCCGTGCCTTGCTCGCGGCCCGTGAAGCGCGCGGCACGCTGGATTTGGACCTACCGGAACGCCGCGTGCTGCTGGATGAAAAAGGGCGCGTGAGCGCGGTGGTGCCGCGCGCACGGCTCGATTCGCATCGGCTGATCGAAGAATTCATGGTCGCCGCCAATGTCTGCGCGGCGGAAGAATTGGAACGCCTGATCCAGCCCTGCATGTATCGGGTGCATGACCGGCCTTCGGATTTGAAGCTGGAAGGGCTTCGGCAATTCCTACGCAGCTTGGAATTGTCGCTGCCGCCCGGTGATCGGCTGCATCCGCGCGATTTTGCGGCGTTGCTGGCTTCGGTGAAGGAAACGCCCGAGGAACGGCTGGTGCATGAAACGGTGCTGCGCAGCCAATCCCAGGCGGCTTATGCGCCGGAGAATATCGGGCATTTTGGCTTGGCCTTGGCGCGCTACGCGCATTTCACCTCACCCATCCGGCGCTATGCGGATCTGCTGGTGCATCGCGCGCTGATCCGTGGCTTGAAATTGGGCGGCGATGGTCTTGCTGAAGTTGAAACCGCGCGTTTTCTGGAAACAGGTGATCACATTACCGCGACCGAACGCCGTGCCGCGGCGGCGGAACGCGATGCAATTGATCGCTATCTTGCGGCATATATGTCAGAGCGCGTGGGAAATATTTTCGCCGCGCGCATTTCGGGGGTGACACGCTTCGGACTGTTTGTCACTTTGGAGGAGAATGGCGCGAGCGGAATCGTACCGCTTGGCTCATTACCGGATGATAGATGGGATCAGGACGAAGCCACGCAACGCCTGGCTGGTCGCAGGACGGGTTTGACCTTTACCTTGGGTCAATCCGTCGAAGTGCGCCTCAGGGAAGCGACAGCGCGCACGGGCGGGATGGTGTTTCACATCATGCAGGGCGTGCCAAAACGCGCAGGGCGCCCGGCACCGCCGCGTCGTGGGCGGCGCTGAGGCTACGCGCGCGGCTTCTGCCTTCGTTTGCCTTGCTGATCCTGCTGTGTGTTACGGCGCTGCCCGTGGCGGCGGCCTTCGCGCAGGACGTGCCGCGCACCGCTATGCAGGAAGCCATTGCCCCCTTCCCACGAGAGGAAATGCGGGAGGTATTCGCCGCAGGCTTCGCCGCCATTCTGGACCGGCATGTGGAACGCGCACTGCCATCTGATTTGATCATCTGGGCCTTGGCTGGTTTCACCGTGGCCGATGCAAGCCTTAGGGTCGAAAGGCTGGGCCGCGAATTGCGCCTGATGCGCGGGCGCCGCGCCCTGATCAGCCGTACCATGCCAAGCGATGCGCAGCGAAATACGCCAGAGGCGACGGGGATGACCGCCGCAGAATCCTTGCTGCATTTCCAGGAAGTGGCTTGGGCGGCTTCACCGGCCATACGGGACGCGGGCCGTGATATGCTTTTGCGCGCAAGTTTCACCGCCGTTTTTGGCCATCTTGATCCTTTCAGCCGCTATGTGACGCCCGAGGAAGCGCAGCTCGGCCGGGATCGGCGGCTTGGGCAGGGTGGGGTTGGGCTCAGGCTTGCGGTGCAGCGCGGGCAGGTAGTGGTGGCGGCAGTCACCGCCGGGGGGCCGGCAGCGGCAGGCGGTATTCGCGTGGGCGATCGGCTGATGACGGTGGATGATGAAATGATCTTCGCCAATGACCTGCCCGGTGCGGTGCTGCTGCTGGAAGGTTCGGCGGAAACAGAGGTGACCTTGGTGGTGCAGCGTGGCGGGCGCCGGCGCAGTGTTACCTTGCGTCGG
>JBIJAH010000015.1:0-70229 GCA_044345845.1 Roseomonas sp.
CAGCGCATCGCCGCGAATGGTCAGGTTCGCGCGCCCGCGCGCCGGTTCCAGATAGCCATCATTGGTGGTCACGCGCTGGCCATGCCGCAGATTGATCGGGTTGCAGGAAAGCCCCTCGCCTTCCGGCGCATTCAGATCAGGCTTCACAGGATAGCCCGCGATACGCGCGGCATCCCGCAAGGCACGATCCACCGCGCCCCAGTTTTCTTCCGGCATCCGCCATACGGGAATGGGGCCGCCCTGGCGCTTGCCGGGCGTGCCATAATTCGCATCATCTTCGATGGCATCGAAAATCGGCATAACATCGGCAGCGGACCAGCCCTCACACCCGGCCTCAGCCCAGGCATCAAAAGCGGCCGGCACGCCACGAATGGCGATTTGCGCATTGACCGTGGAAGAACCGCCCAGCGCCTTGCCGCGCCAATAGAATTTGGGCGCCTGAGCGCGGGTGCGGCGCGTCATCAAGCCTGGCCATTGCCAGGCGGCCTGCTGCGCGGGGTCATGCATGAAGGGCACGATATTGGGGCTGCGGAGCGCGGCGGGCGCTTCTGCCGCGCGCCAATCACGCCCTGCTTCCAACAACAGAATGCGGAGATCTGAATCCTCCGAAAGCCGCGCTGCCAAGGCTGCACCGGATGAACCAGCGCCCACCACAATCACATCATACATGGTTGAATATTCCTGGCTGCATGGTTCAGCGCGCCATCAGTGCCTCAGCCCGCGCGCGCTGCGCTGCCGGCAAATCCTCACGCGCCAGAAGCCTCATCAAGGCATCACGTGCATCGACAATTTTTCCTGTACTCATCTGCAATTCAGCAAGATCAAGCACAGGTTCCGCCATGGCGGGCGCAAGGCGCATGGCTTGTTGAAAGGCATTCGCTGCTTCTGCCTGATTGCCGATCTTGAGCCAAACGCGCCCCAGCAAATGGCGCAGATCAGCGCTATTCGGGTCCTGATCCAGCCCGCGGCGGGTGGCCATCATGGCTTCCCGTGTCCGGTCCATCGCCAATAACACATTGCCTTCATGCATAAGCGCCCAAGGATCACGTGGTTGATCCGCCAGTGCCTTGCGAATTTCCTTGAGCGCTTCTTCCAGATTGCCGGCCTGCGTAAAAACCTCCGCTAAAGCGATATGCACCCAGACGGCGCGGGGTTCGAGCTGCTGCGCGCGGCGATAATCCTCAAGCGCGGCTTCCACGCGACCCAGGCGGAATTGCACAAGACCGCGCAGATACCATGCCACACCCTGTTCAGGATTGGCATTGATCATGATTTCAGCGATATCAAAGGCATCGCGCGCGCGGCCTTCGCGCAAATAGCTTCGCACCATCAGGCCGCGCGCGGTGGTTTCAGTGGCAACATCGCCGCGCGCGCTGCGCAATAAGGCGCGCAACCTGTCACGCACAATGGCTTCGTCAGGTTCCGTCTGCGCCATATGCCAAGCGTAAAGCCTTGGCTGGATAACGCGCCAAATCTCGGGCGCCGCGCGCACCAGCAATTGATCCACTGCATCCACCGGCACGCCATCAATGTCGGCAATCAGCCCATGTCCCGCGAGCCGGAGGCGAAGTTTCAACTGCTCCTTCTCCAGCACAATTTCACCCGTGATCCGCCGACTTGGTGTTCCGAAGACACTGCGCAGTAATGTTGCCAGCGCGCGCAGCGAAAGCCCCGCGATCGGCACATTGAAATCCGGCTGATCGCCGGCCAATTCCAAGCGCTGCTGACCCAGCCTTTCAGGGGTGACGGTATTCTGCACCAGCACCACCTGATCAAGCAGGCGCAACGCAACCACATCGGGCGTAAGCCCCGCTTTAGCAAGCTTGGTCGGTACCTGAATGGGCGCGATTTCAATATCCTCACGCCGCATTTCGCGCAGCAAAAGCAACACGAAAGCCGCCGCCAATAATAGCGGCACCACGCGAAAGACGAAGCCGTAGAGCCCATCCCAAATAGAGACAATAAACCCCAGCATCCCTGCCTTGCGTGACGAGGCTGGGGCTTCCGTGTTCATGGCGTGGCCAGGAAATCCCGGATGGTGGTGATCTGATCAGCCGCCATCAGCGCCGGCGCATGGCCGGCTTCGGCAATTTCAAGCAGCCGCGTATTTGGCTTGCGCGCCATTTCCGCCGCGACATCCGCGGGCAGGATATCACTGGTAACACCGCGCAAGATCAGCACCGGAATGGCAATGACGGCCCAGAAGGGCGAAAGATCAATATCGGCAACATCGCCCGCGCTGAAGGCGTGCGTGATGGCGGGGTCATAATGCAACCTAAGTGCGCCTTCAGTATCGCGGCGCGCAGAGGTTTCGGCCAAATGGCGCCATTCCGCATCGCTGAGCTTGCCAAAGGGCGCATGGACATCGCGCAAATACGCTTCAAGCGCGGCGATATCGGGGAAGTTTGGCGCAGGGCGATTGATGTAATCGCGAATGCGTTGCAGTGATCTGGCGGGGATGACGGCGCCGATATCATTCAGCACCATGCGCCGGATCGGGCTGCCGGGCGTTGCGGCAATGCCCATGCCGCAAATGCCGCCCAGCGACGTACCCACCCAATCCACCGGTCCATCCAGCCGCGCCAGAAGATGGGAAAGGGCTTGGGAATAGATCGGCGGCTGATAAAGCGCAGGGTTGGGCAACCAATCCGAAGCACCGCGCCCCGGCAGATCTGGGCAGAAAACCCGACGCCCCGCAGCCGCCAATGCACGCGCCAGCGCATCAAAATCCCGCCCGGACCGCGTGAGCCCATGCACACACACCACCGGGGCGCCGGAAACTGGCCCCCATTCCAGCCAACGCAGTGTGAAAAACCCCGCGGGCGAGAGCCAGCGCAGCGCGCCAGGTCGTGCCTCGGCGGGGGGCAGCGTCACAGGATGCCCTTTTCCCGCAACGCGGCGATGTCAGACGCGCTCATTTTCAGCACGGAAGCCAGCACATCGTCCGTGTGTTCGCCAAGCACGGGTGGCGCGCTGCGATAGCTTGGCGGAGTCGCGGAAAGCTTCACGGGATTGGCGATGACCTTCACCGTCTCCCCACTGCCATGCGCCATTTCCACGACCATTTCGCGCGCTTGCACATGCGGATCGGCGAAAACCTGTTCCAGCGTATTGATGGGGCCACACCCGATCTTGAGCGCTTCCAGCGCATCAATCCATTCCGCCGTGGTTTTGGATTTCATCACGGGCGTGAGTGTATCTGTCACCAATTGGCGGTTTTGTACGCGGATAGGATTGGTGGCGAAGCGCGGATCAGCGAGCAGCGCTTCCTGGCCGAAAGTCTTGCAGAAGCGTTCAAAAGTCGGGTCATTGCCAACCGCCAGAATGAGGTAGCCATCCTTGGTTGGGAATTCCTGATAGGGCGCGATATTGGGGTGCTGATTGCCAAGCCGAGCCGGGTTTTCGCCCGTCGCCAGATAATTCATGCCCTGATTGGCAAGCCACGCCACATGCGTGTCCAGCATGCCGATATCAATCTGCTGGCCTTGGCCCGTGCTGTTGCGATGGTTCACGGCGGCAAGAATACCGATGCAGCCATAAAGCCCCGCGAAAAGATCCGCGACCGGCACACCAACCTTTTGCGGTGAACCATTGGGTTCACCTGTGAGCGACATGACACCACCCATGGCCTGAATCAGCGCATCATAACCCGGGCGCGGCGCGTAAGGGCCGGTCTGGCCGAAGCCGGTGATGGAACAATAGATCAACCGCGGATGGGTCTTGGCCAATTGCTCATAGCCCAGGCCGTATTTCGCCAGGGCGCCGACCTTGAAGTTCTCAACCAGGATATCGCAATGCTCGAGTAGCTTATGGATAATCGCCTGGCCTTCGGGCTTCGCGATATCGAGCGTGACGGATTTCTTGTTGCGATTGACGCCGATGAAATAAGCGCTTTCCTTCGTATTCGGCACGAAGGGCGGCGCGAAGCCGCGCGTATCATCGCCGGCTTCCGGGCGTTCAATTTTGATCACTTCGGCGCCAAGATCGCCCAGCATCTGCGTGCAGGTGGGGCCGGCCAGAACGCGGGTTAGGTCAAGAACACGCAGACCAGTTAGGGGACCAATGGGGGAGGTCATAACTCTCTTCCTCTCAACAATCTAAGCGACGCCTTCAGGCGCCCTTCTTCACGCTCCGCACCGCCGCGGCTAGCGCCGCAACCTGATCCAGCACCTTCTGCGCCGTGCCTGGTTTGGCATGGCCTTCGGGATCGAGATCATTCGCCAGAACATCAATCAACGCTGAGGCCACTACAGCGCCATCGGCAATGCGTGCGGCTTCCGCTGCTTGTTCCGGTGTGCGCACGCCAAAGCCAATCGCAATCGGCAGCTTGGTGTGTTTGCGGATGCGCGGAATAGCCTCCGCCAATTCGGCGCCGGTGGCGCTGCGTGTGCCGGTGATGCCGGTGATGGCAACGTAGTAAATGAAGCCGGATGTCGCGGCCAAAACCTTGATCATGCGTGCATCATCTGTGGTCGGCGCAATCAGGCGGATCATATCAAGCCCGGCGGCACGCGCTTGGGGTTCAATTTCATCCGCTTCTTCCGGCGGCACATCCACAATGATCAGGCCATCCACGCCCGCCGCTGCCGCATCGGCGCAGAAATTGGCACCATAGGACAGGATGGGATTGTAATACCCCATTAGAATGATCGGCGTTGCGGCATCTCCGGTACGAAATTCACGCACCATTTGCAGTGTGCCGGCCAATGTCGCCCCCGCCTTCAGCCCGCGCTGACCGGCGCGCTGAACGGTTGGGCCATCGGCCATCGGGTCCGTGAAGGGGCAGCCGATTTCAATCAAATCCGCGCCAGCACCCGGAAAGCCGCGCAGGATTTCCATGGCTGTCGCGCGGTCTGGGTCGAAGGCTTCCAGAAAGGGGATAAGCGCACCGCGCCCTTCGGCGCGAAGGGCCGCGAAGCGCGCGGCGATACGGGGTGTTCCTGTCATGACACTCACATCGAAACGCCAAGGGCGCGCGCGACGGTAAAGATATCCTTATCCCCGCGCCCGCACATATTCATGATGATCAGCTTATCCTTCGGCATGCTGGGCGCTATCTTGATCACATGCGCCAACGCATGCGCAGGTTCCAAAGCCGGGATAATGCCTTCCATGCGCGAACAAAGCTGGAAGGCCGATAGCGCCTCATCATCCGTGGCACTCGTGTATTCCACGCGCTTGATGTCATGCAGCCAGGAATGTTCCGGGCCAACACCAGGATAATCCAGGCCGGCGCTGATGGAATGTGCTTCCAGGATCTGGCCGAATTCATCCTGCAACAGATAGGTGCGATTGCCATGCAAAACGCCTGGGCGGCCCTTCGTCAGCGACGCCGCATGTTCTTCTGTATCCACGCCTTTGCCGGCGGCTTCCACGCCATGCATCGCAACGCTTGAATCATCCAGGAAGGGGTAGAATAGCCCCATGGCATTGGAACCGCCGCCAATCGCCGCCACCAGCAAATCCGGCAAGCGCCCTTCGGCGGCCATCATTTGTTCGCGCGCTTCCGTACCAATGACGGATTGGAAATCGCGCACCATCATCGGGAAGGGATGCGGGCCGGCGACGGTGCCGATGCAGTAATAGGTATCGTGCACATTGGCGACCCAATCACGCAGCCCTTCATTCATCGCATCCTTCAGCGTCGCAGCGCCGGAGGTGACGGGCACAACCTCTGCCCCCAACAGCTTCATGCGAAACACGTTTGGTTGCTGGCGTTCCACATCGGTCGCACCCATAAACACGGTGCAGGGCAGATCGAACAAGGCACAGGCAGTCGCGGTGGCAACGCCATGCTGCCCGGCGCCGGTTTCCGCGATGATGCGCGTCTTGCCCATGCGCTTTGCCAGCATGATCTGCCCCAGCACCGCATTGATCTTATGCGCGCCGGTATGGTTCAGCTCATCACGCTTAAAATAGATTTTTGCCCCGCCGAGCTTTTGCGTCAGGCGCTCGGCTAACCAAAGCGGGCTAGGCCGACCCACATAATGGGTCAGCAAGCGCCGCCATTCATTCATGAAGGCAGGGTCGCGCTTCGCTTCCTCATAGGCCTTTTCGACCTCTAGGATCAGCGGCATCAGGGTTTCGGCGACGAAACGCCCGCCATAAGGGCCGAAGCGGCCACGGGCGTCAGGCCCCTGGCGGAAGGAATTGGGCAGCGGCTTGTTCAAGGCAGTCTCTCGGTTGCGCGTTTGACTGCCTGTTTAGTCCAGAACCCGCCAGGGTCAAACCCGGCGGGTGGGCTGCGCCTATTCCAGCCGCGCGGCCTCATCAAAGGAGAGCCGCGGGCTGCGGGGGAATAGACCGGCGGGGTCGCCATAGCCCAGATTGACCAGGAAATTGGACTTCCAGCCGGTGCCAAACAGGAACAGCTCATCCACCTTGGCATTGTCGAAGCCGCTCATGGCGCCAACATCCAGCCCCACGGCGCGCGCCGCCAGCATCAGATAAGCGCCCTGAAGGGAGCCATTGCGAAACGCGGTCTTTTCCGCGAATTCAGGGCTGGACGTAAACCAGGGCTTGGCATCCGCATGCGGGAACAACTGGCCGAGCTTGTCGTAGAAATAGCTGTCGTAGCAGACAATGGCCGTGACCGGCGCGGTCATGGTTTTTTCCATGTTACCCGCCGAAAGCGCTTCCTTAAGCTTCGCCTTGCCCTCTGACGTGCGCACAAACACGAAGCGCGCCGGTGAGGAATTCGCCGAAGTCGGGCCCCATTTCAGAAGATCATACAGCTCCTGCAACTTGACATCGGGCACGGGCCGATCCTGCCATTTGTTCTGAGTGCGAGCGGCACGGAAAAGCTGATCAAGCGCCTGATCATCAAGCGGTGCGGCGGTTTCGGACATGGTTTGGCTCCGTCAGGGCAGTGAAGGCAGGTGGCTCTATAGCGTCAGGCTTCCACCTGCTCCACCGCCACCACTTCCGGCACGTAATGGCGCAGCATGTTTTCCACGCCATGCTTCAAAGTGGCGCGGGAAGATGGGCACCCCGAACACGCACCCTGCATGCGCAGCCGCACAATGCCATCCCGGAAGCCGCGAAACACAATATCGCCGCCATCGCTGGCAACCGCGGGGCGCACTCGCGTATCCAGCAGTTCCTTGATTTGCAGGACGATTTCCTGGTCCGCCGGCTCAAAATCCTCGGCATGTTCTTCGGCTGCGGCGCCTTCCAGAATGGGCAGGCCGGCCAAGTAATGTTCCATGATGGCGCCCAGCACTTGCGGGCGCAGCATCTGCCAATCGGCATCCAGCGCTTTGGTGACGGTTACGAAATCCGAGCCAAAAAACACCCGCGCGACATCGCCAAGGCCAAAAAGCCGCTCAGCCAGCGGGGAGCGGCCCGCAGCTTCCTCGGCGCTGGTGAAATCCGCCGTGCCGCGATCACCCAATACATCCCGGCCCGGCAGGAATTTCAGCGTGGCGGGGTTGGGGGTAGCTTCGGTTTCGATGAACATGGCTTGGCCCTTTGCTTCGGGGGAGTTTCCGGACCTATCTGGTCCTTTTTCCCCCGAAAGGCAACAGGGCCAGGCTATTCAGACCCTTTCCGGATTGCCGCGCAGCAGGCTGAAGCGCGTGGGGGCCATGGCGCCGGAAAGATCAATGGCGACAAGATCCTGCCCCAGCTGGAAATAGACAAAGCAGGTTTCCCGGCCAGGATTTATCCTCTCCCAGCTTGAACAGACCTGCTCCCCACGAAACGCCACACGCCCGCGATCGGTTGCGGTTTGCCCATTCACGCCTTGAAGCTTCAGACGCTGGGACCCATCAGCGGCCACATGGATCAGCAGGCGCGACCCATTGGGCATCCGCCGATCAAGCGTATTGCCGGCGGCCAAGCGGCGGAATTCATCCGCTGAAAGCCGCTTGCCGCCCGCCACATCAAAGGAAGCAGGGCTCGCCGGGGCGGGCGGTGCGCTGGAAAGCGCCGTTGGCGCGCCAGGCGGCCCGGCATTTTGTGCACAGGCCGCCAGCAGCAAGCCAAGCGTGAGGATGGAGGAACGAAGGGGGCTCTTCATGGCGCGGTTTCCTTCTGCGCGTTGGGAGGAATTCTATCGGGGGATGGCGCGACGGAAGCTCATGGCGTTTTCCATCACGCGATTCTGACCAAGCTGAGACAGCATGTTGCGCATGCCCGCCACATCAACTGTGACGGTGGCAAGGCGTTGTACCTGCTGACCATCGGCGGCGTTCTGCACAATGCTGGTGATGCCATTGCCGATCATGGTTTGAACGCGCGTTGCGCCATTGGCGCCAAGCGCTTCAATCATCACTGGCCCACCAGCCATGGCAACTTGTCTTTGCACGCCATTTGCATCGGTCACGTTGATCACCGGCGCGGGCATGCCCGCGCCGAGGGTGGTATTGGGCATATTGAGCCGTTCGGCGGTGACGCCGCCAATCCGTGTTTCAACATCAAACCCGAAAGAAACCATCATGCCGCCAGGCATGGCAAAGCCGCCGCGCATTTCGGCAAGTTCATCAACGGATACGGCATTGCCCGCAAGGCGGAAGGGCCCAGCACCTGCATCTTCAAGCCCCAGCGCCTCGGCATAGGTTTGGACAAGATCGGATGCAGCCTTCGCCGGGTCGGAGAGCATGATGGAGAGGGAAAGGATCGTAGCAGAACCGAGAAGTGATTTCCGTTTCATGGCTTAGCCTCCTGATCAATAAATCCAGGGACGGATTTGTGTGCCGCCCTGAAACAAGGGTGACCCTGGCATGCCGAAGCCCGTCAGGCTGCGGTCCAGCGCATCGCGCACCAACGTGCCCGGGGCACGGCCACGCATGCCCCAATCTTCCGCCAGGTTGAAATTGGCGCGGCCTGTTTCTGACCGATCCAGAATGACAAAAAGTACCCCATTCCAGCTTTCTTCAAAGCGCACACGCGGCATGCTGCGCGTGCCAAGCGCTGGGTCCGCCAGCAGAATACGATCTGCCGAAATGCCCCGCAGCAGCACGAAATGCCGATAGCCATTGGTATTGACCAAGGCGATTGCCGGAACACCCGCTTCGGCCAATTTTTCGAGTGGCAGGCGGAACCCTTCAGCGCGCAAACCCCGCCGTGCGAGGAAATTGCGCATATCCAACAGGGAGAAACCCGCATTGCGGATGCGTGCCTCATCGCCATTGGCGATCATCTCGCGCAGAATTTCCTCCTCGGTCACCGCCATGCCGTAATGATAGGTGAGCAAGGTAGCGAGTGCTGCGGAACCGCAGGAGAAATCGAACTTCTGCAGCACAATACGATGAAAGCGCCGCGACTTCATATCGCTGACGCGCGGTGCAATCGCCGCCCCACCGGTCACCTGGGGTGAGATGGTAAGGTTGACCTTGGGGTTGTTGGCAGATGCCAAGGGCGTTGCTGGCTGTGTGGCACAGCCGCCAAGCAGTGCCAGTAGCGCCAACACCAGATGAGGATTGCGCATGAAACGGCTCACCGCACAGTGATGTTCACCGTGGTGACGGATTGAAAGAGCGAATTATTGCCGCTGTTTTGGAACACTGTGGTGAAACCACCGGTGCTATTGAGCGATCCGGTGATGTTATTGCCACCCGTGATGCTGCCGGTGCCAACCGTATTGCCTTCTACCAAGGCTGAGCCGACCGAAACCGGTTCCACATCCCCGCGCCCGGCATGGCGCGACAATTCACTGACCGAAAGTGGTGTGGCGCCTGCGAAGATACCCGGCCCTTTGGCTGGATCAATGGCGAGCGCGCTTTGCAAGGGCAGCGCAGCGATGAAGGCGAAGCTGGTGAGGAACTTGCGCATGACGTCATTCTCTCCTTCAGGTGCCGAAACCAAGCAGGGTGCTGGTATGGGCGGGAGTTTTGGTTGGTTTCCGAATACGCGCAGACCGAACGCGCCGGCGGTTGCCCGCCGACGCGCCGCGACTTTATCAGTTGGTACGCTGATAGATGGCGCCAATCGCCACCGCATTTTGCATCATGCTATTCGCACCCGCATTCTGCGAAACCTGCGTCACGCCCGTGGTGCCATTGAAGGAATTGGTCATGGACACACCGGCAGAACCCAGGCTGGCGCTGGCATGATTACCGGTCACACTACCAAGATTACCCGCCGCCGCAATGGTGGTGGACAGATCTTCGATCGCGCAATTGCAATAGGTGATGGAGGCCAGCGCGGAGCTGTTCTGCATCAGGCTATTGGCACCGGCATTTTGGTTGACATTCGCTGCACCGCTGAAGCCGTTGAAGGAACCAAGGATATTGGCTGCTGCATCATGCTTCACATCGGTTGAATGATTGCCAGAACCAGTGACCTGGCCCGCATTCACGGCAATTGCCCAGGCGTCACGATTTTGCTCGGCACCCTTGATGTTTTCAACGCGCGTCAGTGCGGTTGCGTTCTGCATCAGGCTGTTGGCACCGGCATTCTGATTGACCTGTACAAGACCCGTTGAGCCATTGAAGGAATTATCCAATGTCGCGGTAGCCGTTGTGCCCGTAAGCAGCGGCAGGGTTGCATTCTCGCTGGTATTGCCAACCACTTGGCCAACGTTGACCGCGACTGAATTGGCATTGGCAGTGCCACGTGGCATCCCGAACATCATGGGGGCAGTCACTTCGCAGTCACAGCCTTCCACATAGGAAATCGCTACCGAGTTCTGCAGGCCGGAATTGGCGCCCGCATTCTGGTTCACATTCGCAACCCCACGGAAGCCCTGGAAGCTGCCGCGCAACGCCGCGCTGTTATCCTGACCCAGACTGGTCGTGGAACGGTTGCCGCTAACCTCGCCCACATTAACAGCTAGCGCGGCCGCATAGTAATCCTGGACATTCTGCAGATGCGAAGGCCAGCCATTGCCATGCCCATTCCCATTGCCATTCGCCAGGGCGCCTCCGGCAATGGCAACGACGCCCGCCGAAGCCAAAAGAAGTTTTTTCATGATGTTCACCTCTGTCCTCTGTTTGTTGTCCCGGCAGCGCCGGCACGATTGGACTAACACAGGCATTCGTAACCGCGCCGTGAATCAAGCCGAGTTGATGAACAAACGCATTCACGGAAATGCCTAATGGAATGCGCGCGTCCAGATTCATAGAGCTCACGCTTCTGTTATCGCCGATCACAGATTTCCTATTTGCGATGTTTCGCTAAGCAAAACATCTTCATGCGCAAGCGTATCGTCCGTGGATGCGCTTCGCTTCTTCTCCAACCGCGAAGGTCGCAAGCATGCCAAACGAATGCAGAGAACGTGAACAAGGCAGGAAAAAGATGCCAGCCATTCCGAAAGGTACGGATAATGTGATGTTGTCCTTGCTGTCTGCCGCTTCAGCGCTTTTCCTTGCTATCGGCTCAGCACAGGCGCAAACCGCTGCAACCGGTCAGGGGCCAGCGGCGCAAAGCGCTTCCACCGCCGCTGAAGCCGCCGCCGCGCAACAGCAGGAACAACAACGCGTGATCGCGACAGACCCAACGCTCGCGCGTGTTGGTGGCGTGCTGACACCGCGGGGCATGTTCTCGCTTGAACCTTCCTATGAGTATTTCTACGCACAGAACACGCAGGCGATCGTCAATGGATTTACCATCATTCCTGGCATCACCTTTGGTACCGTGGATATCCGGCAATCCACACAGCGCGGCAATCTTGGCGCGGTGACACTGCGTTATGGTGTGACAGATAGGATGGAAGTGAACATCCGCGTGCCCTGGCTCAGCCAGAGTGATACGATTCAAACGGCGCCGGCGGATACCAACGCCCAGCCTATCACCATTGGCCCTACCGGCAGTGGGCTTGGCGATATTGAATTCGGCACCAGCTACCAGATCAATGAAGGGCTGAATGATTGGCCGGTATTCATCGCCAATCTGCGCGTGAAAAGCGATTCCGGGCGGAGCCCCTTTGATGTGCCCATATATACCATCAATGATCCACAAGGCGGCTTTACGCGCGGCCTGCCGAAGGAATTGCCAACCGGCACAGGCTTCTGGGCCATTGACCCGGGTGTCACTGTGGCCTGGGCTTCCGACCCGGCGGTTTTCTTTGGCAGCCTGCGCTACATTTGGAATGTCGCGCGTGATGTGGATTTGCAGGATAGTGCAGGCGGGCCACCGGCGCGCACCAATCTTGATCCTGGTGATGGCGTTGGCATCAATTTCGGTGTCGGTTTCTCATTGAATGAGAAAAGTTCAATCAGCATTAGCTATGAACATGTGCGCATTTCCGCATCACGTTCCGAAGGGCGCAAGATTACTGGATCTGATTTCGATACGGGCACCTTCAATTTCGGGCTTTCCTATCGTGTTTCTGACCGCATGAGTGTCAATCTCGGGGTGGGCATTGGTGTGACGGAACAAACCCCGGATACACGCATCATCTTCCGTGTGCCAATCCGCTTTTCCTTGTAGCCAATAGGGCGGGGGTGCGCTGTCGCCCCCGCCAATTCACGTACCGCAGAAAGTCGCCAAGACACGTTCTTCCGGCCTGGGAGGGCTGGCGTATTGGGAACGCTCCGGCTGATCCTCAAATGGCTGCGCCAGCACCGCCATCAGCGCCTCAAAGGGGCGGAAATCATCGCGGTCCTCGGCGGCGCGGATGGCAGCCTCCACCAAATGATTGCGCGGGATGAAGGCTGGGTTGGTGGCGCTCATCAACTGGGCGGGCGCTTCTTCGCGCGCAAGCCTGGCGCCCCAGCCCTCAGCCCAGCTATCAAACGCTGCCGGGTCGGTGAACTGCGCGCGGGCTGCCGCCGCATCGCCTGCCGCCGCACCTGCCAGGGCGCGAAAGGTCAAGGTGAAATCGGCGCCCTGTTCCGCCATGCGGCGGAGCAAATCCTCGATCAGCGCGGTATCTTCCGGCATGCGCTCCGCAATGCCGATCTTGCGTGCAAAGCCATCGAAATAAGCGGCTTCAAAGGCAGGGGCGAAGGCGCCAAGGGCCGCCTGAGCAAGCTCCAGCGCTGCTTCTTCTTGTTCCGCCAAAAGCGGCAGCAGTGCTTCCGCCAGCCGCGCCAGATTCCACTGCGCCATGCGTGGCTGATTGGCATAGGCATAGCGCCCGCCATGATCAATGGAACTCAATACCGTTGCGGGATCATAGGCATCCATGAAGGCGCAGGGGCCGTAATCAATCGTCTCACCGCTGATGGTCATATTGTCGGTATTCATCACGCCATGGATGAAGCCGATATGGAGCCATTGCGCGATCAGCCGCGCCTGGCGCGCTATCACGCCAGACAGCAGCGCGACATAGGGGGTTTCCGCGCGGGCCGCCGCCGGATCATGCCGCGCAATGGCGAAATCCGCGAGCAGCTTCAGCGCTTCCTGATCATCCTGCGCGGCGAAATACTGAAAACTGCCGACACGAATATGGCTGGCCGCCACGCGCGTCAGCACCGCGCCTGGTTGCAGTTTTTCGCGCAGCACCGCCTCACCTGTCATCGCCACCGCAAGCGAGCGCGTGGTCGGCACGCCAAGGGCTGCCATGGCTTCGCTGATGATGGCTTCGCGCAACATGGGGCCCAGCACGGCGCGGCCATCTCCACCGCGCGAAAATAATGTGCGCCCGCTGCCCTTCAGATGAATATCGCGCCGCGCCCCATCGCGCCCAATCACCTCACCTATTAGAAGCGCGCGGCCATCACCAAGGCGCGGGCTGAAGCCACCGAATTGATGGCCGGCATAGGCCATGGCGAGGGGTTCCGCACCGTCCGGCACAAGATTGCCGGCGAAAATCGCGGCCCCCTCGGCGCCAGCAAGCGCCGCCGCATCAAGCCCCAATGCTTCCGCTAAAGGCGCATTGAAAAACACCAGCCGAGGCGCCGCCACGGCAATGGGCGCCTGCCGGATATAAAAACGCGCCGGCAGGCGGGCATAACTATTGTCGAAGGAAAAGCGCGTGCTCATCCCAAGCGCGGCATGGGGTTGGCGATGGGCATCGCCATTTTCGTCTTGCCCAGCGCATTCCAACCACGATCATATTGCGGGGGCGTGGGCACCGCTTCTGTCCGGCCAAGCTCGGCTGCCGCGTGCAAGGGCCAATAGGGGTCGCGCAGCAGCACGCGGGCCAGGTAGATCCAATCCGCATGGCCTTCATCCAGAATGGCTTGCGCCTGCTTGGCTTCCGTGATCAGGCCAACTGCGGCGGTCACAATCTCGGCACCTTTTTTCACCGCTGCCGCACCCGGCACCTGATAGCCAGGCCCAAGCGGGATTTGCTGGCGAGGATCATTGCCGCCGGAAGATACATCCATGAAATCCACGCCAATCTTCTTGAAGCGGCGCGAAAGCTCCACGGTTTCTTCCGTGTTCCAGCCACCTTCAACCCAATCCGTATGCGAAACACGCACGCCCAGCACCGCATCGGACGGCATGGCGGCGCGCATGGCGGCGGCGATTTCAAGCGGCAGCCGCGCGCGGCCTTCAAAATCCCCGCCCCAACGGTCATTGCGCTTATTGGAAAGCGGGCTCAGGAATTGATGCAGCAAATAGCCATGCGCGGCATGCAATTCTATCAGCCGATAGCCGGCCTTGATGGAACGCTTGGTGGCCGCGACGAAGGCTTCGATGGTGGCGGCGATATCCGCTTCGCTCATGCCGCGCGGCGGGATGAAATCACCAAAGGCATCGGCGGAAGGGCCAAGGGTCTCCCATGAAGGCTCGGCGGGGCCTGGCAGCCAGGCCTGCTTGCGGGATGCCTTGCGCCCGGCATGCGCCAATTGAATGGCCGGCACGGTGCCGAGTGCCGCCAGCGCGGATGCCAATTGCGTGTGGCTTGCCAGATGCGCGTCGGACCAAATGCCGACATCGCCGGGGCTGATGCGACCTTCTGGCACCACGGCGGTGGCTTCCACCATCACCATGCCAGCGCCACCGGAAGCGCGCGCGCCCAGATGCACCAAATGCCATTCGGTTGGAATGCCATCATCATGGCAGGAATACTGGCACATGGGTGCGACGCCGATGCGGTTGGAAAAGGTAACGCCGCGCAGCGTTAGGGGGGAAAACAGATCGGTCACGGGCGAGAAGCCTCCGGGTTGGGCAGGGCGGTCCAGGGCGGCAGCCGCCCCAGACGGTTTTCGAATATGGCGAACCATTGCGGCGCGCCAGGGGGGGCGGGGCGCAAAATGCCGCGCCGGTCGGTTGGGAAGCGCGCCAGCGTCACCGCATCGCGAATATTGCCGCCAATCGCTTCAACCATGCCGTGGTGGTTGTGGATGACAATATCGCAATGCATGGGCCGAAACCGCCCCTGATCCCCGGCGCGGTCCTGCCAATGGGCCAAGGGGCGGCTGGACCGGTCGGCGCAGAGCAAATCCCCAGGCACCGCGATGCGATCCTGCACACGATGCGGGATGAAGGGCGCCTGATCCGGAAATTCCCGCGCATCGGCGATCATGCCATCAATGCTGGTGCCATGCGCGGCAGACGGCGAAAATTCCCGCATATCAATCCCCGCACTGCGCATCACAAAGGAAATGAAGGCGGCAGACCAGGCATCCTGCTGCCATTGCCCTTCATACCCCGCACGAAATAGCGCGCGATTGCGCGTGATGATGCCGCGCCCTTCCGGCACCGCCTGCCAATAGGCTTGCAGGCGCGGAAAGCCGGCGGGGTCCGATTCCTGCGCTGGCCCCGGCTGCCGGTCTGAAACCTGGCGCCCCCATTCTTCCCATTCCGCGACGGCGATGCGGAGCATTCTTTCGCGCGCGAGCGGCGGATAGGAAAGCGGCGCTTCCCGTGGCGCCGGCGGCGCGACGGCGCAGGCCGCAAGCAGCACGGTCAGCAGCAATGCCAGATAAAGCCGAGCTTTAGCCATACTTGCGTTCAAGCCTGATCCAGCGTGGCGAAGGCTTCCTGCGCGATATTCAACGCCTTCAGCATGAAGGCAAAGCCGTTGTAAGGCCCGCCCTGGATCAACGCTTCGATAATGTCATTCCGGCTGGCACCGATATTGAGCGCGGAGAGGATGAATTTGCGCAACAAAATATCGTGATCCAGCGCCGCAAAGGACGCCACGGCACACAGCGCGCGCAACCGCCGATCAAGCCCTGGCCGATCCCAGATTTCTCCATAGCAATACTGCACCACCAGCGGATAAATGCTGCCCGTGGCGGGATTTTCCGGCGAGGCATGGCCTTCATGCCGGCGTTCCGCATGCAGCGCGCCTTGCAGGTCGCGGCCACGGTCCATCAGCGCCTCCAGCGCATCATGGCGCGGCGCGTCGGCTTCAAGCGAGATGCCTTCCTCCGCAAAGACCGCCAAGGCAGTTTCCAGTGCGGATTCCGATGCCGCGAAGCCGCGATAAATGCCGATCTGGATCAGGATTTCCACAATGGCGCGCGGCGTCAGGCCGAGCTTAAGCGCGGCGGTAACGTGGCGGCGAAGCTGCGTCTGGTTTTGCACGGAACAGAGCACGGCAAGCGTCACCGCCATGCGTTCCTGGCGGGACAGGCCGGGGCGGTTCCAGATATTGCCATAGACAAGCTCGGCCATCAGATCGCCAAAGCCAAAGGCGCCATTGGCAAGCGCCGCTTCGCCCGCGCCGAAAATCTCAGCGCGCTCAGCCCTGCCCAAGCGGTTCAGATCATCGCGTTGTGTCATGGCCTACCCCTTCTGGTGGGGGGGCAAGCTAGCGCCCCCCATGGATCAGGCAAGCGCCGGGGGCCTTCCCCTTCGCGCCCAGCCGGTCCACATGTGGGGCATGTTCCGCCGCGCCCTGCTTGCCGCCCCGCTTCTGCTACCGCTCCCCGCCCTGGCCCAGGCCCTGGCGGCGGCGCTTTCCGAACGTGACCGGCGCGATATCGCGGCTGTCGAGGCCTATTTGAACCGGCTGACCACGCTCAGGGCGCGTTTTCTGCAAATCGCGCATAATGGCGCCTCGGCGCAGGGCTGGGCCTATATCTCCCGCCCGGGGCGGATGCGCTTTGATTATGATCCGCCGGAACCGCTGTTGCTGGTGGCGGATGGCAACCAATTCCTGCTCTATGACCGGGAATTGAAGGCGCCAACCACGCTGCCCACCAGCGCAACCCCGCTTGGGATGCTGCTGCGCCCGGAAATTCGGCTTTCCGGCGATGTCACCATCAGCCGTATCCAGCGCGATGGCGGGTTCCTGCGCATTACCCTGTTCCGTACCAATGACCCGCGAGAAGGCTCCTTGACCCTGGTTTTCCAGCCAGAGCCCCTGGAACTGCGCCAATGGGCCGTGCTGGATGCCCAGGGGCGCGAAACGCGGGTGACGCTGACGCAGGTTGAAACCGGGCTGCCATTGAATGTGAGCATGTTCCGCTTCAATGATCCGCGGTTTTTTGAACCCGGCGGGGCAGGGGGAAGGCAGTAGCGCCTTCGTTTGCCGCCCCGCCCCCCGCGTGCTACCGCCCCGGCCAAATAAGCGGCCCTGGCCGCCCCCGTTTCGAAAGGCTTTCCATGTCCGAAGAATCAGCCGCCCTACCCGTGAATGGTCCCGCAACCAGGGCGCCGACCCCGATTACGCTCAATCTGCAGTATACGAAGGACCTTTCCTTCGAAGTGCCGGGCGCGCCGCAAATCTTCATCAATCTGCGCGAAGCACCCAAGGTTGACATTGCGCTGGACGTCCAGGCCCGTCGCCTGCAGGAAGGCCAGGAGAATTTCGAGGTTACGCTGCAAATCCGCTGTGAAGCGAAGCTGGCTGGCGATACCACCGCCTTCATTGCGGAACTGGTCTATTGCGGCATTTTCACCCTGAACGGCATCACGCCAGAGATGATGGAACCCGTGCTGCTGGTGGAATGCCCGCGCCTGTTATTCCCCTTCGCGCGCAATATCCTGGCCGAGGTCACCCGCGATGGCGGCTTCCCACCCGTGATGCTGGCGCCGATTGATTTCGTGGCACTTTGGCAGAATCGCCGCGCGCAGCAGCAGGCCGCCGCCGCCCCTGCCCAAGGAAATGCCTGAATCAGGCGCGCCGGGATGAAAAATCGCCATTCCGGCCCCTTTGAACCCTTGACCCCCGGCCCGCGCATGTCATGTGCGGGCGTATGGATCAGATGATGCCCGCACCGCCGCGCCGCCAGCGCCTGGCAATTGTGCTATTCAACCTCGGCGGACCCGATGCGCCGGAAAGCGTGCGACCATTCCTGGTCAATCTGTTCACGGACCCCGCCATTCTGCGCGTGCCGGGCTTCATCCGCCCCTGGCTTGGCAAGCTGATCGCCTGGCGCCGCACCAAGCCGGCGCAGGAAAACTATGCCGTGCTGGGTGGGCGTTCGCCGCTCCGGGAACTGACGGAAGAACAGGCGAGCAGCCTGGAAGCCGCCCTGGCTAATGAGCCGGGCACGGACACCCGCTGTTTTGTCGCCATGCGCTATTGGCACCCGATGAGTGATGAATGTGCCCGCGCCGTGAAGGAATGGGCGCCGGATCGCATTCTGCTGGTGCCGCTTTATCCGCAATTCTCCACGACAACCACGGGATCAAGCCTGGTTGCCTGGCAGGAAGCTGCGCGTAAGATCGGGATGGATGTGCCGACCACGGCGCTATGTTGCTGGCATTCGGATCAGGCCTTTGCGGCGGCGACTGCGCGGCTGGTGCGTGAAGCCTATGCCAAGGCGCGCGCAGAATTGCCCGTGGAAGTGCCGCTTCGCGTGTTGTTTTCTGCCCATGGCTTGCCGGAATCCATTGTGAAGGCTGGTGACCCTTATCAATGGCAGGTGGAACAGACGGTGGCCGCCGTGGTTGCTGAATTGGCGATGCCGGAGCTTGACCATATCGTCTGCTATCAATCGCGTGTGACGCCGCAGGTCTGGATCGGCCCTTCCACGGAAGGCGAGATTGAACGCGCGGCGAAAGAAAAAACCGCGATCCTGATCTGCCCCATCGCCTTTGTGTCGGAGCATTCGGAAACCCTGGTGGAATTGGATGTGGAATACCGGGAAGAAGCCGAGCATCTTGGCATCCCCGGCTATTTTCGCGTGCCGGCGCAGAATAGCGATCCGGCCTTCATTGCCTCCTTGGCGGGGCTGGTGCGCGGCGCGCTGCAATCCGGGCGCAGCCTTTGTTCCTTCGCCGGAGGGCGGCAATGCCCGAAGCAGCATCGTGATTGCCCGCATGAAAAACTGCGCGTTGAGGCCCCTGCGCGCGCCAAAGCCGAGGCATGAAGCGCCCCGCCGCCATCCTGTTTGATTGCGATGGCGTCTTGGCCGATACCGAATGGGTGGGGGCTAGCATTGTCGCGGAGGAATTGACTCTGCGCGGCTGGCCCATGACGGCAGCCGAAGCGCGCGAGACATTTCTGGGCCTGGCCCTGCCCGATATGCTGCCGCGCATCGAAGCGCGCGTTGGGCTGCTGCCGCCGAATTGGGGGCAGGAAATCTCGACGCTGATCGCGCGGCGCATGGCGGAAGAAACGCTGGCCATACCAGGTGCGGTGGAAGCGGTGCGTGCCTTCGCTGCTGCAGGTGTGCCGGTGGCGGTGGCTTCCAATTCCGCGCGCTTTGAATTGGCCGCGAAGATGCGGAGCCTGGGGCTCGCGCAGATTTTCGCCGGGCGGGTGTTTTCCTTTGAGGATGTGCCGCGCCCCAAGCCCTGGCCGGATATGTACCTGGCCGCCGCTGCGGCCTGTGGCGCGGCGCCGCAGGATTGCGTGGTGATTGAAGATAGCGTGCCCGGTGTGCGCGCGGGGCGTGCGGCTGGCTGCCGCGTGATGGGCTTCTGCCATGAAAGCCCGGCTGCGGTGCTGGCGGCGCATGGGGCGGAGACTTTTTCGGATATGGCGGCGCTGCCGGGGTTGTTGTTGGGGGGGTGAGATTTCCTTCGGGCCTCATACGCGATAGTCTTACAGCTTAAGACTGGAGAGGAAGGCCCATGACCCTGGCGCAATGGTTCAGCTTCAATGGCCGCATCAGCCGCAAGACCTGGTGGATTTTCTATTTCCTGATCCCGATTGGCATCAATTTCGCCGCCGGCGTGCTGGACGGACAATTCGGCACCCCGCGAAATGCCCTGCCCGATAAATCCGGCATGGGTGATGTGAATATGGGGCCTTTCTCCATGATCGCTGCTCTGGGTGGGCTTTGGATCGGCCTCGCCGGGCAGGCCAAGCGTTGGCATGACCGCGACAAATCCGGCTGGTGGGTGCTGGTGAATTTCATCCCGCTGATCGGCTGGCTCTGGGCTTTCATCGTCGCGGGCTTTCTGCGCGGCACGCCTGGCTATAATCGCTTCGGTCCTGACCCGCTGGCGCCAGATCTGCCACCCGGAGGCTATGGCGGCGGCTATCAGCCGCCCTATCCGCAGCAAGCGCCGGGGGGATGGCAGCCGCAAGGACCTCCGCCGCCGCCTTCCGGGGGATGGGGCGCGCCGCCACCACCACAAGGCGGCGGCAGCGTGCCACCCATTCGCCGGGGCTGAACCGCACAGCGCGATTTCCCTGGCACGCTTTCCGCGTTAAGGAGCCCGCGTGCCCGATACATCCCCGCCGCTCGATCGCCTTTCCGAAGCTGAGGCTCAGCCGGAACAGGCAAAGCGCGGCTTCTCCCCGCTGCTCAGGCGCATTCTGCTGCTGAATGCGCTGCCGCCGGCGTTGCTCGCGGCTTCCCTGCTTTACCTCGACCAATATCAGAACGCGCTTTTGGGCGCGGAGGTTGAGGCCATGCGCACCCAGGCGCGCATCTATGCCGGTGCCATCGCTGAAGCCGCGGTGCGGCCTGAAGGCGAACGCTACGTGCTGCAATTGGAAGCAGCGAGGCCCTTGCTGCGGCGCCTGGTGGACCCTTCGCCCAATACCCAGGCGCGGCTTTTGGACACGGCCGGCCTGCTGGTGGCCGATAGCCGCATCCGTGATGGGGTGGGCGGCGCGGTGATTGCCGAACCCCTCCCGCCGCCAGAACCGCGCGGTGCGCTGACCTCCACCGTCGCCGGCATTTACGAAAGAATGGTCGGCCTTTTCCCGGCCCTGCTCCGCGGGCGCGGCGGCCCGGGCATGGTGGTGGATAGCGCGCCCGATGCGCCGGATTTCGATTGGCAGCCCGATCTTGGCCCCGATCGGCGGGAAGAATTGCGCATGGCGCTTGAAGGTGGCGTCACGCCTTATATCCGCCGCAGCGCCGATGGCCGCCTGCTGGTGAGTGTCGCAGAACCCGCGCGCCGCGGTACGCAAAGTGTCGGCATTGTGCTGCTGACGCGTGAAGCGCGCGAAGTGGATCGGCGCCTGTTTGAAATCCGCGCTTCCGTGCTGCTGTTGTTTGCCACCGCGCTGATCCTGACAGTGGCACTTTCGCTTTATCTGTCCCGCACCATCGCCACGCCAATGCTTGACCTGGCGCGCGCCACGCAGCGCATCCGCGAAGGTGAAGGCCGCGCTCAATCCGTGCCGGACGCATTGCTGAAGCGCAATGATGAAATTGGCGTATTGGCGCGGGATTTACAGAATTCCGCCCGAGCACTTTGGGCGCGGATTGACGCGAATGAACGCTTCGCCGCCGATGTGGCGCATGAATTGCGCAACCCGTTGACGAGTGTGCGCAGCGCCATTGAAACGCTGCGCCGTGTGGAAGACCCCGCCAGCCGCAACCGTTTGCTCGCGATCATTGCCGATGATGCGGTGCGCATGGATCGGCTGATTGGCGATATCAGCGATTCATCGCGCGTGGATGCGGAATTGTCGCGTACCATTTCAACGCCGGTGGATATCGCGCCCATCCTATCCGCGCTTTCCGATCTGCACGCCGCGACGCGCGATGATGATGATGATGAGCCGGTGGTATTGTTGGAAGCCGAAGACGGGCCACTTGTGGTGCGCGGTGTGGAAGGACGCGTTGTGCAGGTTTTCCGCAACCTGCTCGGCAACGCGCTTTCCTTCAGCCCGTCGCATGGCACGGTGAAGGTCAGCGCGCGCCATGCCGGCGCGATGATTGAGGTTGTCGTGGAAGACCAAGGCCCCGGCATTCCCGAACATAAGCTTGAAAGCATTTTTGAGCGTTTCTATTCCGAACGCCCAAGCGGAGAGCGCTTCGGCCAACATTCCGGCCTTGGGCTTTCCATCAGTCGGCAGATCGTGGAAGGCCTGCGCGGGCGGATTTCGGCGGAGAATATCCGCGATGCCAGCGGCACCGTAACCGGTGCGCGCTTCATGGTGCTGCTGCCGGCGGCGTGATTTCCCTTCTCAAGCAGGGCTTTCATGTTAGGCTCGGGTCAAACCAAGCGTAACAAGGGGGGATAAATCATGATCACGCGCAGAAGCATGATTGCGGCTGGGGCGCTGCTTTTGGCGGCACCGGCAGTGAAGGCGCAGGGCACCTGGCCGGATAAGCCCTTACGCTTCGTGATTGGTGGTGCCGCGGGCGGCGTTTCCGATATTTTTCTCCGCATGATGGAAAACCGGCTCCGCGAAAGGCTTGGCCAGCCCATGATCATAGACCCGCGCCCAGGGGCGGGCGGCATGGTGGGGGCGGAGTTGGCGGCGCGTGCGGCGCCGGATGGCTATACCTATTACGTCAATCACATCGCGTCACACGGGATTGGGCCGACGCTCTATCGGCGGCTTTCCTTCGATCCGCTCAAGGATTTGCCGGGGGTGGCGCGCATTGCGGCCATGCCCAATGTGCTGATCATCAAGGGCGATAGCCCGATCAAATCCGTCGCGGAATTGGTCGCCTTCTGCAAGGCCAATCCGGCGCGGGCGAATTTTTCTTCGGCCGGGTCGGGCACGTCATCGCATCTTTCGGGCCTGCTGTTCGGCATGCGTATGGGCATTGAGGTGACGCATGTGCCCTATCGCGGCACAGCGCCTTCTATGGCGGCGGTGATGAATGGCGAAACGCTATTCGCGATTGATAACGCGCCGGCATCACGCCAGCAGGTTTTGGGCGGCTTGTTGAAGGCGCTTGGCGTTTCGACCGCGAAGCGTTCCAGCACCATGCCGGAAGTGCCGAGCCTGGAAGAACAGGGGGTGCCGAATTTCGATGTCGCTTCCTGGTATGGCATCACCGCCCCCGCTGGCGTCCCGGCTGCCATTCGCGAAAGGCTGGGGGCAGAGATTGTCGCGGCACTGAATGATCCCGCCATCGCCCAGCGCGTGCGTGATTACGGCGCGGAACCCTGGCCGCTTGGCCCCGCGGAATACGACGCCTTCATGCGGCGAGAGGTGGAAATCTGGGCGCCGGTGGTGCGCGCTTCGGGGGCGCAGATAGATTAGCGCGTCTCTCATCCACTGCCCTTCGCTGGGCAGGGACAGAAGTTTTGTTGCATCGTATTCCTCGGGCCGCCAAGCAGCATCACTTGGCTGGGGGTGGTGCCAGCGCGGTATATAAAAGCTCCAGCATGGGTTCTGCCGCAGCTACCTTGTCGTCGCTGTTCCAAAGCTTGTCGCCGGCGCCGCCTTCAACCCGCAGCATGGCGTAGCCATGCACCACTGACCAAGCGAGGGCGAGGTGATCCGCCAAGGCCTGGTCTTGCAGATGCGGATAGTCGGCAGCCATGGCGCGCTGCAGCACGCTGAACGCAGCCTCAGCCGCGCGGGCCAAGTCTGGGTTCGATTTATCCAATTGGTCCGTGCGGAACATGGCGCGGAAATGCCCCGGATTGGTCATGGCGAAGCGGATATAACCGCGGCCTGAGGCGCGCAGCGGCGCATCCGGTGTGCCTGCCATTTCCGCCTCCATGCTCTGGGTCAGCCTTTCAAAGGCTTCGGTGGCGAAGGCGGTCAACAAGCCGCGCAAATCACCAAAATGCGGCGTCAGCGCCGCATGGGAAACGCCAATCCGCCTGGCCAATTCGCGGAGCTTCACCGCCTCAGGCCCGGCGCGCTGGGTGATCTCGGCCACGGCATCGAGCAGGGCGCGGCGCAGATCCCCGTGATGGTGGCGTCCTACCGGTTTTCGCATGGGCGGCATGAGGCGCGATTATGGGGCGAAAAAACTAACTTGACAACGGTAAGTCTAAAGCATAACTGTCCAATGGTCAGTTTGAGGGTGCAACATGCTGGATGCTGCATTTACAATCGCCAATTCAGGCGCTGTCTTAGGTTGGGGAGCGCTGCTGCTTTTCCCGCGCCGATATTGGGTCCATTGGTGGCTTGCCGGCCTTGCGCTGCCCATTGCGCTGGCCGGGCTTTACCTTGGCCTTATGGCCATCCACGCGCCTGGTGCATCGGGTGGGTTTGGCAGCCTTAATGAGGTGGCAAGCCTATTCAGCAATAGGGGCCTGCTGCTGGCTGGTTGGGCCCATTACTTGGCATTTGACCTGTTTATCGGCGCCTGGATGTGCCGCCGGGCTACGGCGGAAGGTCGGCCTCTCTGGCGGTTATACCCGGCGCTGCCGCTGACATTCCTGGCTGGCCCGATTGGGCTTCTCGTCTTTTTCCTGCTTGGGGGGCGCGGTTTTGCGCGCCGGATCACACCATGAAAAACCTGATCGTAACCCTGGGCGCGCTTGGCCGGCCCGAACCAGCCCTGGTGCGTACTGGCTGGGTGATGGGCTGTGTGCTGGCGCTTTGCCTTTTCGCCATTGCCATGGATGACCGCCAATTGGTCGGGCTTTCGGTTTGGGTCAAACCGGCGAAATTCGCTGCTTCCGTGATGGTCTGGTGCTGGACCATGGCGTGGTGCTTTGCCGCCCTGCCTGCTGACGCTGTCAGGCAGCGTGCGGCGCGGATCATCATTTGGGGTACGATTATCTGTGGCACTTATGAAGTGGGCTGGATCAGCCTGCGGTCTGCCTTTGGCCTGCCTTCGCATTTCGCCACGGATATCGTCGGCAATATCGGCTATGGCGTGATGGGGCTTGGCGCCGTGGCGTTATGCGCCCTGGCCGCCTGGCTTGGGGTGCTGGTGCTGCGTTCCGGCAAGCCGGAACTACCCAGCGCGATGCGCCAAGCCATTGGACTTGGCTTGGTGATGAGCGGGGTGACTGGTGCCATTACGGGCGCCACCATTTCCGTATTCGCTTCGCCTTACATTGGGGGTGCGGGTGCTGCCGGGCCCTGGCCGCCTTTCTTCTGGGCCGCGCATGGGGGGGATTTGCGGGTGGCGCATTTCATCGGCATCCATGCCATGCAAGCATTGCCCCTGCTTGCGATGATACTTGCCGCCATTCCCCGCTTGAAGGCAGCCCCGCTGGTCCAGCTTGGTGCGGTACTTTGGCTCGCCTTCACTGGTTTTGCCTTTGCCCAGGCCCTGCGCGGAATCGCGTTGTTTTAGTGACCGCGCTGCCAAGCTTGCTGAATGGCGTGGTAGGATTGTGGCTCTCATCACCCCTATTGAGTGGCCCGGCGAAATGGATCATGCGATAGCATCGGGAAAGCTTCGCCACGGGCAGCCATGCGTCTTCATCGAATTCTGTTTTTGTGTTTGGTGTTCGCCATCATGGGCGGGCTGTTTTGGCTCGCCTGGGCGGTGCTGGCACCCGGCGGCTGGACGCTGGCGGAAATCCTGATCCTGCTGTGCATCGCCGGCACGCTGCCCTGGGCGGCGCTTTCGGCGGGCAATGCGCTGATCGGGCTTGGCATATTGCTGTTGGCGCGTGACCCCGTGGCCGCCGTGCTGCCCGCGCTTGCCGCCCTGCGCCCTGGCTTGCCGCAAGCCAGAACCGCCATTGCCATTTGTATCCGGCGCGAAGACATGGCGCTGGTGCTGCCGCCGCTGGCGCGCTTGCTTTCAGGCTTGGCGCAGGCCGGCGCGGCGGATCGCTTTTCGCTTTGGTTCCTGTCGGACACGCCCGAAGGCGCCGAAGCTGTAACCGAGGAAGCCGCCTGCCGCGCCTTCGCCGCCACGCAACCCATCGCGACCCATTACCGGCGACGTGCGCAAAACACCGGCTTCAAATCCGGCAATGTGATGGAATTTCTGGACCATCACGCCGATGGGCCTGACTTCATGCTGTGCCTGGATGCAGATTCGGAAATGACGGCGGCAGCGGTGCTGCGCCTGGTCGCTTGCATGGAAGCAGACCCGAAGCTGGCGATTCTGCAACAGCTTATTCATGGCAGACCAAGCACGGCGGGGTTTCCTCGGCTGTTTCAATTCGGCATGCGCCACGGCATGCGAACCTGGGCCACGGGGCAAGCCTGGTGGCAGGGTGATGAGGGGCCCTATTGGGGCCATAACGCCATCATCCGGATCGCGCCGTTTCGCGCCCATGCGCGTTTGGAAACCCTGCCCGACGGGTCGCATATCCTATCGCATGACCAGGTAGAAGCAACGCGCCTGCATGCCGCTGGCTGGAAGGTGCGCGTGCTGGCCGATGATGCCGGCAGCAGCGAAGGCAATCCGCCAAGCTATAGTGATTTCATCACGCGCGATCTGCGCTGGGCTGCGGGCAATATGCAGTATTTGGCGCTGCTGCGGCTGCCGGGCCTGACCCCCATGGCGCGCTGGCAATTGATGCAGGCGATTCTGCTATTCTTGAGCGCACCTTTTTATGTCGCGATCCTGTTGCTGGCCGCCTGGATTGGGCTGAGTGGTGGGGGTGATACCACACCGATTGGTGCTTTGATTGCGCTGCTTTTCGCCGGCTGGTGCTGCCATTACGCCGCGAAACTTGCCGGTTATGTAGAGGTTTTGCTGAACCCTGGCCTTGCCGCGCGCTATGGCGGGCGCGCGCAATTCCTGCGCGGTGCTTTGGCCGAGATGATCTTCACTACCTTCATGGAACCGGCGCGGTTGATGAGCCAATGCCTGTTTCTGCTGGTGCTACCTTTTGGTATGCGCGTTGGTTGGGCACCTCAGAATCGCAGCGAACGCGGTATCAGTTTTGCCGATGCGCTCAAGCAATTCTGGGCGCCGACGCTGGCAGGCTTGGCGCTGACCTTTGTTTTCGCAGCGGTGTCCTTCACCGCACTACTGATCGCGGCACCGGTGCTGATCAGCCTGCTTGGCGTCATTCCATTTGCCATGCTGACCGCCAATCCGCGCTTTTCCGCCTGGCTGGTCAGGCAGCGGATTTGCGCGCTGCCTGAGGAATTACACGGCAACTAATGCGCCGCGAAAATCGCGCAGGGCGCGCGACGCAATAGATGTTTGGTGGCGGAACCAGTGAAAAGCGCGCGGAGCCCCATATGTTCATAGGCGCCCATCACCAGCACGCCCGCCGGCATGGCGGCGGCTTCCGCCAAAAGCGCTTCCACAGGATGGGTGCCAATAACGGGTAGCGCCTTCGCCGGCACTTCATGGCGCTGCAGAAAACCCGCGGCCGTTCCGGCAAGTGCGGCGGCTTTTTCCTCATCCTCAGCGACACTCAACACGGTGGCGCCGTAGCGCCCCAGACCCAGCAGCGCGAAAAGCTGCACGGCACGCATCGCCCCTGGTGAGCCATCATAAGCAACCAGCGCGCTCGCCGCCGGATCAAAGCGCGCGCCGGGCGGCACCACCAGCAAGGGGCGCGTGCGATCATGCAGCAGCGCTTCGATGGTTGGGGAAAGCCCGTCTTCGGCTTCCTCGCGCCCCAGGGTGGAATCGCGGCCTACAATGAGCATGTCATGCCCGCCGGCGGCGGCCAACAAGGCCTCAACTGGCGCGGAATCCAAAGTCACCAAGGCAAAGGGCAACCCATCGGCAGCTTGGTGCAACCCAGCCACCGCCTCCGCCGCCGCGGCTTCAGCCTGCCGAACCAGGGCAGCATCACGCCTTTCCTTGAAGGCGGCCGCGCCGGGGGGCACGGCTTCATGCGTGTTGGTCAAACCTGGGCGATCCATGATGACGGCCGCTGTGAGCGCCGCACCGGTATGGCGCGCTAACGCCAGGGCGTAATCACGCGCGGCGATGGCGCCTTCCGTATCATCCAGGGCCAAAAGAATGCTGCGCAACATGGCTCATGCTCCCTCAAGCAGCGCCGACGGAAAGGATCCGCCGGAAAATCGGCACAGCAGCCGCCAAATCGGCCAAGGCCACGCATTCGCGCGGCGTATGGGCGGTGGCGATGATGCCGGGCCCCAAAATCACACAAGGCGCGATATCCTGCAATTCGCTGGCATCGGTGCCGTAAGGCGCGGTGCCAGTGGCTTGGCCGGTGACGCCTTCCGCCAATTGGATCAGCGGGTGATCATCCGGTAATTCGGGTGGCGTGCCTTCGCGCCGTTCAGTTAGCTCCACCCCCGCACGGTCCGCCGCTGCGCGCACTGCGGCTTCAATGCCGCTGACATCAATGCGCCGGCTGCGGCGGAACTTTATCCGCACCGTTGCCTGCGCCACCGTCACATTCACCGCCGTGCCGTGATTATCAATCACCATATTGAAATCGGAAAAGGGTGGGTCATAGGCGGCATCATGATAGGCCGGATCAAAGCGCAGCTTTTCGTAAATGGCTTTCATTTCCGCCATGAAGGGAATCAGCGCCCAATTCGCATTGAGCCCCTTGCCGGTAGAAGAATGCGCCTGCACGCCGCGCGCAATGGCCGTGTATTCGATATGGCTGCGATGCCCACGCACCGGCGCCAGCGCCGTTGGTTCCGCCACCATAATCCCCTGCAAGCCAAGCGATGCGGCAAGCTTCGATTGCGCGGCAATGATGCGCGCCCCTTGCTTGCTGGTTTCCTCATCCGCCGTCAGCAGCAGCGTTGCCGGCACATGGGCGGGCAGGCCGCGCGCAGCGATAATGCAGGCCGCGACCGGGCCCTTCATATCCACACTACCCAGCCCATGCAGCACGCCATCCAGGATGCGCGGCGTCCAGGGCGGGTCTGTCCAGCTGGTTTCCGGCACCGTATCCATATGGCCGGACAGCGCATAACCGCCGCGCGGGCCGCGATGCGCGACCAGGGCGCGCTTGGCCACCCCTTGCGGGTCTATGTAATCCAATCGTTCGATCTCGAACCCCGCTAATTCGGCTTCGATCCTATCCGCCACTGGCAGGTTGGAGACCGAGGAACGGCTATCAATCGCCACCAGATCGGCGGCCAGGCGGGTTACGGCTTCGGCTTCATTGCTCATGCCCCCAGCATCCCTTGCGGCGCGGCCCAGGGCAAGCGACTGTAGGGATATGAATGAAGTTACCTATCTGGACCCCCGCAGCGGGGCCACCTATCCGCTCGCCACGCCGCGCTGGTGTGGTGACGGCCAAACCCCCCTGATGCTGACGCCGCTGCCCGGCATTACCCGCGCGGCGATCCGCGCCGAGGATCGTTCGCTCTGGCGCTACGCCGCAGCGCTGCCCTTCCTGCCGGATGATCCCATCACCATGGGTGAAGGCTGTTCGCCGCTGGTGCCGCGCGTGATTGGTGGTGCCTCCGCACTTGTAAAATGCGAATGGTTTATGCCGACCGGGTCCTTCAAGGATCGTGGTGCGTCGGTGATGCTGTCCCTCCTGCGCGCGCAAGGTGTCACGCATGTGTTGGAAGATTCATCCGGCAATGGTGGTGCGGCGGTCGCGGCCTATGCCGCTGCGGGCGGGATGCGTGCGAAGATTCTGGTACCGGCCTCAACCTCTCCGGCCAAGACCGTGCAGTCCCGCGCCTCGGGCGCCGAGATTGAATTGGTGCCAGGCAGCCGCCAGGATTGCGCGGATGAGGCTTTGCGCCAGGCCACGAATATTTTCTACGCCAGCCATAATTGGCACCCCTTCTTCCTGCATGGCACGAAGACCCTTGCCTATGAATTGTGGGAGGATTTGGGTTTTGTCGCACCCGATAATGTGATTGTGCCCTGCGGCGCCGGGTCCAATGTGCTGGGCTGCGGGATCGGTTTTGCTGAACTGCAGCGCGCGGGGGAAATCAAGAAACTGCCGCGCATTTTCGCTGCTCAGCCGGAAAATTGTGCGCCGATTGCGCGCGCTTTCCTGAAGCAGCCAGCGATTGCAGCGGTGCCGACGATTGCGGAAGGCACCGCGATTGCCCAGCCCATTCGCACCCCGGAAGTGCTGGCCGTATTGCATGAAAGCCACGGCAGTGCGGTGATGTTAAGCGAGGCCGAGATTGCCGCCGCGACGCTGGATTTGGCGCGCACCGGCATTTACGTGGAACCCACCTGTGCGCAAGCGGCAGCGGCTTTCGTGAAATTGCTCGAAGCCGGCACGATCCGCGCCGATGAAACCACCGTGGTGGTGCTAACCGGCACAGGGCTGAAATCCACCCTGCGCATCGCTGAACTTTTGGGAGTAGCCATCTGATGGCCGGGCCTCGCATTGCCCTTTTGGGCTTTTCCATTGAATGCAACCGCTTTGCACCACCAGCGACATTGCGGGATTTTGAAACGCGCTGCCTGATTGCCGGCGATACGATTGTGACTGACGCGCGTTCCGCCGCCCCGGCAGCGCTTGGTGAAATGCCGGGCTTCGTCACCGCAATGGATGCAAGCGGCGCCTGGGAACCCTGCCCCATTCAGCTGGCCATGGCAGAACCCAATGGCCCTGTGGAGCAATCCGTTTTCGATGGCTTCATGCACCAATGGCGCGAAGGGTTGACCGCGCTGAAAACCCGCTTGGATGGCGTTTATTGCGTGCTGCATGGTGCCGGGCTTGCGACCGCTGATCTTGACCCGGAAGGCAGTTTGCAAGCGCTAATTCGCGAAACCTTGGGTGATGTGCCGCTTGTCTGTTCCTACGATCTACATGCCAATGTTTCAGATCGCATGGTGGCCCTGACCGATGCCTTTGTTGGCTATCGGACCAACCCGCATCTGGATATGCGCGAACGCGGCGCGGAAAGTGCCGTGCTGATGCGCCGCCTTCTGGCGGGTGAGCGTTTCCATCGCGCCTTCCGCCGCTTACCGATTGTGGCGCCCACCGTTTCCATGCTGACAGCGCAAGGGCCTTATGCGGAGGTGATCAACCTCGGCCAGGAATGGGCAGCGCAGGATCAGCGCATTGCCAATGTCTCCATCATGGGCGGCTTTGCCTATGGCGACACGCCTTTCAACGGCATGGCGGTGATCATCACCGCGACAGATCAGGCGGCGGCGGAAGCGCTGGCGGATCGGCTGGCAGCGGCGGCATGGGAAAGGCGCGGGCGCTTCATCGCCAATCTGACCAGCTTGGAAGATGCCACGCAAAAGGCGCTGCATAGCGCCGTGCCGCTGGCTTTCGCTGATGTTGCCGATAATCCGGGCGGCGGCGGGCGCGGCAATACCATGTGGATTCTGGAAGCCTTCCACCGTGCTGGTGTGCAGGATTGCCTGGTGGGCGTGATCCATGACCCCGCCTTGGCGGCGGAAGCGCATAAGCTTGGCAAGGGTGCGCGCTTCACCGCGCGTTTCAATCGCGATGTCGCCGCGGATGACCCCTTCAGCAAGCCCTTCAGCGCAGAAGCGGAAGTGGTGGCGCTTTCCGATGGCCGCGTGACGGGTCGGCGCGGCATTTTCGCCGGCACCGCCATGACGCTTGGCGCCACGGCGGCTTTGCAAATTGGCGGCATGACGGTGGTGGTGATTTCCATCCGTACGCAATGCGCCGACCCGGCATTTTTCGAGCATCTCGGCCTTGACGTCGCCAAGGCACGCGCCGTGGTGGTGAAGTCTCGCGGGCATTTCCGCGGTGGCTTTGATGAATTCTTCAAGCATGAACAGATTGTGGAAGTGGATTGCCCCGGGCTCACTTCCCCCATTCTGACGCGCTTCGATTGGAAGCATATGCCAAGACCTGTTTTGCCGATTGATAAGGAAGCGCACTGGCCATGAAGCTGGATGATCTGCCCACACCTTGCCTGGTACTGGAACTCGGCATTCTGAAGCGCAATTTGGCGCGCATGGCGGAAGCCGTGGCGCGGCATCCCGGGTTGAAGCTCCGCCCGCATATGAAAACAGCCAAAAGCCTGGCGGTTGCGGCGTTGGCAGCGCCGGATCATGGGCCGATCACCGTCAGCACCATTGCTGAGGCGCGGTATTTCGCCGGTGGCGGCTATCGTGATCAGATTTACGCGGTCGGCATCACGCCGCAAAAGCTGGATTCCATCGCGGCGATCAATGCGCAAGGCAATGACGTGAAGATCATCACCGATGATCTGGAAGTGGCCAGCGCCATCGCCGCCCATCCGGGCATTTTGCCGACATTGATCGAGGTTGATTGCGGCGAGGGTCGCGGCGGCATTGCGCCAGATTCCTTTGCGCTCGCGGAAATTGCGCAGCGCCTGGGCGCGCGCTGCGCCGGCATCATGACCCATGCCGGGCATTCTTATGCGGAACGCAACGAAGATGGCATGCGCAAGGTGGCGGAGGCGGAACGCGCCGGCGCAGTGCTGGCCGCCGAGCGTTTGCGCGGCATGGGCATCACACCACGGGTTATCTCGGCCGGGTCTTCGCCCACCGCGCTTTACGGGCAATCCATGGCGGGCATCACGGATATCCGTGCCGGCGTCTATATGTTCGGCGATTTGTTCCAGGGGCAGATCGGCACGCATAGCATGGAAGATATCGCGGTGACGGTGCTTTCCGCCGTGACTTCCCGCAAAATGGACCGTAATGCGGTGCTGATTGATGCGGGCGGTATTGCGCTTTCCAAGGATCGCAGCACACAAGCCGCGCCGAAGGATCTTGGCTTTGGCGTCATGCTGGACCGCCACGGCAAATGGGGCTTCGGGGAAGCCATCGTCACCCGCACCCATCAGGAACATGGCGAAGTGCGCGGCGATGGTCCGCTACCTTTCGCAGAACTGCCTGTGGGTGCCCTGGTGCGCGTGGCACCGAACCACACCTGCCTGACCGTCGCCGCGCATGACCGTTACTACGTGGTGGATGGCGGGGATGAGGTGATTGCCGTCTGGGACCGGGTGAATGGCTGGTAGGGCTGCCGCCCTGTCATGAAAGCTTCACCCACACCGGCCATAATTTCCATTATTTTGGAATCATGGAAACAGAATCCGCCGCCGCGGCTTTTGCCGCCCTTGGCCAACCTACCCGGCTGGCCTTGATCCAAAACCTGCAAGGGGCGGGGCCTGAGGGCCTGCCCGCAGGCGAAATCGCCGAAGCTCTGGGCGTGCCGCCTTCCACGCTTTCCTTCCATTTACGCGCGCTGGAAGAAGCTGGGCTGATTACGCCGCAACGCCAGGGGCGCCAGGTGCTCTATGCCAGCGCCCCGGCGACCTTTGCCGCTTTGGTCGGGTTTCTGGGCGGTGCAACAGCCCCCATCGCCGCCCCTGGCCGAGCCATGCAGGTGCTATTCCTTTGCACGCGCAATTCGGCGCGCTCCATCATGGCGGAAGCCATTTTGAATAGTATCGGCGCTGGGCGTTTTCGCGCCTATTCTGCGGGTTCTGAGCCCGCGCCCGATGGGCCGCTGCCGGAAGTGCTCGCGCAGCTTCAGGCGCTCGGGCATGATGTGGCGCCGTTGCGGTCCAAATCCTGGGAAGAATTCAGCGGGCCGGATGCACAGCGTTTCGATTTTATCATCGCGCTTTGCGATACGCTGGAAGGCCAGCGCTGCCCGGATTTTGGCGACACCATCACCAGCGCGGCCTGGCCCTTGCCGGACCCTGCGAAATTCTCGGGCGCCGGTGCCGAACGCGCGACGCTGTTGAACGAACTGTACGCAGCGCTGCGGCGCCGGCTGGAAATTTTCATCAGCCTACCCTTCACCACCCTGGATCGTATGGCGCTACAGGCGCGGGTTGAAGCCTTGGGCAATCCAATGACAGGGGCAAACGCATGAGGGTCGGCATTAATGGCATGGGCCGCATTGGCCGGCTGGCGTTTCGCGCGGCCTTTGGCGCGGCGGAGCGTGGTGAGGATGATCCGCGCCGCGCCAATCGGCTGGATATTGTGCATGTGAATGAAGTGAAGGGCGGTGCGGCGGCGACCGCGCATTTGCTGACTTTTGATAGCGTGCAGGGCCGTTGGCGTGCACCCATTGCGGCGGAAGGCGCGGATGCTTTGCGCATTGGTGAAAAACGCATCGGCTTTTCAGAATACGCGACACCGGCAGCGATTCCCTGGGGTCATCTTGGTGTTGATCTAGTGCTGGAATGCAGCGGCAAATTCCTGACCGAAGCCACCCTGCGCGGGCATCTGGATCGTGGGGCGAAGCGCGTGATTGTTGCTGCACCTGTCAAGGAAGCCTCAGTCCTCAATATCGTGGTCGGTGTGAATGATGCGCTTTATGATCCTGCGCGCCACCCGATTGTCACCGCAGCATCCTGCACCACCAATTGCCTCGCCCCCGTGGTGAAAGTGGTGCATGAGGCGATTGGGATCAGGCATGGCCAGATCACCACCATTCACGACCCCACCAATACCAATGTGGTGGTGGATGCTCCGCATAAGGATTTGCGCCGTGCGCGTTCCGCCATGCTGTCCTTGCAGCCCACCACCACAGGCAGTGCCACCGCCATTGCGCTGATTTATCCAGAATTGAAGGGCAAGCTGAATGGCCATGCGGTGCGCGCCCCGGTGTTGAATGCCTCGCTCACCGATTGCGTCTTTGAATTGCAGCGCACCACAAGCGCCGAGGAATTGAACGCACTTTTCCGCGCCGCCGCAGAAGGCCCGCTGGCCGGCATTCTAGGCTATGAGGAACGGCCTTTGGTTTCCGCCGATTATGCGCGGGATACGCGAAGCTCCATCATTGATGCGCTATCCACTTTGGTGACGGATGGCACCATGGCGAAAATCTATGCCTGGTATGACAATGAAATGGGCTATGCCTGCCGCATGGTGGATCTGGCCTGCATCATGGAAGCGCACGGCATCTGAAATGCGCAACTACGCCATCGTCACCGCCGCCTATTGGGGCTTTACGCTGACCGATGGCGCCTTGCGCATGCTGGTGCTGCTGCATTTTCACAAGCTTGGCTATTCGCCATTCGCGCTGGCTTTCCTGTTCCTGCTGTATGAAGCGGCGGGTATCGGCGCAAACCTAGTCGGCGGTTGGCTTGCCACACGCTTTGGCATCGCGCGCATGCTGGCGGTGGGGCTTGCCGCGCAAATCGCGGGGTTCCTGATGCTGTCGGCGCTTTCGCCAGGCTGGGTGCCGGCCATGGCGCTGGCATGGGTGGTGCTGGCGCAAGGCATTTGCGGCATTGCGAAGGATATCACCAAAACCGCCTCCAAATCCGCCATCAAACTCACGGCGGGCGATGCGTCTGGTCGCTTGTTCCGCTGGGTGGCCTGGTTCACCGGCAGCAAGAACGCGATGAAGGGCGTGGGGTTTTTCCTGGGTGGCGTGTTGCTGGAATCGCTGGGCTTTCAGGGCGCGCTTTGGTTGATGGCGGCGCTGCTTGGGTTGGTGTTGCTTGGCGTTGTGGCCTCCCTGCCGCCGCTGATGGGCAAGGCCAAGGCTTCAGCTTCCATGCGCGAATTCATGGCGCGGGATCGCGGCGTCAATCTACTGGCGGCGGCGCGCGTTTTGCTTTTCGGCGCGCGCGATGTCTGGTTTGTCGTCGCCCTTCCCGTGTTTCTCTACTCCTCGGGATGGAGTTTCGCAGCGGTGGGTGGTTTCCTCGCCATTTGGACCATCGGCTATGGGTTGGTGCAGGCGGCAGCGCCATCTTTGATCCAGCGCAGCGCCGATGGGCTGAGCGCCGAGGTGCCGGCGGCGCGCCTTTGGTGCCTTGGCCTTGCGGTGATTCCCCCCGCGCTGATGGCTGCGTTGTGGCTTGATGCAGGCCGCGCTGATCTGCTGCTGGTCGCGGGGCTTTTGGTCTTTGGCTTCGCCTTTGCGGTGAATTCCTCGCTCCATTCCTATCTGATCCTGGCCTATGCCGGCTCCAAGAAGGCTGCCGAGGATGTGGGCTTCTACTACGCCGCCAATGCCGCTGGGCGCTTTGCTGGCACGCTACTGTCAGGGTTGCTCTATCAAATGGCGGGCATCATGGGCGCCTTGGCGGGGGCGGCGGTGATGCTCGGGCTTTGTTGGGCCATCACGCTCTTGCTGCCGCAGGAACGGGGTGCTTACGCTGAAGTGGCATGAAGACACTTTTGGTTATTCACCATTCCATGACAGATGGCGCGCGGCAGATGGCGCAAGCGGCACTCGAAGGCGCCATGGGGGAAAGTAACGTCGCTGTCGGTGGGCTGCATGCCACAGAGGCCGCGCCAGAGGATTTGCTGGCAGCCGATGGCTATATTTTCGCTACACCGGAAAATCTGGCGAGTATGGCCGGCGTGATGAAGGATTTTTTCGACCGCTGCTATTATCCGCTGCTCGATCAAATCCAAGGCCGACCATATGCCACAATGATTTGCGCGGGGTCTGATGGCACGGGCGCCGCGCGCCAGATTGCGCGCATCGCCACGGGTTGGCGGCTGAAACCGATTGCGGAACCACTGATCATCATCACCGGCGCTCAAACGCCCGATGCCATCGCCGCGCCCAAAATCATTGGCGCGGATGATCTTGCACGCTGCGAAGAACTCGGCGCCGCTTTCGCTGCCTGCTTGGCGGCCGGGATCTTCTAGTGCGTTTCCAGTTCACTTTAGTTCACCGGAAACGCACTAATTCTTTGTTGGGTCGCATTTTCCGAGCCGCCAAGTGATTCCACTTGGCTTGAAAATGCTCCACCTCAGCTTTCCGGCTTCAGCCCTAAGCGGCGAATAAGCCCGCCCCAGCGCGCGATATCGGAAGCAAGCAGCGCGCGAAATGTTTCCGTATCACTCCCCACCACGGTAAAGCCCGCGGTTTCCAGCGCGCGGCGCTGATCAGGCACGGCAAGCGCCTTGCCGGTTTCCTCCGCCAGCCGCGCGATGCGATCTGCAGGGAAACCCGCCGGCGCGAAAAGCCCAATCCAGGCAACGGCCGGGTCGGATGGCACGCCGGCTTCCGCCATGGTCGGCACTTCGGGCAAAGCAGGGAAGCGCTCCGCACTCGTCACCGCTAGCGCGCGCACGGAACCATCACGCACCTGGCCCAGCACGCCGCCGGTTGCGGCGAAAAACGCATGAATGCGCCCCGCCACCAAATCCAGCACCGCCTGACCGACAGCGCGATAAGGCACATGCACGGCTTCAAAACCCTGCGACGCCGCCAAATCTTCCATCACGAGGTGCGAGAGCGTACCCGGCCCGGTGGAGGCATAGCTGATCTTGCCTGGATTGGCCTTGGCATAGGCGACAAACTCAGCCGCGTTACGCGCCGGCACGGAAGGATGCACCACCAGCACAAAGGGCAGCCGCGCCAAAAGACTAATCGGCGCCAGATCGGTCGCTGGGTCATAGCCAAGCGCTGGGTTCAGGATTTTCGCCGTGCTGCCCGGCCCGCCAATGGTGACGCCCAACGTATGGCCATCGGTCGCGCGCGCCACGGCTTCCGTGCCGATATGCCCGCCGCCGCCAGCGCGATTTTCCACAATCACCGGCTGGCCCAGCACCTGCTGCAAATGCGGCGCAATCGCCCGCGCGGCCAGATCGGGCGTGGAACCACCTGGGAATGCGCAAATGATCCGCACGGGCCTATCCGGCCAAGCCGCTTGAGCGCGCAAAACGCCTGGGCTTGCGGAAAGCCCGGCACTCAGCGCCAAAAGGGATCGGCGATAGAAGCTATTCATAGAGGCATTATCCGCTAAAAATCAGTCTCACAATGGCGTGAGCAGGCCGGCACCGCAAGATGACGCCAAAGGCTAATTTAATGGATTAATCTGAAATCTTGGGTTAAACGACCACTGTTCCGCTTCGATGATGCTGCTTACGTGGGTCCCGCATTACCTTTGGCTGGGCCCGGCTTCGATCAGCGCCAGATTCTGCGCGGCCAGATCGGCGGCAGCGCTATTAGGGGCAAATTCCAGCACCCTTTCCCAATCACGCCGCGCGGCCTCAGCCTCGCCACGAAGCTGGCGCAGAATGCCGCGTTCTAGCAGCGCCTCCACATTGCGCGGCGCAAGCCGCAGCGCGGTGGTGATGCTATCTTCCGCCGGACCGAGGCTTTCCAGACGGCGCTGCGCGGCAGCGCGCCATATCCAGGCCTCTGCCCGGTCCGCATCCAGCACCACTGCCAGATCAAGATCGGCCAAGGCGCCCGGTACTTGGCCCAGCGCAAGCCGCGCCATGGCGCGTTCCAATAGCAAATCCGGGTCCTGCGGTGTAAGCGCCAGCGCCAGGCTGGCCGCTGCCGCGGCGCGTTGCGGCTTGCCCGCCGCCCGCCAGGCTTCCGCAGCCTGGCCGAACACTGCCGCGCGCGCGGCAAGCCCGGCTTCACTGCGGGCAGCAATGCGTTCCAGCGCTTCCGCCGCCGCATCAGCCTCACCAAGACTAAGCTGAGCCAGCGCTTCGCATTGCGCCGCACCTTCGCCGCCGCCCTGCATCAGCCAATCACGCGCAAAGCCGCGCGCGCCCGTGGGGTCAGCCAGCAAAAGGTCCAGGCAGCGCGCATATTCCGGCGCCTGGGACAGGCGCGGTGGTTCCGGCGGCACGGGCAGCGCGGCATTCTGCTCATCGGAGGAAAGCAGGCCCGAAAGCCACAAGCCGCCCACCGCGCCCATGACCAATAGCGCCGTGGCAAACCCGATCAGCTTCAGCGGCTTTTGCGTCATCGCCCTTTATTTAGCCCAAGCTGCATATAATGTTAGCATTGGCCGGAAGGCATGAATGATTTTTGATGGCGCGTGGCGGAAAAACCATGAAACAGGACAAGCTGCTGATTATTGCCGGGCTGGGCTATGCCGGGCGCGCGGTGGCCGAGGCCGCTGCCGCCGCCGGTTGGCGCGTTGTGGGCACGTCGCGCCAGCCGGAGGCCATCCGGGCACTGCCGGGCGTTGAGATGATCAGCTTCGATGCCGCAGGCCCGGCCTTTGCGGCGGCAAGCCATTGGCTGATCACCACACCACCGGATGAGGCTGGGGATCCGGTGCTACGCCGCCATGCCTCGGCGCTTACTTCCGGGAAGCAGCGCTGGATCGGCTATCTCTCCACCACCGGGGTTTATGGCGACCGCGCCGGTGGCACAGTAGATGAGGCGACACCCCCCGCGCCCGGCCAGCCGCGCAGCCAAAGGCGATTGGCGGCAGAAGAAGCCTGGCGCGCCGCGCGCCCTGCTGGTGCGGCTTTGGATATTTGCCGCGTTGGCGGGATTTACGGGCCAGGCCGCGCGCCCTTTGCCGAATTGCGCGCGGGCGTCGCACGGCGCGTGGTGAAGCCCGGCCATAGCTTCAGCCGCATTCACCGCGATGACATTGCCCATGCGGTGATGGCGGCCATCAGCAATACGCCAGAACCTGGCTGCCGTGTGTTTAACTTTGTGGATGATGAACCGGCGGATAGCGCGGCGGTGATGGCCGAAGCCGCGCGGCTTTTGGGCATGGCGGCGCCACCGGCCATTCCTTTTGCAGAAGCGCGCGCCAGCATGTCGCCCATGGCGCTTTCCTTCTGGTCAGAAAATCGCCGTGTGGCGAATGCTGCGACCAAGGCAGCGCTTGGGATTGAATGGCGGTATCCGAGTTATCGTGAGGGCTTGGCGGCGAGTTTAGCCGAGGAGCGGCGTTAGGGTTTCCCCCAACAACGCCAAATCCTCCTCCCGTGACAGCCGATGATCACCATTTTTTATCAGCGTCACGCGCACATCGCCGCCCGTCACCGCTTCTGCAATCCGCAGCGCATGGCGCCAGGGCACATCCGGGTCCTGCTGGCCCTGCAAAATGCGCAAGGGGCAATCCAGTGCTATTGGCGCGCGCAGCAAAAGCTGGTTGCGGCCATCTTCAATCAAAGCGCGGGTGATGGGATAAGGTGCACCGTATTCACTCGGCCTATCCCAAACACCAACACGCAAAATCGCCTCACGTATCGCGGGCGAAAATTCCGCCCACATCAAATCCTCAGTGAAATCCGGCGCCGGCGCTATGCCGATCAACGCCCGCACCGGCACCCTGCGTCGTGCGGCCAGCAGCAACGCAATCCAGCCGCCCATGGAAGACCCAATCAGGATTTGCGGGCGTTCCGTCAGCGCCGTAATCACTGAAGCCGCATCTTCGGCCCAACGCCCTATCGTGCCATCCTCAAAACGCCCTTCAGATGTGCCATGGCCGGAATAATCAAAGCGCAAAAACGCCTGCCCGCGCGCGGCGCACCAAGCCGCGAGGAATTCAGCCTTGCTCCCCGTCATGTCGCTATTGAAGCCACCCAAAAACACCACGCCAGGCCCGCGCCCGGCTACGCGCCGCCAGGCCAGATGCACGCCATCCCCGCGATCAAGCCGCCCAGTTTCTTCCTTCATGGGCGCGGCAATCCGCGCGCCGCGAGGGACGCAAACAGCGCCCCAATGCCATAACGCCAGGGCGGGCATTCATCGGTGCGATCCACCTCATTCACCAATACGCCAAGCCGTGGCGACGAAATCCGCACCACATCCCCTTCGCGATGCGTGAAGCCCATGCCGGGCGCGCCGCGATCCTTGGCCGGTGAAAACGGCGTGCCCAGATACAAAACCGCGCCATCCGGATACTGATGATGCGCGCCGATCATTTGTGAAACCACATCAGCAGGATCACGGCTGATCGCCCCCACCGGCCCGCTTTCCGCCAATTCAAACCCATCACGCCCGGTGATGGTCAGGCTAAGCTCCGCACGGCGCACATCTTCCAGTGTAAAACCCGCATCAAACAACCGGATCATCGGCCCCAGCGCGGCGGATGCGTTATTGTCCTTGGCACGCCCCAGCAAAAGCGCGCTCCGCCCTTCCACATCACGCAGATTGACATCATTGCCGAGTGTCGCGCCCTGAATGCGCCCCTTGCCATTCACTACCATCACCGCTTCCGGCTCAGGATTGGACCAAGCGGAGACAGGATGCACACCGATCTTGCTGCCCGTACCAACGGACGCCATGGCGGGGCATTTGGTGAAAATTTCCGCATCCGGGCCAATGCCAACTTCAAGGTATTGGCTCCACCAGCCCTTCTGCAGCAAAGCGGCCTTCACGCGCATGGCTTCCGCACTGCCCGGAATAATCGCTGCCAGATCATCGCCAATGATGGCGCGAAATTCGGCGCGCACAGCCTCCGCCTGGCCGGCATCACCACGGCAGCGTTCTTCCACCACGCGTTCCAACATGCTGCGCACGTAAGTCACGCCGGCGGCCTTCACGGTTTGCAGGTCAATCGGGGAAAGCAGGAAGGGCGAGCCAGGGGCGCGCGCATCCCAAGCCGTATTGGCGAAGAGCGCTTCAAGATTGAGCGTGATGTGCTGACCGCGCCCTGTGATGGCGCCAATTGCGTCATCTTCTTCCAGGAAGCGCGAAGCCGTGCCGAAGGCGGGCGTCAGGTCATACGCCATGCCGCGCGCGAAGCCGATCACGCATGGCCCTTCGGGTAGCATGATGCGGGCACAAAAATGCCCCGTGGCGAAATCGGCCGGCAAATGGCTGGAAGTGATCTGCATGGCGCCCCCCTGTTCTTGCGGTGGTATTTTGCGTGAAAAGGCGCCTTATCGCCAGCGTACTTGCGCTGCATCAATAAGCCGGGGGGCGATTTCGGTTCCTGTCCCCCCATGCAGGAAATGATAGCCGCACCCGACCTTGGTGCCGGGCACCCCTTTCTTTCCGCCGCCGGGCCCAGCGCGGCGCGCGCTCTGCTTGCGGCTGCCCAGCCCTTTTCCGCGCCGCGCCGCGGGGTGATCTTCGCCCCCGAAGCGGCGGAGGATGCGTTGCATCTGGTGCTGGAAGGCTCAGTCGGGCTTTCCATGCGGGGCGCGGCGGAAGCGCGCGGCTTGCTTGAGATTTTGGGCCCCGGCGATTGCTTTCTGCTGCCGGCTGTCATTCTGGGCGGCGCCTGGCCTTTCGGGGCAGAGGCGCTGGCGCCAAGCCGGCTGCTCAGAATCCCGGCCGTGGCGTTTCACGCCATCATGGCGAAGGAAGCGCGGCTGGCCACGGCAAGCCTGACGCATATGGCGCGGCAATGGCGCGGCCTTGCGGACCAGCTTCTGGAAATGAAACTGACCAAGGCAAGTGAGCGCGTGGCGCATTTTCTGGCCGGGCGGATGCTGCCAAGTGGGCGCGTTGCCATGCCGGAACCGCGCGCGGCCATTGCAGCGCGGTTAGGCATGACGCCGGAAAGCCTTTCGCGCGTGATGCATGGGCTGGAAGCAGCAGGGCTTGTGCGGCTGCAAGGAAGGCGCGTGGAAATCCCTGATGCCCAGGCGCTCAATCAGGGGGCGGGCCGGGCGCCAAATCAGTGAAAGGATGGTGCGGAAAGCACCACAACCTTGGCCGAATGATCAATTAGGCTCCATTACGCCGCGTCGCGCGATCCGGCGCGCCCGCCACGCAGCACCAACCAGGCGCCCACCGCCATCATCGGCAGCGACAGCAATTGCCCCATTGTGGCGCCCGCGAACAGAAATCCCAAATGTGCATCAGGCTGGCGGAAGAATTCGCCAATGAAACGCGCGATGCCATAGCCGGCCAGGAACACGCCCGAAAGCAAGCCGGCACGCGCACGCACGCCGGGGCGGTAAACCAGCACCATCAGCAGGGCGAAAAGGCACAAACCCTCAAGCCCGGCCTGATAAAGCTGCGACGGGTGGCGCGGATCAGGCCCGGCGCCTGGAAACACCATGGCCCAGGGCACATCGGCCACAGGGTTTTAGGGGAGGCCGCGCAACTCACGGAGCGCTTCAGGCTTTCCAACTATGACACCACCTATCTGGAACTCGCGCAGCGCCGCCGCCTTTCGCTCGGCTGGTTGCATCAGGGCCTTGGCAGAGCCGCCAGCGCTATATGGTTTGAGGTTCAGGGTGCGGCATCATGACGGTTTCGTGCAATGAGTGCTGCGCGGTTATGATCTAGGGCGTATCGCTGCGCGACCGCCCCAGTTTCTGAAGATGGAGATAGGCCCTCGATACCGCGTCTATCTGCGAGGACACTTCGGTCGCACTGGTTAGATCTCGAGTGGCAACCAGGGTTCCTAGCAACGCCACGCACGCCCATCCCACCGTGTCCTGTGGCTCATCAGGATCACCCACGGGTTCCAACGCCAGTTCCACCAGCCGCCCGGAGTCGTCCTTAACCACGTGACGTTCCAATGCGTCGAGCGACGGATGCGCGCTGTCGCCGGATAGTTGGGCATAGACCAAGTATGCCTGACTGACCGATGTGTTCTCCGCCAAGTTTTTTGGCGTCAGCATCTTGCCCTTACTCAATTGCTCTAAGCGGGCTCGGACCTGTGTGATCTGCGCTGGCGAAAAGGAGCTCGTATTCTCAGCAATGAGCTTCCCGCGTTTTGAGCGACTGGCGTCATGGTCGGCTTCGAGTTTCTTGAAGGTACCGGCACCGTCCTCACTCAGCGCCACTGCGAGGAACATATTCTCGAACAAGTTACGAGTGATCGTGCGCGCCTCGACGATGCGTTCGGCCTTTATCAGCAAGGGCACGGCTCGCATGTGCCCGATGGATCGAGCAAGGAGAGCAAGCCCGACGATCTGCGGGCGGCTGGAGCGGTCGGCGCTAGCCGTGCCGGCTAGAGCTTCCGCAGCAGCAGTCATGTCCGCTGCAAGCTGGAGCCAATCAGCCAGATCGGCGCCTTTTTCCCCGGCTTCGTCACTGATTGTTGGAAAAGGCATATTCATCAATTTCGGACCAGTGAATGAAGCGCGATGATCCCTCCGTCCAAAGAACGTCTATGCCATCGCAGTTTTGACTAACCGATGTTATGGTGCCAGAAAGAACAACCTCTTGATCTTCCAATAAATGCACTTTGTTCCCAACCTTCAATGTCTTAATTTTCTGTCGGTTCTGACGCTCCCGAAGCTTTTCTTGCTCTTTTTTATGCTTTTCCTCGATCAATATCGGTTCACTAAACATCCATTTTTTCGCTTTGAAAATATCAATCTTTTCTTTGCATTGCCGCGCATAGATGGCGTGATTAATCTTCCCTTGTCGTGCTGTTTCCAGAAGAAAAATCCCATCTGGATCGATGGGATCCAAAAGACTATGGTAATCGGGAACACCCTCATTCTGCCTGCGCTCAAAACATTTCGAGAGCGATTGCGCTGATGCCCCCCTATATTCAAGAAGCGCTATAATATAATCTCGTCGTTGTTTGTGCCAGTAATAAATGAATACCGCTGTTGCCGCTAAGCTAAAACCAAAACCCCAAAAATTCTGCGTTAAATTTTCAAAATTCCACAGATTCGGAATAAAAAACAACAACACAATAATCAACGATAAATCGTCTGGACGCTTCGGCTCAGGGAAAGAAAAAACGTAATTATCCGAAGGCTTTTCGGTCGGCGGGCGAATATCATCTTTGGTCATAGTGCGCCTCGTTTTCCCTCCATGTTCTGCATCTATAAATTCTCCGGGGAATCTACCCCGCGCCGCATCCCCCGCAGCACCAGCCAAGCCCCCACCGCCATCATCGGCAGCGACAGCAATTGCCCCATGGTCGCACCCGCAAACAGAAACCCCAAATGCGCATCGGGCTGGCGGAAAAATTCGCCAATGAAACGCGCGATGCCATAGCCGGCCAGGAACACGCCCGAAAGCACGCCGGCGCGCGCCCGCACTGAAGGGCGGGAAACCAGCACCATCAGCAGGATGAAAAGGCACAACCCCTCAAGCCCTGCTTGGTAAAGCTGCGACGGGTGGCGCGGATCGGGCCCGGCGCTGGGAAACACCATGGCCCAGGGCACATCGGCCACCCGGCCCCAAAGCTCGCCATTGATGAAATTCGCGAGGCGCCCAAGGAAAATCCCAATCGGCACCACGCAGACCACGCGATCGGAAAACGCCACCCAATCCAGCCCCTGGCGCCGCGTGAAGAAATACAGCGCGACAATCACCCCCAGCGCGCCGCCATGGAAGGACATGCCGCCCTGCCATAGGTACAGAATTTCCCAAGGCGTACTCAGGAAAATATCGGGGCGATAGAAGATCACATAACCAAAGCGTCCGCCCAGAATAATGCCAAGCGTCACCCAGGTGACGAAATCATCCACCTGCTCGGGCGTCGCGACCTTTGGCCCAAGCACCACCAACCGCCGCGCGAGCCGCCAGCCCAGCACAATCCCGGCGATATAGGCCAAAGCATACCAGCGAATGGCAAAGGGCCCGATTTGCACCAGCACCGGATCAATCATCGGAAAGGGCAGGGCGAAGAACATCAGGCGAAGGGATCCTCGGCGCGCAGCAGCACATCACGCACATAGGAAGCGACACCGGCTTCCAGCGTGGTCGCGTTCTTGCGAAAGCCAGCCGCGCGCAGGCGTTCCATGCGCGCTTCGGTGAAATACTGGTAATTGCCCTTCAGATCATCCGGCATGGGGACGAAGCGGATATCCGGCGTGCGTCCAAGGGCCGCGTAAATCGCGCGTGTCAGGTCAAGGAAACGCCGCGCCTGCCCGCTGCCGCTATTGAACAGGCCTGAGACGCCGGGATTGTCATGCAGCCAAAGCATGGCAGCGACACAATCATCCACATGCACGAAATCGCGCATCTGCTCGCCATCCGCCACCCCGTCGCGGTCTGAGGCGAAAAGGGTTGCCGCATCCCCGGCCATGATCTGGCGGAATTTATGCAGCACCACACTCGCCATGCGGCCCTTATGGTGTTCATTCGGGCCATAGACATTGAAGAAACGTAAGCCCGCCCATTGCGGTGGCCGTGCGCGCCCGCGTGAGAGCATTTGCGCCACGCGCCGATCGAAAGCGAGCTTGGACCAGCCATAAAGATTCAAGGGGCGCAGCCGCGCAAGCGCGGCTTCCGACATGTCATCATCAAAACCAAGCGTGCCATCGCCGTAAGTCGCGGCGGATGACGCGTAGATGAAGGGCACACCACGCTTGGCGCACCAATCCCATAAGCGTTGTGACAAGGTGATGTTCACCGCCGCCACCAGATCCCCATCGTACTCCGTTGTGGCGCTGATGGCACCCATATGGAACACCGCTTCCACCGGCGCGCCGGAGCCCAGGAAATCCCAAAGCTCTTCGGGTGGCACCACGCCGGCAATGGTGTGTTTGGCCAAGTTGCGCCATTTAACCCCTTGGCGCAGGCGGTCCACTACCATCACCTCCGCCCCACGGGCGCAAAGCGCGGCAACCAGGTTGGAGCCGATGAAACCGGCCCCGCCAGTGACAATATGCATATCCGGTCTTCCGCAGCCTCGGTCTTGAGGGTTTGGGCGCATCGGTATAGGCCGGGGCTGGATAGACCGGCAAGCAAGGGCCGAAAGGGCAAGGCGATGAAGGATCAGGGTGGCGGGCGTGCCCGCCTGATGGACGATCTGGCAGGCGTGGCAGGCGGCGCCTTTTCGGTGCTGACTGGCATCCGTGCGGAGGTTGAAGCCATCGCCAAATCCCAGGCGGAAGCCATTATCCGCCGGCTGGATCTGGTGCGGCGGGAAGAATTGGACGCCGCCATGGATGTGGCGCGCCGCGCGCGTGAGCAGGCGGAGGATCTGGCCGCCCGGGTGGAAGCGCTGGAGGCCCGCCCTATTTCGAAATCAGGCGGCAAATCCTCATCTGGCACGTGAAGGCAGGATTGTAACTTATTCGCTCTTGCGGCGAGATTCCGCACCTGCGTAATCTCGCCCTAGTGGTCGCCGGCCCGATTCGCACACCAGATGTTGGGGTGCAGGCCGGCTGATCGGAAAGGGGGAGTTTCCGATGTCCGCCTCTCTGCACACTGAAATTGATCGCGTTATCAATCCCTTGGACGTGCTGGAACAGATTATTGCCGGCAATGAATGGGTGTTTGAACGCCGCTCGGATGACGAAATGGCCGCCGAAGCGCCGGGGAAATGGTGCGATTACGGGCTGCATTTCTCCTGGTCCTCGGAAATGAGCGCCATGTCCTTCACCTGTGCCTTTGATCTGAAGGTCCCGGCGGCGCGGCGGGAGAAGCTTTACGAATTGCTGGCCCTTGCCAATGACCGGCTCTGGATCGGGCATTTCGGCATTGAATCGGAAGATGGTGTGCCGGTATTCCGCCATTCCGTGCTGCTGCGGGGTGCGCCGGGGGCTTCGGCGGAAAGCCTGGAAGACATGGTAGATATCGCGCTGACGGAATGCGAACGCTTCTTCCCCGCCTTCCAATTCGTGCTTTGGGGCGGGAAAAGCCCGGCCGATGCGCTGGCCGCGGCCATGCTGGACTGCATTGGCGAAGCATGACGCGCCTGGCGCGGGGGTGATTGCCCGCGCCTGATTTCAAAGGCAATCTGGGGGCATGAGCGAAAAACTCCCCCCGATCCTTCTTATTGGCTGCGGCAAGATGGGCGGCGCCATGCTGTCCGGCTGGCTGGAACAGGGCTTGTCCGACGCTGTGGTGGTTGAACCCCATGCGCCGGCGGTCGCCGCCTTTGCCGGGCGTGTGCGCGTGGTGGCGGATGCCGCCGCCATCTCGGCGGATTTTCGCCCTGCTGCGGTGGTCGCTGCCATCAAACCCCAGGAAGCGCCGACCAGCCTGCCCGCCTATGCGCGGTTTGCCGGGCAGGGCGCCTTGTTTCTTTCCATCATGGCCGGGCGTTCCATTGCTTCCATGCAGGGTGCGCTTGGTGCGGGCACGGCGGTGGTCCGTGCCATGCCGAATACGCCGGCGGCCATCCGCCAAGGCTTTACCGCTGCCTTCGCCGGGCCTGGCGTTTCGGGCGCGCAAAAGGCGCTTGCAGATGCGCTATTGGCCGCAATTGGCGAAGTGGCCTGGGTGGAACAGGAAGATCAGATCAATCCTGTGACGGCTGTCTCAGGCGGTGGCCCCGCCTATGTGTTTCTGCTTGCCGAGGTCCTGGAGGCAGCGGCGGTGGAACAGGGCCTGCCGCGCGATTTGGCGCGCCGCATGGCGCGCGCGACGGTGGCGGGTTCGGGTGCGCTGCTCGGCGCCAGTGAACAGGATGCTGCCGATCTGCGCCGCGCCGTGACCAGCCCGAAAGGCACCACGGAACGCGCTTTGGCGGTGCTGATGGAACCGGATGCCTGGCCCAAAGCGATGTCGCACGCGATTCAGGCGGCGACGGATCGCGCGCGGGAATTGGCGGGTTGATCCAGGCGTACCATATTCCCTGCCATGACCGACACCGCTTCCGATGATGCCCTGATTGCCGCGCTCTGGCGCGTGATTGCCGCGCATGGCTGGCCTGGCCTGACCATGCGCCGCCTTGCCGCCGAAGCGGGGACGGATACTGCCGCCCTGCGGGCGCGCTTTCCTGCCAGGCTTGATCTTTTGCTGCTGCACGGGCGGGTGATGGATCAAGCGGTCTTGGCCGGCACCATTCCGGGCCAGGGTGGCAGCGCGCGGGACCGGGTGTTTGATGTGCTGATGCGCCGGCTGGATGCCATGCAGCCGCATCGGGGGGGTATTCTGCGCCTGTTTGAAGATATGCGCCGCGACCCCGCCATCGCCTTGGCGCTAGCGCCCCATATCGGCGTTGCCATGCGCTGGATGCTGGAAGCGGCGGAGGTTGAAGCGAAAAGCTGCGAGGCGCGGCTGCTGGCACTTGGCCTTGCCGGCGTATGGCTGGCCACCATCCGCGCCTGGGCGCGTGATGACGCCCCTGACATGGGCGCCACCATGGCTGCCCTGGATTCCGCGCTTGATCGGGCGGAACGGATTGCGCGCCCGCTTGGCCTGTTGCGGGGCGAAGCGGCGCCGCCATCGCCTGAGGAAGCCACGGAAACTTCGTGACCTTGGGCGTGGCCGGCCTATACTGGCCCCTCATCACCGGAGCAGCCCCATGACCGACCCGTTCAGCTTCAAGCCCAATATGGATATGACGAAATTCTTCGCCGAGTTCCGCATGCCCGCCATGCCGGACATGACCGAATTGGCCAAGGCACAGCAGAAGAATCTGGAAGCCATCACGGCGGCGAATAAGGTGGCTTTGGAAGGGGCACGGGCGTTCGCGGAACGGCATATGCAAATCGTTCAGCAATCCATGGCCGAAATGCAGGATGCCATGCGTTCCATGGCAAGCCCTGGGGATCCGCAGCAACAGGCCGCCAAGCAGGCCGAAATGGCCAAGGCCGCTTATGAACGCGCCGCGGCGCAAATGCAGGAATTGGCCGATCTGATCCAGAAATCGAGCGGCGAGGCGCTATCCGTGCTGCATGCGCGCTTTGCCGAAGCGATGGAGGAAGTGAAGAAGCTGTCGAGCCAAGGCAAAGCCTGAAGGCGCTGGCGCGGGGCCGGACCCCGCGCCGTAGTTTTCACCCTAAATGCTTGGCGAAGAACGCCAGCGTGCGTTCTTGCGCCAGCGCGGCATCTTTCGCCACGTAGGAACCTCGCTCATCACAGCCAAAACCATGGCCAGCGCCCATATAGACGAAGACCTCCACTTCCTTGCGCGCCGCGCGAACGGCTTCAACATCGCTCATGGGGATTGAGGCATCGGTTTCGCCGAAATGCAGCTGGGTTGGGCAATTCGGCACCTCATCCTTCGCCGCCGCAACGCCGCCACCATACCAACCGACTGAGGCAGAAAAGGCGCTGGTGCGCGTTGCGCCATGCCAGGCAACCGTGCCGCCCCAGCAATAGCCAACAATGCCGCGCTTGGCTTGGCGGGGCAGGGCGGCAGCAGCGGCCAGCACATCCAGAACGGTCTTGCCCGCATCAATCTTGCCGCGCAATTCGCGCCCGCGCGCCAGATCAGCGGCGTCATAGCCAAGTTCCACATTACGCTCGGCCCGATCAAAAAGCTGCGGCGCAATCACGGCGTATCCAGCAGCGGCGAAATCATCGCAAAGCTTGCGGATATGGCGGTTCACGCCAAAGATTTCCTGTGTCACCACCAGGGCGCGCGCGGCATCCTGCGGGCCGGTGCGATAGGCCTGCAGGCGAAAACCATCAGCAGCGGTGAGGGAGATCATGGGCATGGGCGTTTTCCTTCCAAGTGAGATGGGACTATCCTGATTGCATGGCTGAAATCGTCAACCTCAACCGCGCCCGTAAGGCCAAGGCACGCGACGCCGCCGAAGCGAAGGCCTCGGAAAACCGCGCCAAATTTGGGCAGACCAAGGCTGAGCGCGCGCGGCTTGCGGCGGAAAAGGCCAAGCTTCGCGCCGTAACAGACGGCGCGAAGAAGGAAGACTGAACGAAGGCTTCTTCAGCCTTTGCGCACAATGCTGGTCCAGCCATGCGGGTCATTGCTGCGGCCATACTGCAGGCCGGTGATGGCATCATAAAGCCGGCGCGTGACATCGCCGATCTCACCGCCATTGATCAGCACATCCTCGCCCTTATAGCCGAGCGTCCCAACGGGAGAGACGACAGCCGCCGTCCCCGTGCCCCACATTTCCTTGAGTGTGCCATCGCGGCCGGCGGCCATCACTTCTTCAATGGCGATCTGGCGTTCCGTGACCTTGAGCCCCCAATCGCGCATCAATTGCATGGTGCTGGCGCGTGTCACGCCATCCAGGATGGTGCCGGTCAAGGGCGGCGTGATCACCTCATCACCAATGCGCAACATGATGTTCATCGTGCCGACTTCATCGAGGTATTTGCGATTGACGCCATCCAGATACAGCACCTGCGAATAGCCAGCATTGGCGGCATCGCGCTGGCCGGCGAGGCTCGCCGCATAATTGCCAGCGGTCTTGGCTTCCCCTGTGCCGCCCTTGACCGCGCGCACATGCGTGTCGGACGCCAGGATTTTCACCGGCTTCACGCCTTCCTTGTAATAGGTGCCAACGGGCGAAAGGATCAGGAAGTAAAGGTAATTATGCGCCGGATGCACGCCCAGCATCACATCGGTCGCGATAATGGTCGGGCGCAGATAAAGCGCGGTGCCTGGTTTGCGCGGCACCCATTCATGTTCAAGCCCCACCAGCGCATCGAAGCTTTCGCGAATGATATCCACCGGCAATTCCGGCATGCACATGATCTGACCAGAGCGATTGAAGCGTTCCGCATGGCGATCTGGGCGGAACAGGCGGATTTGGTCATCATCGCCGCGAAACGCCTTGAGCCCATCAAAAATCGCCTGACCGTAATGCAAAACCGAAGTCGCGGGATCCAGGCTGAGCGGCCCATAGGGCAGGATGCGCGGGGAATGCCAGCCTTTACCTTCCTGATAATCCATCAGGAACATGTGATCGGTCAGCACCTTGCCGAAGGAAAGCTCATCATCGGCGGGCTTCACCTTGGGGGTGGTGGTGCGGGTGATCGGGAAGGAAGCCATTGCTGCGTATCCTCATTTGGCATTTTCTTGCGCCAGCTTAGCGCGGGGCGCAAGAAAAGGTAAGTAGTCCTTACGTAGTTTTTTGCATTTCACCTTGCATGAAGGCAGCAAGCTGCGGCCCCAAGCCGTTTTGCGGTGCCTGCGCCACGCGCCCTGGCGCTGTACCGAACCGGCAGGCCATGATCAGCGCGCAATCAAGGCTATCCAGCACCGGTACTGGCAGCAAGGCGGCAAGCTTTGGCGCCAGGCCAACCAGGCCAGCCCCGCCCAGCACCACCACGCCAGCGCCTGCCGCCACGGCTTGGCGGGCTTCTTCCGCGATCAACCCCAGCGCCTTTTCGGGCTCGCGCGCGATCATGTCGCCGGTTGGGGGCACGGAGCGGACCTGCACGCGATCTCGCCCATGGCCGCGGATCAGGGCGAATTCTTCCAGCATCGGCACCCAGGCGGCACCCCCGGTCAGCACCGCAATGCGCGGCGCTTGTTCCAGCGCCAGCGTGATGGAAGCTTCCGCCATACCAATTACGGGAATGGGCAGCAGCTCACGCGCTGCTTCAATGGCGGGTTCGCCGAAGCAGGCGATAATGGCAGCATCAAAGCCTTGCGGATTATCTGTGCCGATATGCTCAGCAAGGCCCGCCAAAACGGCATGGCCGGCAATGGCGACTGCGGCGCGGGTTGCGATGTAGCGCGCGCCGAAGGGCGCGGTGGCCGGCAACAGTTCGCAGGCGGGCAGGCCAAGCCGGGGTAGGGCTTCCTGGGCGCGTTTGGCGATCAGGGCGGTGATAGTGGCGTCGGTATTGCCGTTCAAAAGCAGGATGCGCATGGGGGTTTCTGGCCTTGGCCGGGCGTGGCTGGCAAGCCCGCCGGGCGTTTGCTGCAATTTCCTATTGCGCCTTGGCGCGCGGCGCCGCATGGTCGGGCAGTGCTGCCAATAATTTAGGCAGGGATGAATTTCCCTGACCGCCAGCCCAAGGCTGGGGGGTGGCACGGGCCTTGCTGCCTTCAGATATTCAGCTCGCCGCCTGGGCCACGGCCCCTGGGGTGAGCGTGTTGACCAGGTTTGGATGGCAGATTCCCCCGAAACTGCCCAAACGTGACAGAGGGAGAGTAACGCAATGCGATTGAAGAAATTTTTAATGACAGCTTGCCTCGTGGCGCTGCCGGTCGTGGGTGCGTCCATCGCACAAGCACAGGGCACGCTGCGCATCGGCATGACGGCGGCGGATATTCCGCTGACCAATGGCCAGCCCGATCAGGGTTTTGAAGGCAACCGCTTCACGGGCATTCCGCTGTTCGACAGCCTGACGATGTGGGATTTGTCCTCAGCCGATAAGCCTTCGGTGGTCATCCCGGGCCTTGCGACCGAATGGGCGGTGGATGCCAATGACAAGACGCGCTGGGTGTTTCGCCTGCGCCGTGGCGTGAAGTTCCATGATGGGTCGGATTTCACCGCCGATGCCGTGGTGTGGAATGTGCGCAAGATCCTGGACCGCGAAGCGCCGCATTATGACCCGCGCCAGGTGGGCGTCACGGCCACCCGCATGCCAACGCTGCGCCGTGCTGAGAAGATTGACGATTACACGGTAGCGCTATTCACAGCCGAACCGGACAGCCTGCTGCCGATCAACCTGACCAACCTGTTCATGGCGAGCCCGACGCAATGGGAACGCCTGCGGGCCGCCAACCCAACCGCTGAAGCCACTTGGAACGCCTTCGCGCGTGAACCATCCGGCACCGGCCCCTTCCGCATGACGCGCTTTGTGCCGCGTGAACGCGCTGAATATGCGCGCAATGACGCCTATTGGACGGATAAGGCCAAGCTTGACCGCGTGGTATTGCTGCCGATCCCGGAAGCCAATGCGCGCACCGCCGCCCTTTTGTCCAACCAGGTGGATTGGATTGAAGCGCCTTCGCCAGATGCCATTCCGCAGCTTCGCCAGCGCGGCATGGTGATCACCAGCAATGCTCAGCCGCATGTCTGGCCCTGGCAGCCCTGCTTCGCGGAAAATTCACCTTTGCGCGATGTGCGTGTGCGTCGTGCCATCAATCTGGGCATTGACCGCGAAGGCTTGCGCACCTTGCTGGGTGGCATGATGTCCGTCCCCGTGGGTACCGTGCCGCGTGGCCATCCCTGGTTCGGCAACCCAAGCTTCAATATCCGTACCGATAAGGCCGAAGCGCGCCGCTTGCTTGCTGAAGCCGGCTATACGCCCCAGCGCCCGCTGACGCTGAAGGTGCAGATTTCGGCTTCCGGTTCGGGCCAGATGCAGCCACTGCCGATGAATGAATTCCTTCAGCAGGATTTGAAGGGAATTGGCGTGAATGTGGAATTCGACGTGGTGGAATGGAACACCTTGTTCGCCAATTGGCGCCAGGGCTGCACCCATGCCGCTGCGCGCGGGGCCCATGCCACCAACGTATCCTTCGCCGCCATGGACCCTTTCTTCGCCATGGTGCGCTTCTGGGATTCGAAAATGGCGCCGCCGGTTTCCAACAATTGGGGCTTCTTCAATGATCCGCGCTTTGACGCGATGATTGCCGAAGCCCGCAATGCCTTTGAGCCGGCCGCGCGTGATGCCGCACTTGCCCGCCTGCATGCGGCTGGCGTGGATGAGGCGCTGTTCATCTGGATTGCGCATGACGTGTCCCCGCGTGCCATGAGCCCGCGTGTGCGCGGTTACGTGCAACCGCAGAGCTGGTTTGTGGATCTGCGCCTACCCTTCATTCAGTAACTTCTGATCGCCGGGCGGCAACTACCGCCCGGCGATTGCCGGAGAGACAATGTTCTTCTACCTGATCCGCCGAATTGCTTATGCCATCCCGATCGCACTTGCGGTCGGGTTCGTCTGTTTCATGCTGGTGCAGATAGCACCTGGTGATCCGATCAACGCAATTGTGCCACCCGATGCGCCGGGCGATGTGGTGGAACAGGTGCGCCGCGATTACGGGTTGGATAAGCCGCTTGCCGTGCAATTCGGGCTTTGGCTGATGAAGGTGGTGCAGGGTGATTTGGGGCGGTCGCTCGCTTCCGGCCGGCCTGTCTGGTCTGACCTTTCAAGCGCCATTGGCAATACGCTGATGCTGGCCGCTTCCGCTTCCCTGCTGGGCTTCATTCTGGGCTGCGTGTTGGGCGGGCTTGCGGGCACCTTCCGCGGTTCCTGGCTTGATCGCGCTGCGGTGACGCTGGCGGTGGGCGGCGTTTCCGTGCCGCATTACTGGCTTGGCATGGTGATGGTGGTGATTTTTTCTGTGCAATTGAATTGGCTGCCGGCCATGGGCGCGGGGCCGGGCGGGTCTGCCGATTGGGCCTGGGATTGGGAGCATATCAAGCACCTGATCCTGCCAACCGTGACGCTTTGTGTGATTCCCATGGGGATCGTAACGCGCACGGTGCGCGGCATTATTGCTGAAATCATGAACCAGGAATTCGTGACCGCCTTGCGCGGCAAGGGCCTGACGCGGCGCGGCGTTTTCCTGCATGTGGTGAAGAATGCCGCCCCCACCGCGCTTGCGGTAATGGGCTTGCAGCTTGGCTATCTGATGGGCGGTTCTATTCTGGTGGAGACCGTATTCTCCTGGCCTGGTACCGGACTTTTGCTGAATAATGCCATCTTCCAGCGCGATTTGCCGGTGTTGCAAGGCACCATCCTGGTGCTGGCCATGTTCTTCGTCGCGCTCAATCTTCTGGTGGATCTGATGCAAACTGCGCTTGATCCGCGCATCAAGCGGGGTTGAGGCCATGTCGAACAGCGCAACCACCCCATCGGCGGCGGAAGCCGAACTCGCGGTTCAGGCGCGGCAGGCGCCAGAACATTCCACCGGCTATTGGGCTGGTGTTTGGAAGCGCGTGCGGCGTGATCCGGTGACGATTTTCTGTGCATCGGTCTTGTTGCTGATGCTGCTGGCGATTGTTTTCGCGTCCTTGATTGCGCCGCATGATCCCTATCAGGGCAGCATGATCCGGCGCCTTCGGCCCATTGGCACGCCGAATCACATTCTGGGCACGGATGAACTTGGGCGCGATATATTGACGCGCCTGCTTTATGGCGGGCGGCTTTCCTGGTTCATGGGTATTACGCCGGTCGCGCTTGCTTTTGTGATTGGCACGGTGCTTGGCGTGCTGGCGGGTTATGCCGGCGGCAAGACCAATATGGCCATCATGCGCGTGACGGATGTGTTCTACGCCTTCCCATCCGTGCTGCTGGCGGTGGCGATTTCCGGCGCGCTTGGTGCCGGGATCATCAATGCCATCCTGGCGCTGACGCTGGTTTTCATCCCGCCCATTATCCGTGTGGCGGAAACCGTGACCACGGGCGTGCGCAATCTGGATTTCGTGGATGCGGCGCGGGCATCGGGGGCCAATGCCTTCACCATTGTGCGCGTGCATGTGCTGGGCAATGTGCTGGGGCCGATCTTTGTCTATGCGACATCGCTGATCAGCGTTTCCATGATCCTTGCTTCTGGCCTTTCCTTTCTGGGCCTCGGCACCAAGCCGCCGGAACCGGAATGGGGGCTCATGCTGAATACGCTACGCACCGCGATTTATGTGCAGCCTTGGGTGGCGGTGCTGCCGGGGGCGTGCATTTTCATGACGTCCATCTGCTTCAATCTGGTGAGCGATGGGCTACGCCAGGCGATGGATGTGAAGGGGTGAGCATTTTCAAGCCAAGTGGAATCACTTGGCGGCTCGGAAACTGCGATCAAACAACTCTTTCTTCGGGGTTGCGCGAACCAATATGAAAGCGAACCACACCGGACCTATTTGATGCCGAGGCGGCGAAGCTCATTGCCGAGCCGCCCGGTGATGAAGAAAAAGAACATGCGGAAATCCGCGACCAGCGACCATAGCGGGTGGCGAAAGGTCGCTGGTCGGTTTTTTTCCACAAAGAAGTGGCCAACCCAAGCAGGGCCATAACCGCAAATCAGCGCCACCAGCAGCAGCCAGTAATTGCCTGAAATCAGCCCAAGCAACAACAGCAAAAGCCCCGCACCGGTGCCGGCAAAATGCAAGGCGCGCGTGGTGGGTTTGGCGTGTTCGCTCAGATAATAGGGCCAGAATTCAGCGAAGCTCTTGAAATCCTCGCTCATCCCGCGGCCACCTTTGCTTCAAGCTCCGGCGGCACTAGCGCCGCTTCGAGCGCGCCGCGCAGTGAGGCGAGCTTGCGTTCATTTTCAACCTTGAGCCCGAAAACATCCTTCACATAAAAAACGTCAATCGCGCGCACCCCATAGGTGGTGATATGGGCTGAGGCGATTTGCATGCCCTGATCGCTCATGGCCGCCGTCACATCATGCAAAAGCCCAGGCCGGTCGCGGCCATTCACTTCAATCACCGTATGGGTATTGGAAGCGTGATTATCTATCACTACGCGCGGTGGCACTGTCACGGCACGGAGCCTTGCCGGTTCGCGCTTCAGCTTGCGGATTTCATCACGGAGCCTGAGCCGGCCAGAAAGGGACTGTTCCACCAGCACGGAAAGCCGCGCCAGACGATGCGGCGCATCCAAAGGCCCGCCCTGATGATCCTGCACCCAGAAAGTGTCCAAGGCCATGCCATCGGTCATGGTATGGATGCGCGCATCAACAATACTGGCACCTGCAACCGCAAGCGCGCCGGCAATTTTGCTGAAAAGCCCGGGATGGTCGGTGCAATAGACGGTCACTTCCGTGACTGCGCGGTTTTCCAAAACACGCGTATGGACCGTGAGCGGCGCCTTGGTCGCGCGCGCTTCCTGGATCATCGCCGCATGGCGCGCATGGGTTTCAGGATCGAAGGAAAGCCAATAGCCTGGGTAACCAAGCCCAAGGAAATGATCTATCTCAGCACGCGGATGTCCGGAGAGCAGCTTGGCCGCCGCATCCTTGGCACGTGCCACGCGCACATCGCGTTCCGGCACGGAAAGGCCACCCGCCAGCACTTCCGCCACGCGCCAGTAAAGTTCACGCAGTAGCGTGGCCTTCCAGCCATTCCAGACCTTGGCGCTGACCGCGCGCATATCGGCCACCGTCAGCACCAGCAGCAGGCGCAGCCTTTCCGGGCTTTGCACAATCTCGGCAATGTCCAGAATGGTTTTCGGGTCTTCGATGTCGCGGCGGAAGGCGGTTTCGCTGATCAGCAGATGATGCAGCACCAGCCAGGAAACAGTCTCCGTCTCCTCAGGTGTCAGGCCAAGGGCGGGGCAGACATGCAGCGCCAATTCCGCGCCTAATTCGGAATGATCACCGCCACGCCCCTTGGCGGCATCATGCAGCAGCATCGCAACGTAAAGCGCGCGGCGGGATTGCACCTGGCCGATCAGCTCACTCGCAACCGGCGCCACTTCCGTCAGTTCGCCGCGTTCCATGGCGCCCAGGACACCAACAGCCTCGATGGTGTGCTCATCCACCGTAAACACATGATAGGTGTCGAACTGCATCAGCCCGACCACGCGCTGCCAATCGGGCAAAAGCGCGGCAATCAGCCCAGCTTCGTTCAACATGCGGAGCCAAATATGCGGGTCACGGCCGGACAGGATATCAAGGAATTCCGCACTCGCCGCCGGATCACCACGCAGCTGCGCCAAAAGGCGCGCATGGCGAATAATGGCGCGGAAGGCAAGCGGGTGGATATCAAGGCCCCGGTCGCGCGCCAGCCGGAAGATACGCAGCATCAGCACAGGTTCAACCGTGAAATCAAAGCCAGGGGCGGCGATGATCTTGCCATCAGCCAGGCCAAAGCCTGCTTCGGTGAGTGCCTTGTCAGGCGCCGGCAGCACGGCAGGGCGGCCAAGTGCCGCGCGAATAATGGCGGGTTCCAGAATGCGCGTGAAACGCGCGACATCGCGCACGGTCAGGAAGAAATGCTTCATGAAGCGTTCAACGCCATCCTGAAGCCCACGCCGCGTATAACCCATGCGCGCGCCGACCACGGGCTGCAAATCAAAGGTCAGGCGTTCTTCCGCGCGGCCGGTGACCAGATGCAAGTGAAAGCGCACGGTCCAAAGAAAATCCCAGGCGCGGCGAATGGCGCGCGCTTCAGTTGCTGTCAGCAACCCACCGCCTGGGCTATCAGGCCCGACCAACTCCGGCATGCGTTGCACATTGAAGGCGTAGCGCGCCAGCCAGTAAAGCGTTTGCAGATCGCGCAGCGCGCCGCGCCCTTCCTTCACATGGGGTTCCACCACGTAAGGGCTATCGCCATAGCGCCGATGGCGCTTCTGCCTTTCGGCGAGTTTCGCTTCCAAAAACGGCTTCAGCCCGGAACGCGCACGCGCAGCGCGAAATGCCTCATCAAAGCGGGCGAAAATCGCGGGATCACCGGCAACCAGCCGCGCATCCAATAGCGCGGTCATCACGGTGGCATCGCGTTTTGCCTCATCCAGGCATTCCGCGCGTGATCTGGTGGCATGCCCAACCTTCAGCCCCAGATCCCAGAGCAGATAGAGCATGAATTCAACGGCCTTCTTGCCCCGCATGCTCATGCTGTTATCGGTCAGGAAAAGCAGATCAATATCGGAAAATGGCGCGAGCACGCCGCGGCCATAGCCGCCGGTCGCAACCAGAGCGTGGGATTTCTCGCCACGATCCGGCGGGTGCAGCGCTTCGGTATAGCGATGAATGCCAATCATCAGCGTATCGGTCAGCGCCGCCTGCCAGCGCGCGGCGGCGAGGCCGGATAATTCGCGCGCTTCAAATGCTTGCTGTACGCGGCCTTGAATGCGGCCCAAATGTCGCCGCAGCAGCGCCAGCGCCGTATCGCGCGGCAGGGCCTGGCCAGCAGGCAGCAATTCAGCCAGCAAATCCGCCAGCACCAGCGGCTGTTCAGATATCACGCCAGCGGGCGCGGCGCCGCGGCGATGCGGTGCCGGGATGGTTTCGGGGGGTGCCTCGGTCAGTCTCATTACTGTCACACTAACTTGTCCGGCGCCGCTGCGACAGTCTCCAAAAGTGATTTAACGCGGTAGAGAAACTCCTGCGCTTCTCGCGGGCTGAGTGTATCAAGGTCCAGTTGTGCAAGCGCCTCCAGCGCCGGATGGGAAGGCGGCGCGGCCACGCCAGGGCGCGCGAAAAGCGGCATTTCCTCCGCCAGGGGATCAAGCCCCTTGGCGCGGGCTTCAAGGGAGCCGAGCACAGCCTCTGCACGCCGCAGCACGTCGCGCGGAACACCAGCGAGTTTCGCCACATGCAGGCCCCAGGATTTTTCGGCTGCACCGGGGCCCACGCTATGGCGGAAAATCACCTGCCCGCGCCATTCGCGCACCTGCATGGTGGCCAGCGCCAGCTCCGGCAATTTCGCAGCAAGCGACGTCAATTCATGGAAATGCGTGGCAAAGATGGTGCGGCAGCGGATGCGATCATGCAGGGCTTCCAGCACCGACCAGGCGATGGCGAGCCCATCCCAGGTTGCGGTGCCGCGCCCGACCTCATCCAGCACTACCAGGGATTGCGCGCTGGCCAGGTTCAATATCGCGGCGGTTTCGGCCATTTCCACCATGAAGGTGGAACGCCCGCCGGCAATATCATCGGCGGCACCGACGCGGGAGAAAAGCCGATCCACCAGGCCAAGCCGCGCAGCTTCGGCGGGCAGGAAAAGCCCCGCCTGCGCCAGAATCACAAACAGCGCATTTTGCCGCAAATAGGTGGATTTACCGGCCATATTCGGCCCGGTGAGCAAACAAAGCCGCTGGCCCGCGGAAAGATCGCAATCATTGGGCACAAAGGCCGGGCCACGGGCGCGGGCAAGGGCCGCTTCCACCACCGGATGCCGCCCGGCCTTGATAGCGAAATCCGGCTTTTCGGTAATTTCCGGCCGGCACCAGCCGCCACCCGCAGCCAATTCCGCGCCCGCCGCATGCACATCCAATTCCGCCATCGCCGTCGCAGCCGCCGCGATGCCCGGCGCCGTATTCAGGCAAAGCCGCCGCAAATGCTGCGCGACCATCCTTTCGCGCCGCGCGGCTTGGTCCCCTGCCTCCGCGACTTTGCGGTCCAATTCGGCCAATGCAGCGCAGGTGAAGCGCATGGCATTGGACATGGTTTGGCGATGAATGGGGGCTTGCGGGCCTTCGGGCATGGCGGCGCGCAGCAGTTTTTCGCCCGCCGCCAAGGGCATTTCGGCCAGAAATCCGAATTGCTGGTGGTGACGGATGCGGAGCGCCGCCACCCCCCATGCTTGGGCAAGGTCCAATTGCAGCGCGGCGATGGCATCGCGCCCACCATCACGCAGCCGCCTGAGCGCATCCAATTCACCGTCATAGCCAGCGGCAATCAGCCCGCCATCTTCAAGCCGCGCCGGCAGGGTTTCGGCCAAAGCGCGCTGCAATTCCGCCTGCGGTGAGGCTTCCGGCTCTAGCGTGCCGCGCGCTGCTTCAATCAACGCAGGCTGCAAGCCGCCAGCAGCATCAAGCGCTGCCGCCATGGCTTCGGCCCGCGCCAGCCCATCGCGAATCGCAGCCAAATCGCGCGGCGCAAAACGATCAAGCGACAGCCGCGCCAAGGCCCGCGCCATATCGGGCGAGCCCTTCAACGCTGCCCTTAACGCTGCCCGTTCGGAAGCTGCGGCGAGCATCCAGCCCACCGCCTCATGCCGCGCCAGAATGGGGGCTGCGTCGGCAAGCGGCGAGGCAAGGCGCGCTGCCAATTCGCGCGCCCCGGCGGCGGTGACGGTGCGGTCCACGGCAGCGAGCAGGGAATGGCGTGCCTCCCCCCTTTCGCTTTTCAGGATTTCTAAGGATCGGCGCGTGGCGGCATCCATCTGCAACAAGCCGCGCCCGCCCATGGGGCTTGGGGGGGCGAGGCGCGGCAGGGCGCCCGCTTGGGTTGCCCGCACATAATCCAAGGCCATGGCCGCGGCGGCGAGTTCTTCAGCGCTGAAACTGCCAAACCCATCCAGGGTTGAGACATCGAAAGCCTCAGCGAGGCGCCGCGCGGCATCGCGGGGCGGGTCAAGCGGCGTGATGCGCGCTGCCACTTCGCCTTCAAAAACCCCTTCCGGGGCCAGGATTTCGGCCGGTTCCAGCCGCGCAAGCAGCGCCTGGACTTCGCTGCGCGGCAGGGTTTCCGTACCGAAGGCGCCGGTCGAGACATCAAGCCAGGCGGCGCCGATCCGATCTTCAAGCGGGGCGAGGGCCAAAAGCCAAGCCGGGCGCGCGGCTTCCAGCAGGGTTTCCTCCGTGACCGTGCCAGCCGTCACCAGCCGTGTAATGTCGCGCCGGATAGTCGGCGCCTTGCGTGCCTTGGCCTGTTCCGGCGTTTCCATCTGATCGCAAATGGCAACGCGAAAACCTTGGCGGATCAGCCGCGCCAGATAGCTTTCATGCGCATGGGCCGGCACGCCGCACATGGCGACCTTCTGGCCGCGATGCTCCCCCCGGTACGACAGCGCAATATCCAAGGCGGCGGCGGCGGCCTCGGCATCGGCGAAAAACAACTCATAGAAATCGCCCATGCGGAAGAAAACCAGCGCATCCGGATGCGTGGCCTTGGCGGCGAACCATTGGGCCAAGGCGGGCGTGGCGCCGCTGGCATCGGGAATCGGGCCTAAAGGGGCTTGGGCGGAGGGCATGCGCCTACAGGATACAGGCGGGCGGCGCCCAAGCCAAACGCTGGGCTGGCGCATTGGCGCCGGAGGTTCCACATTGGCGCCAAGAAGAACCAACCAGGGAGGAGGTTCCCATGACTGCATCCGCTATTGGCCGCAGAGCCATCCTTGCGATGGGGGCGGCGGCTGCGTTGCCCGCGCCGTCAGTCGCGCAGGATATGCGTGCGCAGACGCTCCGTTTCGTGCCGCAGGCCAATCTGAGCGTGCTTGACCCGGTCTTCACCACCGCAACCGTGACCGGCAATCACGGCTGGCATGTGTTTGACACGCTTTATGGCGTGGATGCGGAATTGAAGCCGAAGCCGCAAATGGCCGAAGGCGCTGAAGCGCTGGATGATGGCAAGCGCTGGCGCATTACGCTGCGCGCCGGTTTGCGTTTCCATGATGGGGAACCCGTGCGCGCCCGCGATTGCATCGCAAGCCTGAAGCGTTGGTGCGCGCGTGAGCCCTTCGGCCAATTGCTGGCGCGCCAGGTGGATGAATGGCGCGCGGTGGATGACCGCACCATCGAAATCCGCCTGAAGCGCGCCTTCCCGCTTTTGCTGGATGCGCTGGCCAAGCCGGATGCCGCCGTGCCCTTCATCATGCCCGAACGCCTGGCCGAGACCGACCCCAATCGCGGTGTCACGGAGATGATCGGATCGGGCCCTTATCGCTTCATTGCCGGCGAATACAATTCCGGCAGCCGCGTGGTTTATGAGAAGTTTGATGCCTATCAGCCGCGCCAGGAAGCGCCTTCCTGGACATCGGGCGGCAAGATCGCGCATTTCCGGCGCATTGAATGGCATATCCTGCCAGACCCGGCGACCGCCGCAGCCGCCTTACAGAATGGCGAGGTTGATTGGTGGGAAAGGCCGCATCCGGATTTGCAGCCGCTGCTGGCCCGTGCGCGTGATGTGCGGCGCGAAGTGTCTGATACCGCCGGCCGCCTTGCCGTGCTGCGCATGAATAACCTGCACCCACCCTTTGATGATGTGCGCGTTCGCCGCGCTGTCCGGCTTTCGGTTTTGCAGGAAGATTATATGCGGGCATCGCGTGGGGATGATCGCACGGATTGGGCGCTTTGCCGCAGCCTTTGGCCGCGCCACACACCGTATTATGAGGATTTGGGTGAAGCGATGATGCCGGGCGATCTGGACCGCGCGCGCGCCGCTTTGCGTGAAGCGGGCTATGCCAATCAGCGCGTTGTTGTGATCAATCCCACAGATTTCCCGGATATCGGGCCGCTTGGGCAGGTGACGGCGGATCGGCTGAAGCGGATCGGCATGAATATTGATTTGGCCGAAAGCGATTGGGGCACGGTGGTGCAGCGGCGGAGCAATCGCGAGACCGTGGATCGCGGTGGTTGGTCCATCTTGCATACCACCGGGGGTGCCACCGCCTGGGCCAATCCCGCCGTGTCCTTCCTGGTGCGTGGCCAAGGCACGGGTGGCTGGTTTGGCTGGTGGAAAAGTGATGAGGCGGAAGCACTGGCCGAATCCTGGCTTTTCGCGCCGAATGAGGCCGAGCAGAAGCGGCTCGCGGCCGGGCTTGGGCGCTTGGCCTTGGAAGATGCGGCCTTCATCCCGCTGGGCCAATTCACGATCAGGACTGCCTTCCGGCGCAATATCACTGGAATTTTGCAGGGATCATCGCCCTATCCCTGGAATGTTCGGCGGGTGTGAGGCACGATTTGCTGCGCCTGCGAAGCCGGGGGCTCGCGGCGCGGGCCACAACACGGCATGATGAGGCTGGTTTGAGGAGTAGTGACCAGAATGGATGACGCGAAAAAAACGCCGGTTGAAGATACGCGCACGGCGCGCGTCACCGCCGAAGAAGCGTTGGCGATGCACCGCGAAGGCCGGCCCGGTAAGCTTGAAATCCGGCTGACCAAGCCGCTGATTACGGCGCGGGATTTGAGCCTGGCCTATTCACCGGGCGTCGCGGAGCCTTGCCTGCACATCCATCGTGACCCAAGCCTTGCCTATGATTACACGGCCAAGGGCAATTTCGTGGCCGTGATTTCCAATGGCACAGCCGTGCTGGGGCTTGGCAATCTGGGCGCACTTGCATCGAAGCCCGTGATGGAAGGCAAGGCTGCTTTGTTCAAGCGCTTTGCCGATGTGGATTCAATGGATCTTTGCGTTGACACGGAAGATCCGGACGCATTCATCAATGCCGTGCGCTATTTGGGCCCAACCTTTGGCGGCATCAATCTGGAAGACATCAAGGCGCCAGAATGCTTTGTGATTGAACAGCGCCTGCGCGAATTGATGGATATTCCGGTATTTCATGATGACCAGCATGGCACCGCGATTGTCGCCGCCGCCGGCCTGATCAATGCCTGCCATCTGACCGGGCGCGATTTGAAGACGACGAAGCTTGTCATCAATGGCGCGGGTGCCGCTTCCATTGCCTGTGCCGAGCTGGTGAAGGCCATGGGCATGCGGCCCGAAAATGTCATTTTGTGTGACACCAAGGGCGTGATCTGGCGTGGCCGTCAGGAAGGCATGAATCAGTGGAAATCCGCCCATGCGGTGACCACTTCCGCCCGCACGCTGACGCAAGCCTTGGATGGCGCGGATGTGTTCTTTGGCCTTTCCGTGAAGGGTGCGCTGACGCCGGAGATGATCAGGGCCATGGCGCCAAAGCCGATCATTTTCGCCATGGCCAATCCTGATCCGGAAATCACACCGGATGAGGCACGCGATGCGCGGCCCGATTGCATTATCGCGACCGGGCGTTCGGATTACCCGAACCAGGTCAATAATGTTCTGGGCTTTCCCTTTATTTTCCGTGGCGCCTTGGATGTGCGCGCTTCCACCATCAATGACGCGATGAAAATCGCAGCGGCTGAATCGCTCGCCATGCTGGCGCGTGAAGATGTGCCGGAGGAAGTCTCCGGCGCGGGGGCGGGCAAGGCGCTTCGCTTCGGTCCGGAATACATCATCCCCAATGCTTTTGACCCTCGGCTGATTTCGCGCGTTTCGCCCGCTGTTGCCAAGGCCGCGATGGATAGTGGCGTGGCGCGCAAGCCCTTGGCGGATTTGCAGCGCTATGCGCGGGATTTGGCGAATAGGCTGGATGCGACGGTGGGGGCCTTGGAGGCCATTGCGGAGAGCGTGCGGCAAAACCCGAAGCGCGTGGTTTTTGCCGAAGGCGAGGAAGAAAAAGTGATTCGCGCCGCGATTGCCTTCCGCAATGCGGGCTATGGCACGCCGGTATTGGTGGGCCGGGAAGATCGTATCGCCGCAGTGACCAATGCCATTGGTATTCCCTTGCCCGATGGCATTGAAATCCAGAATGCGCGGCTTTCGGATTCCACGCGCCGCTATGCGGAATTTCTTTATGGCAAGCGCCAGCGCGATGGGTTTTTGCAACGCGATTGCCAGCGCCTGGTTAATCAGGACCGCAATGTCTTTGCCGCCTGCATGGTGGCAACCGGTGAGGCGGATGCGGTGGTCACTGGCACTACCCGTTCCTATTCCGCTGCGCTTGAGGGCATCAGCATGGCGATAGACCCCGTGCCTGGGCGCGTCGCTTTTGGTGTTTCCATCATCATCTCTCGCCAGGCAGGCACGGTGCTGGTGGCCGATACCGCCATTCATGAAAGACCAGATGCGGCGACGCTGGCCGGCATTGCGCGTGGTTCTGCTGCTGCCGCGCGGCGCTTGGGGATGGAACCGCGCGTGGCGTTTCTTTCCTTTTCCACCTTTGGCGATCCGCGCGGCACCATCCCGGGCAGCATTCGTGAAGCGGTGAAGCTGCTGGCCGAACGTGGTGCCGATTTTGAGTTTGATGGTGAAATGGCCGCCGATGTGGCTCTGGACCCGAAGCTGCGCGCTTCGCTCTATCCCTTCTGCCGCCTGACAGGTCCGGCGAATGTGCTGATCATGCCCGGCATTCACGCGGCGCATATCCTGACGCGCGCCGTACCGCAATTGACCAGCAGCACGGTGATCGGGCCACTGCTGACCGGGCTTTCGCATTCCGCGCAAATCGTGCCGATGCAAGCGGGCGTCAACCAGATTGTGGATGTGGCCTGCCTTGCCGCGCATGCCGCCGTGACGCGCGGATAGGGGGGCGCGCTTTTTATTCAGGCTGATGCTTTTGGGTGTGATGTGACGCAAAGAGAACGAGACCCATCGCATCACCCCGAAAGGCTGGACCATTTCATGGCGCGCGCCGCGGCCAACTATTACGCGGCGCGTGACCCGTTTCAGGATTTCGCGACATCGCCGGAAATATCTCAGGCTTTTGGTGAGTGCCTGGGGCTTTGGGCGGCAGTCAACTGGCAGGCCATGGGGCGGCCCGATCCGGTGCTATTGGTGGAATGCGGGCCTGGGCGCGGTAGCCTGATGGCGGATGCGCTACGCGCCATTGCCGAAATGATGCCGGATTTTCGCGCGGCCTTACGCGTGCATTTGGTGGAGACATCGCCGCGCTTGCGCGAGGCGCAGGCGGCGAAGCTTGGTGATGCCGGTATCACCTGGCATGAGGATGTGACCGCATTGCCGGAAGCACCCATGATCCTGCTGGCCAATGAATTTCTGGATGCGCTGCCCATTCGCCAATTCATTCGCCGCGGGGCCGCCTGGCGTGAACGCTTCGTCGCTGATGGTGCCTTTCTGGAAGTGCCGAGCGATATCGCCTTACCGGAAGACGCGCCCGAAGGGGCTGTGCGCGAAGTGAATGAAGCGGCACTTGGCTTCGCGGCATGGCTCGGCGCATGGCTTGCGCGCCATGGCGGCGCGGCTTTGTTGATTGATTACGGCCCCGCGGAAAGCGGTTTTGGCGATAGCCTGCAAGCCATGCGCGCGGGCCAGCCGGTTGATCCGCTCGCTGCAGCTGGTGAGGTGGATATCACCGCGCATGTGGATTTCGCGGCCTTTGCTACTGCCGCAGGTGCGGCGGGTGCCGTGGCGCATGGCCCCTTGCCGCAGGGTGTATTCTTGCAGCGCCTGGGCTTCATGACGCGGGCTGCCATGCTGGCTCGGCTGGATCCTGGGCGTGCCCAGGCGCAGCTTACGGCGGCGCATAGGCTGACGGCGCCAGAAGCCATGGGCCGGCTGTTCAAGGCCCTGGCGCTGTGCGATTCAAGCCTGCCGATACCTGCTGGATTCGAAACCGCATGAGCGCTGAATTCCTGACCGCCGATCCCTTGCAGCTACCGGGCATGAAGCACGGGTTTTTTACGCGCAATGGCGGTGTTTCAACCGGGGCTTTTGCATCGCTGAATTGCTCGCTCTCTGGCAAGGATGATGCCGCGGCGGTGCGGGAAAATCGCACGCGCGCGGCGGCGGCGCTTGGCTTGCCTCATCACGCGCTTTATGGGCTGACGCAGGTGCATGGCAAGCGTGTGGTGGTGGCGGATGATGCTTGGCCAGAAGGCCAGCGCCCTGAAGCGGATGGTGTGGTGACACGGCGCGCAGGGCTTGTTCTGGGCATCATTACCGGCGATTGCGCGCCGGTGCTTTTCGCGGATCGTGCTACTGGCGTGATTGGCGGGGCACATGCCGGCTGGCGCGGGGCAGTCGGTGGCGTTTTGGAAGAAACGGTTCTTGCCATGGAAGGGCTGGGCGCCACGCGACGCGATATCATCGCCGTAGTCGGCCCCTGTATTCATCAGCCATCTTATGAAGTGGCGGCTGATTTGCGTGATGCGGTGCTGGCGCGTGATCCTGCCGATGCGCGGTTCTTCGCCAATGGCAAGCGCGAAGGGCGTTGGCAGTTTGACCTGCCTGGCTATTGCGCGGCACGTTTGGCGGCCCTTGGTGTCGCGGTCAGCATCCTGGCGCATGATACGCTGGCGGATGAGGCGCGCTTCTTCAGCCATCGGCGCAATACGCTGGCCGCTGGCGGGCCGATTGGGCATCAGCTTTCAGCGATTGTGATTGCCGATTAGCGTCGCTGGAAGCACGGAGCAAAGCCTATGGATCAAGCCTTCATCCCCGCTATTTTCATGCGCGGCGGTTCCAGCAAGGGCGTGTTTTTCCACGCGCGCGATCTGCCGGCGGATCGCGCCGCTCGGGACGCGATTTTCCTGAGCGTATTGGGCAGCCCCGATCCCTATGGCAGGCAATTGGATGGCATGGGGGGCGGCATCTCTTCGCTTTCGAAGGCCGTAATCATTGGCCCACCAACACATCCGGATGCGGATGTGGACTATCTTTTCGCGCAGGTGGCGGTGGATAAGCCCATCGTGGATTGGTCCAGCAATTGCGGTAACCTCTCCTCGGCTGTCGGTCCCTTCGCGGTAGATGAGGGGTTGGTGCGTGTGGTGGATGGGGAAGCGTTGGTACGCATCCACCAGGTGAATACGAAGCGCATCATTCATGCGCGCTTTCCTGTGCGTGGCGGCAAGGCAGTTACCGCGGGTGATTTCACCATGGCTGGTGTGGCTGGTAGCGCTGCGCGTATCCGGCTGGATTTTCTGGCACCGGGCGGTGGTGCGACAGGGCGCTTACTGCCGACGGGTAACGCCAGCGATGTGCTGCATCAGGAAGGGCGCGCTTATGCCGTAAGCCTGATTGATGCCGCCAATGCCTGTATTTTTCTGGATGCGCGTGACCTTGGTTTGACCGGGACGGAAAGTCCCGATGTGATTGAAGCCGATCCGGCACGCATGGCGCTGCTGGATGCGCTGCGCCGCAAGGCTGGCGTGATGATGGGGCTAGCCGCCACGCCAGATGCTGTGGGCCTCGCCTTGCCGAAGATTGCCGTGGTGGCACCGCCTGCGCCTTATCGTGCTTTGGATGGTGCAAGCCTGGGCGCTGAAAGCCATGATATCGCTGTCCGCATGATTTCCATGGAACGCGCGCATCGCGCTGTGCCGCTGACGGGTGCGATGTGCCTTGGTGTCGCCAGCCGTATTCCTGGCAGCGTGCCGCATCGCCTGGCCGGGCCGCCGGCGCGCGCGGATGAAACGCGGGTCGCCAATTCATCCGGGGTTCTTTCCGTGGGTGTTGAGGTGCGGGAGGCGGCTGCTGGCTGGCATGCGGAAAGTGCGGTTGTGTATCGCAGCGCGCGGCGCCTGATGCAGGGCGCGGTCGCCGTGCCGGTGGGCCTGGTTTGACCCTCCACGCCGCCATGCGATGCTCCATGCAAGAGCTTTGAAGGAAGCGCCATGAACGGACCACTTGCAGGCATTCGGGTGCTTGATCTTTCCTCGGTTGTTGTTGGGCCAATCTGCACCGGTGTTCTGGCGGAACATGGGGCAGAGGTGATCAAGCTTGAAAGCCCAGGTGGTGATCTGCTGCGCCAGCTTGCCGGCAAGGGGCGTTCGCCCGGCATGAATGGCAAATTCCTCAATTTCAATCGCGGCAAGAAATCCATAGCACTTGATCTGAAGGCACCTGCGGGGCTTGCTGCACTCAAGCGCCTGGCCGCGACTGTTGATGTTTTTGTCAGCAATATCCGCCCAGATGCGCAAGCGCGGCTTGGGGTGGATGCTGCAAGCCTGCACGCCATCGCACCCCGTTTGATCCATTGCGCCATCACGGGTTTTGGCTCCGGCGGGCCTTATGCAGGCAGGCCCGCCTATGACACGGTGATCCAAGGTGCAGCGGGTGTGGCTGGTTGTTTTGAAGCCTCCACCGGGGAGCCGCGTTATGTGCCGATGCTGGTCGCGGATCACACGGTCGGGCTGATTGCCGCGCAGATGATCGGCTTCGCGCTGTATCGCCGCGAAAAAACCGGGGTCGGTGAGGCGATTGAAGTGCCGATGTTCGAAAACATGGCGGCCTATGTGATGATGGAACATCTGGGCGCCATGTCCTTCCGTCCTGCGATAGGCCCGCCGGGTGATCACCGCGTCCTGAGCCCGGATGCGCGGCCTTTGCCAACGGCTGATGGCTATATCTGCATCTCCGCCAATACCGATCAGCAAGCGCATGCGTTTTTTGATGCCATTGGCCGGCCTGAATTGAAAACCGATCCGCGCTTTGCCACCATAGCCGGGCGCACGGCCAATACGCGCGACTATTTCGCCATTCGTGCAGGTGGGCTGAAGGGCAAAACTTCCGCTGAGTGGCTGGAAATTTTTGACAGGCTCGATGTGCCAGCCTCACCCTACAACACTATCGCGGGCTTGCTTGATGATCCGCATCTGCGCGCGGTTGGCATGGTGCGTGAAGAACATCACCCGACAGAAGGTGACACTTACGCCATTGGTCAGCCCAATCGCTTTTCGGGCGGCAATGCGCCCGCAGGCCGCCCGGCGCCGCGGCTTGGACAGGATGGCGCAGCATTGCTTGAGGCTATGGGGATGAGCGCGGATGACATTGCAGCACTCAGGCGTGATGGCGTGTTGATTGAACTGCCCATATGAAGAACGAAGGAATTACCCATGACCCGTCCCTTTGAAGGTATTCGCATCATAGACGCGACGCATGTGCTGGCGGGCCCTTTTGCCGCCTATCAATTGGGTTTGCTGGGCGCTGATGTCATCAAGATTGAACATCCGGATGATCCGGACCAAAGCCGCGTCAATGGTAGTGATGGGGAACTGAACCGTGGTGGAATGGGCTGCCAATATCTGACGCAAGGTTCGAATAAGCGTAGCATGACGCTTGATCTGAAGCAGGACGCCGCGCGGGAGATTTTCCGCAAGCTGATCGCTGGCGCCGATGTGCTGGTGGAAAACTTCCGCCCCGGCGCCTTTGCAGCTTTGGGCCTGGGCTATGAGGATTTGTTGAAGATAAACCCGCGACTGATTTATTGTTCCATATCAGCCTTCGGTCATGGCGGGCCGCGTGGTGAACAGACTGCCTATGATCA
>JBIJAH010000057.1:0-6657 GCA_044345845.1 Roseomonas sp.
ACGCAACAAAAAGGGTGTCATTCCGCATCCTTTTTCGGGCTTCACGCTCAGCCCTGTGCATCTGGCCCCGGAAGGGCGCGGGACGGTACGCCTGGCAAGCCCCGATCCGTTTGCCGCGCCAGCCATTACCTTCGGGTTTCTCGCTTCCGATTATGATATGCGGGCGATGCTGGCGGGCATAAGGCTTGCGCGGCGCTTGGCGGAACAGCCAGCCTTGAAGGCCTTTGCGATGGGCGAATTGGTTCCCGGGGAGGCCTTCTCCAGCGATGCAGATATGGAACGCTTTGTGCGCGAAACAGGGTCAACCAATCACCACCCGTCCAGCAGTTGCGCCATGGGCATTGGCAGCAATAGCGTGGTGGACCCAAGGCTTCGCGTGCATGGTATCGCAGGCTTGCGCGTGGCCGATGCCTCCATCATGCCCTCCGTTGTTGCAGGCAATACCAATGCGCCTTCCATTATGATTGGTGAGAAGGCGGCGGCGATGATTCTGGAAGATGCGCGGGACTGATGCCGAAGCGCGTGAAAGGCGTGACATGATTTCCCTGCTTGGCACTTGGCAGCTTTTGCGCGTGTGCGCCACCGACGCGGCAGGCCAACCGCTTATCCATCATCAATATGGGCCGGAACCAACAGGTATTGTGCAATTCGGCCCCCAGCGCATGCAGGCCGCAACGGGCGATGGCCGCGTCGTGCTGCCACCTGGCGTGACGCGCTTCTGGTCAGCCTATACGGGCAATTATACCTTTGATGGGCAGGTACTGATCACCCGTGTGGATGACAGCAATCTGGCGGATCGCGTTGGTGGGGACCAAGTGCGGCAGGTGCGTGCAGACGGGGCCGGCGTATGGCTGAAACCGCCGGCACGCCTGGTGGATGGCGCGATGCAGCAATTGGAACTATATTGGGAAAAGATTGGCCGCGCCTGAGGCGGCACGAAACCCATCAGATCTTTGGATAGCGCCTCAAGAAATGCGATCTTCGTGCCTTGTTTGTGAAATCTTGCATGTTTGCCCAGGCGCGGGTGACAAAAGCCTGATCACGCTTCCGCCTCAGCCGAGGCATTTTCAAGCCAAGTGGGAACACTTGTGCAGGGCATGTTCTATCCTGCCCTGCTTCGGATCATGCGATGATGCATAATGATCTGCTTCACATGCGCGCGGCACTTTCCCTGGCGCGGCGGGGGCTGGGCAATGCCTGGCCAAACCCTGCTGTGGGCTGCGTGCTGGTGAAGGAAGGGCGCGTGATTGGGCGTGGCTGGACCCAGCCCGGCGGCAGGCCCCATGCGGAAACCGAAGCGCTGCGCCGTGCCGGAGAAGCCGCGCGCGGCGCCGCCGCTTATGTTACCTTGGAACCCTGTTCCCATCATGGCCGCACACCCCCCTGTTGTGAGGCTTTGGCCGGCGCCGGCATTACCCGTGTGGTGATGGCCATGCGTGACCCTGATCCACGCGTGAATGGCCGCGGCCTTGCCATGCTGCGTGGCACCGGGATTACCGTGGAAGAAGGCCTGCTTGAAGCCGAAGCCCGCGCCCTGAATGCCGGTTTTTTCCGTCGCATCCAGGCCGGCATGCCGTTGGTGACGCTGAAGCTTGCCTCTACCCTCGATGGCCGCATCGCGACTGCTATTGGTGAAAGCCGCTGGATCACGGGTGCGGCGGCGCGGCGCGAAGTGCATGCGCTGCGCGCGCGGCATGATGCGATTCTGGTGGGTTCCGGCACCGTGCTGGCGGATGATCCGGACTTGACCTGCCGCATTCCGGGGATGGAACGCGTGGCCATGCTCCGCGTTGTGGCGGATGGCAGGCTGCGTACGCCGACAGGCGCGCGGCTGGTGCAAAGCGCGGGCGCGGCGCCCGTGCTGATCATCACCGCGCCGGGCCATCCACCGGCGGCGCAGGCCCCTTTCATGGCCGCCGGGGCGGATATTGTGACCGTGCCGGCCCATGCGGCTGGCGGGCTTGATCTGCCAGCCTTGCTGCGCGCCCTTGGCAGGCGCGGCGTGACCCGCGTGCTGGCCGAAGGGGGCGCGGGGCTGGCGGCAGCACTGCTCCGCCAAGGCCTGGTGGACCGGCTGGCCTGGTTTCACGCCCCCGCCGTGATGGGCGGCGATGGGCATCCGGCGACTGAGGGCTTGCGTCTTGCCGCGCTCAGCGCCATGCCTCGTTTTCGTCGCACGGCCCTGAGGGCGGTTGGCGATGATATGCTCTCTGAATTCGAACGGATCGAGGATTAGCGCCATGTTCACCGGTATTGTCACGGCCCTTGGCACGGTCAGAGAGGTGCAGCCGATTGGCGGCGGGCATGATCTGCGCCTAGTGATGGGCGTTGCGCCGGATTTCCTGCTGCAACCAACACCGGCTGTCCTGGGCGCTTCCATTTGCTGTTCGGGCGTGTGCCTGACCGTGGTGCAGCTTTCGGCGGATTCCTTCAGCGTGGATGCCTCGGCTGAGACTGTCGCCAAAACCACGCTGGGCGGCTGGAAGAAAGGCGCCAAGGTCAATCTGGAACGCGCGCTCAAGCTCGGGGATGAATTGGGTGGGCATTTGGTCTCGGGCCATGTGGATGGCGTGGCGGAGGTGATTTCGGCCACACCTGAGAACGCCTCAGTCCGCTGGCGCTTCCGCGCGCCGGACGCTTTGGCGCCTTTCATCGCGCCCAAGGGATCGGTAGCCCTTGATGGCGTTTCGCTAACGGTGAATGAGGTTGACGGCGCGACCTTCGGCGTCAACATCATTCCCCATACCGCCGCGATGACGGGTTTTGGCACGTTGCAGCCCGGTGATCGCATCAATATCGAAATAGACACGCTGGCCCGTTACGTCGCCCGCATGATGGAGTTCAGGGCATGACTTCCCAAACGGCGGAAACCGCCATCCGCACATCCTTCGCTGACTTCATCTCACCCACCGAGGAATTGCTGGAAGAAGCGCGCCGCGGGCGCATGTTCATCTTGGTGGATGATGAAGACCGCGAGAATGAGGGCGATCTGGTAATCCCCGCGCAATTCGCGACACCGGATGCGATCAATTTCATGGCGCGTTATGCGCGTGGCCTGATCTGCCTTTCCATGACGCGTGCGCGGGTGGATCAGCTGGGCCTGCCGCTGATGGCACAATCCAATGGCACGCGGCACCAAACCGCCTTCACCGTTTCCATCGAAGCGCGTGATGGCGTGACCACGGGGATTTCGGCGGCTGATCGCGCGCGCACCGTGGCCGTTGCGATCAATCCTGAATTGGGGCGTGAGCATATCGTGACCCCCGGTCATGTCTTTCCGCTGGTGGCGCGCGAAGGTGGCACTTTGGTGCGCGCCGGCCATACGGAAGCGGCAGTGGATTTCGCGCGTCTTGCGGGGCTCAATCCCTCCGGCGTCATTTGTGAGATCATGAATGATGACGGTACCATGGCGCGCATGCCGGATCTGGTGGCCTTTGCGCAGCATCACGGGCTGAAGCTTGGCACCATTGCCGATCTGATCGGGCATCGGCGCCGGACGGAAAAGCTGGTGCGCCGTGTGCAGGAAGGCGAAGTTGAGCAGGCCATCGGCGGCACTTGGCGCGCCATTGTCTATGAAAGCACGGCGGCGCCGGGCGAGCATTTGGCGTTGGTGAAGGGTGATGTCAGCACCGATGCACCGGTGCTGGTACGCATGCATGCGGCGTCATTGTTCCGCGAAATTGTCTCGGGCCGCGGGCTTGGTGATTTGCATGCGGCGATGCGCATGATTGACGCGGCGGGGCGCGGCGTGGTGGTGCTGCTGCGCGATCCGCGGCCGGATGCGCTTTCCATTCGCCTGAAGCGCGGCGCCACGAATGCTATTGCGCCGGAAATCCGCGATTACGGGATTGGTGCGCAGATCCTGGAAGATCTTGGCGTGAAGCGCATTATTCGGCTTTCGAATAATCCACGCCCGCTGATTGGGCTGGAAGGTTACGGGCTGCAAGTGCTGGAAACCCGCCCCCTTTCTTCGGAGAAAACGCCATGAGCACGATTGATGGCCCCACAAGAGGCAGCGCGCATCTTGCCGGCGATACGCCACGCATTCTGGTAATCCAAGCGCCCTATTACCGCGATGTGGTCGAAGGCATGCGGCTTGGCGCCATGGCGGTGCTGCAGGATTTGAAGGCCGAGGTTGAAACCGTGGATGTCGCCGGTGGCTATGAATTGCCTGCCGCGCTGCGCATGGCGATGAGAGCCAGGCGGCGCTGGGATGGTTATTTGCTGCTGGGCTGTGTGGTGAAGGGTGAGACGGATCACTACACCTTCATTTGTGATGCCATTTGCAGCGGTGTGATGGATATTGCGGTGGAAAGCGGTGCGCCGATTGGATTTGGCTTGCTTACTGTGGATACGCTGGCGCAGGCGGAAGCGCGTTCCAAACCTGACCGCATGAATAAGGGCGCCGAAGCCGCGCATGCCCTGGTGTCTCAAATCACGTTGGCGCGGAGCTGGGGGCTATCATGAAGGCCGCAAGGCGCGCCACCGCGCGCCCACGCACAGGCGCCCGCGTCGCCGCCGTGCAAGCGTTGTTTCAAAGCGAACATACGGGTGAGAGTGTGGAGACTGTCGCGGATCAGTTCATCCGCCATCGTATCGGCGCGCCAGCCGGCCCGATTGAATTTGAAGAAGGCGGCGTGCCGGAAGCGCATATTCCGCTGTTCCAGGCCATCTTGAAGCAGGTGGCCGATCATGCCGAAGTGGCGGACGCCGCCATCATGGATTGTCTGCAAAAAGGTTGGACTCTGGACCGGCTGGACCCCGTACTGCGCGCATTGCTGCGCGCGGCCACCGGCGAATTGATGCAAGCACATGAACCGCCGGCGCGGGTCGTGATCAACGAATATCTGGATATTGCGGCGGGCTTCCTGGATGAGGAAGCAACGCGCTACGCCAATGGCATGCTGGATACGCTGGCGCATCGGCTACGCCCGGCGGATTTTGCGCCAGGCGCCTGAAGCGCGCCATGGGCCTGCCCCGCGAATTCGCCTTGATCGCGCGGCATTTCCGCCCGCTGGCGGGTGATGGCGCGCTGGATTTGAGTGACGATGCTGCGCTGCTGACACCGCCTGCCGGGCAGCAATTGGTGCTGGCCGCCGATGCGCTGGTGGAAGGCGTGCATTTCCTGCCCGATGATCCGCCCGGCATGATCGCGCGCAAATTGCTGCGGGTGAATCTATCCGACCTTGCGGCGATGGGGGCGGCGCCGCTGAGTTATTTGATGACAACAGCGTTTACGCGCGGCACGTTGGATAGCTGGATTGCGAATTTCGTCGCGGGGCTCGCTGAAGATCAGCACCGTTTCGGCCTTCAGGTACTGGGCGGTGATACAGTGGCAACGCCCGGCCCCGCCTGTTTTTCGTTGACCATCATCGGGACCGTGCCGCCGGGGCAGGCTTTGCATCGGCGCGGTGCGCGCATTGGTGATGACGTCTGGGTCTCCGGCAGTATTGGCGATGGCGCGTTGGGCTTGCGCGTTTTGCAGGGCAAGCTGGCTGCGGATGCGGAAGGGCATTTGGCGCGGCGCTATCGGCTACCGGAACCACGTTTGGCCTTGGGGCAGGCGTTGCGCGGTGTGGCGCGGGCGGCGATGGATGTCTCGGATGGGTTGGTGCAGGATTTGGGGCATCTCTGCCGCGCGGCGGGGTGCGGGGCGGAGATCATGGCCGATGCTGTGCCGCTTTCCGCCGCTGCAAGCGCAGCCTTGGCGCGTGATTCCGCGCTATTACCGCTGCTGCTGACCGGCGGCGATGATTACGAATTGCTTTTCGCCGCAGCGCCGGAAGATGCGGATGCGGTGCAAGCCGCAGGTATCAAGGCCGATGTGCCGGTGGCGCGGATTGGACGCTTTGTAGCGGGTGATGGCGTTGAGGTGCGTGATGGCTCAGGTGCTGCCATCACGCTGCCACAAGGCGGCTGGAGCCATTTCTAATTTGAATTACTTATCCTTCTGCCCAAGGGCGTAACCACCGCCATCGGTTGGCCGCAGCGCTTCGAACATTTCCGTGACCGCCGCATAATCGCGGTACCCACAGCGCGCGAGCGGTTGCGCCTTGGCCGTATCAAACCGGCCATCGGTGATGTAGGCCTCATCTATATGCACGCCGACCACCTGGCCGATGATGATCCAGCCCTTGAGCGGCGCGCCATGCATATCCTGTAACTGCATGGAATGCGTCACCTTGCATTCCAGCGCCGCGGGAGCAGCGGCCACGCGCGGCGCCTTCACAATGTGACAGGGGGCGGTGGTAAGCCCTGCGGCTTCGAATTCACTGACACCTTCCGGCAGCGTGTCGGAGGAGATGTTCATCGCATCGAACAAAGGCCGGGTGCAAAGATTGAAGACGAATTCCCCGGTGGCGATGGCGTTAGCTGCACTGTGCTTCATGCTTTCGCTGGTGAAGGCCAGCATGGGCGGGCTGGAATGCACGGCGTTGAAAAAGCTGTAGGGCGCAAGATTGGGTCGGCCTTGCTGATCCAGGCTGGAGATCCAGCCAATCGGGCGCGGCGCGATAATGGCCTTGAAGGGGTCTGGTCTTGTCCCGGTTTTGTGCCGCTCCTTTGATCACATATTGTGCAGCAAAGGGGATGAACCATGGGCACAGGCAGGACGGATGAATTTCGCAAAGAAGCGGTGCGAATAGCGCTGACTAGCGG
>JBIJAH010000050.1:0-20865 GCA_044345845.1 Roseomonas sp.
CGCGGTCACCTGAATGCGGGGGTTGCTGAAAAGCTTGCGCAGATGCGCCTGCACGGCGGCGCGTTCGGCGGGGGTCATGGTCGCGTTCCTTCAAAAATCTGCCGGTTCGGATAGCCGCCCTGGTGCCGGGGCGCAAACCCGCGCCGAGGCACCAAAACACTCTCCCCTATTATAGGGGGGCTTTTTTACGCCCCCCACCCTCGCTCACCATCACCCCAAAAGGTATATCCTACCCCCTTGCCATGGCCCTGCCCCCCGGTTTCCTTGATGAGCTTCGCGCCCGCACGCCCCTGCCCGGTCTGATCGGGCGGAAGACTCGGCTGCTCAAATCTGGGCGCAACTGGAAGGGCTGCTGCCCCTTTCATGGGGAAAAGACGCCGTCTTTCTACGTCTATGACGACCACTTCCACTGCTTCGGCTGCGGCGCCCATGGGGATGCCGTTACCTTCGTCATGCGGGCCGAAGGCGCGCAATTCATGGAAGCGGTGGAACGGCTCGCCGGCGAAGCGGGGCTCGATGTCCCCAAGCTCGCCCCGCGTGATGCCGAACGCGCCCGCCAGGCGCGGGATCTCTACACGGTCATGGAAGCGGCGATGGAGGCGTTTCAGCGCCGCCTCCGGCTACCAGAAGGCCGGCCAGCGCTGGAATACCTCCGCCGCCGTGGCCTGACCGAGGAAACCATCCAGGGCTTCGGCCTCGGCTGGGCTGGGTCCGGGCGCGGCGCCTTGCAGGCAGATTTGAAGCAGGATGCGTTCGAGCCCAGCCAATTGATCGAAGCCGGCCTGCTGAAGGCGCCCGAGGGCGATGAAGCCCCGCGCGATTTCTTCTTCAACCGCGTCATGTTCCCCATCCGGGACCGGCGCGGGCGCGTGATTGCCTTTGGCGGGCGTATCCTGGGCGATGGTCAGCCGAAATACATCAACAGCCCGGAAACGCCGCTGTTTCGCAAACGCTATGCGCTTTACGGGCTGGACCGCGCGCGGGAAGGCGCTTTTCGTGGCGCCTCGGTAGTCGCGGTTGAAGGCTATATGGATGTGATCGCACTCCATCAGGCGGGCTTCACCGGGGCGGTGGCGCCGCTTGGCACCGCGCTCACCGAAGATCAGTTGCAGGAATTATGGCGCCTGTCGCCCGAACCGGTGCTGTGTTTTGATGGCGATGCCGCCGGCGCCCGGGCCGCCGCCCGCGTGGCAGAAGCAGCATTGCCGCTGATCAGCGCCGAACGCAGCCTGAAGCTGGCGACCCTGCCGGCGGGGGAAGACCCCGATACGCTGATCGCCAAGGGCGGCAAGGCGGCCTTTCAGGGGGTGATGGACGCGGCGCGCCCCTTATCAGAAGCGCTTTACGGCTTGCTTTTGGAAGGCCAAGCCGTGGCCAGCCCAGAACAACGCGCCGCCGCGCGCAACCGCCTGGTTGCCGCCGCTGCCACCATTTCAGACCGTGCCTTGGCAGGGGAATATCGCCAGGCGCTGCTCGATCGCTTCTTCGCCGCCACGCGCCGCCGCCAGCCTGGCCAAGCCGCGCCCGCGCAGCGTGTGGCCCGGCCCGCCATGCTGGAACCCGCGATCCGCACTGCCCAGGCGCGCATTCTGCTTGCCATTCTGCTGCGCCACCCCTGGCTACTATCGCAGATTGAAGAAGCCTTGGGCCTGCTCGACCTACCCGAAGGGCCAGCACGGCAACTGCAAAGTGCCATTCTGTCTTGGCCAATAGCGGATTCGCGCCTTGACTCTCAGGCAATGCTATCCCACCTCGCAACTGAAGGTTTGGTGGATGCTGCGGCTTGGGCGCTTGGCGCTGAGGCCCTGCCCCAGGCGGCGCGCCCAGATGCGCTTCCGCGGGAGGTAGAGGAAGGCTTCTGGCATTTCTTCCTCAGGCTGCGCGGAGAAGCGGCTTTGCTTGAAGACCAAAAGGCGGCACTGGAAAGCCTTGCCGCCACGAATGACCCGGCGGCGCAGCAAAGGCTGATCCGCTTGACAGAAGCCCTTGGTGCCTTGCGCCGGGGTGAAGACGCGGCCGATCTGGCCGAAGGTGCGGCGGCAACGCCATAATATAGGGACCTTTTGCGCGGGCATCCGGGGCGCCGGGTGCCTGTTGCTATTGAATGGAGTGCTAAGGCATGGCGACTAAAGCGGCGGCAGGGGCGGAACCGGTTGAAGCGCGCGACGAACAGGTTGAAGGCATGATGCTTGATACCCAATCGGCGGCGGTGAAGAAGCTGATCGCCCGCGGCAAGGAACGCGGCTATGTGACGGTGGACGAAATCAACGCCGTATTGCCTTCAGAACAAGTGTCTTCGGAAATGATCGAAGACACCATGGCCATGCTGAGCGAAGCCGGCATCACGGTATCCGAAGCCGAAGAAGCCGAAGAAGGCGAAGGCGCGCTGGTCAAGCCCGCGACGCGCGCCGATGGCGAAGAAGAAGAAGAAGCCGGCGGCAATGTGGATGAGGAAAGCGTCGGGCGCACCGATGACCCTGTTCGCATGTATCTGCGCGAAATGGGCAGTGTTGAATTGCTGTCCCGCGAAGGCGAAATCGCCATCGCCAAGCGCATTGAAGCTGGCCGCGACATGATGATTGGTGGCTTGTGCGAAAGCCCGCTGACCTTCAGGGCCATTCTGCGCTGGCACGAAGCGGTGCGTCAGACACCACCACGCATGCTGCTGCGCGATATTATTGACCTGGAAGCCACCCAATCCGCCGGCAACCCGGAAGCCGTGGCCGCTGCTGCTGTTGAGGAATTTGAAGAAGGTGAGGAAGGGGAGGGCATGGGCCTTTCACTTTCCGCGCTCGAAGAAAAGCTGAAGCCGGAAGTGCTGGCCACCTTTGAACAGATTGAAGGCATTTACGCCAAGCTTTCAAAACTTAGTTCCAAGCGCATGGAAGCCTTTACCTCCGGCGAGGAATTGGCGCTGCGTGGGGAGAAGAATTACGAAAAGCTCCGCCAGGAATTGATCACGCTGGTGGAAAAGGTCCAGCTGCACAATAACCGCATCGAAGAATTGGTGGACCAGCTTAAAACGCTCAATCGCCGCATGACCACGATGGAAGGCCAGGTACTGCGCCTTGCCGATAGCCAGAAGGTCAAGCGCGACGAATTCCTGACGCAATGGCGCGGTAGTGAAATGGACCCTGCCTGGCTGGAACGTGTTGGTGCGCTACCCGGCAAGGGCTGGAAGGCCTTTGTTGCCAAGCATGGCGCAGATGTTGAACAGATCCGCGCCCGCATCAGCGAAGCCGCCAATGAAACCGGCCTGCCGGTAGCTGAATTCAAGCGGGTTTATGCGACCGTGTCGCGCGGCGAACGCGACATGACCCAGGCGAAGAAGGAAATGATCGAAGCCAATCTTCGGCTCGTGATTTCCATCGCCAAGAAATATACCAATCGTGGCCTGCAATTCCTGGATTTGATCCAGGAAGGCAATATTGGCCTGATGAAGGCGGTGGATAAGTTCGAATATCGCCGTGGCTACAAGTTCAGCACTTATGCCACCTGGTGGATCAGGCAGGCCATTACGCGTTCCATCGCCGATCAGGCGCGCACCATCCGCATCCCCGTGCATATGATTGAAACCATCAATAAGCTGGTGCGCACATCTCGCCAGATGCTGCATGAAATCGGGCGCGAGCCTCAGCCGGAAGAGCTGGCCGAAAAGCTCGGCATGCCGCTTGAGAAAGTGCGCAAGGTGCTGAAAATCGCGAAGGAACCAATCAGCCTTGAAACCCCGATCGGGGATGAGGAAGACAGCCACCTTGGCGATTTCATTGAAGACAAGAACGCGATCATCCCGATTGATGCGGCAATCCAATCCAATCTGCGCGAACAAACCACGCGCGTGCTGGCCAGCCTGACCCCGCGCGAAGAACGCGTGCTGCGCATGCGCTTTGGCATCGGCATGAATACGGACCATACGCTGGAAGAAGTGGGCCAGCAATTCAACGTGACACGCGAACGCATCCGGCAAATTGAAGCCAAGGCGCTGCGCAAACTGAAACATCCAAGCCGCAGCCGGAAGCTACGGTCGTTCTTGGATAATTGAAGGAAAGAAGGGGGCTCCGCCCCCTGACCCCCGCCGGGGTAACACTGTTACCCCGGACCCCACCGATACGAAGACGGTGGGTTATTCTTCGGCGAAAAAATCTTCGTCCAGGCGTTTGAATTCTACAACTCGATTTGAACGGACGCCGACATTATAGGTCACCATCAATTCCGTCAGGCGCCTTCCATCAATCAGGATAATCCGTTGCGGAACGCGCGATGCGAACTCCGACGCCTGCGCCGAGAATGAAGATGTTGTCACGAAAACGCCCTTAGTCGCACCCAATCCAACAAGGCTACCGGTGAAAGCCTGCACTTCAGGGCGGCCCACAGATGAGCCCGGGGCATAGCGTTTTGCCTGCACATAAACGCGATCCAAGCCAAGCGCATCTTCGTTGATGACGCCGTCCACGCCACCATCGCCTGACTTGCCAAGCTGCTCCGCGGCATTCAGCCGCGAACCGCCATAACCCATGGCCACTAGCAACTCTACGATGAGCTGCTCAAAGAACTGCGGTGAATTCTGTAGAATGCGGCTCAATAGATCATCGCGCAGCGCAGCGTTGAAAGCCTTCTCGGCGTAACTGATGATTTCCTCTGGAGTCGCCGCTGGCGGTTCTAGGGCGCCGCTATCGCCATCAGGCTGCGCCGCTTCGGACTTTCCATAGAATTCCTTGAACACCGGCAGTGTCAGAAGATACTTGGTATTCAGAACAGCGGGGGGCTTATTGAGAAGCTGCTTGCCCATCTCAGTCGCGGTAAACCGGCCGCGCTTTGGGCTCTCCAGCAGCCCGGCCTTTGTCAGATAAAACTTTGCCCAGTGAATTCGATTATGCAGTAGGCGCTGCTTGCCGCTTGGGAGCATCTCCTCAGCTTCAGCGGCTGATAGACCATGGCTCTTTGCAATCTCGACCGCAGCCATTGGAACCGAAAACTCGCCCTGATCGGCAAGTTTTAGGATTGGTAGCATCAGGCTTTGATAATCGGGGATTGCCACGGATCGTACGCCCTATCAGAAGATCTAGAGATAAGTCCGAAACGGAAGGTAAACTATATAGCGAAAATACGCTACGCCCATCTTGGCATCTAACTGATCCGATCACCCACACTCGCTCGGCACACCCTTCGCCTCGCACCAAGCAAGCGCCTCTTCCTCCGCTTTCTGATCCGCCGCGCGGATCAGGTCCAGAAATCCCTGCTCCGCCGCGCCAAGGGCGCGGTTGCGGAGCGTAATGATGCCGGGATGGATCGAAGCCCAGGGGGCGCGCTGCCAGGGTAGCGCCACAATGTCCCCATGGCGTAGTGCGTCCATCGCCATGGTTACACTCACGCCGGCCACGGCATCGCATTGCGGCAGTAGTTTCAGCGTGACTGTCGGGCTTTCATGCACCAGGGCGGGGAAGGCCGGATGCGGCTGGCCCAAGCGGCGCGCTTCTTCCCGGGCTGCGACATGCGGCGCCTGCACTTCGCGCGGCGCGCGGCCAATGAAGGCCAGCGGATAGGACATGATATCCGCGAGGCTCACGCGGCTGCGTCGCGCCAAGGGATGGCCCGCGCGGGCGACGAAAATCGCGGGCTGGGGCCGCAGCTTTTCCACCGTAAGGCCGGGGTCAGCGACAAAACCGCGCAGGTCCATAACGCCGATGGGGGCTTCGCGTTCCAGGATGGCGGCGGGCACTTCTGTCCAATTGGCGGAAACCAGTCGGACCCGCGTGGCGGGAAAAGCCGCAAGCATGTGCGCCGCTGCGGTCAGGCAGATTGTTTCGGCCATATAGGCGCCGGCAATCACGTTCAAATCATTGGTCTGGGTTCCGCGTGCTTCAGAAAGGTGCCGGTCCAGCCTTTCCAGACTTTCAAGTATCGCCGCCCCTTCGGCAATGATGGCGCGGCCCAGATCAGTGGCAATCACGCCGCGCCGGCTGCGTTCAAACAGCCTGCCGCGCAGCCGTGTTTCTAGCCGCGCCAAGGCGCGGGTCAGCGCCGGTTGGGCAATGCCCAGCACACGCGCAGCGCGCACCAGGCTGCCGTGATCGTCAATTGCCTTGACCAGCCGAAGCTCTCGAACCTCGATCATATACCACCGGTAGAATTATAGATTGCCGAAAAGGTATGGGGTGCAGTTGTCGCAAACATGGCAGTCTTTGCAAAGGTGTGGGCGCTGCAGGGGTGAATTGCCGGCATGATGGAAGGGCCAAACCGGCTCGGGCAGGGGGGTGAAGGGGCAGCCATGGTCTGGATACCAGGCGGCACCTTCCTGATGGGTTCGGATGGGCATTATCCCGAAGAAAGGCCCTGCCATAGCGTGACGGTGGCAGGCTTTTGGATGGACCCGACGGCGGTGACGAACCAGGATTTCACCCGTTTTGTCGCGGCCACCGGCCATAAGACCGTGGCCGAACGCCCGCTTGATCCTGCGCTTTATCCCGGCGCGCCGCCCGATATGCTGGCCCCGGGCGCACTTGTTTTCCGCATGACCGATGGCCCAGTGGATACGCGCGATATCCGCCATTGGTGGCATTGGACCAAGGGCGCCTGCTGGCGCGCGCCGGAAGGGCCGGGCAGCGACATCACAGGCCGTGAAGATCACCCGGTGGTGCATGTCGCGTTTGAAGACGCTGCCGCTTATGCCGCCTGGGCCGGCAAGGCGCTGCCCACGGAAGCGGAATGGGAATTTGCCGCACGCGGTGGGCTTGATGGCGCTGAATTCGCTTGGGGGCAGGAATTGGCACCGGGCGGCGAGCATCTGGCCAATACCTGGCAAGGCCCCTTCCCCTGGCGCAATTTCGAAGCGGATGGCTTCACCGGCACCTGCCCGGTGCAAAGCTTCCCGCCAAATGGCTATGGGCTTCATGAAGTCTGCGGCAATGTTTGGGAATGGACCGTGGATTGGTGGGGCGCGCAACACGCCGCTGATCCGGAAAGCCCCTGCTGCGTTGCTGAAAATCCGCGTGGGCCGGGCATGGAGGCTTCCTTCGATCCCTTGCAGCCCGCCATTCGCATTCCGCGCAAGGTCGTGAAGGGCGGTTCCTTCCTTTGCGCGCCATCCTATTGCCGGCGCTACCGGCCCGCCGCGCGTCACGCCCAAATGGTGGATACGGGCATGAGCCATATCGGCTTTCGCTGCATCCGCCGCCCATGATCCAACCAACAGGGAAACCGATCACATGAGCCAGAATAATCAACGCCCATCACGCCGTGACATGCTGCTGGGCGGCGCTGCGGGGCTTGCCGCAGGCACGCTGGGCGGGGTGCAGATGGCGCAGGCGCAGCAGCCAGCCACCGCCGCGCGCCCTGCGGCAGCACAGGGCAAGCCGAATATTCTGGTGATTTTCGGCGATGATATCGGCTGGTCCAATATCTCGGCCTACAACATGGGCATGATGGGCTATCGCACGCCCAATATTGATCGCATCGCCCGTGAAGGCGCGATTTTCACCGATGCCTATGGCGAGAATTCCTGCACCGCTGGCCGTTCGGCTTTCATCACCGGCCAAAGCCCTGTGCGTACCGGGCTTTCCAAGGTGGGCCTGCCCGGTGCGCCGGAAGGCATGCGCGCGGAAGACCCGACCATTGCCGTGCTGCTGAAGGCGCTTGGCTACGCAACGGGCCAATTCGGCAAGAACCATCTGGGCGATCGTGATGAGCATTTGCCCACCATGCATGGCTTCGATGAATTCTTCGGATCGCTCTATCACCTGAACGCGGAAGATGAGCCGGAAAATCCCGATTATCCGCGTGACCCGCGCTTTCGTGACCGTTTCGCCCCGCGTGGGGTTTTGAAGACCTGGGCCAATGCGGATGGCTCTCAGAGGATCGAAAATACGGGCCCGCTGACGATGAAGCGCATGGAAACAGTGGATGAGGAATTTCTGGCCGCGTCGCTGGATTTCATTGACCGCCAGCATCGCGCGGGCAAGCCCTTTTTCACCTGGTTCAATTCCACGCGCATGCATATCTGGACGCGGCTGAAGGCCGAAAGCCAGGGCAAGACCGGGCTTGGCGTCTATCCCGATGGCATGGTGGAACATGATGGCCATGTCGGCCAATTGCTGAAGAAGCTTGATGATCTTGGCATTACGCAAAACACCATCGTGATCTACAGCACCGACAACGGCGCCGAAGTGATGACCTGGCCCGATGGCGGCGCCACGCCGTTTCGCGGCGAAAAGGCCACCGCCTGGGAAGGCGGCTTCCGTGTGCCCAGTATGGTCCGCTGGCCGGGGCGCATTCAGCCAGGGCAAGTGTTGAACGATATCTTCTCTCACCAGGATTGGTTGCCAACCTTGCTGGCCGCAGCCGGAGAGCCGCAAATCAAGGAGAAACTATTGGCGGGCCATCGGGCGGGCCGGCGTGATTATAAGGTGCATCTGGATGGCTATAACCAATTGCCGCTGTTGACCGGCACCGGCCCCGGCGCCCGGCGGGAGATGTTTTACTTCACCGATGATGGTGATTTGGCAGCTCTCCGCTACGATCATTGGAAGCTGCATTTCATGATCCAGGAACATCATGGGCTTGAGGTTTGGGAGCGGAACTTCACGCCGCTCCGCCTGCCCATGTTGTTCAATCTGCGCGCTGATCCTTTTGAACGTGCGACTGAATCCTTGAATTACGGTCGCTGGCGGGTGGAACGCGCCTTTGCTTTGGTGCCGGCGCAAACCTATGTCGGGCGCTTTCTGGAAAGCTTTAAGGATTTCCCGCCGCGGCAACGCCCCGGCAGCTTCAGCCTGGGGGATGCGATGGAAAGGCTCAGGCGCGGTTCGGCGAATTAGGCTGCCGCAAAATGCCGCGCCATGGGTTTCTCATGGCGCGGTGCATTCACATGGATTGGCAGGAAAAGACTTAAGGCCAATAAGATGATTCAGCCCTTCCCGAAGACATTGCCGTGCGCGCGCCACAAAGCAACATCAGCGCGCCTTTTGTCTGCGCTACTTTCGCTGCTGCTTTCGGCCCTTGTCCTGCCCGCACAAGCGCAAACAGTGCCGCGTGCGGAACCGGGCTGGCAATATTCCGTGACACCCTATGCCTGGGTGCCATCCATTGATGGTACGCTGCGCTATCAGCTCCCGCCGCAAGCGGGTGCTGGTTCCGCGGATGTCGCCAAGGATAGTTCCAGCGTTTTGGAGGCGCTCAATTTCGCGGTGATGATCGCGGCTGAGGCGCGCTATCAGCGCTATTCTGTGCTGACGGATTTCATTTACCTCGATCTTGGTGGGTCAAGCAGCAAACTCCGCGATGTGAACTTCGCGGGCAGCGGCGGCACTGGTGTTGGGGCTAATCTTGATCGCGGCACGGAATCTTCCTTGAGCGGCAGCCTATGGACCCTGATGGGTGGCTATACCGTCACGCAAGGGGATTGGGGCCATGCGGATATCGTTGGCGGTTTTCGGCTGTTTTCCTTGAATGCAGAAACCAATCTTCGCCTTGCCAGCGATGTGACGGCGCCGGGTGGCACGGCAAGTCTGAACCGTACTGCGCGGTTGAGTGACAGCGCCACTTTGTTCGACAGTGTCATTGGCATGCGCGGGCGCCTTGCTATCGGCAGTGGTTTTTTTGCGCCCTATGCCTTCGATATCGGTACGGGTAGCTCATCCCTCACATGGCAGGCTTCCGCCGCGCTTGGCTATCACATGAGCTGGGGCAGTGTGGCGCTTGGCTGGCGGCATCTTGCCTATGAGCAAAACAGCAATGATTTGGTGCAGGATCTGTCCTTCAGCGGGGCGTTCCTGGCGGTGAATTTTACCTTTTGAAGTGTTATGGTCCCTGGTGCAGGGCGCGATTGGAATTGGGGAAAAGGTAACCATGAAAGCAACCATGCCTGATCTTAGCCGTCGCACATTCGGCCTGATGATAGCAGCGCTGCCAGCAGCGGCACTCGCGCAGGGTGCAGACCCGCTGCCTTCCTGGCGCGAAGGCCCGCGCAAGCGTGCGCTGCTTGATTTTGTCGCTTCCGTCACGCGCGAAGGCAGTGCGGGATATGTCCCGCCCGCTGAGCGTATCGCGGTGTTTGACAATGACGGCACGCTTTGGGTGGAACAGCCGGCCTATCCGCAGCTTATCTTCATGCTGGATCGCATTCGCACCCTAGCGCCACAAAACCCCGCCTGGCAGCAGGATGCGGTTTTTCGCGCAGCCATTGCGGGCGATCTGCATGGCGCCATGGCGGGTGGCAGTGAAGGGCTCATGCGTCTGGGCGGCGCTGCCATGGCCGGCAATTCGCCGGAGGAATTCCAGCGCATCGCAGCCGAATGGCTGAAGACCGCGCGGCATCCGAAATGGAACCGCCCCTATACTGCGCTGGTCTATCAGCCGATGCTGGAAGTGCTGCGTTTCTTGCGTGCTGCGGGCTTCACGAATTTCATTGTCTCGGGCGGCGGGGTTGAATTCGTGCGCTCCTTTTCTGAGGAAACCTACGGCATCCCGCCGCAGCATGTTGTGGGGTCAAGCTTTGCGCTGAAGGTGACCGAGGATGCCGGGCGCCTGACACTGCTGCGCGAACCGCGCGTGGATTTCATTGATGATGGGCCGGGCAAGCCGATTGGCATTGCACGCCATATCGGCCGCCGCCCGATTATGGCCTTTGGCAATTCGGATGGCGATTTTGAAATGCTGCGCTACACGACGGAAGGATCAGGGCAGCGCTTCGGTATGATCATTCGCCATGATGATGCTGAACGAGAATTCGCCTATGACCGCGAAAGCCATATCGGGCGCTTGGCGCGCGCCTTGGATGGCGCGCCGGCGCGTGGTTGGCAGGTGGTATCCATGCGGGGAGATTGGGCGCGGGTGTTTGAGTGAAAGGTCCAACCCTCAAAACCGCCTGAGCAGCCGGTCAATATAGTCCAATTCCACTGGCGTGCGTTCGCGTTCTGCGCCGCGGCGGCGGAGTTCCTGCTGCAATTGATGGGACCGCAGGCGTTCCGCTTCGCCCGGCACCAAAGTATCGCCGGCATTATCCTGGGCTGAGCCGCCAGTTTCGCGGCGGTCGCGCCCCAGCGGGTCACGGCCTTCGCCACGCTGGCTCTCCTGACCCTGCCCTTCGCCGCCTTGCTGGCCGCTGGCCATTTCCTCGCCTTCGCCCTCACCCTCGCCCTCACCTTCGCCAGGTTGCGGCGGGCCGAATTGGCGCTGCATGCGTTGGGACATTTGCCGCCCGCCTTCGGTCAGTGCGCGGATTGCCTGTTGCTGCGCGCCGCGCGGGTCTCGGCCCTCGGCCAAAGCCTCCGCCGCATCACGCATGGCGCGATCCGCCTCAGCCAGCGGTGCCGGCACATCGCCGGTCAATTCGCCGAATTGCTGCATCAATTCACCAAGTGCGCGGCGCAGCGCGCGTTGCGTGCGCGCATCTCGCGCGGCTTCTTCGCGCGCTTCGGGCGTTTGCGGGCGCTGCTGCGGTGGGCGGCGCGCATCATTGCGCGTGTTTTCCTGATCTCCACTGCGGCGATGCGCGCGGTCCAGCATTTCCGCTTCCCGACGCACCATATCCTGAAGCGCGCCCATCTGCTGCTGGCCGCGCTGGCGTTGTTGGCGTTGGCGATCCTCCGCCCGGCTCGTGCGGCCTTCTTCAAGGGCTTGCAGCATTTCCTCAAGCTCAGCCATTTCGCGTTCGGCATCTTCCTGCCGGCCATCACGCGCGGCGTCTTCTAGGCGGCGGGTGCGGCGTTCCAATTCGCGGCGATCAAACACGCGCTGCTGAGGGTCGTAGGCCAGCGCTTCATTGTTTTCGCGCTGCATGCGTTCGGCCAAGGCTTCCAGATGGCGGCGGATGGCTTCGCGCAATTCCTGAATGCGGCGCTGCAACTCCGCGCGCTCCTCAGGGCTGCGTTCGGCACCCTCTCGGCGGGCTTCTTCCAAAGCCTCCCGCAGGGCTTCGCGTGCTTGGGTCAGGGCACGCGCCGTGCGGTCTGTGCGGCCTTCTTCCAAAGCCACCGCCACATCCCACAAAACCTGCTGCACTTCGGGCACGGCTTCATCACGCCGGTCGCGCATCAACCGATGCCGGGCAGAACGCAGCGTCAGGTACATGCCCGTATCATGTTCGAAGGCTTCGGGTGCATTGGTGATACGGTCCAATTCGCGCCGCGCCGGTTCTCGTGCGCCGGGGTCAAGAGACAGCGCGCGCCGGAGTGCGATCAATTGCTGCGCGACTGGGTGCGAAAAGCGCCGTTCCGGCAGCACCAGAAACGCGCCTTCGGATTTGCCTTCCTGTTCCGCGCCATCGCGCGCGAAAAGCCGCGCTTCCACTTCCAGCCCAGCCCAGGGATGCGCCGAGAAATCATGCTGCGCCGCGCCCTGTGCCTGACGCGGCGCGCCGCCGGGCAAGGGCATATCCTGCGTCACTGGCGGGGCAGAGGGTCGCTGCTTCAACCGCAATTCAACCCGCAGCGCCCCCAAGCCCCAATCATCTTCCGCCTTCCAAGGCAGGCGCAGCCCCAGCCCCCGGCCTGCGCGCGCCGGTGAGGGATCCCAGGCAACCACCGGCGGTGCATCTGGCGTCAGCGTCAGCGCCCATTGCGCCACATCGCGCCCATCGCGCTTCAGCACCAAAGCGCCACCTTCGGTCAGGGGAAGTTCCAGCGCGTGGCTTTGCGCATCCATGCGCGCGAAGGGATGGGCCGCGCCGCCCAGGCGCAATTCCGGCGGGCTGGCGCTGCCCGAGAACACCATATGCAGCCGGCTACCCGCCGGCACCGCCACCGCGCCGCCCGCCGCATTCAGGAATTGCGGCGCCGCGCCGGTATAGGCGGGCGGCGTCACCCAGGCTTCAAACCGCGCGGCCAAAGCCGTTGGCGCGGAAGCCGGTTCGGCGAAAGGCGGCAGGAGCGCGGCGAGCAGCCGTTCCGGCGCTTCCCGCCCTGCCATGCCAAGGCCAGCCACAAGCGCCACCAGCACGGCGGCGCGCAAGGCGCGCGGGTCTCGCACCGCAAGTCCGGGTGAGGGCCGCGCCACGCTCAACCGCCCAAGCTGCGCCACCGCGCGGTCCCGATGCGCCTGCCACAGCGCCTGCGCCATGGCGTCATCCCCGGCGGGGCGATCCGCCAGCACGGCCAGCGGGCGATGGGCCAGGCCAGAATCGCGTTCCAGCCGCCGCGCCGCCGCATCCGCTGCCGGCGCGCGCAGCCCCTGCGCGGCGTGATAACCAAAATAGCCAAGCGTGGCGGCAAAACCGATCAGGATCAGCAAATGCAAAGCGGGCGGTAGGGTGGGCAGCAGCCCGGTAAAGGCCAGCGCCAGAAAGGCGCCCAGCACGCCAAGCGGCGGCCAAAGCGCCCGCCAGGCCCCTTCCCACCACAGCGCCAGCCGAGAAAGCCCAAGCTTCAAGCCCAGGGCACCAAGGCCCCGGTCTTCAGGCGGCGCTTTCCCCGGCGTTTCGCTCATTCCATCAGCCACTCCGGCACACGCTGGCCGGCATGCAGTGCCTCATAGGATTGGCGGTCCCGCACCACGGCAAAGCGCGCGCCATCCACCAAAACCTCGGCCGCCAAGGGCCGTGCGTTATAGGTGGAAGACATGGTGGCGCCATAAGCCCCGGTATCGAGCAAGGCGACCAAAGCGCCGGGCGGCAAATCGGGCAAAGCGCGGTCACGCGTGAAGCAATCGCTGCTTTCGCAAACCGGGCCAACAACATCAGCCGGCGCCAACGGCGCGACCAAAGCGGCTGGCGAGACCGGCAGAATGCCATGCCAGCTTTCATACATGGCCGGGCGCAGCAGATCATTCATCGCCGCATCCAGCACCACAAAGCGCCGCGCCGCTCCCTGCTTTTGCAGGATCACACGGGACAGCAACACCCCTGCCGGCCCAGCAATCCAGCGCCCCGGTTCTAGCATGACCGGCAGGCCCAGCGCGCCGAGCTCTGCCTTGATCGCCCCGGCCAAGGCCGTCGGCGCCGGCGCGATTTCATCGCGATAGGCAATGCCAAGCCCGCCGCCGCAATCAATGCGCTCAATCGGCAAACCCTGGGCGCGAATGGCACGCACCAATTCCGCCAGGCGCGCATAGGCCGCGCGATAGGCGCCCATGCCGACCGTGATCTGGCTACCGATATGGGTGGCAATACCAATCGGGCGAATGCCGGGCAGCTTTGCCATGCGCGCGTAAAGCACCAGCGCATCATCATAAGCCACACCGAATTTATTTTCGCTAAGGCCCGTGGTGATCTTGGCGTGGGTCTTTGCATCCACATCCGGGTTGACGCGAATGGCCACCGGCGCCACACGCCCCATGCCGGCGGCGATTTCGGAAATCATCGTGATTTCCTCAGCGCTTTCGGCATTGATCTGCATGATGCCTTCAGCGAGCGCCAGGCGGATTTCGCGTTCAGATTTGCCGACGCCGGAAAAGACAATCGCGCTGGCGGGAATGCCGGCGGCACGTGCGCCGCGCAATTCGCCTTCGCTCACCACATCAGCGCCAAGCCCTTCACGCCCGAGCAGCGCCAGCACTGAAAGATTGTCATTGGCCTTGGTGGCGAAATGCACGGTCGCGGTCAGCCCTGCATCAGCCAGGGCAGCGCGCAATGCACGCGCGCGGCGGCGCAAGGTGCCGGCGGAATAGACCCAAGTTGGGCTGCCCACGACTTCGGCAATGCGGGCCAAGGGCACATCTTCCATCACCAACCCGTCATGGGCGTGGCGGGTTAATTGCGGGCGTTGTGCCAGCAATTCGGCAAAGGACGGATCATTGCCCGGATCAAGGGCAGGTGCGGGGGCGGCCATCCCCCTATTGTCGTGATGTGCGCGGCTTATCGCAAGCGGGAAAGCGCCCGATCAGCGATTTGGGTATTGCCTGGGATGGGTGACTTCCTCGGCCGGGCCGGGCGGGCGGATGGGGCCCATGCGGCCACAGGCCGTGGCCAGAAAGGCCACTGCCAGCAACAACAGCAAGCTCCGCGCGCCCTGCCTCATGCCAGCTTCGCCTTCCATTCGGCGGCCATGGCCGCGACATTGGCCGGCGCCGTGCCGCCATAGGATGTGCGCGACCGGACGGAAGCTTCAACCGTCAGCACATCAAACACGCCCTGGGTGATGCGCGGTTCCACCGCCTGCATTTCAGCAAGCGTGAGGCCGGAAAGATCAACGCCGCGCGCTTCCGCCTTGGCTACCAGCGTGCCGGTCGTGTGATGCGCATCGCGGAAGGGCATTTTCAGGCTGCGCACAAGCCAATCCGCCAGATCGGTCGCGGTGGAAAACCCTGCCCCTGCGGCGGTGGCGAGCCGTTCGGTTTGCGGCTTCATATCCCGCACCATGCCGGCGGTGGCCGCCAGCGTCAGGGTCAGGCTTTCGGCGGCGTCAAAAATCCCTTCCTTGTCTTCCTGCATATCCTTGAAATAGGTCAGCGCCAGGCCCTTCATGACGGTCAGCATGCCCATCAGCGCGCCCATCACACGGCCCGTCTTGCCGCGCACCAGCTCCGCTGCATCCGGGTTGCGCTTTTGCGGCATGATGGAACTGCCGGTGGTGAAGGCATCAGATAGTTTCACAAAGCCGAAATAGGGATTGGTCCAGATCACGATTTCTTCCGCCAGGCGCGAAAGATGCACGCTGCACATGGCAGAGCAAAACAGGAATTCAGCAGCGAAATCGCGGGAGGCCACAGCATCCAGGCTGTTCCTCATCGGCCGATCAAAGCCAAGCGCCTTCGCTGTCATGTGCCGGTCAATCGCAAAGCCTGTGCCCGCCAGCGCCGCCGCACCCAAGGGGCTTTCATTCAAGCGCGCCCGGCAATCCGCAAGGCGGGATAGATCGCGGGAAAGCATTTCAACATAGGCCAGCATGTGATGGCCGAAAGTGACGGGCTGCGCCGGCTGCAAATGCGTGAAGCCGGGCATGACGCTGCCGGCATGTTCTTCCGCGCGGGCCACCAAGGCACGCATCACATCCTTGATCTGCCCGGAAAGCCCATCAATCGCATCGCGCACCCAAAGGCGCACATCCAAGGCCACCTGGTCATTCCGTGACCGGCCAGTGTGCAGGCGCTTGCCGGCTTCCCCGATGGTTTCTGTCAGCCGCGCTTCGATATTCATGTGAATATCTTCAAGCGCGTCATCAAAGGGGAAATCGCCCGCTTCAATGCGCTTGGCGATTTTTCCAAGCCCGTCGCGGATTGCGGCCTCGTCTTCCGCGCTGATGATGCCTACATGCTTGAGCATGGTGGCATGGGCTAGGCTGCCTTGGATATCCTGGCGCCACATCTTGCGATCAAACCCGATCGAGGCATTGATGGCGGCCATGATGGCCGAGGGGCCTTGGGCGAAACGTCCGCCCCATTGCTGGTTCGCGCTGCTGCTGCTCATGCGAAGGGAGTGTCTTTCGTGCCTGTTCTGAACCGCCGTTCCGCGATGTTCTGCGCCCCGGCCTTGCTTGGGGCGACCCTACTCGCGCCCGGTCTGTCGCGGCAAGGGTGGGCGGCCAAGGGGCTTGAGAAACTGCGCGAAGCGGCCAACCCGGCGCCAGCAGCGGCGATTATCTTCACCGACGCCGATGGCAAGGAAACCACGCTGGCCGATTTCGCCGGGCAGGGCTTGGTGATCAATCTCTGGGCCACCTGGTGCCCGCCCTGTGTGGCGGAAATGCCCGCGCTGGACCGCCTGCATGCCATGCTGCGGGCGGAACGCATCACGGTGCTGGCGCTTTCATCCGATCGCGGCGGGCGGGCGCAGGTGGAACCCTTTTATCTGCGGCTGGGGCTGAAGGAGCTCGCCATCTGGCTCGACCCACGCGGGGCTGCGGCACGCGCCTTGGGGGTAAGGGGCCTGCCGACCACGGTGATCATTGACCGTTCGGGGCGGGAAGTGGCGCGGCTGGAAGGCGAAGCGGCCTGGGATGCGCCGGAATTGGTGGCGGTGGTCAGGCGGTTGGTGGGCTGAGCATTTTCAAGCCAATCCGCAAGGATTGGCGGCTCGGAAAATGCGATCAAACAACAGGTTGGGGCATGTCCGGGGCGGAAGCGCAACGGACAGGGCCGAACCCTTCAAGCGCCCGGCGCAACATGTCATGCTGGTTGGCGATGCAACAGGAAGCCAGACCATGCGCCTTGCGGTGATTTCCGATATCCATGGCAATCTCGCCGCCCTGGAAGCGGCCCTGGATGATATCGCCCGACGCGGCGTCACAAACATCATCTGCCTTGGTGATTGCGCTTCCGGCATGTGTTGGCCGGGTGAGACCACGCGCCTGCTGATGGAAAGGAATATCCCTTCCATTCGCGGCAATCATGACCGTTGGCTGACGGACCGCGTCGCGGAAGGGCTGAAGGGGCAGGATGGCTTTGCCTTTCAGGAAACCACCGCTGAGCAGCGCGCCTGGCTGTATGAATTGCCGGAAAGCCTGACCCCCGCGCCGGGCGTGCTGGCCTGCCATGGCACGCCTTCATCCGATGTGCGGAACCTGTTGGAAGACCCGCGCCACGGTATTCTGGTGCCATCGCCGCTTTCGGCCATTCGCGATAGGCTTGGCGAGGATGGCATGGCAGCGCGCGTGGTGCTGTGCGGCCATAGCCATCAATCGAGCATCATCCATATGCCGGGCGATGGGCCCTTGGTGGTCAATCCCGGCAGCCTGGGCTTGCCCGGCTTTCGCGTGACGCGCGGTGATCATCCGCATCGGGCAGAGGCACGTTCACCGCATGCGCGCTACGCCATCATTCATGTGGCGGAAGACGTCAAGCCGATGGCTGAGCTGATCTCCCTTGTCTATGACTGGGAAAGCGCCGCGCGGCGGGCAGAGGAAGTGGGCGCTAACCACGCCTGGCCGCATGTGCTGCGGACAGGTTATTTGCCGGAATCGCTAGAAGAATAGCGGCTACGCGGCGCTTCAAATCCGCCCGAAGCGCCGCAGCGCGGCTTCCAATTCAATTGCGCGTCGTTCGATGCTTTGCACCTGATCGGCAGATGGCCCGCCGGCATGCGCGGCTGCCGACCTCACCTTGTCCTAAGGAGATTGAGGCGCCAGCAATCATCGAGAGAAGCGCCTTGACTGAGGGTTTTGAATTAATTTACTTTTTTCCTTAACTAAACACAGGGAAAGAGAATGAGAATAGCCGTTGTCTGTTTCCTGCTAATCGCCAGCCCGATCGCGGCTCAGACTGGTGCGGAATGTGCAAGACTCACAAATCCAGACGCGCGCCTTTCATGTTTCGACGCTCTTTTCAAGACAACGGTGCCTGTGCCTCAGCCTAGCAAATGGGAGGTACGCGAAACGAGGTCGGCGCTTGATGATAAAGCCGAGGTGTCTCTCCGCGTTTCATCACATGAGCGGATAGCTGGCCGCCACGGACGATTGGAGCACGCGAGTCTTTGGATTTCTTGTTCAGATAATGCGACACGTATCTTTATAGCTTGGGGCGGTCATTTCATGGCCGATCTCAATGGCGGGGGTAGGGTTGATTTCCGCGTTGACGCACGGGCGCCTGGGCATGTGGTGATGCAGAGATCGAATGATTATAGTGCGCTTGGCCTCTGGCAGGGTCAAACCTCGATCCCGTTCATTCGACAATTGCTGAATGGCTCGGAATTGTATGTACGTGCAACGCCTTTGAATCAAAGCCGGGTCGAGGCACGGTTTTCCATCGCTGGCCTTGATGAAGCGATTCGGCCGCTCCGTACTGCGTGCAGATGGTGACGCAGGTTAAAGGCGAGCTAGGACTCCCCCAACGAACTTGTTATTTTTAGAGATACCCCAACCTGCCAAGCTCGTGGGCGCCAATGCCGCCTGTGCTGCGCACGGGGCATCTGCCCGAATCGCTTGAAGAATAGCGGCGCGCCAGCCCGTCAAATCCGCCCGAAGCGGTGCAACGCCGCATCCAATTCGCCCGCGCGTCTTTCAATGCTTTGCACCTGATCCGCTGATGGACCACCGGCGCGCGCGGCGGCGGCGCGGCGGTCGCGTTCCAGCGTATCCAATTCCGATTGCAGCCGCGCACCTTCCGCCGTTGCTGCCGGGTTCTGCGCGCGTTCGGCACGCAGCCGATCGAGCGTGGCGCGTTGCTGCGCCAAATCGCGCTGCAACCGCGCCAGACGCTGTTCTGAAGCACGCACCGCCGCCCCGCTGCGCGCAGCTTCGGCTTGCGCTGCCGTATTGCGTTCGGCGGCCATAAGCGCCGCGCGTTCTTGCAGTGCGGCGGCGCTTTCCAACTGTTGCGCACCGCGCACATCTTCACCGCTCACGGCAGCACCAATGCCGGTGAAAAAGCCGCGTTCGGAAGCGGGGCCAGCGCCCGCGCCGGCACAACCTGCCAGCAACAAAAGCGGCGCGATGGTGCGAAAGGATTTGAGCTTCATGGCGGATCAGCCCGTCGGCACGCGGCGGAGCGCGGATTCCAGATTATCCGCAGCCGCTTCCAGCCGGCGCTGCGCCTGATCAATCTTCGCTTCTTCATTCATCAATTGCGGCACTTGCCGAGAGCTTGCCACCAGGCGCTGGCGAGCGTCACGCGCTTCACCTGCGGTTTTGCGCATCAGCTCCGCATCCTGGCGCATGGTTTCGGTCTCTGCCCGGTATTGCGCGGCGGTGATCTGGCCGGCGCGATATTGCCGATCAAGCTGGGCAAGCCGCTGCTGATTCTGCTTCGCCACGGTTTCGGAAGCCGCAGCGGTATTGTTCAGATTATTGGCAACTTGCTGTGCGGATTGGATGCGCTGGGAAGCATTGGCCTCACGGTTTTCAAAGCCAAGATTGCGTTCCGCCACCGCCATGCCGGCGGCCAGCCCAACCAGCGCGCCAATGCCTGCGCCGATCAGCGCATTCTGCCCGGTATTGCCGCGGCCCAAAGCTGCGGCCCCTGCGGCACCCATCGCAGCACCCGCCAGCGCACCTGTCGCTGCTGTTTGGTTCCAGCGCTGCGATTGCTGGCGCATGGCCTGTTGTTCCGCCGTCAGCGGCTGGCCGCTCGCGCCGACATTAGGGTTTTGGCAGGCGGGCAGCAGCAGGGAGAGTGAAAGCAGCGCCACCGCACCCTTCAAAGCGGGTTTGCGGCGGGCCTGGGCGAGCACGGTCATGGGCGAAATCTCCCTTCCATCAGTGATAAGTATCAAGGCGCAGCACTATGGCATGAGCAGCGCTATTTTGCGGCGAAATGATTGCAAACTCGTCACCGGCCACCGCCGGGGCACCCAATACGGTAATCCCAACGGGTGGAAGGTGATCCCGGCGTGCCCATGACTTCCACGGTTACCACGTAATCCTCAGCCGAACCGCCGGGCGGCGGGTTCCAATCAAAGGACATGCTGCCATTGCCGGAAACAAAGCCCGGCGTTTCCGAAAGCAAGCGCCCCCGGTGATAGACGCGGATGCGGTCCGGTTCGATGCGGGTGTTGAAGGGGATGCTCACCCGCCCCGGTGTCGGGCCCAGATAATGCCGCGTTTCGGTAATGCCGCGTCCGCCGCTCTGCACTTCGGTATTGCAGGGCTCCACATTCGGTGGGCGTTCCAGCGGCCTTTCGGCGGGCCGGGGCGGTGGGGTGGGCCGCGATGATGGCGGGGGGGGCTGTGGCGGGGGTGTCGGCGGCAGGGGCAATTCCTGCGGGGGTTCGGGCGCGGGTTCGGGCCGCGGTTCCGGCTGGCGTGGAGGTTCCGGCGCTGGCGCTGGGGGCGGCGGCGGCGGGGGTTCCGGCAGGGCGCATTCGGCGCGGCGGCGGCCCAGTTCTTCTTCCAGGGCGGCCAGACGGTGGCGGAGTTCTCGCTCTCGTTCTTTTTCACGGAGCAGGGTTTGCATGGCGTCCAGATCGCCCTGTTCCACGCGGCACATGCCGGGTTCTGGCGCCAGCCAGCGCGCAATCCAGGGGCTGGCGAAAGCGGCAATGGCGCCCAGCAAGGCCAGCGCCAG
>JBIJAH010000016.1:0-69281 GCA_044345845.1 Roseomonas sp.
GGTAAACACCGGTCAGTCCTTGTCGCGGAGCGCCTGGCGGGCCATCTCCGCGCGGCTGGGTGGCGGGTTGATCTTGCTCACCGGGAATTGAAAAATGCTGGCGGACAGGTTAGCCCCTCTCCCTCGAATGCCGCTTCGGGCCAGGAGGCCCTTTCACAAGCACCATGATTGGTCTCGTTCTGGTTTCGCATGGCAGGTTGGCCGAAGAATTACGGCTGGCGCTGGAACATATTGTCGGCCCGCAGCAGGCAGTCGCCACGGTTTGCATCGGCCCCGATGATGATATGGATTTGCGCCGGCGTGACATCCGCGATTCCATCGCCAGCGTGGATCAGGGTGATGGCGTGGTGGTGCTGACCGATATGTACGGCGGCACGCCTTCCAACCTGGCCATGCAAATAGTGGAAAAAGGCAAGTCAGTGGAAGTGCTTGCAGGCGTGAACCTTCCCCTGCTGGTCAAGCTTGCGAAGATTCGCGGCAGCGAACCACTGCATGAAGCACTTGATCACGCCAAGGCAGCAGGCCGGAAGTATATTGCTCTCGCGCGGGATGTCGCGGGCGCCAAGCCAAATGGCAGCGCCAAGGAATGACGGAAGCTGCCCCCGCCCCTTCTTCCGGCGGCATGGTACTGCGCCGTAGCGTTGTTATCCCGAATAGTCGCGGCCTGCATGCCCGCGCGGCGGCGAAGCTGGTGGCTTTGGCGGAACGCTATTCGGCTTGCGTGAATGTATTGCGTGATGGGCAAAGCGTGCCCGCCGTTTCCATCATGGGGCTGATGATGTTGGGTGCCGGGCGCGGCGCCGAAATTGTGATCGAAGCTGAAGGCTGGGACGCCAAGGAAGCGCTGGACGCGGTGGCCGCCCTGGTTGAAGCAGGCTTCCATGAAGACTGAAACGCCCGCGCGTTCGCGCGCAGCCAAAGCCCCGCGCCGGCGTGAAACGCAGCTTCGCGGCATTGCGGTTTCGCCCGGCATCGCAATCGGCCCCGCTTTTGACACCAGCGAAGCGCCGGCTGAGGCGCCGCGCCGGCGCATCACGACTGAGGCAATTGAAGCCGAACGCGTACGCCTTGCCGACGCGGTGGCGTTTTCGCGCAAGCAAGTCACCAAGCTGAAAACACGCATCGCTATCCTGCCCGAAGAAGCACAGGAGGAAATCGCGCCACTTCTGGACGCGCATTTGCTGATGCTTGGTAATTCACGCCTTATCCGTGGTGCGCGCAAACGGATTGAGGGCGAATTGCTGGCTGCCGAGACCGCCATCACCGATGAAGCGGAAGCGATTGCGGAAGCCATTCTGGCCACGAAGGATGATGACCGTGCTGGGCTTTCGCGCCGTGCGACGGAAGTGCGTGATATTGCGCGGCGCGTCACGCGCAACCTGACCGCAACGCCCTTTCGCAGCCTGAAGAACCTGCCCGAAGGCTGTATTCTGATCGCTGAGGAACTGACACCTTCAGACGCCGCACTGTTGGACCCGGCGCGCATTGCCGGTGTGGCAACCGATGAAGGCGGCGCAGATGGCCATACCGCCATCATGCTGCGCGCGCTCGGCATTCCTTCAGTGCTGGGCGTGCCGGGGCTGACGGAAAGCGTGCGGCGCAATGACCAGGTGGTGCTGGATGGCGCGGCTGGCAGCATCGCCATTCACCCGGAAGCCGCGACGCTGACGGCTGCGAAGGAAAAACTGGCAGCCTATGCGCGCGAAAGGGCGCGGCTTGGGCGCCTGCGCCGCCTGCCGGCCATCACCACCGATGGCGAAGAAGTGGAATTGCAGGCCAATCTGGAAATTCCACAAGAATTGCCGCTGATCGCCCAAGCCGGCGCGCAGGGTATTGGGCTGCTCCGCACCGAATTCCTGTTCATGAATCGCGAGGATTTGCCCGATGAGGAAGCGCAATGCGCGGCCTATCGCCAAATCCTGGAAGCCATGGGCCAGGACCCGGTGACCATTCGCGTGCTGGATTGGGGTGGGGAGAAGGATATCGCTGCCCTCGCCGAAGGTATTTCGCCGACCCATGCCGGCGCCAATCCAGCGCTTGGGCTGCGCGGCATCAGGCTATTGCTGCGCCGGCCAGAATTACTGGAAGTGCAATTCGCCGCGATTTTGCGCGTTTCGGCGGAATTGCCGGATGGCCAGGTGCGGTTACTGCTGCCCATGGTGACCATCCCTGAGGAAATGAAACAGGCGCGCGATATTTTTGACCGCGTCGCGCGGCGGCTGCGGCGGCGGGGTGACAAGCTGCCCGAAAAATTGCCGCTGCTGGGCGCCATGATCGAAACGCCAGGTGCGGCGCTGGCCGCGGATGCGATTGCGCTGGAAGCGGATTTCTTTTCAATCGGCAGCAATGATCTGGCGATGTATACGCTGGCCGTTGATCGCGGTGATGCGGAAGTGGCGCATCTTTATGACCCGCTGCACCCCGCCGTGCTGCGCCTGATGCAATTCGCGACCGAAGCGGCGCTACGGCTACGCATGCCGGTTTCGATTTGCGGTGAAATGGCAGGCAATCCGCAGCTTATTCCTTTATTGCTTGGGCTTGGCATTCGCAGTTTTTCGATGAATGCATCGGCGATTCCGCGCGTGAAGCAGGCGGTGCGCGGCTTGGATATCGGCGATTGCGCGCGCTTCGCCCGCCGCGTGATGGAACAAAGCGACCCGGCGCGGATACGCGAATTGGTGGCGGGGTTTGCGGCGGGGGCCGGGGAAAAAGCCTGAAACTGGCCGTCTCAGTTCAATAGCGCCCGCAGCGCCAGCATCGCCGCCAGCCCAACCAATAGCGCCGGTAGCAAATTGCGCCCAAAGCCCAGGCATACGGCAACGCCAACCCCCAGCCCGAAAAGCCGCGCCGCCAGTGGCACATCAGCCAGCGCCCCGCTTGGCGCAATGATCGCCAACATCACAAAGGCGGCAAGGGTCGCCTGCGCAATCGCGGTGGCCCAGGCGATCACGGGATGATCCCCACCCAGCCCACCCGCCAGCCAAACACCCGCGCTCCGCAGCAACAGGCAGGCAAGCGCTGTCAGCGCGAGGGCGATATCAGCGGCTTCCACGCTTGCGCCCCCACAAAAAAGCGACGGTCCCGCCAATAATCCCAGCCGCCAAAAGCCCCATGGAGGATGGTAGGATGATTGTCAGCCCCGCCGCCGCGCCGCCGCACAGAATGGCGCGACGTGGCGCGGGCTTGTCCAGATCAGCCGCCAATAGCAGCGCGTAATAGAGCGGATTGACGAATAACAGCGCCGCGCGCGCGTGATCATCCAACATGCCGGCGACGTAAAATCCCGCGAGTGCCGCAAAACCCGCCACCACCCAGCTTGTCAGGCCAAAGCCCAAAAACCAGGAAAGCCGCGCGTCGGGCACCACCGCAGGAAAGGCGCGCATCGCCGCCGCCCAAGGTGTGACCGCAATGAAGGGAATGGCGGGAATCAGGCGCTTGCGCTCTGCCACGCCAAAAAGCGGCGTGATGGCAATCGCCATGGGCAGGAAGCGCGCATTCACCGCAACTGCGCCCATCACGGCGGGTAGAATGCCGCCAACAAAACCCGTGCTGGCGGCTTGCACCAGCACCAATTGCCCGGGCATGCCGTATATCGCCCAGCAGGCCAGCAGCGCCCAGCCTGGCGAAAGCCCTGCTTCCCGCACGGCAGCGCCGAAGGCAAGGAAAGTCGCCGCCATGGCAACCCCCGCCGCACCAACGGCATCACGCGCGCCAAACAGCGCCGCGCCGCGTGATGTGGTGACGCTACCCATCCTTGCCCGGATGCATGACAATGTAGGGCGAAGCGGCCTTCATGCGCTAAAGCTTCACCACCCCCGCGCCAATCAAACCCGCCAATCGCGCCGCGATGGCGGTTTGCGCACTGGCATCCAGCCCCAGCAAGCGATGAATACCGGCGGCGAGTTCTGCTTCCGTCGTTGCCGGGCGCAGCACCAAAAGTTTTTCGCCGGCGGCGGAAATCTCGCGCGGAGAAACCGCCGCAGCGCGGCGCAAATGGGCGCCTGCCGCGCGGCGATCCCGCGGCGCAATCGCAGCACCTTCGGCCAAAAGAAAACCTTGTTCGTCCTTGACGCCATGCAATTGCCGCGCGAGCGCAAGCGCTTGGCGCAGCGCATCGCGCGCCGGTGTAGGCAGCGCTTCCAAAGCCCAGAGCAAGCGCACACGTTCGCCGAGGCTCTCGGTCGTGATTGGCGATTCGATAGCGATGATTTCTGCAAGAATACCGGCCAAAGTCGCGAAGGGCACATCGGCAATGGCAGTATCCTTCGGCACTTCCGGTGCGGCTTCCCGGTAAGGCTCGGCCAAGCCGGTTTCCGGCGCGGGTGCTGCTGTTTCAGGCGCCGCCGCTGTGGGCGCTGCGCCAAGCAGGGCGGCAATGCGCGCGGCCTCAGCCTCTGGCCTGCCATACCAGGAAAGCGACCAGGCGCGTGCAAGCTTCCAGCCCATGGATTGCAGTGCGCTATCGCGGCCCCTCTCACGATCGCGCGCGCAACGTAGCGCCGCCCAATCGCCGGCATCGGCTTCAACGCCCAGCACGTAATTCCCGGCTTCTCGCGCAGCGACATCCAGGAACAAGCCCGCCATGCCAACCCTCGGCACGGCTTCCTTGCCCGCAGATTCGATGGCTTTGCCAATGGCAGCGGCCAAAGGTGCGGCTTGGGTTTTCGCAGCAGTCGCGCGCGGTGCCTCCCCCGCCGCGGCGAAGGCAAGGAAGGTTTTGAGTGTCGCGACCCCGCGCCCCGAAGCGCGAGCGAGGTCAATGTCATCCGCCCCGATGGACGAAAACACAATGCAGCGCTTCTTCGCGCGCGTGATCAGCACATTCAGCCGGCGTTCGCCGCCATCGGCGGAAAGCGGGCCGAAGCGCATGGCGAGCTTGCCATCCGCGCCGCGGCCATAGCCCACCGAAATCATGATCGAATCGCGTTCATCCCCCTGCACGTTTTCCAGATTCTTGACGAAAAACGGTTCATCCGAATGGGCGGCGAAAAACGCTTCCGTATCCGGGTTGTCGCGCCGCGCGGCCTCAACAGCGTTCAGGATGGCATCACGCTGGCGGATTGAAAACGCGGCAACACCCAAAGTATCGCTGGGGGTTTCTCGTGCATGTGCCACCACCGCTTCCGCCACCGCGCGGGCTTCTTCTGCATTGGTGCCGGTGCCGCCTGTGTCAAACCGGCCTTCAACACGCCGCAGTGAAAGCCCAAGCGCGGCAGACCGCGCCCGCGGCGATGGTAGAATGAAAAGCCTGCCATCGTAGAATTCCGCGTTGGATGTCGCGATCAGGCTTTCATGGCGGCTGCGATAATGCCAACGCAGCATGGCCGATGGCAGGCCGCGCGCATTACAAAGGCCAAGGATGCTTTCCACATCCCGCGCCGCGACAACATCGGCGGTATTCTCTGCGGTCTCATCGCCTTCCTCACCCGTCATGCGCTGGAAAAAGCGCGTGGGCGGCATTTGCTTGTCATCACCCACAACCACCACTTGCCGGCAGCGCGCAATAGCGCCAAGCGCATCCACGGGTTCCACCTGGCTCGCTTCATCAATGACCAGCAGATCAAAGGAAAGCCCGGGCTTAAGCCCATGCGGGGGGCTCAAGAATTGTGCGACCGAAAGCGGGCTCATCATGAAAATCGGCTTGGCTTTTTGCACTGCCTGGGAAGCGCGCAGCAGCAATTCGCGCACCGGCAAATGGCCGCGCTTCTTTTCCATCTCTCCGCGCAGGACCGTCATGCCGGGCGCGCCATCGCGCACTTCCTTCACACGAAGCGCATGGGCATAGGCCGCTTCCGTGCGGGTCAGTGAAATACGCGCGCGATCGGCTTCGCGGAAATCCTCAACCAAGCGATCCGCTGCCGCGCCATCAAAAGCCGCGAGTTCCGGATGCTGCGCCATAGCAGCGCGGAGCAAGGCTTCATGCAGTGCGAAGGAAAACACATCCTCCGCCGCTTCGGGTGCAACGCGGCCATCAGTCAGGCGTTCCAGCAAGGGCTCAAGCCCCGTGGCAGCGGCTGCGGCACGGCGCCAGCCAAGCCAGGCATCAAGCGCTTCCGGCACCGCCGCCCAATCGCCCAAGCGTGTGGAAAGGGCGGCGAAGGAAGGCTCATCCGCACCAAAGGCAATGCGCGCATCAAGCCTTGTTGCCTGCTGCAATTCCTGAAAAGCATCGAGTGCGGCTTGCAGCGGAGCGGCTTCTGCCGGCTTGGCGCCATTCGCGAGCGCCGTCAGCGCCACAGCGCCATGGGTCTGACGCCACGCAAGCAGGGCGACCAGCGGCGTGGGGTCACTCGCTTCCCCCTGCCAGAGCGTGCCAAAAGCCGCGCGACCCAATGCATCACCCTGGCGCAAGGCCTCACGCGCGGCCTGCCCGGCGAGCGCGGCGTCAAGCGCGGGCAGCGGGTTTTCCGCATCACGCGCAATGCGTGCCGCGAGCGTTTTGGCATCGCGCCGCGCACCGGACAGAAAACCGAACACGCCGCCCGCTTCCGCAAGCGTGGCGCGCGCTTCCGCGATACCCACGATATCCAAAGCACCCGGCAAAAGCCGTGGATCGGCCTTGGCTTTCTGCAAAGCGCCCAGCGCCTGCACCAAGGCTTCCAGCGGTGCCAGATCGCCAGCCCAGGCTTCGTGCTTCAGCGCCGTAGCATCATGCGCGGGTGCCGCGAGCAAGGCCGGGCGCAAGGCAAGCGCGCCCTCCGCCGCCTTCGGCCCAGCCTCCGCGCCAAGCGCCGCACCGGCCGCAGCAAAGGCACGAATCCAGCCGGGCAACCGCCCAAGCAACCGATCAGCATCAGCGGGGCCGATATTGGCCATCACGCCGCGCCAGGGGCTTTGCGCGCCACCATCCGCCGCGTAGCCGGCCAGCAGTTTTGTCGCATCACGCCGCGCTTCAATCGCCGCCGCATCCCATTCCGTGACATTCACGGAAAACTCCGGTGCCGCCACGCCGCGTTGCCGCAGCGCCACCAGCGCGCCAATCACCTGATGCAGCGCAAGGCCCGAAGCGCCAACTGTTCCGCGCATCGCCGCCGCATGGCGATTGATCCGCCCGCGCAGCGACCCCAAGCGGCGCACTACCGCATCACGTTCCGGCTTCGGTGGCATGGGCAGGGAAAGTGTGGCGCGGAGTTCATCCAACACCGCGCGCTTCGATTGCTTTTCAGAATGCAATTCCAGGCAGGCGGCGCCAAGGCCAATACTCTCCAGCCGGCGCTTCACCACTTCAAGCGCGGCGAGCTTCTCGGCCACGAACAAGACGCTCCGCCCATCCAGCACGGCCTGGGCGATGATATTGCTGATGGTCTGGCTTTTGCCGGTGCCGGGCGGGCCCTGGATCACCACATGCCCGCCGCGCCTGACAGCTTCCGCCGCCAAGGCCTGACTGCCATCCACATCCATCACATGATCAAGCCGTTCCACCGGGATTTCCACATCCACATCGGCGTCATCGGCAAAAATCGGCGGGATGGAGAGCGCCTCACCCCCCACCAGCGCGCGCACCATGGGGTGATCGGCGAGGCCTGGATTTTCCTCAGGCCCAAGATCGCGCCACATTAGGAATTTGGCGAAGGAGAATAGCCCGATCGCGAGCGCATCCGCCTCCACACGCCAATTTGCGCGTTCTGCCACCAGCGCTGCGACGGCTTCCGCCCAGGCGGTTGGCGTATAGGCCTCAGCATCGAAATCCGGCAGCGTCGCCTTGAAATTCACCTTGAGCATTTCGCGGAGCGACAGATTTTCTGCGATATCGCCAACCGCGCCGCGCAGCTTGAAATTCTGCGACACGCCTTCGCGTTCCAGCGCCACCGGCAGCAGCGCCAGCGGCGCGCGGCGTTCGGTCTCGGGTGTCGCGGGATCGCGCCAGATCAGCGCGCCGAGCGCCAGGTACAGCGTGGGCACACCGGTTTCTTCGCGGGCCGTGCGTGCATCCTGCATGATGTCGCGTAGCCGGCGCACGAGGTCTGTCGGCGGTAGCTGCACGCGCAGCTTATCGTCGCGCTGATAGTCTTCGCGCGCTGCGTCAGCCTTCGCGGAGGTAATGCCTTCCGCCTTCACCTTGGGGCTACGCGCGCGGCGCGGCTTGCCGGGGGTTGCTTCTTCCGGCGCGGCTTCGGGCGCGGCGGCCGAGGCTCCAAAGCCAAAGGCACGGCCCGCTTGCAGCGCGCCAAGGACGAAATCCGCATCCTCATCATCAATGATCATAACGCCGCGCGATGCACCCGGCTTCGGCAGGGAAAGCAACCGGTTGCGGGTGGAAAGATCTAGCAGGCCCCGGCGGGCTTCTTCCAAGGCAGTGCGCAGATCCGTCATGGCGCTATTTTTTCCGGAAGGCGAAAGTGATCAGCAGCACGCAGCCAACCAGCGCCAGAATGGCCATCATGCCCTGCACAACCTCGAAATTCGGGGAATCGCGATGGATGAAAATGGACGCTGCCTTGGCGCCCAGCATCATCAGGGTTTGTAGAATCCACTCCATGAAACTGCCTCTCGCCCTCTGACCACCGGATCGGCCATGGCCGAAAGGCAGTCTTGCATATCCGCCGCGCCAGTCGAAGGGTGAATTTCAGGGCGGCGGTGCGGGGGGCAGAAGGCGGTTCTCCAATGTCTCGATACGGCTTAGGGATGTTTTCAACAACGTGATCAATTCCGCCACCTGCTGTTCGCGGAGCAAATCTATCTTTTCATGCAGCAGGCTGATTTCCGCTTCAGAGCGGATATTCACCTGATAATCCGCAATGGAACGGATGCGATCTATATCCGCCTGCCTGTTCTGGCTCATCATGATGATGGGCGCTGTATAGGCCGCCTGGAAGGATAGCATCAGGTTCAGCAGGATGAAGGGAAAGGGGTCCCAGGCATTGCTGCCAGACGCTGCATTGGCGACCAGCCAGGCCACCAATAGCCCGGACTGAATCAGGATGAAGCGCCAAGACCCAACGGTTGCCGCCACCAGGTCGGAAAGCCTTTCGCCGAGTGTCAGCGGCGGCGCCGGACCCTCACCACGCCGCCTTTCCCGAGCGCTTGATAGGGCTGTTCGCAAATGGGTGTGACGGCGGTGATTATGATGTTCAGGCTGCTCGGCCATGCAGAATTCCCCCTGCAAAGCCTGTATTCTGCGCCCATCATGCGCAAAAGGGCATGCGGAATATCAACTCCGCCCGTAAGTATCCTCAAAGCGCACGATATCATCCTCGCCGAGGTAGGAGCCGGATTGCACCTCAATCAGCGTCAGCGGGATTTTGCCGGGGTTTTCCATACGATGGATGCAGCCTAGCGGCAGATAGACGCTTTCATTTTCCCGCAGCATGATTTCTTCCCCGTCGCGCCGCACAATGGCGGTGCCGGAGACGACCACCCAATGTTCCGCGCGATGAAAGTGCTTTTGCAGGGAAAGCTTGGCGCCGGGGCGAACCTCGATCTTCTTGACCTGGAATCGGTCCCCCATAATCAGGCCTTCATAATGGCCCCAGGGGCGATAGGCGCGGCGATGTTCGGTCGCTTCCTTGGCGCCGCGCGCCTTCAACTGGTCCACCAGCTTTTTCACATCCTGCGCGTGGTCGCGATGCATGGCGAGAACGGCATCATCCGTGACCACCACCACAGCGTTTTCCAACCCGATCACGCCGGTCAGGATGGTTTCGCTGCGGACATAGCAATTCTTCGCATCCACCAATTCAACCGGCCCATGCGTGGCATTGCCCGCCGCATCCTTCGGCTGAATCTCCCACAGTGCGGCCCAGGAACCAATATCGGACCAGCCGATGGAAGCGGGCACCACGGCGGCTTTTTGCGTGCGTTCCATCACCGCGTAATCAATGCTGATAGATGGTGTTGCGGTGAAGGCCGCCGCTTCAAGGCGGATGAAATCCCCATCACGCGCAGCGCCAGCAACGGCAGCGCGCACGCCCTTCAGCACTTCAGGCGCATGGGCTTCGAGTTGCGTCAGCATGGTCGCGGCAGAGGCGACAAACATACCGGAATTCCACAAATGCCGGCCGGTTTTGAGGAATTCCGCCGCGCGCGTTGCATCGGGCTTTTCCACAAAGCGCGCAATGCGCTGCACGCCTTCGCTGCCCGGTAAGGCTTCGCCGGCTTCGATATAGCCATAGCCGGTTTCAGGGGCGGTCGGCTGCATGCCGAAGGTGACAATCGCCCCCGCTTGTGCCGCCGCGGCGGCCTTGGCCAGCGCTGCTTGCAGCGCTGCCACATCACCAATCGCGGCATCGGCGGCCATGAACCACAGCATGGCACCAGGCGCGGTTTCCTCGGCAATCAGGGCGGCGGCGGCGATGGCGGGCGCACTATTGCGGCCAACGGGTTCCAGCACGATCGATGCGCCCTTATCGCGCAATTGTTCGGCCACCAGAAAGCGATGCGCTTCATTGCAGACCACCATCGGCGGCAGGAAGCCAGCGCCAGAACCCCGCGCGGCAGTTTCCGCCAGCATGGTTTTGTCCGAAGCAAGCGGCCAGAACTGCTTGGGATAGCTTTCGCGGGACAGCGGCCATAGCCGCGTGCCGGTGCCGCCGGACAGGATCACCGGCAGGATCAAGGGGGAAGAGGCGTTCATGGGCAATCGTCGCTCCGCATCGCGTCGCGCTTAGGGGCAAATCGGGGCAAAGCCAAGGCAGGGGCTTCGGGCGTTTCCCCGCGCAGGCTTCCGGTATAGGGTCCGCCCTTCAATCAAGTGCGAAAGTTGCCCTGCCTTGGATCAGCCTGTCCCCCTACCCATTCCGGAAGGCTTCGTGCCGCGCCCTGCTGGCGGGCCGTTTCTGGAACCTATCGGCCCCATTATGATCCGGCGGGATCACGGGCCGCTTGCCTTTGGCCTTCGGATCGAAAAGCGCCACTGTAACAGCAAGGACATGGCCCATGGTGGCATGTTGGCGACTTTTGCCGACCTCGCGCTTGGGATTGGTGGCTTCAACCTGGCTGGGGTGACAGGGTTCTTCACCACCATCAGCCTGAATTCGGATTACCTGGCGCCGGCGCTGCTTGGCACCTGGCTGCAATGCGAACCGGTGCTGTTGCGCCGCACGCGCACGCTGGTTTTCGCACAAGGGGTCTGCATGGCAGATGGCAAACCCGTTCTGCGCGCCAGCGGGGTTTTTGCCCTGCCGCGGGCGCCCGCGGCAGGCGCGTGACCTGCCTGGCTATACCACGGGGCTTTTGCCACCATCCACATTGATCGCGGTGCCGCTGATGAAGCCGCCCTGTTCGCTGGCCAATAGCAGCGCCATGGCAGCGAATTCCTCGGCCTTGCCGATACGCCCGAGGGGGACAGCCTTGCCTTGTTCGGCCTTCCAATCCTCCCACGTGATGTTGCGCTGTTCTGATGCATGCCGGCGCACCCATTGGTCGCTTTCGATAATGCCGACCAGCATGGCATTCACCAGCACATTATGGGGCGCGAATTCATTCGCCATGGCCTTGGTGAGCGCCATGCCCGCCGCGCGAGACACTGAGGTAGGCGTTGAACCACCGGGCGGTGCCTTGGCGCCGATATTCAGCACATTGATGATGCGGCCCCATTTGCGGTCCCGCATGCCGGGCAGCGCCAGCCTGGAAAGCCGGATGGCCGCGAAAAGCTTGAGGTCCAGATCATCCTGCCAAAGCGTATCTGTCACTTCCAGGAAGCCGCCGCGCTGCGATGTGCCGGCATTATTGATCAGAATATCCAGCTGGCCGAGGCCCTTGACCGCCGCAGCATAGGCGGCTTCGCAGCCTTCAGCGGTGCGGATATCAGCGGCAATGGCGGCGACCTTCGCGCCAGGCGCGGCAGCGCGGATTTCCGCTTCCGCCTTGGCAAGGCTTTCCGCCCCGCGCGCCACAATGGCGACATGTCCGCCCGATTCAGCAAACATCTTCGCCATGGCAAGGCCCAAGCCCTTGGACCCGCCGGTGATGAGCGCGGCGCGCCCATTCAAGGTGATATTCATGGATTACTCCCCCAATGATGGGGACCATCCTGCCGGAAGTGGGGCGGGACGCAAGCGGAGCGGCGCTACAAATTGAATAGCGCGTAGATATCGGCAAGCGTTGTGGTGCCGATCAGGATCACATCATCGCCGGCGCCGCCGGAATAGCTTCCATCCCCTGCTTCGCCCATCAAGGTGTCGTTGCCGGCCCCGCCGATCAACATGTCATTGCCAGCGCCGCCAATCAGCAGATCATGGCCGCCGCCGCCATCAAGCGTATCAGCGCCAAGGCCGCCATTCAGTTCGTTCGCGGCTGCATCACCAAGCAGGCTATCGGCGCCGGAACCAGCAAGCACATCTTCGAAGCCGGCGAGGGTATCATTACCGGCACCGCCACTGGCGCTATTTCCAATAAGGCTGATGGTAAGCGCTGTATTGATGGTGGCGTAGGATAAAAGGTCATTGCCGGCGTCGCCAGAAAGGCTGTCATTGCCGAGGCCACCGTTAAGCGTATCGGCGCCGTCATTGCCGGCCAGGGTATTGTCGGCAGTATCGCCCAGCAGGCTATCCGCGCCTGCGCCGCTGATCGCATGCTGAAAGCCCGAAAGGCTGTCATTACCTGCGGCACCAGTCGCCCGATTACCTGTCAGTGTTATGGTAACGGCGCCTGTTGCGGCAGCGTAGGACAGGAAATCACCATCGCCACCGCCCACCAGGCTGTCATTGCCAAGGCCGCCATCAAGCGTATCGGCGCCATCACCGCCAAGCAGCGTATTAGCCGCAACATCACCAAGTAGGCTATCGGCGCCCGCACCGCTGATCACATGTTCAAAGCCAGACAGGCTATCATCGCCCGCCGCGCCGCTTGCCCTATTGGTCACCAAATTGATGGTGATGGCGTCACTGCTTGTGGCATAGGTCAGAAGATCGTTATGCATGTCACCAATAAGCGAGTCATTACCAAGGCCGCCATCCAAGGTATCCGCGCCATCATCGCCATTCAGCGTATCATTGCCGCCTGCGCCAGTCAGCGCATTGGCCGCAGCATCGCCCAGCAGGCTATCTGCCCCCGCGCCGCTGATTACGTGCTCAAAGCCGGCCAAGCTATCATCGCCCGCTCCGCCGCTTGCCCGATTGGCTGCCAAGCTTACTGTAACCGCGCCAAGCACGGCAGCGTAGGACAAAAGATCCAAGTCCGAGCCGCCGGAGAGGCTGTCATTGCCCGAACCACCATCCAGCGTATCGGCGCCGCCGCTACCTGCCAGGGTATTGGCCGCCGCATCACCAAGCAGGCTATCCGCGCCTGCGCCGCTGATCACATATTCAAAGCCAGACAGGCTATCATTGCCTACCGCGCCGCTGACCCGATTGCTGACAAGGCTGATCGTAACTCCGCCAGTGGCCGAGGCATAGGACAGTAAATCGCTGCCGCCGCTACCAAAGATGCTGTCATCACCTAGGCCGCCATCCAGCGTATCGGCGCCCTCTCCGCCATTCAGCGTGTCATTGCCTGCGCCACCTGTCAGCGCATTGGCCGCTGCATCGCCAAGAAGGCTGTCGGACCCGGCGCCGCCAAGCACATCTTCAATGCCAGTAAAGCTGTCATTACCCGCCGCGCCAATCACCCTATTGCTGGCGAGGCTGATAGTAATTGCCCCAGTGGCACTGGCATAGGACAAAATATCATTGTCGGCGCCGCCAGAAATGCTGTCATCGCCAAGCAGACCATCAAGCGTATCGGCGCCAGCCTCACCCGAAAGAGTGTCATTGCCGGCTTCGCCATAAAGCGCATTGCCAAGGCTATCGCCGGGCAGGATGCCGCCACTGCCGGCGGGTGCCGAAAAGGCGATGGCCAGCCAGTTGCGCACATAAAGGCTTGTTCCGGATTGGGAATAGGTTGTCCAAATTCCATCGGAACCTGAAGCCCAAGCTTCTACCGGAAGGTAGAGCGTATCATTCCCAGCGCCACCATCCAGCGTGTCATTATCGGTGCCAAGCACGTAGCCAAAGCTGTCATCACCATCACCGAAATCAAGCCAATCATTGCCTGGGTTTGCGAGGATGGCTTCGACACCATTGCCCCCCATGACGGTATCATTGCCTGTGCCGGCATCTACTGAATCGGTGGACTGACTAAGGAAGTAATCATCACCATTGCCGCCCAGCATGGTGTCATTGCCGGTCCAGGAAACCAGCGTATCATTCCCGGTGCCGCCGCGCAGAAGATCATCACCATCCCCACCCCAGAGGATATCATCACCGCCAATGCCATCCATGGTGTCGTTGCCGCCCATGCCATTCAGCAGGTCCTGCACGGCAAGGCCATACATTGAATTATTGTCTGACCCACGTACTGCAGTGGCGAATTCAAATGAAAACCCATCGAGCGGGAAATCCGCGGCAGTGAGCGGCTGGTCATTGCTTGTATCAACAAAAACGGCGAAATCAGCCGCGCCCAAGACACCATCATGGTCCAGGTCAAGCACTACCCAGCCATCACCATCTGTCTTCGGCACCCAATAGACCGGGACATAATCCTGAACATTATCAAGCGTTAGCGCCAGGCCCGGGGTTAGGCTTGCAACGGCCGTAGGCAGGGAACCCACCCAATTCAGCGGCAGCAACTCATTTTCCGGGGAGCGGTAGAAAGCGGGTGAGGGGAAGTCATAAAAACTGCCCAACAGGACAAGCCTATCCCCTTCGGCGCGATTGAAATCCAGCACCATATCCGGTGCTGAGACCGGGGAGCCAAGGTCACCGCCCGGAGAACCATCCGAATAGGTCAGGTAGAAAACATCGGCCCCGGTGCCGCCGGCATAGGTATCCCGCCCCAAATCGCCTTCCAGGAAGTCATTGCCCGCGCCGCCAAAAAGGCTGTCATTCCCGGCGCTGCCGTACAGATTGTCCGCGCCGGCGCCACCATCGAGAGTATCATCGCCGTTCGCGCCATCCAATAAATCCGCGCCGCCCAGGCCAAGGAGCGTGTCGTTTCCATTGGTGCCGAGAAGACAATCATTCCCGCTTGTTCCCGACATAGACATCCCCTTAACCGCCAAGGCGCGCGGTAATAGCGCATTAGGGGAATATTAACAGATGATGGCGGGCGAGAAAACGAGGAGTTTAGGGGCGGGGGCCTTGTGCCCCAGGGCCAGTACCGGCGCCTGATGGCCAAGGCTGGAGCGGGCGGGGGGAATCGAACCCCCGACATTCAGCTTGGGAAGCTGACGTTCTACCTCTGAACTACGCCCGCTCCCGGCCAGTTATCCGCTATTGCAAACCCAACCCCGGCCCCGGCGGCTGGGCGGCCATTCTGCGCTTTGGTGAGCATGAGCGCGAACTTTCAGGCACTGAGGCCGAGACCACCAATAACCGCATGGAATTGACCGCCGCAGAAAGGACGCAGAAAGCGCCGCCGCGATCAGGGCGCGGCGGCGACGCGTAGGGTGCATGGGCGCTGCCTGTATCAGTTTTTTGGCAATGTTCATGTTAGGGGTGGGTGGGGGAGGGCAAATGGAGCGGGTGATGAGAATTGAACCCACGACATTCAGCTCGTGAAGCGATCATTACCCACAATCATGTCATTGATTTAAAAATCTTTCTTTGATTCGTATCGCGCAATGATCAAATAAATTTGAACGGAATCAAAACTCCCAGTTGAATGAGATTAGGGTGGAACGCTAGATTAATGTTATGAATGGTCAAACCATACTCTCGTTCTGGCAACTCGTGGTCGTGACTTTGCTTCCAGCCCTTATCGCTGGAACGGTCGGTGTGCTCTCACCTGTGATTGTGGAGTGGCTAAAGCAAAGGGCAGAACGAAAGAGGAAAAGGGCTGAAAACCTAGATAACCTTCTTAGAGCTCTGTACGAATACGACCATTGGCTAGACTTAAAGAAAAACAGCAATGCTTTCGGTCACGAAGATAGAGCGGAAATGACTCCAAGATGGCGATTACAAACACTTGTAGCAATACATTTTCCACAATTTGAGGAGAAGACGCAAACGCTAGTAGTGAAAGCATTGAATTATGAGGGTTGGAGCATAGAAGCTGGGCGGAAGCGCCTAGCGAAAATAGATAAATTCACGGACGGTTTCCGTGAAGTCTACGATCCGTACCGAGAAGCCTTTCAGGATATAGTGGAAGACATATCGAAAGCAGGACGAAAGGAATTTCGGTCTTGAAAAATATGAGTTTTTTGTATTCGTCCCATAATTTCAGACTGCCGTTCGAGAAAGTTTGCCTGAGGCGCTCTCGCATTTTCGAGGCAAAAACAGGTCATATAAATGATGCTATGCATTTTTCTCTTGAGTATCTCCTGCGCGCCGATTCGCTAGCCAACTCCATGCCGCAATCGATTTGGGAACAAGTCATTCTGGGTCGAGGAAATTGAAGGACTGGCGCCCATGATTTAGTTAACAATAAAAATTTAATTGCTTTTAACATCTTGATAGTCGCGCAATGCTTTCATTGAGTAGCATACAATAAAAGAAAATGAGGTGTCCACGCGGATCGGGAGATTAAAGCCTACAGTAATGACATCCAGGTTGGCGATTAAAAAGGGTGGGCGCTTGGATAAGCCCGACCTCTGACTCTAGCGTGGAAGTCCAGGCCGAATTTTAATCCTTGAGCCTCCCCGCGAATCTGATTCCTTGAACGTCGATAGCCAAAAAAACTAATTTTAGACTATATTTTTCGGAAAAAATTTGGAGCGGGCGGGGGGAATCGAACCCCCGACATTCAGCTTGGGAAGCTGACGTTCTACCTCTGAACTACGCCCGCACCGTCCTTCCCTTATACGCGTCAGGGCAGGGTTGAGGCAAGATCATCCGGCCTCAGCCCTCTCCCGCGCCGCGGTCGCCAGCGCATCGGCGCGTTCATTCATGGGGTCCCCGGCATGGCCGCGCACCCAGCGCCATTCAATCTCATGCGGTTTGGCCGCCGCCAGAATGCCCTGCCACAAATCCAAATTCTTCACCGGCTCCTTCGCCGCATTGCGCCAATTGGCGCGCACCCAGCCATGAATCCAGCGACTGATGCCGTTGCGCAGATATTCGCTATCCGTATGCAGCGCCACGCGGCAGGGTTTTTTCAGCGCCTCAAGCGCTTTCAGCGCGGCGGTCAGTTCCATGCGGTTATTGGTGGTCTCAGCCTCCTCGCCCGAAAGTTCCCGCTCATGTTCGCCAAAGCGCAGAATGGCGGCCCAGCCGCCGGGGCCGGGGTTGGGCTTGCAGCCGCCATCGGTCCAAATCTCGACCAAGGGGCGCGGGTCGGCGCTGCCGGTCACAGGCCAAAGGCCGAAAGCGTTTCGGCGCCGCTGAAAAAGCGCAGCTTGCGGAGGTATTCCACCGGGTCCTTCCGCGTCACCAAGGCGCCTTCGGGCGTGTGGGTCCAGTCATAAAGCCGGGTCAGCAAAAAGCGCAGCGCCGCACCGCGGCACAGCACGGGCAGCGCGGCCAATTCCGCCTCGGACAGCGGGCGAATGGCGCGATAGGCGCCAAGCATGGCGCGCGCGCGGGTGACGTTGAAGGAATAATCCGGCTCAAAGCACCAGGCATTCAGGCAGACGGCGATGTCATAGGCGAAAAGATCCGTGCAGGCGAAATAGAAATCAATCACGCCGGAAACCCGTGGCTGCCCATCCGCGCCCGGCAGGAAGAAGGCGTTATCCGGGAAAAGATCGGCATGGATCTGCCCGGCTGGTAGCGCGCCTGCTGCCGGCCAGGCGGCCAGAATGCCAGCCAGCGCGGCCTCAAGCTCGGCGATCAGGCCGGGCTGCACCTCATCACCACGGGCGCGGCAGCCATCCAGCAATGGCGCCCAGCCCTTGGGGCCAAGCGCATTGGGCCGATGCATGGCGAAGCCTGCGCCGGCCAGGTGCATCTCCGCCAAAGCCTTGCCCAAAGGCGCGCAATGCTCTGGTCGCACGCGGCGCGGCCAGACGCCAGGCAGAAAGGTCACAATCGCCGCAGGCCGCCCCGCCAATGCGCGCAAGGCCGCGCCATCCCGCCCATGCACCGGCGTTGGGCAGGCCATGCTGCGTGACGCGAGGTGCTCCATCAACCCAAGGAAATAGGGCAATTCAGCGGGGTCCACGCGCTTTTCATACAGCGTCAGGATGAAATCGCCGGCTTCGGTTTTCAGCGCGTAGTTGGAATTCTCGACACCTTCCGCAATGCCGCGAAAGGCCAGCAATTCGCCAAGCGCGTAATCGGCCAGGAAGGCGCGCAACGCCTCATCCGAAACCTCAGTATAGACAGCCATTATTCGGCGGCGAGCCCGCGCGGCAGGCGGAAGGTGATCTGTTCCACCGCCACCACAACTTCCTCGATTTCAAGGGAATAGGCTTCACCAAGCCGGGCGATCACTTCTTCCACCAGCACTTCGGGTGCGCTGGCGCCGGCTGTGACACCCACGGTCTTGCAGCCCTGCACAAGGGAAAGATCAAGATCAGCGCCGCGCTGCACCATTACGGCGCGGCCGGCGCCGCTACGCTCGGCCACTTCGCGCAGGCGTTGGCTGTTCGATGAATTGGGCGCGCCCACCACCACCACCAGATCAGACCGCGCTGCAATCGCTTTTACTGCCGCCTGGCGATTGGTGGTCGCGTAGCAGATATCTTCCTTAGCGGGGCCGCGAATATCCGGAAATCGCCGTTGCAGGATGCTGATGATTTCCGCCGTATCATCAACGGAAAGCGTGGTTTGCGTTGTATAGGCCAAGGTGGCGCCTTCGGGCGAGACAACACTTTCCGCATCCGCCGCATCCTGCACCAAAGTCACCGCACCTTCCGGCAATTGGCCCATGGTGCCAATCACTTCCGGGTGGCCGGCATGGCCAATCAGGAAAAGATGGCGGCCACTTTCGTGGTGGCGTTCGGCTTCGCGATGCACCTTGCTCACCAGCGGGCAGGTGGCATCAAGGGCGAACATCATGCGCTGCGCGGCTTCGGCGGGAACAGATTTCGGCACGCCATGGGCGGAAAACACTACGGGCTGGCCATCATTCGGGATTTCGTTCAGTTCTTCGACGAAAACGGCGCCCTGTTTTTCCAGGCTTTCGACCACGAAGCGGTTATGGACGATTTCATGGCGCACATAGACCGGGGCGCCGTGGCGTTTCAGCGCTTCCTCCACAATCTTGATGGCGCGGTCCACGCCGGCGCAGAAGCCGCGCGGTCCGGCGAGCAGAAGGTGCAAAGGCGGCTTGGCAGAGGCCATGGGCGCGGGGTCCATCGAAAGGGGTCGGCCACGGGTTGCGGCGCGACGCGAAGAATGGTCAGAGTAGCCCGCAGCCCGTTCGGGTCAAAGGGGGTTTCGGCATGCGGCGCTTCGGGGTTCTGGTTCTGGCGGGGCTGGTCGCAGCTTGTGGGTCGTCTTCCCAGGAAAAGGTGCTCGCACCCTGCCCCAGGGTGACGATCCTGGCCGATGGGGCGGACATCACCCGCTTCCGGCCCGGCGCGCCGCCCGATCTGGCCGCGATGCTGGTGGATGGCCGGATCGCGGGGGTGGGCGTGACCTGCGATTACATCCGGGGCGGCGGGGTGGAGGTAAAGGTCGCCGCTATCATGGATGTGGAACGCGGCCCTGCCACGCGCGGCAATCGGGCCGAGCTACCCTGGTTCCTGGCCGTCACCAGCGGCGATGACAGCCAATTGGTTGAACGCAAGGACGCCAGGCTTTTGGTGAATTTTGAGGGCAATCAGACCCGTGCCCGGGTTACCTCGCCCCCCGAAACCCTTGTCTTCCCGGCTGGGCGCAATCCAGCGGAATTCCGCGTTCGGGTATCCTTTGCCTTGAGCGCCGATGAACTGGACCGCAACCGCCGCCGCGGGCCGCGTTAATTTGCGTTTTTGCTGTTGATCGGGCCGCGGCATCTTGTCTCGCGCGGCGCCGTTACATACATCTTGTTGCATTCGCCGCCCCCTGCCGGGAGCGGCTTTTTCTAACCCCATCCGCGGCGGCAGTTTAGCCGCCGTATAGCAAAGGGGGTCGCCGTGGTGCCGTTCAGGGCCGCCGCGATCCGCCGTAGAGGAGAATTCGGATGAGTAAGGTCATTGGCATAGACCTCGGCACCACCAATTCCTGCGTCGCCATTCTTGAAGGCAAGGATGTGCGCGTGATTGAAAACGCCGAAGGCGCCCGCACCACGCCTTCCATGATCGCGTTTGCGAAGAATGGCGAAAGGCTGGTCGGGCAATCGGCAAAGCGCCAGGCCGTCACCAACCCCATGGGTACGCTTTATGCGGTGAAGCGCCTTATTGGCCGCCGCTTTGATGACCCGATGGTGCAAAAAGATATCGGGCTTGCCCCCTTCAAGATCACCAAGGCGCCGAATGGCGATGCCTGGGTTGAGGTGGATGGCAAGACCTATGCGCCGCAGCAGATCAGCGCCATGGTGCTGACCAAGATGAAGGAAACCGCCGAAGCCCATTTGGGTGAGAAGGTTTCCCAGGCCGTGATCACCGTTCCGGCCTATTTCAATGACGCCCAGCGCCAAGCCACCAAGGAAGCCGGCACCGTTGCCGGGCTTGAAGTGCTGCGCATCATCAATGAACCAACTGCCGCCGCGCTTGCTTATGGCATGGAACAGAAAAAGGGCGGCACCATCGCGGTTTACGATCTTGGTGGCGGCACCTTCGACGTTTCCATCCTGGAAATCGGCGATGGCGTGTTCGAAGTGAAATCCACCAATGGCGATACCTTCCTGGGTGGTGAAGATTTCGACCAGCGCATCATTGATTATCTGGCCGATGAATTCCGCAAGGAACAGGGCATTGACCTGCGTGGCGATAAGCTTGCGCTGCAACGCCTGAAGGAAGCGGCGGAAAAGGCAAAGATCGAGCTTTCCTCTTCCAAGGAAACCGAAATCAACCTGCCCTTCATCACCGCCGATGCGTCTGGCCCCAAGCATCTGGTGATGAAAGTCACCCGGTCCAAGCTGGAAGCGCTGGTGGATGATTTGATCAGCCGCACCTTGGAACCTTGCCGTCAGGCGCTGAAGGATGCCGGCCTTGCCGCCAATGAAGTGGATGAGGTGATCCTGGTTGGCGGCATGACACGCATGCCGAAAGTGGTGGAAGCGGTTCGCCAATTCTTCGGCAAGGAACCGGCGCGCAACGTCAACCCCGATGAAGTCGTTGCCATTGGCGCGGCCATTCAGGGCGGTGTGCTGAAGGGTGATGTCAAGGATGTGCTGCTGCTGGATGTCACGCCGCTCAGCCTTGGTATTGAAACGCTTGGCGGCGTGTTTACGCGCCTGATTGATCGCAACACGACGATCCCGACGAAGAAAAGCCAAACCTTCTCCACTGCGGATGACAATCAAACTGCGGTCACCATCAAGGTGTATCAGGGCGAACGTGAAATGGCTGCGGATAACAAGCAGCTTGGCACGTTTGACCTGACGGGCATTCCCCCCGCGCCGCGTGGCGTGCCCCAGGTGGAAGTGACCTTTGACATTGACGCGAACGGCATTGTCAGCGTCAGCGCGAAGGACAAGGCGACCGGCAAGGAACAGCAGATCCGCATCCAGGCGAAATCGGGCCTTTCGGACGCCGATATCGAACGCATGGTGAAGGATGCCGAAGCCAATTCGGAAGCCGACCGCAAGCGGCGTGAGGCTGTGGAAGCGCGCAACCAGCTTGATGCGCTGGTGCATTCCACTGACAAGACGCTGAAGGATAGCGGGGACAAGGTGCCGCCGGCTGAAAGGGTGGAAGTGGAATCGGCGCTGGCCGCTGCCCGCACCGCCATGGAAGGCCAGGATGCCGAAGTGATTCGCGAGGCATCCGAAAAACTGTCCCAGGCAGCGATGAAAATGGGTGAGGCGCTTTACAAGGCCGAACAGGCCTCGCCAAAGGCCGAAGAACCGGCAGCCAGTAGCGGGGGCGGCGCAGGTGGTGCTTCCAACGACAAGGTGGTTGATGCCGAGTTCGAGGAAGTGGACCCGAACAAGAAAAAGCCTTCCTGATCCCTTCGGGGTGATGGCGCCTTTGGCCTCGATTTCCCTCTGGTGCCCGCCGGCAGCAGAGGGCTTCTTGTGTCGGAAACGGTAGCCCGATCATGGCAAAACGCGATTATTACGAGGTTCTCGGCGTCGCGCGCGATGCGGGCGAGGATGACCTCAAGAAAACCTATCGCAAGCTCGCGATGCAATGGCACCCTGATCGTAATCAGGGTGATGCGGAAGCGGAAGCCAAATTCAAGGAATTGAATGAGGCTTACGATGTGCTGAAGGATGCCGAAAAGCGCGCGGCCTATGACCGCTTCGGCCATGCCGCCTTTGAACAGGGCGGGCCTGGTGGCGGTGGTGGCGGCGGCGGTCCCTTTGGCGGCGGTGGCTTTGAGGATATCTTTGAGGAAATGTTTGGCCGCTTCGGCGGCGGCGGGCGTGGGCAGCGCGCGGCTTCCGGGCGCGGAGCGGATTTGCGCACGCAGGTAGAGGTTTCTCTGGAAGAAGCCTTTGCCGGGGCGAAGAAAACCATTCGTTTTGCCACCAGCGTTTCCTGCGAAGCCTGCAAGGGTGTTGGCGCGGAAGGTGGTTCGGCGTCCGGCGTGCAGAATTGCGGCACCTGCCAAGGCAGCGGTAAGGTCAGGGCGCAGCAGGGTTTTTTCCTGGTGGAACGGACCTGCCCCACCTGTGGCGGCCAGGGCCGCACCATCAAGAATCCATGCAAGATTTGCCGTGGCGCGGGGCGCGTGCAGCGTGAACGCAGCCTGAATGTCTCGGTCCCGGCTGGCGTTGATGATGGCACGCGCATTCGCCTGACTGGCGAGGGTGAGGCCGGGCAGCGCGGCGCGCCGGCGGGTGATCTTTACGTGGATATCGCGGTAAGGCCGCACCCGATTTTCCAGCGCGATGGCGCAAATATTCTGGTGCGCGTGCCGCTGCGCATGACACAGGCTGCGCTTGGCGGGCATGTGGAAGTGCCAAGCATTGATGGCGGGCGCTCAAAAGTGACCATCCCCGCCGGCACCCAGACAGGCGATCAATTCCGCCTGCGCGGCAAGGGGTTTTCCGTGCTGCGGTCAGCGGCGCGCGGCGATATGTATGTGCAGGTCATGGTGGAAACGCCGCAGAACCTTTCACCAAAGCAGCGCGAATTACTGGAACAATTTGAAGCCGAGGCAGAGCAGGGCGGCCGCACCAGCCCGGAAAGCGAAGGCTTCTTCGCCAAGGTGAAGGAATTCTGGGACGGGTTGGGGCGTTAGGGGCCTGCCTATCCTCCGCAACTTGCCGGAGCGGTCAGCCCTCGCGCCAGGTCGGGAATGGGTCGGGCAGCCTTGCCCAGGCGCGCGGCCCGGCGCGCCATTCCTCATCGGTCAGGAGGGTTTTCTGTAGCGCCTGACGCAGCCCTGCCTCATCCATGCCAATGCCGATGAAGACGATTTCCTGGCGACGGTCGCCATGGGGTTCCTGCCAATTCGCTTCGATCGTGGCGCGCCAGGCGGGATCATCCGGCCAACGAGAAGCCGGCTGGGCGGCCCACCAAAATCCGGCGGCTTCATGGCGGCCAACGGAGCCCGCCAATTGCCATTCTCCTGCCCAGGGCATGCGCGTCGCCAGCCAGAAAAACCCCTTGGCGCGCACTACGCCCGGAAGGTCGCCTTCAATGAAACGCTTGAAGCGTTCCGGATGCACCGGGCGGCGCGCACGCCACACAAAATTGGTGATGCCGAATTCAACGCTTTCGGGCAGGTGTTCCCCTGAAAGCGCCTTGATCCAGCCTGCGGAACGGCGCGCCGCATCAAAATCAAAGCGCCCGGTATGCAGGATGTGGCCAAGCGGCACCGCCCCCTTGGTGCAGCCAAGGATTTCCGCATTGGGGTTGAATGTGGCGAGCAGCGCGGCCAGGCGACCCAATTCCGCCTCGCTCACCAAATCCTGCTTATTGACGATGATGACATCGGCAAATTCAATCTGTTCAATCAGCAAATCCACCAGCAGGCGGGTATCTTCCGGACCCGCGCTTTCGCCCCGCGCGGCGAGGCGGTCCGCGCTGCCGTAATCGCGCAGGAAGCTTTGCGCATCCACCACTGTCACCATGGTATCAAGCCGCGCAACATCGCCAAGACTGAAGCCATCCTCGGTACGGAAATCAAAGGTTGCCGCCACGGGCATGGGTTCGCTGATGCCGGTGCTTTCGATCAGCAGGGCATCAAACCGACCTTCGGCAGCAAGCTTGGTCACTTCCTGCATCAAATCCTCTCGCAAGGTGCAGCAGATGCAGCCATTGGACATTTCAACCAGCTTTTCTTCGGTGCGGGAAAGCGTGCCAGCATTGCCGACCAAGGCTGCGTCTATATTCACCTCACTCATGTCATTCACAATCACCGCCACGCGCTTGCCTTCACGATTGGCCAGCACGTGATTGAGCAGCGTGGTCTTGCCTGCACCAAGGAAGCCGGAAAGCACCGTCACAGGCAGTCTTTTGTCCATCGCATTCATGGCAGGAACCCCGGTTCATCAATACAAAACAGCAATCGGCCGCGGCGGCTTTCCGACAAATGGGAAACGGGCGGGGAGCGGTGTAGGCAAGCATCGCCAAGCGCTGCCGGATGGGCGCGGCCTTTTACCAGCGCCACGGCGCAGCTTGGGATTTGGTGCGGCGCGCGGCATTGCGGCCCACACATTGTAAACTGCGTGCCCGGGCCATGATAAGTGCAAAGCAGGCGCAGCCTGACTGCATCGCAATGAAAGCGCCGGCAGGAGTCATCATTCACACCCGCAAGGCTCGCACGGATTTCCGATTGCTGCGTGAGGGTTGCGAAAAACCGCCCAAGCAGCAGCATATCCGACAGCAAAGCGGCGGAAGCCGGGGCAGGCAATTCCTGCACCATCTGATCCACCACATCTTCAGGGCTGCCGCGGCCAATGGCGCCAAAGGGCAGGTGCTGCAACAAGGTACCGATTTCAGCCTTCCAATTGGAAGGCATTGGCCTCAGCCAAATCGCCAGCGCCACATCGGGGCGGAAAATCTCGAACAGGACATTTTCATCGCGACTGCTAATGGCGCTTGGGCAAATCGGGCTCAGCGCATCGGCTTCTGGCGGGAAGACCTCACAAACGAAGCTCATGCTGCGGCTCTCGTCAAAACCCGCCGCGCCAGGAAAGTCGCGCCAGCACCGCATGGGTTGTGCCGAGCTGGCCGGATTCCTCGATCAACTGCCGACCATATTGGTAGCCAACATCAAGCCCGAAGCCATGGCCGATATCGCGCCCGATGGAAGCTTCCAGGTAGTTTTCCGTGGGCAGTGTATCCAGGCTGCGCTTGCGCTGGTCACGCTGCCAGGCAAGCGTGCTGCGCCATTCATCAATGCGATGCTGCGCGCCGAGTGTCGTGAAGTTGCGCCGCTCGGCAATGGTGGTTTCCTCACCTTCATCGGTCTCGAAACGCGGGCGGCCATCGGCATTGCGGAACTGCACCGCCTCGGCGAAGAACAACGTACGATGCGCCGCTGACCAGCGCTGTTCATAACGCAGCGCCGCAGAATAACCCCATTCGCGCGCCGTGCCATCTTCCTTGCCTGCGGCGCGGGAGACCAGCGAAAGCTGATAGGAAAGCCCAGGCGCGAAATCGAATTTATCGCCATCCAAGGACAGGGCGAAATTATCCATCTGCCCGTTATTGGAAGGCCCGCCTTGTTGTTCGGTATTGCGGTTGTAGCGTTCATAACGTTCATCACAGCAGCGCCGGCGCGTCAGCCAGGTTGAAGACAGAAAGGTCCGATCCAGCGTGAAGGCGGCGGCCGAAATATCATGCTCGCCAAAGCGCGGGTCAGCGAGGAAATTCCAGGTGCCACCCACACCCATGGCATCGCCAATCATCTGCACTTCATGGGCGCGGATGCGGGTCAGGATGCCGGGGAAATCATGATGGCCGCGACCGAAGGGGGCGACAAAGCGCCCACCATAAAGCGTGAGGGCATCATCCGGTTTCCATTCCGCGAAAAACGCTTCCAGGAAGGCGGATTGGCGGCGAAAGCCGATCACGCCATCCATGGGGAAGCCGCCCAAAGCATCGCCTTCCCCGATTGGTTCAAACGCCACTACGGTTTGCAGCGAAAGCCCGGGCGCGATGTGAAAGCCGGTGGCGACTTCACCGAAAAGATAAAGGCTGGTACCGCGCCGGGCGGAATCCTTGGCGTTGAAGGTAGAAACGCCATAGAGGCCAAGATCAGCCTCACCCGAAACATGCGGGGTGAAGCCCTGGGCCTGGGCGGTGGTCAGGGCGCCAAGGCTTGCAATCATGCCAAAGGCCAGGTTGCGAAGGCTGGTCATGATCATGCGGCGTCCCCCCGCATTGCAGGCACCATCAGGGAAAGATTGTGTCGGAACATCGCCTCATAGGTCGGCGCCGGGCCAGCCTCGGCGGAAAGCGCATCGGCAAAAAGCCGGCCACGCACCCGCAAGCCAGTTTCCTGTGCGATGCGTTGCAGGGTTGCAGGATTGCTCATGTTTTCCATGAAAAGCGCGGTGATACTCTCAGCCTTGATCTGGCGGATCAGCCGCCCGACTTCAGCGGCTGAGGGCTCGGCTTCCGTGGAAACGCCCTGGGGGGCGAGGAAGCGGACACCATAAGCATCGCCGAAATAGCTAAAAGCGTCGTGGCTGGTGACAATCTTGCGTCGTGCCGCCGGCACCTTAGCGATTTCTGCGCGCACCCATTGGTCCAGCGCGGCAAGCCGTGCGCCATAGGCTTCGGCGTTGCGGCGATACAGCGCTTCACCACCCGGATCGGCGGCGACCAGCCCGCCAGTGATGTTGCGGATGTAATGCTGCGCCAGCCCCACATCCTGCCAGGCATGCGGGTCCGGCACCTGGCGTGGCCCGACGGAATGGTTGTGCCGCCGCCCCGCCCCGCCATGGTCATGCCCGTGATGCGCATGGGCTTCCATCATGCGCGGGGTGATGCCCTCGGTCGTTGTGACCAACCGCCCCTTGAAGCCGGAAGACCGGATCATGCGGTCCAGCCAGCCTTCAAAGCCGAGGCCATTGCGGATCATGACCGCGGCATTGGTCAGTGCGGCGGCGTCCGATGGCTTGGGCTGAAAGCCATGCGCATCCTGATCCGCCCCGGCAATAGCGCGGAGCGTGATGCGATCCCCGCCGATCTGGCGTGTCATATCCGCCAGGATGGAAAAGGAAGCGACCACCGAAAGCCTTTGTTGGGCCAGGGCGGGCCTGACTAGCAGTAGGGCGGGAGAGCAAAGCAGGGCGCGACGAAGCATGGGCAAGGGCCTTTAGGGTAGGTATGAAATGTTATAATGTAACATATACTACCCCTGTCAAGCCGCCATGGTCCAACCGCGCGCAACGGTTTAGGTTGCCTGTATGAGCGACCTGTTGAGCCCCCCACGCGAAACGGATGAAACCGCGCGGCTTGCCGAAAATGCGGCGCTGGCGGCACGGCTATTGCGCGCGCTGGCCAATGAAAGGCGGCTTTTGGTGTTGTGTGATCTGGTCGCGGCGGGCGAGAAATCAGTCAATGACCTGGCCGCCAATGTCGGGCTTTCGCAATCCGCGCTCTCGCAGCATTTGGCCTTGCTGCGTGATGAAGGGCTGGTCACGACACGCCGTGCCGGGACAGTGATTTACTATCGCCTGGCCGATCCGAAGGCCGAGGCGGTGCTGCACACGCTGCACCGCCTGTTTTGCGAGGCGCCGGTTCAGTCCGGCGGGGTTTCTTCGGGCGGGTAATTCAATTCCACCGCAACGCCGTTGGGATCATGCAGGAAGATTTGCGTCTGCCGATCGCGCGGGATGACGCGCGCCGTATAGGTTACCTTGTGCTTGTCCAAATGCGCGCGCATGGCTGCAAGCCCGGTGCAGGAAAAGGCGATGTGATCCACAAGGCCGGTGTGGCCAACCTTGCGTTCCGGCAGCCCTTCCTCACCCTGGCGGTCGCCAATCAGATGCACGGTCGGGTTGTCGCCGCAATAAAGCCAATAGCCAGGGAAGGTCAGCGGCGGGCGATAGCCCAGTTCAAGCCCCAGCACCTTCTCATAAAAATCCTTGGTGGCTTCCAGATCCACCGGGCGAAGCGTGTAGTGGTTCAGACCTTGCAAGCCCATGTTATTTTCCTCCGTTTATAAAGACGCGGATCGTGGGCGATCCACCCTCACAAGAAGCGCGCATGCGGTGTTTGCCCCAGCAGATGCTGGCCCACTGCTTCGAAATGCGCGCTGCGGCCTTGCACCTGTTGGCTGACCGCATGAATGTCGCGAAAGCGACGCTCAAAAGGATTGTCTTCAAAAATCGCGGTGGAGCCGGCTTCCTGATAGATGATCTCAACCAACTCGCGCGAGGTTTGAATGGCGAAGGTGGAGGCCAAGCGAATGGAAACGCGTTCATCATTCGTCATCTCAAGCCCCGCTTCCGCACGCGGCCAGCAATCACGCAGCGTTTCAAGCAGCAGGCTGCGCGCGGAACGCCAGCGCGCTTCTGACCGCGCGACAAGGCTTTGAATGACATGGCTGTCGCGCATCGGGCGCGTGGACGCTGCCGGGGTTTTGTCCGCAGCCAATTTGATGAATTCATCAAGCATGCCGCGGCAAACCCCGAGCGCGACGCCGGCAAAGCCCGCCGCATAAGCATGCGTGGTGGTGAAGTGATACAATGAACCGCCGGTCTGCCGATTGGCCGGCAAATCACGCTGCACCGTATAATCATCCGGCACGAACAGGTCCTTCACCTCATAAGTGTCGCTGCCAGTGCCGCGCAGGCCCATCACGCGCCAATTATCGGTGATCTTGGGAACTTCACGCTTGAACAGCATGGTGCGGTCTATCGGCGTGCCTTCCGCATCGGCGTGTAGCGACCCATCGCGTTCCACAACCTTGCAATGGCCACCGAGCCAGGTGCAGTGCCGGCTGCCGCTGGCAAAATGCCACTGGCCAGTGACCAGGTAGCCGCCATCCACCACCACGGCGCGGGATTGCGGCCCCATGCCCCATGCGAGCACGGCACGCGGGTCAGCGCCCCAGATTTCATAAGCGATTTCGGGCTTCAGATAGGCTGCCGCCATGGAACAGCCGGAAGCTTGCCCTACGCACCAGGCGGTGCTGGCATCAGCGGCGGCGATGACGATTTGCATCTGCACGAAATCATGCAGCGGCACTTCCTCACCCCGGAAGGCCTGCGGCAGCAGGGTGCGGAACAGCGCCGCGCCATGCAGCGCATCCAGTAATTCCTTGGGCAAGGCGCGGTCACGTTCGATCTGGTTGGCGCAAGCGGCGATGATGGGGGCGATGCGCTTGGCACGCTCTGCCGGGGCTTCACCGCCAAAATAGCGGGATTGGGTGATTTCCTGCGCTGCGCTCATGCCCCTGCTTCCTCCCGTTCTCGGGTCAGCCATTCGGCATCTGAACGATGCGCGGGGCCTGCCCTTTGCAAATCAGTCGTCTGACCAAATACCGCCAAGGCTGATTTTCGTCAATTTCCGGGTTTTGGCGTGCTTCTCGTTCACGGGCTGCACGCTAAATATTTGTTTAATAGTGCTTTCCTGGTCGTCAAATGATTCCTCCTGGCTTGAAAACACCCCCAGGTTGCCCTCAGCGCGAATCACCCTAGATTAGGCAGATCGGTCGCCTGACCAAAACCCTGGGAACCCATGACGAGCCTGCTTGCCCCAATTGACCCTTCGGCCAGTGTGCGCGACCGGATTCTGGACGTCGCGCAGTTGCTATTTGCCGATCATGGCTATGCCGGGGCCTCCACCCGCGCCATTGCGCTGGCCGCCGGGGTTAATCTGGCGCAGCTGCATTACTATTTCGGGTCAAAGCGGGATTTGTTTCGTGCGGCCTATTTGCGCGGGGCAGAACAGGTCACGGCGGCGCGGCGCCGGGCTTTGGAAGGGGCCAAAGCCACCTGGCCCGATGGCCGTGTACCGCTTGAAGTGCTGGTGCGCGCCTTCGTCACGCCCTTCATGCTGAATGGCAAAACCCCCGAAGGCCGTGCCACCATGCGCATGCATGCCAGGCTCAATACGGAACCCGATGATATATCACGGGAAGTGCTGAGCACGGTTTATGACGACACCACACTTGCTTATGTGGAAGCCTTCCGCCTGGTGCTGCCGCATTTGCCGCCTGAGGTGTTGTACTGGCGGCTCTATTTCATGATGGGCGCTTATCGCTACACGCTGCTTCGGTCTGGCCGGTTGGAGGTGATGTCCGGCGGCGTCTGTGATTCGGGTGACTTCGCCAAGGCGGTGGAACAGATTCTGCCCTTTTTGTGCGCCGGGCTTTCCGCCCCGGCGCCAGCCGAACCTGCCCCGCCTATTCCAGTAAAGCGCTGATTTTACTGCACACTTATCTTTGATACCTGGATCACTTCGCGCCAGATGGGCACTTCCCGCGCGACCCGGGCGCGAAGTTCCTCCGGGCCGCCACCCACTACCGGGGCGCCGGCCTGGCGGTAGCGTTCTTGCACATCCGGGCGTTGCAGCGCCTTCACCACCTCCCGCGCCAGTAATTCCACGATGGGCGCCGGAGTCGCAGCCGGGGCGAAAAGCGCCAGGAAGGTCTCGGAATTCGCATCCTTGATGCCCAATTCTTCCTGGGTTGGCACATCGGGCAGGTCTGCCGCGCGCTTGGCGCCAGTTTGCACAATGGCGCGCAATTCGCCTGAACGCAGCTGTGCCATGACCGAACCCTGCGCGGCGCTGATCACCTGGGTGGTGCCGGCCAAGGCCGCCTGGGTTGCCGGGCCGGCGCCGCTGAAGGGCACATGCTGCATTTCAAACCCGGCGCGCAGCTTCAGCAATTCGCCCGCCAGATGCGGTGTGGTCCCAATCCCGGGGCTTGCATAATTGAACTTATCGGGGCTGGCCTTGGCCTGGGCGATCAAATCCTGGAGCGAGGCAATGCCGCCATTGGGGCGCACCGCCAGCACATTGGGGGAAGCGCCAAGCGTGCTGATGGGCGCGAAATCCCGGAAGGGATCATAGGGCGGGTTCCGGTAAAGGCTTGGATTGACGACGAAAGCGCTGGAAGTGACCAGCAGCGTATAGCCATCCGCGGCCGCGCGGGCGACATGGCCAATGCCGATATTGGCCCCGGCGCCGCCGCGATTTTCGATCACGATTGGCCTGCCTAGCGCCTCACTGAGCGGTGGGGCCAGGATTCGCGCCAAAATATCGGTGGCGCCACCCGGTGGAAAACTGACCGAAAGCGTGATGGCGCGTTCCGGAAAGGCGGCGAAGGCAGGACGAAGCGGGAGCAGCGCCGCCGCGCCGCCCACCAAAAGCGCAGCGCGGCGGGTAATTTCTGGTTTCATGGACTGGGCGTTTCCTTGTTCTCTGGGCAAGCGGCCACTTATGGTAAAAAGCCTGCGGGGTTCGGCGAAGCGCTGTCAAGCAGGCACTTCGGCGCTGATTTTGGGGGAATGATGCGAAAGCAGGGGGAAAATGCCGCTCGCTCGGTTGCGGTGCGGTAAACCCTATGGTAACGCCCGGCCGCGTTCGGGACGCTTTCCCGGCCCCTCGTCAATATCGCGCAAGAACAGGACCGGGATCACCCGTGGCTGCCACAGACCAAACCCTTGAAAAGGCCTCGCCTTCGGCGCCACGCGCTATGGGCTTTGCTGCGCGCTACGCCAAGGCGCTGCTAGACCTTGCCGATGATAAGCGCGCGACCGATCCCGGCGCCGTGGACCGCATCGGCACGGAACTTGAAGCGCTTTTCGCGCTCTGCCGCGACAATGGCGATATGCGCGGCTTCATCGCCGATCCGCGCTTCAATGCCGCCCTTCAGCGTGACCGCATGTTCAAGGTTTTGGACAGTGCCGGCATCACTGGTGAGGTGCGCAACCTGGTTGGCGTCTTGATCGCCAATCGGCGCTTGGCGGCGCTGCCCGCGGTGGCGCAGGCTTTTGGTGGGCTGATCGCCGCCCGCCGCGGCCAGCAAACCGCGGAAGTGACCTCCGCACATGGCCTGACCGATACGCAGCGCACGCAGATTGTGGCGCGGCTGACGGAAGCTGGCTATTCCAATGTTCGCCTGTCTGAGACAGTGGACAAATCCATCCTGGGTGGGCTGATCGTTCGGATCGGGTCCCGCCTTTACGACAATTCCATCAAATCCAAGTTGCAACGTTTGCAATACGCCATGAAGGGGGCTGCCTGACCATGGAAATCCGTCCGGCTGAAATTTCGGAAATCCTCAAGCAGCAGATCGCTGGCTTTGACGCTGAAGCGAATGTCGCTGAGGTTGGCACGGTGCTGACCGTGGGCGATGGCATCGCCCGCGTTTATGGCCTGCAGAATGTCATGGCGGGTGAGCTGGTGGATTTCCCAGCTTCCGGCGTGAAGGGCATGGCGCTGAATCTTGAAACCGACAATGTCGGCGTCGTGATCTTCGGGTCCGACCTTTCGGTGAAGGAAGGCGATACGGTCAGCCGTACCGGTGACATTGTGGACGTGCCCGTGGGCAAGGGCCTGCTGGGTCGCGTTGTGGATGGCCTTGGCAACCCGATTGACGGCAAGGGCCCGCTGACCGACGTGGTGCGTATGCGCGCCGAGGTGAAGGCGCCCGGCATTATTCCGCGCAAGTCCGTGCATGAACCGATGCAGACCGGCATCAAGGCGATTGACGCCCTGATCCCGATTGGCCGTGGCCAGCGTGAGCTGATCATCGGTGACCGCCAGACCGGCAAGACCGCCGTTATCGTGGACACCATCATCAACCAGAAGACCATCAATGCTGGTGATGACGAGAGCAAGAAGCTGTATTGCATCTACGTCGCCATCGGTCAGAAGCGTTCAACTGTCGCCCAGTTGGTGAAGACTCTGGAAGAACAAGGCGCGCTGCAATATTCCATCATCGTTGCCGCCACCGCTTCCGACCCGGCGCCGATGCAGTTCCTGGCGCCCTATACGGGCTGCGCCATGGGTGAATATTTCCGCGACAATGGCATGCATGCGGTCATTTTCTATGATGACCTTTCAAAGCAGGCTGTTGCCTATCGCCAGATGTCGCTGTTGCTGCGCCGTCCGCCGGGCCGCGAAGCCTACCCAGGTGACGTGTTCTACCTGCATTCGCGCCTGCTGGAGCGTGCGGCGAAGATGGGTGATGAAGCGGGCAATGGATCGCTGACGGCGCTGCCGGTCATTGAAACCCAGGCGGGTGACGTTTCGGCCTATATTCCGACGAACGTGATTTCGATCACGGATGGTCAGATCTTCCTGGAAACCGAGCTGTTCTTTAAAGGCATTCGCCCTGCGGTGAACGTCGGTCTTTCGGTCTCTCGCGTGGGTTCTGCGGCGCAGATCAAGGCGATGAAGCAGGTGGCCGGCAAGATTAAGCTGGAACTGGCGCAGTACCGCGAAATGGCGGCCTTCGCGCAGTTCTCCTCGGATCTGGACGCTTCCACCCAGGCGTTGCTGGCACGTGGTGCGCGTTTGACCGAGCTGCTGAAGCAGCCGCAGTTCAAGCCGGTCGCGGTTGAAGATCAGGTGATCGCGATTTTTGCCGGCACGCGTGGTTATCTGGATCGCCTGCCGCTGAACAAGGTTGGCGATTTCGAAAGCCGCCTGCTGAGCGAAATGAAGGCGACTGCGCCGGATATCGTTGCCAGCATCCGCAATGATCGTGAGATCAAGAAGGATACGGAAGCGAAGCTGATTGCCTTCCTTGATAGCTTCGCCAAAAGCTTCGCCTAAGATTGGGCCTGCGGGAGAGTAACCAATGCCCAGCCTGAAAAGCCTGCGTCTGCGGATCAATAGCGTGAAATCCACGCGCAAGATCACGCAGGCGATGAAGATGGTGGCGGCAGCCAAGCTACGCCGTGCGCAGACCCAAGCCGAAGCGGCGCGCCCTTACGCTGAGCGTATGGAACGCATGCTGGCTTCGCTCGGCGCTTCGGTTGTTGGCGCGCCGGATGCGCCGAAGCTGCTGGTCGGCACGGGCGCCGATAAGGTGCATCTGCTGGTGGTGGTGACGGCCGAACGCGGTCTCTGCGGCGGCTTCAACACCAATGTCGGTCGCTTCGCCCGCGCCCAGGTGCGCGCGCTTGAGGCCGAGGGCAAGACGGTGAAGATTATCACCGTTGGCCGCAAGGGCGCTGTATACCTCAAGCGCGAATTCGCGAACCGCATCGTCGCGGAAATCAGCTTCGCCAATAAAAAGCGCATCGGCTTCGATGATGCCGCTGAGGTCAGTGCCAAGATCAGCGAAATGTTGGATGCCGGCGCGTTTGATGTTTGCACCCTGATCTACAACCGCTTCAAGAATGTGATCAGCCAGACGCCTGTTGGCCAGCAGCTTATTCCGACGCCGCTGCCCGAAGTCGCTGCCGAAGGCGGCCCGCAATATGAGTTTGAGCCGACGGAGGAAGAGATTCTGGCGCGGCTTCTGCCGCAGAATCTTTCCATCCAGCTTTATCGCGCGCTGCTGGACAATGCCGCCGGCTTCTATGGCAGCCAGATGACCGCCATGGATAACGCCACGCGCAATGCGGGCGAAATGATCAACAAGCTGACGCTGAATTACAATCGCACACGCCAAGCGAACATCACCCGAGAGCTGATTGAAATCATCTCCGGCGCTGAAGCGCTTTAAGAAGGAATCACTGCCATGAAGAACAATGTTGGTCAGGTGACGCAGGTGCTTGGTGCCGTGGTGGACGTTCAGTTCCCCGCCGAGCTGCCCTCGATCATGAACGCGCTGACGCTGCAGATCGGCGAGCAGAAGCTCGTCCTTGAGGTGGCGCAGCATTTGGGTGAGCGCACCGTGCGCTGCATCGCCATGGACACCACGGATGGCCTGGTGCGTGGCACCGAGGTGGTTGACACGGGCGCTGGCATTTCCGTGCCGGTGGGCCCCGGCACGCTCGGGCGTATCCTGAACGTGATCGGCGAGCCGATTGATGAGCGCGGCCCGGTGCCCGCCACCATGCACTACCCGATCCACCGCGAAGCGCCGGCCTTTGATGAACAGGCCACCAGCGCGGAAATCCTGGTCACTGGCATTAAGGTGATTGACCTGCTGGCGCCTTATCTGAAGGGCGGTAAAATTGGCCTGTTCGGCGGCGCCGGTGTGGGCAAGACCGTGACCATTCAGGAATTGATCAACAATATCGCCAAGGGCCATGGCGGCGTTTCGGTCTTTGCCGGCGTGGGTGAGCGTACGCGTGAAGGCAATGACCTGTATCACGAAATGATTGATGCGGGCGTCATCAAGCTTGGCGATGGTAATACCGAAGGTTCCAAGGTGGCGTTGGTCTATGGCCAGATGAATGAACCGCCGGGTGCGCGCGCCCGCGTGGCGCTTTCGGGCCTTTCCATGGCGGAATATTTCCGTGATGAGCAGGGCCAGGACGTGCTGTTCTTCATTGATAACATCTTCCGCTTCACGCAGGCCGGCGCTGAAGTCTCCGCGCTGCTGGGCCGCATTCCTTCGGCGGTGGGCTATCAGCCGACGCTGTCCACTGATATGGGCGCGCTGCAGGAACGCATCACTTCCACGAAGAAGGGCTCGATCACCTCGGTGCAGGCCATCTACGTGCCAGCCGATGACTTGACCGACCCGGCGCCCGCGACATCCTTCGCGCATTTGGATGCGACGACGGTGCTTAATCGCTCAATCGCGGAGCTTGGCATTTTCCCGGCGGTTGACCCGCTCGACTCCACCTCCCGCGCGATGGACCCGCGCGTGGTTGGCCTTGATCACTACAATACGGCCCGTGAAGTCCAGAAGATCCTGCAGACCTACAAGTCGCTGCAAGACATCATCGCGATCCTGGGCATGGATGAGCTTTCGGAAGAAGACAAGCTGATCGTGGCGCGCGCGCGCAAGATCCAGCGCTTCTTGTCCCAGCCCTTCCATGTGGCCGAAGTCTTCACCGGCACGCCGGGCGTTTTCGTGAAGCTGGAAGATACCATCCGGTCCTTTGCGGCGATCTGCCGTGGCGATTACGACCATCTGCCGGAAGCCGCCTTCTACATGGTTGGCACCATTGAAGAGGCCGTGAAGAAGGGCGAAGAAATGAAGGCGGCGGCCTGATCACCATGGCGAGTTTCCAACTCGAACTTGTCTCGCCGGAGAAGCTTTTGCTTTCCCGTGCGGTAGAAATGGCGGTGATCCCCGCGACCGAAGGCGAAATGGGCGTGCTGGCTGGCCACGCGCCGATGATCGTGGCGCTGCGCGGTGGGGTGATTGCCGTGCATGAAGGCGGGCAGGTCACGGAACGGCTTTTCGTGGCTGGCGGCTTTGCTGAAGTGGCGCCGGACCGCGTTACAATCCTGGCAGATGAGGCAACGCCGCTTGCCTCCCTCTCCAAATCGGAAGCAGAGCGTCGCCTGGCTGAGGCTGAGGCAAGCTTGGCCGCCGCCGCCAATGATACGCCGGAAAAGCGTGAAGCGGCCATGGCGCAGATGCTTTCCGCCCGTGCAATGGTTGAAGCAGCGACCATCGCCTGAAGCCATAGTGCAGTCTGAAGGTGTAGCGGGCGGTCCTTTGGTCCGCCCGTTTGCTTTTTGGGGCAGGTTTCACGCCACCCTGCCTTGAAACTGCCGCATCTTGGCACAAGAACATAGTCTGAAAGGGTCGCTAAGACCCATCTTGGCAAGGCGCTCGGGGCAGGTTCATGAAACACTGGCATATTGATGAGATTGCTTGGGATCACTTTGATCCTTCCAAGGTTGATCCGGCAATCGTGCCGCTCATCAAGGCCGCCGCCATGGTTGAACGCAATGCGGCGGATTACGTGACCTACCTCACGCGTGTTTTTGCTGAAGATCCGGATTTTATCGCGGCTGTTGAACATTGGGGCGTGGAAGAAACCCAGCATGGTGATGCGCTGGGACGTTGGGGCATGTTGGCTGATCCGGGGTGGGATTTTGCCGCAGCGTTTGAACGCTATCGCGCCGGCTATCAGATTCAGCTGGATGCAGAAGCTTCCATTCGCGGCAGCCGCACCGGCGAATTGATCGCGCGCTGCATGGTGGAAACTGGCACCAGCAGCTACTACACCGCGCTTGGCGATTCCACTGAAGAACCCGCGCTGAAGCAGGTTTGCCGGCTCATCGCCGCTGATGAATACCGCCATTTCAAGCTGTTTTATGACCAAATGAAGCGGTATTTGGCGCGGGAGAATCTTTCCTTTTCCAAGCGCTTGCGCGTGGCCTTGGGCCGCATTGGGGAAACGGAGGATGATGAGCTTGCCTTCGCCTTCCACAGCGCCAATGAGCCTGAGGGCACGCCCTACGACCATGAACGCTGCACCACCGCCTATATGGGCCGCGCGATTGGCTTTTATCGGTTCCGGCACATTGAACGCGGCATGGGGATGATTTTCAAGACCATTGGGCTTGAACCGCGCGGGCGGGTTTCTGACCTGGCGGCCAAGGCTTCCTGGCGGCTGCTGCAATGGCGGCGGGATAAGTATCGCGCGGCCTTGGTGAAATACGCCAATGAAAACGCAGCACCTATGCCGCGGGCGGCCTGACCGGCAGGGCCATTTCGACAGATAAAACGCGCGCCTGATGCATTCAGCATCTTGTCGGCAAGCGCAAAATAAAGGATTGAACGGGGCTTATTCGCCCAAGGGGCCGCGCATGTTTTGTGTGCATGGTTGGCCCCGCAAGGATCAATCCGGGCGAAAGGCTGCGCAGCAAAGGAGAAACGGCAGATGCGCGTTTACTATGACCGCGATGCGGATGTGAATCTGATCAAGGCCCGCAAGGTAGCGGTCATTGGTTTTGGCAGCCAGGGCCATGCCCATGCCATGAATATGCGTGATTCCGGCGTGAAGGATGTGGTGATTGGGCTGCGTCCTGGTGGGTCCGCACAAAAGGCGGAAGCCGCAGGCTTCAAGGTGATGTCGCCGGCAGACGCAGCGAAATGGGCGGATGTGGTGATGGTGCTGACGCCCGATGAAATCCAGGGCGATCTGTATCGTGAGAGCCTGCATGCCAATATGAAGCCAGGTGCCGCGATTGCTTTCGCGCATGGCCTGAATGTGCATTTCAATCTGCTCGACCCCCGCGCTGATATTGATGTATTCATGATCGCGCCCAAGGGCCCAGGCCATACCGTCCGTAGCGAATACCAGAAGGGCGGCGGCGTGCCGTGCCTGGTGGCCGTACATCAGAACCCTTCGGGCAATGCGCTGGAAATCGCGCTTTCCTATGCTTCCGCCATTGGTGGCGGGCGTTCGGGCGTGATCGAAACCACCTTCAAGGAAGAATGCGAAACCGATCTATTCGGTGAGCAGACCGTGCTGTGCGGCGGCTTGGTGGAACTGATCAAGGCCGGTTTCGAAACCCTGGTGGAAGCCGGCTATGCGCCGGAAATGGCGTATTTCGAATGCTTGCATGAAGTGAAGCTGATTGTGGACCTGATTTATGAAGGCGGCATCGCCAACATGAATTATTCCATCAGCAACACGGCGGAATATGGCGAATACGTCACGGGGCCGCGCATCATCACCAGCGAAACCAAGGCGGAAATGAAGCGCGTGCTGGAAGATATCCAGTCCGGCCGTTTTGCCCGCGATTGGATGCTGGAAAACAAGGTGAACCAGGCCAGCTTCAAGGCAACCCGCCGTCGCCTGGCTGAACACCCGATTGAAGAAGTGGGTGAAAAGCTGCGCGCAATGATGCCCTGGATTAAGAAGGGCGCCTTGGTGGATAAGAGCCGCAATTAAGCCGCGCAGGCGATCAGCATTGCGTCTGAATGGGGCCGCCTGGGCAATCCGGCGGCTCTTTTTTTGGGTGGAACACATGGCCTGGATCTATCTTCTGCTCGCGGGGCTTTGCGAAATCGGCTGGCCGATCGGTTTGAAGCTGGGCTGGGCACAGGCAGGGTTACGCTTCGGCTGGCTTGCGTTCGCCGTAGCCTGCATTCTGGCCAGTGGAGGCTTGCTGTTGCTGGCGCTGCGCGAAATACCGATGGGCACCGCCTATGCCGTTTGGACCGGCATTGGCGCGACTGGCGCCTTTCTGGTGGGCATAACGCTATTCGGCGATGCGAATACCGCGCTACGCTGGGCTTCCGTGGCGCTGATCACCGCTGGCATTATCGGGTTGAAATTGGCGTGAGGAGCATGTCCGAGCCAAGTGGCTTCACTTGGCGACTCGGGACATGCGACCAACTAAAGGAGAGAGTGGCATGATCGACACTTCCCACATGATGGCGGCGGAGACGGATTATCCGCGCGATTTCCTGGGCTATGGCGCCAACCCGCCCGACCCGAAATGGCCGAATGGCGCGAAGCTCGCGCTTTCCTTCGTTCTGAACTACGAAGAAGGCGGGGAAAATACCGTGCTGAATGGCGATGCCGGCAGCGAATTGTATTTGCATGAAGTCCCCGGCGGTTCGCCGATTATCGGTGAACGCAACCGCACCGTGGAAAGCCAATTTGATTACGGCGCGCGCGCTGGTGTTTGGCGCATTCTGCGTGCCTTTGCTGCGTGCAAGGTGCCGCTCACGGTTTATGGTGTGGGCCGCGCTTTGGAATTGAACCCAACTGTGGCGCGCGCCTTCGCCGATGCGGGCCATGAGGTCGCTTCCCATGCCTGGCGCTGGATTGATTATCACAGCGTGGATGAGGCGACGGAGCGTGCTGAGGTCGCGCGTTGCGTTGAGGTGATCGAACGCCTGACCGGCACGCGCCCGGTTGGCTGGTATACCGGGCGCATCAGCCCGAATACGCGCCGCCTGGTCGCGGAACATGGTGGGTTTTTGTATGATTCGGATTCATATGCGGATGACCTGCCGTTTTACGTGACCGCAGCTGGCAAGCCGATGCTGATCATCCCCTACACACTCGATAATAACGACATGAAATATGCGGTGCCACCTGGCTTCACCGCGCCGGATGGCTGGGAGCAATATGTCACGGATTCATTTGAGACTTTGCTCGCGGAAGGCCGCGCTGGGGCGCCGAAAATGATGTCGGTTGGCTTGCATTGCCGGCTGATCGGGCGGCCTGGGCGCGCGGCGGCCTTGGCGCGGTTTCTGGATAAGGTGGCGGCAACGCCGGATGTTTGGGTGTGCCGCCGGGCCGATATCGCGCGCCATTGGTTGGCGCAGCATCCGCCGAAAGCGTAAGGGAAAACGCCATGTCCTATCCTTTGGAAAAGCGCGAATTGATTGCCGAAGCGCCGGGGCTTCGCATGCAGATCCTGACGCTTGCGGCGGGGCAGGAAGTGCCGTGGCATTGGCATAGCGAAGTGACGGATACCTTCTGGTGCATGGATGGCCCGATGGTGATTGAAATGCGCGCGCCGCGTGAAGAAGTGGAATTGGCTCCGGGCCAAATGCATGCGGTGCCGGCCAAGCGCGCGCATCGCGTGACTGGCAAGGATGGTGGGCGCTGCCGTTTTGCCATACTGCAAGGGATTGGCACCTATGATTTCCAGCCCGTTGGTGGTGCGTGATTTTCAGAATTCGAAATAGGAAAACCCCCATGCTGCAACGTCGTGACTTTCTTGCGCTGGCCGGAAGCGCGCTTGCCGCGCCAGCACTCGCACAAAGCCGCTACCCATCGCGGCCTGTTCGCGTAATTGTGCCCTTTGCCGCCGGCGGCATCATTGATGTGGTGGCGCGCATTGTCGTTGAACCTTTACCGCGCGCATTGGGCCAGCCTGTGGTGGTGGAAAATCAACCAGGTGCCGGCAGCACTATTGGCGCGCGCAGCGTGGCGCGTGCAGTGCCGGATGGGCATACGTTGTTGCTGAATGGCGCGGCACATGCCGTGATTCCGGCGCTTTACCCGGATGCAGGTTTTGATTCGATCACTGATTTCATCCCGATTTCAACGCTGGGCGATCAAAGCTTTCTGGTGGCGGTGCATCCATCACTCCTGGTGCGTGATGTGCCGCAATTGCTGGCCTGGCTGCGTGAAAAGCGCGGGGAAGCGACCTTCGCCACCACGGGCATTGGCGCCGCTTCGCATTTGGCGGGCGAATTGCTGAAGAAACTTGCGGGTGTGGATTTCACCATTGTGCAATATCGCGGCACGCCGGCAGCAGTGACAGATTTCATGGCAGGCCGCGTGGATTTCATGATTGATAGCCAAACGCTGCTGGCGCCGCTGGTGCGTGATGGCAAGGCGCGGGGACTCGCGGTGACCACGCCGCGGCGTTCGCAATTGCTGCCGGATTTGCCGACACTTCAGGAAGCGGGTGTTGCGGGTTACGCCGCTTCATCCTGGCAGGCGCTTTACGCACCAGTGGGAACGCCCGCTGAGATCGTCACCACATTTTCAACGGCGGTGACAGCGGTGCTGAATGATCCTGCCACGCGCCAGCGCTTCGCCGATGCCGGCGTTGATCCGCTGCCGAATGACCCCGCTGCCTCTGCCCGCTTCATCCGCGCGGAGACCGACAAATGGGTGCCGATCCTGCGCGCGACAGGTGCGAAGCCCGGCTGATTTTAGTGCGTGTCCGGTTCGCTGGCAGCGAATTGAATCAAGATTTGCCCTTCGCGTACGGTTTCACCCACACGGCAGGAAATGGTTTCAATACTGCCAGCGCGCGGGGCCGTGAGGCGAAAGACAGTCTTCATCGCCTCCAGCACTACCAGTACATCGCCGCGCGCGACTTCCTGGCCTTCGCTTGCTGATAGCTGCGTGACTTGCCCGGGCAGGGGCGCGAGCAGCCGGTCATCACCGCCTTCTTCTTCTCCCGCACGCGCGATGGGATCCGGCAGGCGGAAGCGCCAGCTTTGTCCGGCATGGCGAAGGCTAATCGCCTCACCAGCACGATGGATGAGGCCAGAAAGCCGCATGCCGTCCAGCAGCGCATGAATGCGCCCATCTTCCAGCTTGGCGTGCCGCGTAGTGATTTCAGCACCGCCCGCCGTGATGCGCCAAGCATTAGCCGCAGGCGTCAGGGTGATGGCATACACCTCATCGTCAAGGAGGAAATCAAACACGCGTGACTGGCGCGTATTGACCCACCAATGATCGGTCGCATGCCAGGGTGAATGCGGGTCAGCGCTACCCGCTGCCTGTTCGCGCGCAGCCTCGGCTTCCAAGGCAAGCACCCCAAGCGCGGCAAGGGCAAGCGCCTGTGGTGATGGTTGCAGCTTCGGTGTCAGTAGTGTTTCAGCGTTACGCCCAATAAAGCCGGTATCAATGCCGCCCGCGGCGAAATCCGGATGCGCCAGAATACGGTCCAGCATATCCAGATTATGCGCCACACCGACAATATCCGAATGCACGAGGCCAGCGCGCAGCCGCGCAATCGCCTCAGTTCTAGTAGGCGCGTGGGCGATCATTTTCGCGACCATTGCATCATAATGAATACTGATGCGATCACCCGCGACAAAGCCGGAATCAACGCGCAAGCCTTGGTCTGAAAGCCGGAAGATCTGAAGCGCGCCAATGGAAGGCGCAAAGTCCCGCGCCGGGTCTTCGGCGTATAAGCGAAGTTCCATGGCATGGCCTTGGGCGCGGATATCTTCCTGACGCACCGGGAGTACTTCACCCGCCGCAACACGCAACTGCCATTCCACCAGATCGAAGCCGGTGATGGCCTCCGTCACCGGATGCTCCACCTGAAGGCGCGTATTCATCTCAAGAAAATAAAAGCCACCATCCTGCGCGATGAACTCAACCGTGCCGGCGCCTTGATAATGCACGGCCTTGGCAGCGGCCACCGCGGCGGAACCCATGGCATCGCGCATCTCTGTGCTGATGCCAGGCGCGGGCGCTTCTTCAATCACCTTCTGGTGGCGGCGCTGGGCAGAGCAATCACGTTCAAACAAATGCACCGCATTGCCGTGGCTATCGCCAAACACCTGCACTTCAATATGGCGCGGGCGTTCCAGATAGCGTTCGATTAGCACGCGATCATCACCAAAGGCCGATGCGCCTTCCTGCCGCGCGGCACGGAGCGCATCTGCGAAATCGCCTGCGGCGCGCACCACGCGCATGCCACGCCCACCACCGCCGGCGACAGCCTTAATGATAAGCGGAAAGCCGATGCGCTTGGCCTCATTTGCAAGAAATGACGCATCCTGTTCCGTGCCGTGATAACCAAGCAAAAGCGGCACGCCGGCCTTTTCCATGAGCGCCTTGGCTGATCCCTTGGACCCCATGGCGCGCATGGCGGCAGCGCTAGGACCGACGAAAATAATGCCCGCTTCTGCACAGGCTTCCGCAAAGGCTGGGTTTTCGGAAAGGAAGCCATAGCCAGGATGAATCGCGTCTGCCCCCGCGCGCTTCGCGGCAGCGATAATGGCAGCGATGTTCAAATAGCTCTCACGCGCGGGGGCGCCGCCGATGTGGATGGCTTCATCAGCCATCTGCACGTGCTGCGCGGTTTCATCCGCGTTAGAGAATACCGCGATGCTGCGCAGCCCCATGCGGCGTGCGGTGCGGATGATGCGGCAGGCGATTTCGCCGCGATTGGCGATCAGTAGGTTTTGGAACATGACCGCCCCCTACATCCGGAACACGCCGAAGCGTGTCTGTTCCATGGGTGCGTTGCAGGCAACCGCGAGTGATAATCCCAGGATGCGCCGCGTATCAGCGGGGTTGATGATTCCATCATCCCAAAGCCGCGCGCTGGCGTGGTAGGGGTGGCCTTCCGTTTCGTACTTGGCGCGGATCGGGGCTTTGAAGGCTTCTTCCTCCTCAGCTGGCCATTGCTTGCCTTGCGCTTCCATATTGTCGCGACGGAGTTGCGCCAGCACGCTGGCCGCCTGTTCGCCACCCATGACGGAAATCCGCGCATTGGGCCACATGAATAGGAAACGCGGATCATAAGCGCGCCCACACATGCCGTAATTGCCGGCGCCATAGCTGCCGCCAATCACTACGGTGAATTTCGGCACACGCGCGGTCGCCACTGCCGTCACCAGCTTCGCACCATCCCGCGCAATGCCGCCGGCCTCATACTTCCGCCCAACCATGAAGCCCGAGATGTTTTGGAGAAACAGCAGCGGAATGCCGCGTTGGCAGCAGAGTTCAATGAAATGCGCGCCCTTCAGCGCGGATTCCGAAAACAGGATGCCGTTATTGGCGAGGATACCGATGGGATAGCCATGGATATGGGCGAAACCGCACACCAAGGTTGTGCCGTAAAGCCGCTTGAATTCATCGAACTCACTGCCGTCAACCAGGCGCGCGATCACTTCCCGCACATCATAGGGCGCGCGAATATCGGCAGGCACAACACCCAGCAACTCGCGCGCATCATAGAGCGGCGTGCGCGGCGTACGCAGCGCCAATTGTGGCGCAATACGCGGCCCAAGCCCCGCCACAATGCGCCGACAAATAGCCAGCGCATGGCGATCATCCTGCGCGTAGTGATCCACGACGCCAGATTGGCGCGCATGCACATCGGCGCCACCCAATTCTTCAGCTGTGACAACTTCACCGGTTGCGGCGCGCACCAAGGGTGGGCCACCCAGAAAGATGGTGCCCTGCTCGCGGACGATAATGCTTTCATCCGACATGGCGGGCACATAAGCACCGCCCGCCGTGCAGCTTCCCATCACTACAGCGATTTGCGGAATGCCTTCTGCCGACATAGTCGCCTGGTTGAAGAAGATGCGGCCGAAATGCTCACGGTCCGGGAAAATCTCATCCTGTTGCGGCAGAAAAGCGCCGCCGGAATCCACCAGATAAATGCAAGGCAGGCGATTGGCGCGGGCGATTTCCTGTGCGCGCACATGCTTCTTTACCGTCATCGGGAAATAGGTGCCGCCCTTCACGGTGGCATCATTGGCAATGATCACACATTCGCGCCCTGATACGCGCCCAATGCCGGAAATAATGCCAGCACAGGCAACTTCCCCGCCATACAACCCATGCGCCGCAAGCTGCGAAAGCTCAAGGAACGGCGAACCCGGATCAATCAAGGAGCGCACACGTTCGCGTGGCAGTAGCTTGTTGCGCGCCAAGTGTTTGTCCCGCGCGCCTTTGCCGCCACCCTGTTCGGCGGCAGCAATCGTATTCTCCAAATCCGCGACCAGCGCCGCCATGGCGGCGGCGTTGGCGGCAAAACTTTCACTGCCTGTATCGAGCGTGCTGCGCAGAATGCTCATGCGGTTTCGCGGAACAATTCCCGCCCGATCAGCATGCGTCGGATTTCAGACGTACCCGCGCCGATCTCATAAAGCTTGGCATCGCGTAGCAGCCGGCCCGTTGCATAATCATTGATATAGCCATTGCCGCCGAGGCACTGAATGGCTTCCAGCGTCATCCAGGTGGCTTTTTCAGCGGCGTACAAAATAGCGCCGGCGGCATCCTTGCGCGTGGTCTGGCCGCGATCACAGGCCTTGGCCACTGTGTAGATGTAGGATTTCGCCGCATTCATGGTGGTGTACATATCGGCGATCTTGGCCTGCATGATCTGGAATTCACCAATCGCCTGGCCGAATTGCTTGCGTTCATGCACATAGGGCAGCACGATATCCATGCAGGCTTGCATAATGCCAAGTGGCCCGGCAGCGAGCACGGCGCGTTCATAATCAAGCCCGCTCATCAATACGCGCACGCCGCCATTGATTTCGCCGAGCACGTTTTCGGCTGGCACTTCGCAATCCTGAAACACCAATTCGCCAGTGTTTGACCCGCGCATGCCAAGCTTATCCAGCTTTTGCGCGCAGGAAAAACCAGGGAAGTTCTTTTCCACCAAGAAGGCAGTGATGCCCTTGGGGCCGGCTGAAGGATCGGTCTTCGCATAGATCACCAGCACATCCGCATCCGGGCCATTGGTGATCCACATTTTCGTGCCATTCAGCACATACCGATCACCGCGCTTTTCAGCGCGCAACCGCATGGATACCACATCGGAACCAGCGCCTGGCTCACTCATCGCCAGCGCGCCGACATGTTCGCCCGAAATCAGCTTGGACAAATAGCGCCGCTTCTGATCCTCGTTGCCGTTGCGGGAGATCTGATTGACGCAAAGATTGGAATGCGCCCCATAGGAAAGCCCGACCGAGGCGGAGGCGCGGGAGATTTCCTCCATCGCCACCACATGTTCCAGGTAGCCCATGCCGGCGCCGCCATATTCTTCCTCAACGGTGATGCCGAGCACGCCAAGATCGCCGAGTTTGCGCCAGAGATCGGCAGGGAAATCATTTGTCTTGTCTATATCCGCAGCGCGCGGCGCGATTTCAGCGGCGGAAAAAGCCGCGACTTGATCGCGTAGCATATCCGCGGTTTCACCCAGATCGAAATCAAGCCCCGGAAGGCGGTTAGGAATACTGGCCATGCGCAACCTGTCACGTTTTCCAAACTTTGTTGAGCCAAGGATAGGCGCGGGCGGCGCCAAGGCCAAGCGAATATTGCAAACAGGGCGCCACCTCGCCAAGAATGGTCCATGCCCAAGGAAGGCCCAGGGAGAACAGAAATGACAAGCCCAGCCCTTAGCTACGTGACTGGCCAAAGCACTCAAGCCTTGATCGGTGAGACTATTGGCCTGAATTTCGACAGGACCGTAGCCCAATGGGGGGATCGCGCGGGGTTGATTGTGCGCCAGCAGGGCATTCGCTGGAGCTATGCGGAACTGGGCGCGAAGGTGGATGCCTTCGCCGCCGGGCTTTTGGCGCTGGGGCTACAGCCGGGCGAAAGGGTGGGCATCTGGTCGCCGAATAATGCCGAATGGGTGATCACGCAATTCGCCACCGCCAAGGCTGGGCTGGTGCTGGTGAACATCAACCCGGCCTATCGGCTTTCCGAATTGGACTATGCACTGAATAAGGTGGGCTGCCGTGCATTGATTATCGCGACGCGCTTCAAGACATCTGACTATGTCGGCATGGTAAATACGCTGGCGCCGGAATTGACGCGCGCCTTGCCTGGCCGATTGACGGCGGAGAAGCTGCCGAAGCTTGAAATGGTGATTGAGATCAACGCAAACCCCTCACCAGGAATGATCCCCTTCGACAGTATTCTGGAAATGGGCGCCGCAGCGCATCACGAAGATTTACGTGAGCTGGCCGGCAAACTGCAGTTTGATGATCCCATCAATATCCAATTCACCTCCGGCACAACGGGCGCGCCTAAGGGGGCAACGCTCACGCATCATAATATCCTGAATAATGGCTTCTTCATTGGGGAAGCGATGAAGCTGACGCCGCAGGATAAGCTTTGCATTCCTGTCCCGCTGTATCATTGCTTCGGCATGGTGCTGGGCAATCTGGCCTGCACCACGCATGGCACGGCCATGGTCTATCCGGGCGAGGGGTTCGATCCGCTGTTGACGCTGCAGACCGTGGCGGAAGAACGCTGCACTGGCCTGCATGGCGTGCCCACCATGTTCATCGCCCAGATGGAACATCCGCAATTTGCAAGCTTTGATCTTTCATCGTTGCGCACCGGCATCATGGCCGGCGCGCCCTGCCCGATTGAGGTGATGCGTCGCGCGGTGGACACCATGAATTTGCGCGAAATCACTATCGCCTATGGCATGACAGAAACCAGCCCAGTCAGTTTCCAGACCAGCGTGGATGATCCGCTGGATCGCCGCGTTTCCACCGTGGGGCGCGTGCAGCCGCATCTGGAAGTGAAAATCATAGACAGTGAAGGGCGCATCGTGCCGCGCGGCACACCTGGGGAGCTCTGCACGCGCGGCTATGCCGTCATGCTCGGCTATTGGGAAGATTCCGAACGCACCGGACAAGCTATTGACGCTGCGCGCTGGATGCATACCGGCGATCTGGCGACGATTGATGAGGAAGGCTTCTGCAATATTGTGGGCCGCATCAAGGATATGGTGATTCGCGGCGGGGAGAATATCTACCCGCGAGAGGTTGAGGAATTCCTCTATCGCCATCCCAAGATCGAAGACGTGCAGGTATTCGGCGTGCCCGATCAGCGCTTCGGCGAAGAACTCTGCGCCTGGATCAAGTTGCGCGCGCATGAACACATGACTGCAGATGATGTACGTGCCTTCTGCGCGGGGCAGATCGCGCATTATAAGGTGCCGCGCCATATCAAATTCGTAGAAGGCTTCCCCATGACCGTGACCGGGAAGATGCAGAAATTCATTATGCGGGAGGAAACGACGCGCGAATTGGGCCTGCAAGAATCGAAAACGGCCTAAAGCGATGAGCAACAGTCTTTTCGCCCCCGCTTTCAAGACCAGCCCCTGGTGGTGGGAAGCAGCCGAACCGCCAACCCGCGATAATGCCCTGCCGGATCATACGCCGGTTGCGGTGATTGGCGGCGGCTATGCCGGGCTTTCCGCTGCGCTCAGTCTGGCGCGGCTGGGTCATCAAGTGATAGTGCTGGATGCGGAGCGCATCGGCTGGGGCGCATCGTCGCGCAACGGTGGCATGGTTTCTGGCGGACTGAAGGTGGCGCGCGCGGCGCTTGCGGAAAAGCTCGGCGCAGAACAGGCGCGCAACATCGCCATGGCAGCTGCCGCGTCTTTCCCCTTCATTGAAGAAACCATCGCGCGTGAGGGCATTGAATGCGATTACACGCGCTGCGGGCGATTTGTCGCGGCCTGGACGCCAAAGCATTATGATACGCTGGCGCGTCAGGCGGATTACATCGCGGATGTCACTGGGCTGCCCACGGAAATGCTGCCACCATCGCGCCAGCATGAAGCGCTTGGGTCAGATCATTATCGCGGCGGCATGAAGGCGGGCGCCACGGGCAGCATTCATCCCGGCAAGTATGCGCGCGGGCTTGCGGCAGCAGCGGAACGCGCCGGTGCCAGGCTGGTGGATAACACCCGCGTTGGCGGCATTCGGGCTGATGGATCAGGCTTCCTCATCGCGACCAATCGCGGTGAGCTCCGCGCCGATGCCGTGCTGGTCGCCACCAATGGCTATTCGCGCGGCGCGGGTGGCCAAAGCGCCATGCCCTGGCTCGCGCGGCGCATGATCCCCGTCGCGTCCTATATCATCGCGACCGACGAATTGCCCGCTGAGACCATGGATCGGCTTTTTCCAGGCCGACGCATGATTAGCGACACAAAGCGCGTGCTGAATTATTTTCGGCCCGCTCCCTATGGCAATCGCATTCTGTGGGGTGGGCGCGCGCGCTTCGGCCCCAATGCGCCGGAGGCCGCGGCGCCGCGCTTGCACAGCTTCATGACGGCGGTGTTTCCGGAACTCAGCAAGGTGAAGATCACCCATGCCTGGACCGGCAATGTCGCCTTCACTTTCGATTTCCTGCCGCATATCGGCGTGCAGGATGGCATTCATTATGCGGCTGGTTGCCAGGGCTCTGGTGTCGCCATGGCAACCTGGCTTGGCCATAATGCCGCGCTGAAAATCGCCGGCGCGGCCAATCAACGCTTCGCGCTGGATGGTTTGGAATTCCCGACGGTTGCGCTTTACAATGGCAATCCGAATTGGTTCCTGCCCATCATCGGCGGCTGGTATCGTCTGCGTGATCGCATTGATCGGCTGGCGGCATGACGCGCGGCTTCACGTGAACTCCGCCAGCACGGGCAAAAGATAGGGCCGCAGCGCCGCGTAATCCTCGCTCATCGGGAAGTGCCCCAGGCCCTTCATGATTTGCACCTTGGCACCGGGAATGGCGGCGGCGGTCGCCTCCGTATCCTCGGGCTTGCAGGAGTAATCATAATTGCCGGTCAGCATATGCACGGGGCAGCGCTTGGTATCAATGCGTGCCAGCTTCGGGCGCAGATCGCCTTCCCCCTTGTAGAAATGGAGATCGCCGCGAAACACGCCAGGCCCGCCCTGCATGTAATGCCAAAGCGTTTCCCAACGCGAAGCCTCTGGCGCATGCGGACCGATCAGGCCGGAGACGATGCCGCCGCATACCTCACCACCATGCACATGCGGGTGATGCAGCCAGGATGTATCGTAATAGGGTGAAAGAAACGCTGCCGATTGCAGGCCGATCACGCCGCGCAAATCATTTGCATGTTCGGCAGCGAGATCCAGCACAATACGCCCACCAATCGAACACCCCATAACCACGGGCCGATCAAGGCCAAGTGCCCGCGCCACCGCCATGATCATGCCCGTATAGCGCGCGGTGGTGAGTTGATAGGTCTCACGCTCCCACCCCTCGGGCGGGCTGGACTTGCCATGCCAGGGCATATCGAACGTCACGCAGCGAAAGCGCGATGTCACTTCCGCATCATCCAACAAGCCGCGCCATTGCCGGCCATCGCTGCCCGCCGTGTGCAGCAGCAAAAGTGGGATGCCCTGGCCGGCTTCTTCAAAATACAACCGATGCGCCCGACCTTCGAGTTCAAGGCGCATATAGCGCCCGGTGATGGCTTCGATCATGCGCGAGGCTCCCTCAGCAGGGCCAGCACGCCCTTGAACCAAAAAACATGCGCCATAAACAGCGCGACATTGCCTTCCACCTTGAAGGTGCCAAGGCGGACCAGCCCCATAATGTCGTGCCAGCCAGGCGGCGGCGGGTCTTGCAGGAACCGCGCGAAATCCTCGGCGCCCGCACGGATGGCCAGGTCATAGCTTGGCATGAGGGCGGGTGCGGGGTTGGCGGATATCAGCACCCCCTTATGGATCGCCAGAATCCAGGCGGCATCGCCGACGCTGAAAAATACATCCGCCGTCAGGTCGCGCCCCCAGCGCGCCAGGCCCGGCGCGGCAGCGGCGCGGGCGGGCAAACCCGCGATATTCATGCGAAACCCCGCGAAACTGGCCGACTGTGCTGCGCCATGGCTTTCTCCCAGAAAATAATGACGAAAGATTAGGAAAGCTGGCCGCCATGCGCAAACCCCCCTGACCAAGCGCGTCGGTTGCGCTAAACTATGCCACAAAAGCAATAGGGTTTCCGCCGTGGTTCAGATCACCTCGCCGCAATTCAAGGAAAACGCCGCCCGCGCCATTGGCGATGCCGGGCTGCAAAAGGCCCTGGGCAAGGCCAAGGGCGCCTTCCTGCAACGCCGCGGCGATGCGGTAGCCCGCCTGCCGGAATTCGAGCAGCTGCGCGACATTGGGCGTGACATCAAGAACCACACGCTGGCTAATCTCGATTTCTACCTGGAGACATACGCGGCCAATGTGGAAGCCGCTGGCGGCACAGTGCATTGGTGCTCCACCGCCGAAGAAGCCCGCGCGGCTGTGTTGGAAATTTGCCGCAAGGCCGGGGCGAAGACCGTCACCAAGGGCAAATCCATGATCTCCGAAGAACTCGGGATCAATGACCATCTGGAAGCGCATGGGATTGAACCGGTTGAAACCGATCTTGGCGAATACATCATCCAGCTTCGCCGCGAACATCCTTCCCATATCATCGCACCGGCTTTTCACTTGAACCGAGAGGATTGGGAGAAATCCTTCCGTGAAATGCACACGGACCTGCCCAAGGACCGCGTTTTCAGCGAAAGGCGCGATATCCTGACCGAGGCGCGGACAAAGCTGCGGCATCGCTTTCTGGCCGCTGATGTTGGCATTACGGGCGCCAATTTCCTGATTGCGGAATCGGGCAGCAGCGTGATTGTCACCAATGAAGGCAATGGGGATCTGACGCAAACCCTGCCGCGCGTGCATATCGCGCTTGCCAGCATCGAAAAAATGGTGCCAACGCTGAATGATGCCTGCGCCCTGCTGCGGCTTTTGGCGCGGTCCGCTACAGGGCAGGATTTTTCAGTCTATACCACTTTTTCCACAGGTGGCCGGCGACCTGGTGATTTGGATGGGCCCGAAGAATATCATGTGGTCCTGGTTGATAACGGCCGGTCCAACATGTTCGGCACCGAGTTTCAGGAAATGCTGCGCTGCATCCGCTGCGCCGCCTGCATGAATCACTGCCCGGTTTATGGCGTAACAGGTGGGCATGCTTATGGCTGGGTCTATCCTGGCCCGATGGGCAGTGTGCTGACGCCAACACTGATTGGCGTGGATAAGGCCGGGCATCTACCCAATGCCTCAACCTTCTGTGGGCGCTGCGAATCCGTCTGCCCGGTCAAGATTCCTCTGCCGAAAATGATGCGCCATTGGCGCGAACGCGAATTCGAACGCCATTTGTCGCCGGTAGCCATGCGGCGCAATCTTGGGCTTTGGGCTTATGTGGCGCAGCGCCCCGCGCTTTATCGTATGGCGACCAAGCTTGCAGTTGGCGCGCTTGGCCTGATGGCGCAGGGTAAGGGGGCGTTCCGATCTTTGCCTTTGGCTGGCGGTTGGACTCAGGGGCGCGATTTGCCGGTGCCGGAAGGCGGCACCTTCATGGATCGCTACGCCAAAACCAAGCGTGGAGCCTGAGCAATGAGCAAGGAAGCGATTCTGAATGCCATTCGTCGTGGCTTGAAGCGCGGACCGCTGCCGGCTGATCAGCGCGCCATGCTGGAAGCGCGGCTGATCGCGCGCCCGCGGCATTTGATCCCCGCGCGGTCGCGCGTGCCGCGCCCTGATCAAATCAAGCTTTTCATCGCCAATGTGGAAAAGGAATTCGGCAGCGTCACGCGCGTTGCTGACGCGAACGAAATTCCTGGCGCCGTCGCGGAATATCTCTCCCAACAGAATCTCGCGCCACGCTTTGTCATGGCGCCGCACCCTGAATTGCAGGCGCTGCACTGGTCTGATCGCGCAATGCTGGAATTCGAGACGCGGCGCGCCGAGGCAAGTGATATGGTATCCGTCCAGCATGGCTATGCCGGCATTGCGGAAACCGGCACGCTGATGCTGCCATCTGACCCCGCACGCCCCACCACGCTTAATCTGCTGGCGGAAACCGAAATCGTTGTGCTCCGTGCCTCCCGCATCACCGGGCCTTATGAGGATGCCTGGGATATGCTGCGTGCGGAAAGGCAGGATGCAGTCACTGGCGGTTTCATGCCGCGCAATGTCATGCTGGTGACAGGCCCGTCGCGTAGTGCGGATATTGAACAGACGCTGGAACTTGGCGCGCATGGGCCGCGGCGTCTGCATGTGATTCTGGTGGATGATGATCCGGCCGCGCTAGCGGGATGAGCCTTTCGCGTCGCCGTGCCCGCGCGCTGAGCGCAGCAGATCGCGCCCTGTGGCAAGCCTATGTGGTGAACGTAGAGGCGCTGCCGGGGCGCGAATTGCCGCCGCCCGAATTGACCGAAGCGCCGCCAAGCATCCCCGCACCGCAGGCGCCGCTTGCGGTGCAGTCACTTACACCTCAAGCATGGCAACCACCGCCCATTCAGGTGAATGTCACGCCCGCCGGTCTGGATGATAAACGCTGGCGTGCACTACGCCGTGGCCGCATGAAGCCCGAACGCACGCTGGATTTGCACGGGCGGCGCGCGCAGGAAGCGCATGATGCGGTGCGCGGCTTTTTGGTAGATGCTTTCGCCGATGGGCTGCGCTGCGTTGCCGTGATCACGGGGCGCGGATCATCACCAGAAGGCGGCGTGTTGCGCCGTGAATTGCCGCATTGGCTGAATGCGCCGGATTTACGGCGCATGCTGCTGGCGGCAGCGCATCCACACGCGGCGAATACCGGCGCCGTGCATCTGATGCTGCGTCGGCGCAAATGACCCCCTTCGGCGCCAGGCTGCGCGCTTTGCGTGCCGAGCGCGGCGTTGCGCTGAAGGATCTTGCAGCCGCATTGCAGGTTTCTGCGGCCTATCTTTCCGCCTTGGAACATGGGCGGCGCGGCCAGCCCTCTGCCGGGCTTGTGCATCAGGTCAATGAATTCTTCGGCCTGATTTGGGATGATGCAGAAGAATTGGCGCGGCTGGCGCGGCAATCCCATCCGCGCGTGGTGCTGGAAACCGGTGGTCTGACGCCAGAGGCGACAGCCTTGGCCAATCGGCTGGCGCGGGATTTTCGCCGGCTCACGCCAGACTCCATCACACTCATTGAAGCCGCCTTGGATAGGCTGCCGAAGGAAAGACGCTGATGCCGATGCAAGCGATATCGGCGGGGCTATTGGCGGGGGTTGTGGGCTTTGCTTCTTCCTTCGCTGTAGTGCTGCAAGGTTTTGTGGCGATGGGGGCGAGCCCTTCGCAAGCTGCATCCGGCTTAATGGCGGTTTCCATCGCCATGGGGCTTTGCGGCGTTTTGCTATCGCTCTGGAAGCGCATGCCGATCAGCTGCGCCTGGTCCACGCCGGGGGCTGCACTGATGGCGGCTTCCATCATGCCAGCGGGAGGTTTTGCTGAAGCAGTCGGCGCTTTCATCATTTGCGCGCTGCTGTTGATTTTGGCGGGTTTGTGGAAGCCGCTCGGGCGGGCAGTGGCGGCGATTCCGGCCTCACTCGCCAATGCCATGCTGGCGGGGATTTTGTTTGGCTTGTGTCTGGCGCCAGTGCGCGCGGTGGCGGAAGCGCCGATCGCCGCGCTTGCGATCATTGCAGCCTGGGCGATTGCGGCGCGCTGGCACAAGCTTGCGGCGGTACCGGCGGCGGTGATCGTTGCAGGCGTCATCATCGCTTTTCAGGCGCCGATGCCGCAGGGCAATTGGGCGCCAAGCCCGGAATGGGTGACGCCGGTATTCTCCTTCACTGCCATCACTGGCCTCGCGCTGCCACTTTTCATCGTGACCATGGCTTCGCAGAACATTCCAGGCATGGCGGTACTGAGCGCGAATGATTACCGCCCGAATGCAGGACCGCTGTTTTCCATCACGGGCTTCTTCAGCCTTCTGGCCGCTCCTTTCGGCGGGCATGCAGTCAACCTTGCCGCCATCACAGCCGCGATGTGCGCCGGCGATGGCGCAGGGCCTGATCCCGCGCGGCGTTGGCCTGCCGCTGTCATGGCGGGCCTGGTTTACACAGCCTGCGGCTTGGCAGCCTGCATGGCGAGCGGGCTTGTCGCTGTCGCGCCACCGATTCTGATTGAAGCTGTCGCGGGCCTCGCGCTGCTTGGGTCCTTCGCCGGTGCATTGATGGGCGCGGTGCGGGAAGAAAAGGATCGCGAAGCGGCGGTGATCTGCTTTCTTATCGCGGCGTCCGGCGTGGCTTTTCTGGGTATTGGTGGCGCGTTTTGGGGGTTGCTTGCCGGTGGTGGCATGTTGGCGCTGTCGCGCTGGAAGCATTAACGCGCGGGCATCATGCGCCTGAGGAATTCCGGCACACGGCGCAGGGCATCTTCGCGAGCAGCGGGATGCGTACCGATGGTAGCTGTACCAGTGCTTGTGGCGCCAATGCCGCGCAAAACGCGTTGCGGCGTATCGGGTGCATCGAAATCATGATGCGCGCCAGAATAGACATGTGCTTCCAAACGCCCAGCGCTGCGTGCCGCAAGTGTTACGCAAGGTGGTGCGGGCGTCCAATCATCCGCTTCCCCCACCAGCAACAATACTGGTGCCACAGGCTGCCAGGGTTCCCGACGTTCTGACAGCGTCCGGCAACCTGGGTAGAATGCAATGCCAGCAGCGAAATCATGCCTAAGCCCAGCAGGGCGCGCGCGGCTTTCGCGTGACAGAGTCCAAAGCACCGTACCGCCACCATTGGACCAGCCCATCAGCGCAATGCGATCCGGCCGCACATCCGGGCGTGCTTGCAGGAAAAGTAGCCCGGCATAGGCATCGCGTGCGCGTTCTATGCTCATGCGTACGCGGCGATCATTGCCCTGGCCGCACAGGCTGCCTTCATTGCGTGGCGTCAGACTATCCACTTGTAAGATAAGATAGCCGAGCGCCGATAAACGCCGCGCCCAATCCGTATCACGCGGGAAGGGCCGGCCCGCGCGTGTGGTCATGCCGGCGCAGCCATGCATCAGCACAATCGCGGCATGCGGCTCGCGCCCGGCTGGCTGCCAGAGCACAGCATTCAGCGCGGCTGGCCCATTGGCCGCCTGTTCGCCGGGATGCGCGGGAATGGTGATGGCTTGCGGCTGCGCCATGGCTGATGCGGCGACAAGCGACAGGAGCAGGAACACGAGGCGCAGCATGACGCCATGGAAAGGTATTCACGCCGCCGCAGTCAACATGAAATTTTGACGAGGACCAAAACAAGATGAGAGAATGGCTACTGAAGCAGCTCATCGCCGCCATATCATCAGGGACACCACCATGAAGCTCCGCGTTTTTCTCTCGCACACACCAGAAATGTTCGAAGGCTATTACGGCCCGCGTGCCCTTGCGGCCTTGGCGACACATGCAGAGGTTGTTCGCAACCCTGGGACTACAGTGCTTACCGGCGCAGCCTTGGCGGAAGCAGCACGCGGCTGCCATGCCATTGTCGCTGATCGCGCCACGCCGGGGCTTCCGGAAACCTTCTCAGCCATGCCGGAGCTTTTGGCGTTTCTGCGGGTGGCCGTTGATATCTCTACCATCAACATACCTGCGGCCAGCGCAGCGGGCGTATTGGTAACGCGCGCGACACCTGGCTTTGTGGATGCGGTGGTGGAATTGGCGCTTGGCTTCATGGTGGATGTGGCGCGCGATGTCAGCGCCATGGCCGGTGCCTATCGCGCTGGTCGTTTGCCGGAAGGGCGTATGGGGTTGCAGCTTTCGGCGGCGCGGCTTGGCATTGTTGGCTATGGGCGTATTGGTCAGCGTTTGGCGGAAGTGGCTTTGGCGCTTGGCATGCACGTTACCGTGGCTGATCCCTTCGCCAAAATTGCTGATCGGCGCATCGCGCAAGCCGGATTTACGGAAGTGCTGGCGGCTTCGGACATCGTTGTCTGCCTTGCTATTTCTGATACCTCCACCAAGCATCTGTTCAATGCGGCTGCCTTTGCCGCCATGAAGCCTGGCGCGCGCTTTATCAACCTTGCGCGCGGGGAGTTGGTGGATGAAGTGGCGCTAATCGCAGCGCTTGATTCCAGGCACATCAGCGGCGCCGCGATGGATGTCGGCAGCGCGCCCGATCAACGACCAAACCCGCTACTGGCCGCGCGGGCGGATGTGGTGGCCACGCCGCACATCGGGGGCATGACGCCAGAAGCGATGGAACATCAGGCCATGGATACGGTGCGCCAGATCGCCGCCCTTGCGCGCGGGGAAATGCCAGAAGGTGCGGTAAATGCCGATGCTGCTTTCAGGCTAGGGGAATTTCTGGCGCGCGGGCGCTGATGGGGTTTAGCCCTGCACTGGTTTCCGTAAGGCCCAGAAAACAATGGCGCCCGTGATGTAAGCCGCAATGGAAAGCATAAAGGCAAGCTGATAACTGCCCGTCAGGTCGAACAGGAACCCCGCGCCCCAAGCACCAAGCCCTGCGCCCAAACCCGAGCCTATGGTGATCAGGCCAAGAATAGTGCCAAGCCTGGGGCCGCCGAAAAGATCTGCTGTTTTCGCCGTTATCGCGGGTCCGCGTGCGCCCCAGGTGATACCGAAGCAACACGCATGCACCCAGAACAGCAGATGTTGATCGGCGCTACCAATCAGTAGCGCGGCAGCGACACCGATGATGGAAATCACATAAGCGAGTATCGCCGCCCCTTCGCGGCCAATATAATCTGAAATCGTCCCGGTCAGGATAACACCAGGCAGCGCCAGCAAACTCCCAAGCCCAACCACAAAGGCGGCATAAAGCGGATCAAAACCGCGATCCACGGCAAAGGCTAGTTGGTGCAAGGAAACCAGAAAACTGCCGATGCTGGTTAAGCCATAGACAATCGAAAGCAGCCAGAAATGCCGCGTGCGTATGGCTTGCGCGACCGACCAATCGCGCTCTGGTGCGCTATCCTTATTGGCCTTGGCGATGGGTGTTTGCTCCGCGCCCCGAAACAGCGCAGCCAGCGGCAAAACCAGCACCGCCATGACGCCTGCTTGCAGCAGATAGGCGTGGCGCCAACCCATATCACTCACCATAAGCTGAGCAATCGGCACGGAAATCGCTCGGCCAAACCCATTGGCCGATTGCAGCATGGACATGGCCATGCCGCGCCGCGCGACGAATAGCCGCGAAATCAGTGGTGCGAAAACCACCATGCTGATGCAATTGGCGCCCAGCGTCATCACCACGCCATACAGCAGCACGATTTGCCAAAGAGATGTCGCAAAGGCGCTACCAAGCAGGCCAAGCGCCAGCAGGCAGCCGCCCAACAACACCATGCGCCGTGCGCCAAGCCGATCCACCATGCCGCCCACAAGCGGTGATGAAACACCGCCTACCACCTGCCCAACCGAATAGGCGATGGAACTTTCAGCACGGCTCCAGCGAAATTCAGCGATGAAGGCGAGCAGAAACACACTATAGGCATGCATCAGGCTGGCGCTGATGGTGAAGGCCAGAAAGCCGCCTGCCAGAATGAACCAGGCGTGCCGCGAAGGGGCTTCCTTCATGCCGGGCCTATCCCTCGCGGAGCGCCTTTTTGCTGCACCCAATTAGGCCCCCGGCCTGATGTTGCGTAAGCCTCAGCATGGCGCCGGCGCGCGCCGCGCGCAATGCAGCCCCCCTGGGCCGCCCCTTGGCGGCAGGCGCCTGTCGGTTCATGCTGCGCCAGGAAGTGCATTCGGAGGAAACATGAAGCCGCGTATTGTTGTTGTCACGCAATCCATGGTGGATGAGGCGGTGATCCAGGAAATGGCGCCGGATGGTTTTGAGTTGCGTATCGCCAAGCCCGGCGGCGCGGATTGGAAGGAAGCGATGGGTGGGGCCGAATACCTCGTCGGCTTCGTGGATATGCTGGTGAAGGATGAGCTTTACGCCATCGCCCCCAAGCTGAAGCTGATCCAGGTATTGAGCGCGGGTTATGACCGCGCGGATATCGCGGCAGCCCGACGTGGCGGTGTGCCCTTTGCCAATAATGGTGGCGCGAATTCCACTGCGGTTTCCGAACATGCGGTGCTGCTGATGTTGGCGGTATCGCGGCAATTGATCCGCCAACACGCCAATGTCGCCGCTGGTCGCTGGCGTGGCAACCAGACGCCGAAGCTTTATGAATTGCGCGGGCGCACGCTTGGCATTGTGGGGCTTGGCACTATCGGCAAGAAAACCGCACGGCTCGCGCAGGCTTTCGGCATGAATGTGCATTATTATGATACCGCGCGACTGCGCGAAGAAAGCGAAGATGCGCTGAATGTGCGTTTCAGGTTATATCGGGAATTGCTGCGGACATCTGATATCGTCTCGCTCCATGTACCGCTTAATGCCAGCACCAAGGGGCTATTGGGTGAGGCGGAATTGGCGCTGATGAAGCGGACTGCCTTTTTGATCAATACCAGCCGTGGGCCAGTGGTGGATGAAGCGGCACTTTATCGCGCGCTGTCTTCCGGCCAAATCGCGGGCGCCGGGCTTGATGTGTTTGATCAGGAACCGCCGCCGCCGGATAATCCGCTTTTTGGGCTGGATAATGTTGTGCTGACAGCCCATATGGCCGGCCCCACCCAAGACAGCAATATCGCCCGCCTGCGCAACGCTTTTGACAATGTGCAGCGCGTCGCGCGCGGTGAGGCGCCACTTTGGGTCATTCCGGAATTGAACGAATAGGAAAGCCGATCATGTCATCTGAAACCATTACGCGCGCGATTGAAAAACTGGTCGGCGTCCACAAGGGCGGCGCGCCTATCGCCAATCTGGGCGATGCTGTACCAGGCAATGAGGCGGATATCTTCGCCGTACAGCGCGGCGTGCTGAAGGCGCTGGGTGGCGCTATTGGCGGCTGGAAATGCGCGACGCCGCCTGGCAAGCCCACTAATTTCGGCATCATGGCCGCCAGCGGCGCGCGCCAATCCGGCGGACGTTGGGGGGAGGTGAATACCCGCCCCATCGGCCTTGAAACCGAGGTTGCTTTCCGCCTGAAGCGCGATCTGCCACCGCGCGGCAGCGCCTATAGCCGCGATGAAGTGCTGGACGCGATAGACGCTGCCTTCCCGCTGCTTGAATTGGTGCAATCACGCTATACGGACCACAAGGTAGTGGCACCCGCTGAAGGCATGGCTGATAATATCGCGCATCTTGGCTATGTGGTGGGCGCTGATGTCGCGGATTGGCGACGCTTTGATCTGCCCAATCTTGCCGTGCGGCAATCCTATGCCGGTGCGGTGCAGGTGGATCAGAAGGGAGGCAATCCCTCCGGCGATCCTGTGCTACCTTTGGTTTGGCTCGCCAATCATCTGCATGGGCTTGGCGAGCATTTGCGTGCCGGTCAGGTAGTGACGACCGGTACTTATACGGGCTGCATTTTTGTCCCGCCCGGCCAGCGTGTGCAGGCCGGATTTGCGGGGTTTGGTGAGATTACTTTCGATCTCACCTGACAAGTTCTACAATCCAAGCTTGCCGGCCACACCCAATTCGCCGGCGAGCTTGGTCAATACCTCAATCGTCTTATCTTCAATCTCGATACCATTGGCGCGGCGATCTGCCTCACGCATCGCTTCAAGCTCTCCGGGGTAGAAAACGCCCTGGCTGCCTTCGGCGGGCGGTGTATCCTTCAGATAGCGCGCAAAATCCGCGACTTCCTGTTTGAATTGCGCGAGCGGGCGAAAGGCATCCACCTTGAATACCGCCATGAAGCAACCGTCATTGTGCCGCCCGGTGGGTTCCACGCCAAAGCCAAGCCCCGTCAGCAAACCGCAGAGAATCTCCACCATCGCCGCCAAGCCAAAACCCTTATAGCCTTCAGTGCCACCCAGTGGCAGCAAAGCGCCGCCTTTCTTCAATTGCGAAGGATCACGCGTGGGCTTGCCATCCGCGCCAATCACCCAACCATCCGGCACTTCCTGCCCGCGCGCTTGCGCCAGAAATACCTTACCGGCTGCCGCGGCCGAGGTTGCCATATCCAGCACAAACGGCCCGGCCAAATCGGAGGGCACCGCAATGGAAATCGGGTTGGTGCCAAGCCGCGCTTCTCGCCCACCGAAAGGCGCCACCGCCTTGGGGGATCGCCCGGAATCCGCCGTGCAAATACCAATCATGCCGGCTTCAGCGGCCATCAGCGGATAGCTCGCCAACCTGCCAATATGCCCCTGCCGAAACACGGTGGCAGCCGCGACATTGGATGTCTGCGCCTTTTCGATGGTGTAGCGCATAGCCTTTTCATTGGCGACGTAACCAAAGCCCCAATGCCCATCAATCACCGATGTTGTCGCTGATTCCTGCACAATCTTCCACGGCGCGCCGGGCACGATATGCCCAACCTTGATCCTTTCGATATAGCCGGGAATCATGATGATTCCATGCGAATCATGGCCAACCAGATTGGCGCTGGTGCAATGCCGCGCGACAGTTTCTGCCTCATCCGCTGGCGCGCCGGCAGCGATGAGCAGTGTGCGGCCGATTTCCTTGACACGATCAGCACTAAGTTTGGGCATGGTATCCCCCTTTTCAATCCTGCAACATCAATCTGGCTTGATTCCGCTGGCGCGCACAACCTCGCCCCAGCGTGCCCAATCTTCCTGGATCACTTTGGCATAATGTTCGCGCGTGCCGCCAACGGGTGTGGCGCCAAAGCTGCGCACGCGTTTCGCGACATCGGGCTGGCGCAGAATGGCGTCCAGTTCTTGCGAAAGCCTGTCCAGAATGGGTTCAGGCACGCCGCGCGGCGCCATGATACCGCCCCAAAAGGTCACGTCGTAACCAGGCACGGTTTCCGCGAAGGTCGGTACATCGGGATAGGTTGGCGAACGTTCCGCGCTGGTGATCGCAATCGGGCGAATGGTGCCGGCTTCAATCAAAGCGCGTGTCGCGAATAGCGAATCACTCGCCAATTCCACATCGCCGCGCACCAGCGCCGTGAGGGAAGGGTGATTGCCATTATAGGGAACCATCGTCAGTTCTATACCCACTTGCTGCATCAACATCACCAACGACAAGTGATTCACGCCGCCGCTGCCCGGGTGCGATATGGTCAGCCTGCCTTGGCGCTGCTTCGCCAATTCAATCACCTGCGGCAGGGTGCGCGCTGGGAAATCGCTACGCGACACCAGCAGCAAAGGCGAGGATTGCGCCATGGAAACCGCGGAAAATGCCTGCGTTGGATCGAGCCCAGCGGCGCGATTAACCAAAAGCGTGATCAGCGTGGAGGAAGAAGCGAAAAGATAGGTATAGCCATCCGCTGGTTGCCGCGCGACATGTTCCGCCGCCAGCAAAGTCCCAGCGCCGGGGCGGTTTTCAACGACGAAAGTGCTGCCAGGAATACGCTCACCCAGCTTCGCGGCAAGCAAACGTGCCATGATGTCATTGGCGCCACCTGCGGCGAAGCCCACCACAATGCGCACCTGACGCGCGGGCCAGGCTTGCGCATGGGCACGACCCGTGAGCGCACCGAATATCGCTGGCGCCGCCAGCAAAGCGCCGCGGCGATGAATGCCGGTCATGGCCTTGTCTCCTCCGTCTTGTTTCTTGCCTGAAGGCTAAGCCCGCCCGGACCTGCTCGGCAAGCCTCAGGTCGTCAGGCTTGAAAGCGCCGCCGCTTCGGATCAGGCTGTCAGCACCAAGGCAGAAGGGGAAATGCGCCATGACCGATCTACCAAAAGCCGATGCCGCAACACGCGCCTGGTTTGACGCCTGGCTGGATCGCTTCGCCGGTTTTGTGCGTGAGGTGGATTACGCTTCCGCGCGCCCGCTATTCCATACGGATGTTCTGGCCTTTGGCACGCATCGCGATGTCATCCCAGGCCTTGCCGCCTGGCAGGCAATGCAATGGGATAATGTCTGGCCAAAGACCGAGGATTTTCGTTTCACCCTTTCTGAAACCTATGTGCTGGCATCTGATGATAAATCCATGGTGGTTGTCGTCGCACCCTGGACCAGCACGGGCTTTCACCAGGATGGCACGCGTTTTGATAGGCCAGGCCGCGCCACCATGATATTCCATGGCAAGGCTGATGCGTGGCTATGCGTGCATTCCCATATGTCACTTAATCGCGGCGTGCCGCAATCAAGCCATGCCAATCGTCCCGTGAAGGCGCCCTAAATTCGCCCTTTTGGGAACGCAAACACGTAACGCTGCATTTGACGGAGCATCCACATGCGTCGCACCAGCCTTGCCCTTACGCTGATTGCCCCGGCTGCGCTTGCGGCGGAAATGCCGATCCGAGGCGTGACGCTTTCCTCCGCCGGCATCGCGCAGATTGAACGCGCCGGCGAAGTCGCGGCGAATGCGCCGGTCGTGTTTCGCGCCCCGCTTGGTGATGTGGATGATCTGCTGCGATCGCTGATGATCCTCGATCCCGCCGGGCGTGTTGAAGGCCTAAGTCTGCCGGGGCGAGATTTGCTGAATGAGGCCTTTCGCGGCCTGCCGCTCCGCCCAGCGGATTTCGAAAACCGCGCAGGTTTGCTGAATGCGCTACGCGGTCAGGAAGCGGAAGCCGCAGGTGCGCGCGGGCGCATTGCCACCGCAACGGAAACCGACGCCGGGCTTACGCTTTCGCTGATTGCGCCGCGCGGTCTGCTTTCGGTACAGCTGAAGCCAGGCGATGAAGTGACGCTGACGGACCCCGCACTGGCTGCGCGCGTGGCACGCGCGGCGGAAGCGCTCGCGGCGGCGCGCAGCGATGATGAAAGGCGCATCGAAATCCGCCTGAGGTCAGATCGCGCTCGGCAAGTTGCGGTGATCTATATTGCCGGCGCGCCGCTCTGGAAGCCTTCCTATCGGCTGATGGCGCCGCCGCTTGGTGCAACGGGCGCTCAGGCGCGGCTTATGGGCTGGGCCGTGGTGGAAAATGCCTCGGGCAGTGATTGGGAAGGTGTTCGGACTTCGCTTGTTTCCGATGAAGCCGCCGCTTTCCATCAGCCGATATTTGAACCCATCACCGTGCCGCGCCCTGAATTACCAGTGCGCATTGCGGAAGCCATTCGCGTGACACCCGATACCGGCCCTCAGCCCATGGTCGCCGCCGCAGCGCCGATGATGGCGCCGCCACCAACACCCGCACCGCGCGCCGCCATGCGCGCGGACGCGGCCCCAGCGCCCGCACCGCTCGCCGTGAATGTCACGGCTGAAGCCGCTGCCGGGCGCGTCGCCTTCACCCTGGAACAACCCGTCAGCATCCGTAGTGGCGAGACAGCCAACCTTCCCTTCCTTGATCTCAGACTGCCGGCGGAACGGCTTTGGTGGGTGCAGGATCTGGCGGCGACGCGCCCGTTGCAGGCGCTGCGCTTCCGCAACACTTCCAACCACGTGCTGCCTGATGGGCTGGTCACGGTTTTTGGCGGGCCGGATGCGCCAAGCTTTTTGGGCGATGCCGAATTGCGCGCGCTGTCACCGGGTGATCAACGCCTGATCGCCTTCGCGCGTGATCGTGATCTACGCCTTGCTAGCCAAAGCACAAATCGAGAGGACATCACGCGCATCAACCTTCGGCGTGGTTTCATCACCCTTGAGTCAAAACGCATTGAAGAAACCGCGCTTACGATTGACCCGCGCGGCGCCAGCGGCGTGATGGTGATTGACCTGCCGCGCCGCCCCGGTGCCTCGCCGCGTTTCTCAGTGGCGGCGGAAGGTGATTTTGGCCTGCGGCATGAGACGCAATTGGAAGCCGTGCCCAAAACCATCCGGCTTGGTTTTGAGCGGGACCAGCGCCAGGATTTGCCGCTCTGGGATCAGGGGCTTGGCGATCCACTTCAATTGCAACCGGCGCAGTTTGATCTGGAGGCATCACTCCGCCGCCTCCCCGGCGGGCCGGGTTCGGTTGAGCGCTTGCAGGAAATCCTATCCCGCACCGGCGCCGATGTGCCGGGGCGCGATGTGCTGGCCACCACCATCACCGCACTTCAGCAAATCCGCACCTTGCTCGATGCCGCGCGGCTTGCTGGGCGCGAAGCACGCTCAGCCGATCAGGCGCTGACCCGCGCCCGCCAGGCGGTGGAAGATCGCACCGGCGGGGAACAACAGGCCGCACGCCAGCGGCTCAATGCCGCGAGCCGCGAGGCTGAGGTGAAAGGCGCCGCATCAAGCCGCGCCTTTGAAGCCTGGCAGCGCGCGGTAATCGCGCTACTGCAACAGGGTAGCTAACCGCTTATTCCGGCTTCACGCCGGCAGCCCGCAGCACGGCGGCGCTGCGGGCAAATTCTTCCCGCACATAAGCACTAAACGCTGCGATGGTTGCATATTGCGGTTCAATCTCAATGCCGATATCAACCAGGCGCGGCTTGATGCGTTCCATCGCCGCGTTGAAGGTAACGTTCAGCGATTCCACAATGCCGCGCGGCGTTTGCGCGGGCGCGAAGGCGCCAATCCAGGCAGCACCTGCCCAGGCGGGCAGGCCGGCTTCGGTGGCGGGGAGAATCTCCGGCAGGCTCGCCACGCGCTGAGACCCAGAAATGGCAATCGGGCGCACCGTGCCGGCGCGGATATGGGAAGTGGCGGAAGCGGTTGGGTCCACCGCCATATGCGCCTCCCCTGAAATCACCGCCGCCATGGCGGGGCCGCCGCCGCGATACTGCACCATTTGCATCTCAACACCCGGCAGCGCGGCGCGGAAGACTTCCGATGTCAGATGATTGGCGCTGCCAATCCCGGCGGAAGCGAAATTGATCTTCCCCGAATTGGCGCGCAGCCAAGTGATCAGGGATTGCATATCGGTGGCCGGGATATTGCGGTTGATCACCAGCACCTGCGGAATGCGCCCCAAATGCGCAACGGGCGCGAAATCCGCGATCGGGTCAAAGGGCATCCGCGCCACCAGGCTTGGTGCAATCACATGCGCATTGGAATGGATCATGATGGTATAGCCATCCGGCGCGGCTTTTGCGGAGGCTTCAGAACCAATCAGCCCCGCCGCACCGCCAGCGCGGTTTTCAATTACGATATTCTGGCCGAGCATCTGCCCTGCCGCATCCGCAGCCAGGCGCGCAACCACATCCGTGGCACCCCCGGGGGCGAAGGGCACAATGACGCGCATCGGCCGATCCGGCCGCCAGGAACCCTGGGCGCGGGCGGATGCAAGGGTGGGTGTGGTAAGAGCAAGCGCCAAAGCTGCGCGACGCGTGATCTGCATGAAATGCTGTCCTTCCCAGAATGAGTTCTTCCCTGACCGCGGGCTTATACAGATTTTCCGCCCCGGCGCCATGGATCATCCGCCGGCCTCGGGTTATGCCTAGGCGCAAGGAAGGATCGCTACCATGAAAACCGCTGCTAGAGCCCTGATTGAATTCCTCGCCGCGCAAGGCATTGACCGCGCCTTTTGCGTGCCCGGCGAAAGCTATATCGCGCTGCTTGATGCACTGCATGCCCATCCCAGCATGGATTTGGTGACCTGCCGCAGCGAAGGCGGCGCGGGCTTCATGGCGGTGGCCGATGGTAAAATGACCGGCAAGCCGGGCGTGGTGCTGGTCTCGCGCGGGCCCGGCGCCTGCAATGCCTCCATCGCCGTGCATACGGCGGAACAGGATGCGGTGCCGCTGATCCTGCTGATCGGGCAGGTGGAAAAGCGCGATCTGCGCCGCAATGCCTTTCAGGAAATTGACTATGCCCGCATGTTTGGCGGGATTGCGAAATGGGTAGGTGAGGCGACCAGCGCGGATCAGGTGCCGGAATTGATCGCGCGCGCCTATGCCATGGCAATGCAGGGCGTGCCGGGGCCGGTGGTGCTCAGCCTGCCGGAAGATGTGCTGGCCGAACCCTGCGCGGCACCCATCCCGCCCGCCACCATCGCGGCCCCCGCGCAGCCGGCACCTGCTGATATTGCGCGCCTTGCCGCCATGCTGCGCGGCGCCGAACGCCCGATCATCCTTGCGGGCCATGCCATTGATACAGCTGGCGGGCGCGAAGCGCTGCTGGCCTTTGCGGAAGCCTGGCAGACCCCAGTGGCGGTTTCCTTCCGCCGTCAGGATCTTTTCCCGAATAATCATCCGCTTTATGCGGGTGATCTTGGCCTCAGGAACCCGGATGCGCAGCGCGCTACCTTTGCCGATGCCGATCTGGTAGTAGCCCTTGGCACGCGGCTCACGGATATCACCACCCAAGGTTGGGTTTGGCCCGCGCCCGGTCAGCGTTTGGCGCATATCTGCGCTGAACCGCGCTTCCTGGGTTGGCATTTCCCGGCGGAGCTTGCGGTGGCCGCCGATGCGCGCGCGGTGCTGGCCGCGCTTGGCGCGGAGAAACCGGGGGCGCCTGCTTCGCGCGGCGCCTGGGCCAAGAAGCTGCGTGATTTGCAAACCGCTGACAGTCAGGCCGCAGCAACGACGCATAATGATGGTGTCGCCTTTGCGCGTATCGCCAAGCTGATTGGCGAAATCGCCGCATCCGATGCGATGATTGCGCTTGATGCCGGCACTTTCGGCGCGCCGTTTTATCGCAAGATCGCCTGGGTTTCGCCGCGTCGCTTGCTGGCGCCAGTGGCCGGTTCCATGGGCTTTGGTGTGCCGGCGGGCGTGGCGGCTTCGCTCCGCCATCCTACCCGGCAAGTAATTGCGCTGGTGGGTGATGGTGGTGCCTTCATGACCGGTGGGGAATTCGCGGTGGCGGTGGCGCGTGGCGTGCCGCTCAAGATCATCCTTTCCGATAATGGTTCCTATGCTTCCATCCGCATCCATCAGGAGCGCGCCCATCCGGGCCGCGTCAGTGGCACCAGCCTGGAAAACCCAGATTTCGCCGCCTGGTGCGCGGCATTTCGTGTGCCGGTAACGCGCATTGAAACCGATGCGGATATGCCGAAACTGGTCGAGGCTCTCGCGGCACCCGGCCCGGCGGCGGTGCATGTGCGCACATCCTTGCAGGCGGTGCTGCCGAAATAGGGGCGTTGAAGCATTTTCAAGCCAAGTGGAATCACTTGGCGACTCGGAAAATGCGACCAAACAGAGGTTTAGAGTGTTTCCCGTGAACCAACGTGAACGGGAAACGCTTTAACGCACCATCAGCCGCTTTGCCTCACTAAGACAAGCTGCGTGATCTGCCACGCAGCCGCCCGCAATCCAAAAGGCTTCAACCCGCGCCAATAGCGCACCAAGCGCTGGGCCGGGGGGCGCGCCTTCCGCCAAAAGATCACGCCCTTGCAAGGGAAAAACCGGCGCAGCTTCGGCATGCAAAGTTGCACGCAGCGCAGCGCGCATGGGCACCGCACCATCACGCGCATCCGCCAACCACAGCGCCGCTTCCTGTACATCCAAGGTCACCGCATCGTGCCGCGCGCGCCAGCGACGAAACTCTGCCGCGTCAATCTCGGCGCTTGGCATTTCCGCCTCGTTCAAAAAGCGCAGCGCGCGTGCCTCGGCGCTTGAAAGCTTCAAGCGCGCAGCCAAGCCCGGCGTCGCACCGCCCAAGGCCGCCAGCCGCAGTAACGGTTCCGCTGGAGCACCGAACACGACCAACCGCGCAAGACAATCAACGTCAGGTTCGGCAAATTCTGGCAGGATCGCTGGCAATACGCCAAGCTCCGCCATCAGGCGTAGTGCCGGCACGGGTTCCGCCACCATTAGGATGCGCTTGATTTCCATCCAGATGCGCTCAACAGAAAGTCGCGCAAGGCCAGGAATCGCCGAATGTATCGCCTGTAACGCCGCTGCATCGGGCGCGCCTCTGCCGTAGCGCGCATGGAAGCGAAAGAAGCGCAGCAGGCGCAGATGATCTTCGGCCAAACGCGTTTCGGGATCACCCACAAAACGCACCAGCCCGCGCGCCAAATCATCGCGGCCACCGAAATAATCATGCAGCACGCCATCCGCGCCAAGCGACATGGCATTGATGGTGAAATCGCGCCGCGCTGCATCTTCGCGCCAATCTGTCGTCCAGGCCACTTCAGCGTGGCGGCCATCGGTCAGCACATCGCGCCTCAGCGCCGTCACTTCAATCGGTTGATGCTCCCACACTGCGGTCACTGTGCCGTGTGTGATGCCGGTTTCAAACACCTTGCAGCCGGCGGCAAGCAACCGCGCCATGATGTCTTCAGGCGGGAAGGGCGCGGCGACATCCATATCCGCGACCGGCAGGCCGGCCAGCGCATCGCGCACTGCGCCACCCACGGCGCGGCTACCGGGTAAGGCATCAAGCACCTTGGCGGTGGCGGGCGCGGTCAGGAAATCCGGCAATGATTCAAGGCGCTGTTCGGTTTCGCTCATCGCCGCGGCTCCATATGCCCTGGCGTGATTTCGGTGCCGTCAATGCGGGCGGGGACATATTTCGATCCCGGCGCGCTGGCACGTGACAGCCCATACCCAAGCGCGCCGGCCAGCATCAGCGCCGCGCCGCAGCCAGCCAGCACCAGCAATACAGTGCCAGGCTCCCGCCCTGGGTTCAGCCGACGCCAGATGAAAAACGCCGCGAAGGGCGCCAGGAACAGAAGGGCTTCGATTAGGTAAGGCACGCGCTTATCCTAATTCCGCGCTGCAAAACGCGCCAAGCATTCAACCTTCGCGCAGCACGGAAGCAAGCGTCACCAGCACGGAAGCGGTCGCGCCCCAGATGTAATGCCGATCATGCGGCCAGACCCAGAATTCCCGCGTCTCACCCCGAAATTCGCGGGACCGGCGTTCCGGCTTGGCGGGGTCGGTCACATGCGCCAGAGGATATTCGAAGGTCTCCGCTACCTCCCCCGGATGGGGGTTCAGCGAAAAGGGCGGGCGCAGCAGCGCCACAACCGGCGTCACCAGATAACCCGTGCCGGTCAACAGCGGCGGCAATTCGCCGACAATCTCCGGCAGGCCGGCATGCAGGCCAATTTCTTCCTCAGCTTCACGCAGCGCTGCCGCTACGGCGCTTT
>JBIJAH010000017.1:0-68947 GCA_044345845.1 Roseomonas sp.
ACATCAACGGCTTCTATAACCCGCGCCGAAGGCATTCAGCTTTGGGAGGTAAAAGCCCCCTGGCCTTCGAACGCCAGGCAGCCTAAACGAGTAATCGGAGCGGCATAAATATGCGACAAGTCCAGTCGACGGCACGCCGGGAGAAGAGATCCAGCACGGCGGCAACGTAGAGCCAGCCCTCCGCGCTCCAGATGTAAGGTAACCATCCGCCGAGTCCCACATCTTTTTGATCTTCACGCAGTGCCGAGCGCCATGTTTTGCTGCTTTTTCCAATTCCAAGGCAGCAATTCATGAAGTCTCTGCTGCGGCATATCGGCGATACGGGCCAGGACGCATGCCGGGCGGAATAGCCAGCATCAGCGCAGCGCCCCAATGATGCAGGATAGTGCTGGCAGGCTGAGTGCTGCGCTGATTTCCAGCCGCGTGCCATTCGCAAGCGTGATGGTAATCATCCGCTGATCAGGCGGCGGCGGCGCTTCGGTGGCAAAGGGCGCCGCCGATGGCGCATTGGCCGCCGCAATCGGCGCATCCATAGCGCTTACCGCGTCAACGACTACTGGCAGAAAAGCGGGCAGGTCAGACATTGTTAGCCTACCAGCGCGCGCCTGCTTGCGCCAGGTCCAGAGAATACTCCGGCTAACCTCATGCCGACGGGCAACCTCCGCAACCTTCGCGCCAGGCTCATCAGCCTCAGCCACAATCCAAAGCTTATCCGCAGCAGACCAGCGACGGCGTCGCTCAACACCAGAAATTATCTCAAGCCCCATCATCGTCCCCGTGCTTATGAGCGACCTTAAGATCGTTCATAAGAACAGATGACAGAGGCTCTACACGAAAAGCTAGGTGGCACTCACCGGATGAATATGATGTAAGTGAAATCGGCCAGCCATTTCTGGTTCGGCCGGTCCGCCGTGAAATCTCGGCCTAGGATGTTGTCAGCAATCACCGACCTTTCGCCATCGTCCTTGGGCTTTGCACGGCGCTTCGGGCGAGCTCTGAGGGCATTGATCCGCATCAGGCGTTCGATCCGGTGAAGCCCGCAGGCCAGGCCATCTTCAAGGACATCCCGCCATACGCGACGCGCGCCATAGGTCCGGTCGCTAGCCTTGAAGCTCGTCTCGATCGCTGTGACGAGCTTGGCGTCGTCGATCTCGCGGGTGCTGGTCGGGCGGTTGAGCCAGGCGTGGAAGCCGGAACGCGAGACCTCCAGCACCTCGCAGAGCCAACTGACAGGCCAGTTATGTCGATGTCTGACAATGAAGGCGAACCTCATATCGCCTCGCGCGCGAAAAAAGCCGCCGCTTTCTTCAGGATGTCACGCTCCGCCCGGAGCCGGACGACCTCTTTCTTCAAGGCGGCAATCTCAGCCTGATCGGCCCGCATCTGCCCGTTCCCGGGAAAGGCGGCAGCGGGAGCCACGCTTAATTCCCGTATCCAGCGTCGAAGCACGCTCTCGGCGATATCCAGATCACGGGCAGCCTGGGCAACCGCCACGCCCCGATCCGTCACCAACCTGATCGCCTCAATCTTGAACTCGCGGCTGAACTTCCGTCTCGTCATATCCACTCTCCGGTTCATGGGTCACGATCTTATCTTCGTGTCCATCAAACCAGCAGCAGCCCACAGGCTTCACCTGAAAAGGAAGGTGGGGCTCCCCGGATGGATACGTTCGATCGTCCTCTAGGTCTGGGAATAGGCGGATGCACCAAGGGCATGTTGGAGGCCCTGCTGCGCCAGCTGCTGCATGAAGGCGTCCGCGATGAAGTCAGGCGCGTTATCGAAGAGTAGTCGTGGACGCTGGCCTGGCACCAAATCGCGGCAGTCAGAGGCGGTCATAGGCATTCTCAACGTCTCACTAACATCACTTGCCGTGATGCCGTTGTAAGGCCGTCAATGAGGTTCAAATGATATGCCAATGAACAGTCGTAACCTCATTAAAGTAGGCCACTAGCCGTTTCCTCCTTAACGTCTCCGCCATCGCGCAACAATGGAATCCACCTCATCCCCGTTGATAATCTCATTCTGCGCGAGTAACTTATAGATTCGATCGAATGCTTTGCGATTACTACTGATGGCCTGCTTAGCGCGAGTGTACGCTGTTTCCAGCATTTCGTTCACCTCACTCTGTAGAGTAACGTCCGCGGAAAATGCGCTCGCGATTTGCCTAGCTTCAATGCGACCCGTCCAAAGCATGCTGCGCTCGCCCCTTCGCATGCCCTGCGACATTAGCGCTGCTAACGCTACGGAAGTGGCTTTGTACAAATCGCTTCCTTCGGCACCCCCCGACAATGTGGATGGGCAACCTAGTACAATCTCCTCTGCCGCGCGTCCGGCCAGGAGAATCATCATTCGCTTTTCAATGTCCTGGCGCGTAAGACATGGTTGATCCTTTGCGATGACATCGCCGCCCGTATATTGCGTAGCCAGCAAACTAACCCGCCGCACGACGCCCTTTTCGTGGAGGGCTGTTACCAGGGCGTGCCCGACTTCGTGGATCGCTACCCGCTTCCTCACTTCCGGAGGCAGTGTGGGCTGATCCGCCCGAATTGCAGACAGCAGATCGGCCTCGACCATCGGACGATCTTCAAATCGTGCGCGACGCCGTGCATCGCGCACGAACTGTTCTGCCATGGCCGGGCTTGACCCCCACGCAAAATTGGCTGCACGCCGAAGATCTTGCCCAGCGAGATCGCTACCCAGATGGAACCTTAGAATTCCTGTGAGCCCCGTGACTTCCGGCAGACCGAGCCAAATCTCTCTATCAAGTCGCCCCGGGCGACGCAGTGCGGCGTCAACGCGCTCTGGGTAGTTTGTTGTGCCAATGACTACCACGCCCTCGCGCCCCTCTAGACCATCGAGTTGCTCAAGGAATGCGTTCAAAACCTGGGTTTCATACCCCACATTGCGGCCTTCCATACTCCTCCGATCACCGGCCGAATCTACTTCATCCACGACAACAATGCAGGGTGTATGCTGGCGTGCTGTATTGAAGGTTTCGATCATGGCTCGCAGCATGGCGTCGAGACTTCCTGCTGCCTGCCACACCGCAAAGCTACCCTGAAAAATAGGCACGCCACAGGTCGCTGCAACCGCTCGGGCAGCTGTGGTCTTGCCCACGCCGGGCGGCCCTGACAAAAGAACTCCACGGTCAACATCGCGCCATGAAATTCGTCCCTGCTTATACAGAGAAATATCCCGCGCCAGTGCGTGACCCCAATCGACGATGCTGTCCATGCCGCACAATTCAGCCAACATTGGGGTAGGCTCGGTTGGCTGTGTCATCACTAGGTCTCGGACACGGTCGATGAAGCCATTCGGGTCACCGTCTCGCCGAACCGCCAGCGCCAAATCCACTTGCGAGACCCGACAAGCGATCTCGTGCTCAAGCGGCTTCGCAGGAGCGCGCCCGGTGACGGCTACTGCAACCTCAGATACGATCTCCGCGCTGATGGCAGGCGCATGCAGACGATATTCTGCGATGCGGCACAAATCCGCAGGCAGGTGCCGTTTTGGTGCGGGGCTGATTCCCACAATCGGATTACCCCTTGCCAATGCGTGCCTCACCGCCTCATTTCCGTGATCCGCACGATCAGTTCGTAGTCGCCCGTCGCGAAAGTATGGAACCCACCTATCGGCTGCGTCTGTGTTTGGGCAGTCTGCGAAAACTGCGCGCCGCAGACCATCACCCAGAGGCAGAACCATGTCTGCGTTTGGCACAGCGATAACCACAGCGGCGAACCCGCTGCGTAACTTTTCTACCAATTCGGGCTCTGCGGCCAGGATGCGTCGCGCTAAGGCGTCGCCCAACGCCGAGTCGGTTCGTGGGACGCTGTGGGAGGCTTCGTCTGGTTCTCCGCGTTGATAAACCGAAGGCGTGCGCACGATGTCTGCGGACGCCCGCGTAGACGCGGACTTGACAGACCGCTGGGGTTTTGACTTCATTTCGATAACCGCAATTTTTGAAGCCGGGCGTATTCCAGACCCAGCGAAAAAAAGAGAAACGTGAACGACGGAGGCCCTAGCGGGCAGCCGTCATGTGCGTTGCGCGGATATCGATATCGAACGCGAGAGCACCTCAGCGCGAAAAGCTGAGCGCAAGTTCTGGGAGGGTGTTTCCGACGCGTTCATGGGACTGGGCTACCGAAAGAGACCCCCGAGAGTCAAGAGTATTTTTGCTGCCCCAAGAAAGACTGCGGTTTCGCATACGGGCACCGCACTGTAACCTTCGAAGCGGGAATTTTTTGTGTGTTGGAAAGAGACAATTTGCTTGTCCGTCGTCAGATCATTTGTGACCAAGCTGATCGCCGACACGCCGACCATTCGGCTCAATTTCGCTCTAGTTTGAGTTGCGAGGAGCCGGAGATCTTCCACTTAATCAATTCGCCAGTCTGGTCCAAGAGGCGCTGGCGCCGGAAACGGCGGATGTCTATTTCGGCAGGGGGCAGACCATTCTGCTGGAGCGCGAGCGCATCAAGCGCAGAACCATCCAGCAGCGCCGCTTGATGCATCACCAAAAGGCAGCTTAACCTCAACCACAGATGGGCCAAATACTCCGTTAGCCAGCGCGCAAAGCAGTCTCAAATGATTTGACGACGGACACTCCGCCCTTACAGATATTCCCACAGGTCGAGCAATTTTCGCGGCTGACTCAGCGGGCTAAATTTGGCACCATAGTGGCACCAGGAGCGGGCAAATTGCCACTAAGCAAGCATCCCACTTACGCTAAGTCATTGAGAAGAATGGCTCCCCGAGTTGGACTCGAACCAACGACCTAGGGATTAACAGTCCCGCGCTCTACCAGCTGAGCTATCGGGGAACAGGAGCCGGCGCGCCTAATAGCAGCGCGGCGCCTTATGTCAAAGCCCTGCGGCTTCACAAAAAAGCGCCCTGGAGGTCCGGAGCGGAATCGAACCGCTGTAGAGGGTTTTGCAGACCCTTGCCTGACCACTCGGCCACCGGACCATCCAAAGCCTCTATCGGGCCGGGCCGGCTTTGGGTCAAGCGCCCGCTTGGCGGGGTGGGGGTCTGCCACCTATAAGTGAGGCTACATGGTTGAAGGATCGGCATGATGGATTTCGCACGCGCTCGGCGGTTCATGGTGGATGGCCAATTGCGGCCCAACCAGGTGCAGGATCCGCGCCTTCTGGCGGCCTTTGGCGATTTGCCGCGGGAGGCATTTTTGCCGGCCCCGCTTGCGCCCCGCGCCTATGCGGATGCGGATGTGCCCCTGCCGGGCGGGCGTTGCCTGATGCAACCCATGGTGATGGCGCGGCTGTTTCAATTGGCGGAGATGCGCCGCGGGGATCGCACCCTGGTTTTGGGGGCGGGTTGCGGCTACGGCGCTGCCGTTCTGGCCGCGATGGGGGGTAGTGTTACCGCGCTTGAGGATGATCGGGACCTGCATGGCTTGGCGCAGGGCAATCTGACCCGCTACCTGCCAGATGTCTCAGTGCGGCTTTTGTGTGAAGACCCCTCTCAGCCGCCCCCAGGGCTTGGGCCATTTGACGTGATCGTGATTGAAGGGGGCATTGCTGCCATTCCGCGCCCGATCGAAACCCTGCTGGCTGAAGGCGGGCGTTTGGTAGCGCTGGTCACGGCGGGTGGGCCACCGGCGCGCGCCACGCTGGTGCGCCATATCGGCGGCAGCTTCACACCGCGTACTGCCTTTGAGGCCCATGCCGCGCCCCTTCCGGCCTTTCAGCGGAATCCCAGTTTCGCTTTTTGAGGATGCTTTGGTTGTAATTGGCTCTGGGCTGGCGCAACCGCCCTTGCATGCTGTAACCTTGCTGGGGATTGGTTCCACGTATTTTGTTGCGGAACTTGCCCTGGTCGTTTTACCAGGGAGTGGGGGTTGCACTTGATGAAAAGCTTTCGTGCTTCGCTTTTTCTGTCGGCGGCGCTTGCCTTGGTGCCGCTTGCTGGGGCAATGGCGCAATCCCTTCAGGAAGCCCTGGCGGCTGCTTATGCCAATAATCCAACGCTGCTTGCTGCGCGGGCGCAACTGCGTGCCGTTGATGAAAACCTACCCCAGGCCCTGGCGGGCTGGCGGCCGAGTGTGACTTTCTCTGGTGCCGGCGGCTACACGGATGCTACGGCGCGGTCGCGAGTGGATGGCGCCAACGGCCCCTATTCCCGCTTCACGGATGTTGATCGCAATACGGGCAATCTGACCGGGGCCGTGACGCAGCCGATTTATCGTGGTGGCCGGACCGTGGCTGGCACCAGGCGCGCCGAGAACCAGATTTACGGCCAGCGTTCGCGCCTAATTGCGACCGAACAGCAGGTATTGTTGGATTCCGTGGCGTCTTACGTTGCCGTGATTCGCGATACCGAAGTGGTGCGCCTCAATACCAACAATGTTCAGGTCCTTGCACGGCAGTTGCAAGCCACGAATGAACGCTTCCGTGTTGGTGAAATCACGCGCACCGATGTGGCGCAGGCAGAATCACGCTTGGCTGGTGCCCGGGCGTCACTGGAACAGGCAGACGGCAATCGGCAATCCTCTCGCGCGGTTTTCCAGCGCCTGATTGGCATGGTGCCCAATAATGTGGCACCGCCGCAACCCTTGATCGCGCCGGTTCGTTCCGCCCAGGAAGCGGTGCAAAAGGCTAGTACCAATAACCCCACCGTCATCGCCGCCATGTTTGATGAGGCCGCGGCGATCGAGAATGTTGATCTGCAATTCGGCGCGCTTTTGCCCTCCGTCAGTGTTCAGGGTCAGACTTTCCGGCTGGATAACAATACAGGACGCGGCACAAGGCAGACCGGTTCGCAAGTCACCGCCAATCTTTCCGTGCCGCTTTATCAGGGCGGGGCTGAACACGCCGCAGTGCGGCAGGCGCGCCAGCAGGCGCAGCAGCAGCGCCAATTGGTTGAAGATGCGCGGCGGCTGGCCGGCCAGCAGGCGGCGCAAGCCTGGGAGACGCTGCGCACCGCCCGCGCCCAGGTGGAAAGCGTGCGCGCCCAGATCCGCGCCCAGGAAATTGCGCTGGATGGCGTGCAGCGGGAAGCGGTTGTGGGCAGCCGCACCACGCTGGATGTGCTGAATGCCGAACAGGAATTGCTCAATGCGCGCGTCAGCCTGGTTCAGGCGTTGGCCACGCTGGTTAATGCTTCCTATTCGCTGACCGCCACGATTGGTCGCCTGACGGCGCAGGACCTGGGCCTGTCTGTCCAGCTTTATGATCCAAAGGCTTACCATCAGGCCGTTCGTAACCTTTGGGTGGGAACTGGCGATTATAGTGATGTGGCGGCCCGCCCATCAGCCGCCACTACCCAGACCGCGCCTCAGGCGCCAGCAAGAGGAACACCATGAGCGGTACCGCCCCGTCCCCCGCCGGGGGGCAGGATCAATCCATGGATGATATCCTGGCGTCCATCCGCCGTATTTTGAACGAAGATGAGGCGGTTGCTCCGCAGGCGGCTGACGAACCAGAGCCTGCGGCACCTGAAGCGAAGGCGCCAGCGCCGGCGCCTACCCCAACGGCCCAGGATCGCGCACCAGCCCCACCAGTGGCAGCGCCTGCTGCCGCACCGGTTATGGAACGCCCGCCAGCGCCGGCAAAGCCCGCGCCGGAACCCATTGAACTGACCCCAGATATGATGGCAGCACCGCCGATCCCGGCCGCTTTGCACGCCAGCAAGCCCGAGATGCCAGAACCTGCCCCGGCACCGGTGATGAACATGGAAAGCGCTTCTGACCTTATCGCCCCGGCGGCGGCGGCGGCGGCGGCGGCATCGGTTGGATCACTGCTGCGTGCCGTGAGCAATGAGCGCAGTGCCCAGGTGCATCGTGGTGGCCCAACCATTGAGGATTTGGTGCGCGAGGAATTGCGCCCTGTCTTGAAGGAATGGCTGGATAATCATTTGCCGCCCCTGGTGGAACGACTGGTGCGTGCGGAGATCGAAAGGGTTGTGAATCGCGGCTTGCCGTAATTGGCCAGCCTATTCCGATCTGATGTTGTTTTCCCGCACAACACGGCCCCAAAGCGCCATTTGTGCCTTCAAGAAGGCGCCGAATTCCTCGGGCGTGGAGCCAACCACATCAATGCCCAAAGGCCCGGTCAGCCGCGCGCGTAACTCGGGTTCCGCCAGCGCTTTGACCAGGGCCGCGTGAAAGCGCCGCTGGATCGCCTCCGGCACCCGCGCCGGCGCCAGCAGCCCCCACCAAGCGAGCGCATCAATGCCGGCCAGGCCCTGTTCCGCCACCGTGGGTAAATCAGGAAATAGCGCTGACCGCTTGGCGCCAGTTTGCGCGAGCGGGCGGAGCGTGCGCCCCACCTGACCGCCAAGACCGGCATTGGTCGCCATGGGCATATCCAATTCGCCGGCAGCGGCTGCGGCACTCATCGGCCCGCCGCCGCGATAGGGCACATGCACCACGCGGAAATCACCGGCCTTCTGCATCAGTGTCATGGTCAAATGCGAAAGGCTGCCATTGCCGATGGACCCATAGGTCAGCGTATCCGGCTTTTCCTTGGCTGCCACGATCACTTCCCGCAAATTCTGCCAGGGGCGAGAGTTATGCGTGGTGATGATCATAGGCGCGGTGCCAATCAGCATGATTGGCGCGAAATCCCGTTCCGTATCAAAGCCCAGATTGGGGATCAGAAAGGGGTTCACCGCATGGGTATCGAACACCGTCACCCAGCTATTGCCATCGGCTGTCGCGCGCGCCGCAGCCTGGGTGCCCAAAGCGCCGGAGGCACCGGGGCGGTTTTCCACCACGACCGGCACGCCAAGCTCCGCCGCCAACCGTGGCTGGAGCAAGCGCGTGATGGTGTCCACGCTGCCGCCAGGCGGGAAAGGGGCGATGATGCGGACAGGCCCGCTGGGCCAAGCTGGCTCCTGGGCGATGGCCGGGGCGGCCAGGCAAAACCCGGACAGGCTGGCGATCACGGCGCGACGATGGAACATGGCGGCTTCCCGAAGCTTTGGTCTTTTGCAGCGCGTTGTGACTTAGAACACGCGCCTGCCCTTGACGTAACGTCCCGGGGCGGGGAAGGGAAGCAGCATGCTCGACAAGGTTTTTGACCCCGCCGCGATTGAACCCCGCCTCTATGAAGGCTGGGAAGCGTCAGGCGCTTTTTCCGCCCGTCCGGAAAGCACAGCACGCCCCTTCACCATCATGATCCCGCCGCCGAATGTGACGGGCAGCCTGCATATCGGCCATGCGCTGGATAATACCTTGCAGGATGTGTTGATCCGCTGGCGGCGCATGCAGGGGCGCGATGCCCTGTGGCAGCCCGGCACGGACCATGCCGGCATTGCGACGCAAATCGTCGTGGAGCGCCTGCTGGCCGAACAAAAACAGCCAGACCGCCGCAGCATGGGGCGCGAGGCTTTCCTGAAGCGCGTTTGGGAGTGGAAGGCGGAATCGGGCGGCACCATCACGCGGCAATTGCGCCGGCTTGGTGCGTCGCTCGATTGGCCGCGTGAGCGCTTCACGATGGATGAGGGGCTTTCAGCGGCGGTGCGCGAGGTATTCGTGACGCTGCACGCCCAAGGCCTCATCTATCGTGACAAGCGATTGGTGAATTGGGACCCGAAATTCCTGACCGCGATTTCCGATTTGGAAGTCGAAAGCAAGGAAGTGAAGGGCAGTCTTTGGTATTTGCGCTACCCGGTGGAAGGCGCGCCGGGGCGCTTCCTGGTGGTGGCGACCACGCGGCCAGAGACCATGCTGGGTGATACGGCCGTTGCCGTGCATCCCGATGATGCGCGCTTCAAGGATTTGATCGGCAAGCGCATAATCCTGCCGCTATTGGGCCGCGCCATTCCCGTGGTGGCGGATGAATATTCCGATCCCGAAAAGGGCTCGGGCGCTGTGAAGATTACGCCCGCGCATGACTTCAATGATTTTGAGGTCGGGCGGCGCCATGACCTGCCCATGCCATCCGTGCTGGATGCCGAAGGGCGTGTGATGCTGGAAGAAATCAGCGCGCATTTCGCCGCCGCTGATGGCATTGCGGATCATGATTTCGTGCGCGGGCTGGCCGGGCAGGATCGCTTCGCGGCGCGCAAGGCGATTGTGGCGCGGCTCGAAGAAATGGAGCTGGTCGAGAAGATCGAACCCCATACCCATATGGTCCCGCATAGTGAGCGTTCAGCGGTGCCGATTGAACCGCGCCTGACGATACAATGGTATGTGGATGCCAAAACTTTGGCGGGACCGGCCATTCGCGCGGTGGAATCCGGCCAGACCGTGTTTTCCCCAAAACAATTCGAAAATACCTTCTTTGCCTGGATGCGCGACATCCAGCCCTGGTGCATTTCCCGCCAGCTTTGGTGGGGCCATCAAATCCCTGCCTGGTATGCGCCGGATGGTGAGGTTTTTGTCGCCCATACCGAAGAAGAAGCCCAAGCGGTGGCGCGCGCGAAATTCGGGCATGCGGTGGCGCTGACGCGTGATGAGGATGTGTTGGATACCTGGTTTTCCAGCGCGCTTTGGCCCTTTTCCACCATTGGCTGGCCGAAAAAAACGCCGGAGCTTCAGAAATACTATCCCGGCGATGTGTTAGTAACAGGCTCGGATATCATCTTCTTCTGGGTCGCCCGGATGATGATGATGGGCATTCATTTCATGGATGGGCGGGTTCCCTTCAAGACCGTTTGCATCCATGGCTTGGTGCGCGATGAAAAAGGGCAGAAAATGTCCAAATCGCGCGGCAACGGCATTGATCCCCTGGAATTGCTGGATGCCTATGGCGCGGATGCGATGCGCTTCACGCTCTGTGCCTTGGCCTCACCGGGACGCGACATCAAGCTCGGCCGGCAGCGGGTGGAAAGCTATCGGTCCTTCGCGACAAAAATCTGGAATGCGGCGCGGTTTTGTGAAATGAACGGCATTGCGCCGGTGGCGGGGTTTGATCCTGCCTCTGCGCGGCTGCCACTTTCCCGCTGGATTTTGGATGTGAGCAATACGGCGCTGGCCGAAGCCAATACAGCTTTGGAAGGCTTCCGCTTTGATGATTATGCGCGCGCTGTTTATCGTTTCACTTGGAATTTCTTCTGTGACTGGTTTCTCGAATTCGCCAAGCCCGTCCTGAACGGCCCGGATGGCGCCGAAAAGAGCGAGGTAAAGGGCGTTGCTGCGCACGTATTTGGTATGACCCTTGCGATGCTGCATCCCGTCATGCCCTTCATTACCGAGGAACTCTGGCATCGCTTGGATTATGGTCCAGAGGGTAGTCTGATCCGCTCTGAATGGCCTCAACACAATAACGATAGCGGAGGGGGGAATCCTCGCGAAGAACTGGATTGGTTGGTGGAAGTGATTTCCGCAATCCGTACCGTTCGGTCTGAGTTGAACATACCTCCAAGCGCAGAACTGCAGGCCTCATTCATCATTGACTCAAGCCGACCATTCTTGATTTGGTCCATGACGCACACCCCAGATCAGATTGTGCCAGTTTGGCTGGATAGAAATAGAGAGGCCATTAGGCGCATGGCGCGGGTCTCTGGACTTTTTCAGGAGAATTTCGGCAATTCTGCAAAAGTTACAGGAGAACAGGTTAATGCTGAGGTCGTGAAATCTCTGGGCATGGTGCAAGTGCCGGGTCCTGGTCTGACCATCTATCTCCGAGTCGGTGATGTGATTGACTTCGCCGCGGAACGCGCCCGCCTTGCCAAGGAACGCACGCGCATTGAAGGCGAAGTGCAAAAGGTTGAAGCCAAGCTCGGCAGTGAGGCTTTCGTCTCCCGCGCGCCGGTCGAAATTGTGGAAGAAAACCGCGAAAGGCTTGCCGCCTGGCAGGCGGAAATCGCGCGGCTTGATGCCGCATTGGCGCGGATTGCTGGGTAGGGCATGTTTGAAGGAAGCACGCTCAACCTATTCGCCGCCATCACGCTATTTGTGGGTGTGACGATGGTGCTGACGAATGGCTTGGCGCGGTTGAATGTGGGTGGTGCGCCGCTGAGCCGCGCGGTGGCGCAATTCATCGCGGCCTTGATCGGGCTCGCGATCAGTGTGGGTTTTCTATACGCCATCGGATGATGGCGTAGGTCAATTTTGCAGGAGGAAACTGACGATGACAAAATGGGACAAATCAAGACTGCCGAGCCGGCACACCACCATGGGACCGGAGCGCGCGCCGCACCGTTCCTATTACTACGCGATGGAATTGACGTCCGAGGAAATCGCGCAGCCGCTAGTCGGCGTCGCTTCCTGCTGGAATGAAGCGGCACCCTGCAATATCGCTCTGTCGCGTCAGGCGCAGGCGGCCAAGATTGGCGTGAAGGAAGCCGGCGCGACGCCGCGCGAATTCACTACCATCACGGTGACCGATGGCATTGCGATGGGCCATCAATCCATGAAATCCTCGCTCGCGTCACGCGATACCATTGCGGATTCCATTGAACTCACGATGCGCGGGCATTGCTATGATGCTTTGGTCGGCATTGCGGGCTGCGACAAGTCCTTGCCCGGCGTCATGATGTCCATGATCCGACTGAATGTGCCTTCTGTCTTCATGTATGGCGGGTCCATCATGCCGGGCAAGCATCATGGCCATGATGTGACCGTGCTGGATGTGTTTGAAGCGGTGGGTAAGCATGCCGCCGGCAATATGTCCGATGAAGAATTGGATGAGCTGGAACGCCATGCCTGCCCAGGTGCAGGCGCTTGCGGCGGCCAATTCACCGCCAATACCATGGCCTGCGTTTCGGAAATGATTGGCCTCGCGCTGCCGTTTTCGGCTGGCGCGCCAGCGCCGGATGAAGATCGTGATCGTTGGGCAGTGGAATCGGGCAAGGCCGTGGTGAAACTGATCCGCCGCAATATCCGCCCGCGCGATATCGTGACCCTTGATTCCCTGCATAACGCGGCGGCGATTGTGGGTGCCACCGGCGGTTCGACCAATGCCGCGCTGCATCTGCCCGCCATGGCGCATGAAGCCGGCATCCGCTTCACGTTGCAGGATGTGGCCGAGATTATGCGCAAGACCCCGCATATCGCCGATTTGAAGCCCGGCGGGCGCTATGTTGCGGCGGATGTGCATCGCATTGGCGGCGTGCCCATCATCATAAAGGCGCTGATTGATGGCGGCTATGTGAAGGGCGATTGCATGACCGTCACCGGCAAGACCATTGCGGAAAATCACCGCGAAGTAATCGTGCCGAAGGATCAGGATGTGGTGCGCCCCTGTTCCGATCCGATCAGCCCGATTGGCGGCGTTGTCTCCTTGCATGGCAATCTGGCGCCCGAGGGTGCCATTGTGAAAATCGCTGGCATGGAAAAGCTGCGTTTCGAAGGCACCGCGCTTTGCTTTGACTGCGAAGAAGATGCCTTCAAGGCGGTTGAAATGCGCGCCTATAAGCCGGGCGATGTCATCATCGTGCGCTATGAAGGCCCGAAGGGTGGGCCTGGCATGCGGGAAATGCTCTCCACCACCTCGGCCATTTATGGTCAGGGCATGGGGGATAAGGTGGCGCTGATCACCGATGGGCGTTTTTCCGGGGCCACGCGCGGCTTCTGCATTGGCCATGTTGGGCCGGAAGCGGCGGTGGGCGGCCCGATTGCACTGCTGCGTGATGGCGACAAGATCATCATTGATGCCGGCAAGGGCACGATTGATGTGGCGCTTTCGGATGAGGAATTGGCCAAACGCCGCGCCGAATGGAAGCCGCGCAAGACCGATTACAATTCCGGCGTGCTCTGGAAATACGCGCAGCTTGTGGGCCCGGCCTATCTTGGTGCCGTGACCCATCCGGGTGGCGGGGCCGAGACCCATTGCTACGCGGATCAGTGATCCGATTTCCGTGCCTTACCGTTCTGCTTTGCGCTGCCAGCCCGCTGGCGGCGCAGGGTTTTCAGGGCGTTTGGCAAGGCAGGCTCATCTGCGACGCGGTTGAGGGCATTACCCAAGCACCGCTGATTGCCCCCTTCACGGTAAGGGTGGATGGGGCGGTCGCGAAATATGAACGTCCCGTGCTCTCGGCTTCGGGCGCACGCACTGGCGCTTGGGAACGTGGCGAAGGGCGCGTTGGCGCCGATGGCGCGCTGGTGCTGCAAGGCGGGGCTTCCGGGCGCGGCTTTCATTTTCGCGCGCGCTATGAAGGGCGGCTTGGCCCGGATAGTGAGGCTCGCTTGACCGGCACACAGGATTGGATGCTGGATGATCGCGATTTCAATCGGCTTTGCTCCGTTGAATTGCAGCGCTGAGTATGCGCGCGCCATAAAAACACCCTGATCCTGCCCGACGGCGAACTTGGCGGCGTGGTTGCATCCCCTCGATCTGAATGGATCAACGGGGGTTTCAGATGCGCCTCATCACCTTGCCCATGGCCATGCTGCTCATGTTACTGACGCTGGGTGGCTGCCTTGCCGGTGGCGGTCATTGCAGCCCGGCTTATTCCCATGGTTACGGAAGCTATGGCCCATCACCCTATGGCGGCCATGCGTATCGGCCCTATCGCCACGGCTACCGCGCCTTCGAACCGCACAGTCAGCATCGAAATCACTACTATTCTCATTCCCGGCAAGTCTTTCCGCAGCGACCTATTTGGAAACAATGGTAGGCTGACCACTGCCGTTGCGCGTGGCCCATGGCGTAGTTTCTGGCGCCAGGGATCACGCACTGGCCGATATATCTGGCGAGCCGCTTCAGATGTGCCTAAAAGGCGGCGCAAAGGGGCGCCGAGTGATCCCATTTCGCCTGAAAACACTCTAACCGCTTGACGCCCCCCGGGGGTGACGGGGTATCTAAGCCGTATCGGCATCAAGACCGCATGCTCAGCGCTTGCGCTGACACGACCCGAGGTTGGCTTGGCTTGGTCTGGGTGCGATCCGGTTTCATGGATCAAACCACGACTTTGTTCAAGCGACTGATCAACCGCTTCGGTGATGCCACCCACGCGGATCAGGCGCAAACGCGTTTCACCGTAGAGCCGAATTTCAGGCTTTGCGCACCAAGGGTGCTTGCCATGCCGCTTGCCGAAACCGCCAATGACCGTAAAGCTGTGCCGGATTTCCTCCGGCTTGTAGGGGCTGATCTATGGGCAGCGCGGCTCGCTGATCTGGGCCGTCGCGCGCAGGCAGGCGCTTTTCTTGGCCGCGCAACGCAACATCGCCATGCTTTGGAGTTTGCGTTGGCACGCGCCGCGCGCGGTACGGCACAGGGCAGCGCGGAGCGCCGAGCGCTCGGCTTCGCGGCAGAGGCAGTGCGGCTGGCGAAAGGCTTGCCCGAAGTGCGCCGCGAAAGGCTGCGTGCCGCCATCGCCAACAGGCTTTCCGGCGAGGCCACGCTGACCCCGCTGTTCCATCTGCTTCGCTCAGCGGCGCTTTATCGCGCCCAGGGTTTTGAGGTGCGCTTCACGGGTTTGGCGGAAGGCAGCGCGCATGATCTGACCATCAGCCGCGGTGGTGCCGCTGCGGAAGTGGTGTGTGAGACGATTTCAGCCGAGGAAGGCCGCCCGGTGCAGCGCGGCCATTGGTATGCGCTGATGGATAGCGTCAATCCCGAATTGCAAACCTGGCTGGCCGCGCATCCCGGCCGATATGTGCTGCGCATGACGCTGCCAGATGGGCTTTCCGGCCCGGACAAGGCAGCGGAATTGCAAAGGCGCATCATGGCGATGTTGGCCGCGGAAAAGCGCCAGGATAGCAGCGCCGATGCGGTGCTGAAGCTTGACCCGCTGGTGCTGGCCGGCGCGCAGGCGGATCCCCTGCCCGGGCGGCTCCGTCAGCAATTCGGGCCAGAGGCGCATTTGGCCGTAACCGGCGATCCCGCCGGCGGATCAGTCTTTGTGCTGGCGGCGCGCGCCGGTCAGGAAAACAGTATCTCGGACGCGGTGGCAACGCGTATGTCGAATGCGGCGGCAGCGCGGCTATCGGGCGCCAAGCCCGGCATTGTTTCGGTTTTTATCGAGGATATGGACCGCGCGGAATGGCGAAGCCTGCGTGATGAATTAGCGCTTGAAGGTGCCGTGCGGCGCTTTCTGGCCGGCCACGGGGCGCGGCGCGTAGTGGCAGCTGCCTGTTCTTCACGCGCCGAGCTTTTCGGCCTGGCGCCACCGGACGCCGTGGCGGGTGGGGAGCTGCGCTTTCGCAACCCATCCCACCCTTCAGCGAAATCAGCCGCGCTTGCCCCGGCGATTACCTCAACCGGCTGATTAGTCCAGTTTGATATTCGCGCCGCGCACCAGGGCGGCGTAACGCTCGGCATCGTTCTTCAGCATCGCTGCGGCATCAGCCTGGCTGCCGCCGCCGATCAGAAAGCCTGCATCACGCACCCGCTGGCGGATGGTGGGATCAGCGAAAGCCTTGTTCACTGCCGCCACCCACCGTTCAGCAATCGGCGCCGGCAGGCCGGGCGGGCCCATCAGCATATACCAAACATTGGCGTCAAAACCGGGAAAGCCAAGCTCCGCCACGGTGGGTACATCGGGCAGCCATTCTACGCGCTGCGGCAGCGTTACCGCCAGCGCGCGCACACGGCCCGCGCGGATATGCGGCAGATAGGTGGGCAGCGTATCAATCGCGAGGTCTATGCGCCCGGCCAGGATTTCATTCACTGCCTGTCCTGTGCCACGGAAGGGCACATGCGTCATGCGCACGCCAGCGGCTGAGGAAAGCAATTCCGCCGCCAAATGTTGTTGTGTGGCAACGCCCGATGATGAGTAATTCAACACGCCCGGTTCACGTCGCGCGCGTTCAATCAAATCCCGCATGGTAGCCGATGGCCCATTGGCCGGCACCACCGCGACAAGCGGCACGGTCGCGGCATGCACCACCGCCACCTGCTCGCGGTAGATATCGAAAGGCGGCGGGTTCATCAGCGGCGGCACCACGGCGGAAGCGCTGATGGTGGTCATCAGCATCGTGTAGCCATCAGGCCGCGCGCGCGACAAGGCGGTGACCGCAAGCGTGCCCGAAGCGCCGGGGCGATTTTCCACCGCAATCGTCTGACGGAATTCATCCTGCAAAAAAGGTTGCAGGAAGCGAGAAATGATATCGGTGCCGCCGCCAGGCGCGAAGCCCACCAGCAGCGTTATGGCACGCGAAGGGTAATCCTGCTGCGCGTTGACCGTCGCGGGCAATACGCCCGCAAGCGCAAGCGCGCCGAGGCTTCGGCGCGTGATGTTGTTTTTCATTGTTTCCTCCCGGCTTGTTGCAACTACCGCCCGGTGAATTGCGGGGCGCGCTTGTTCAGGAAGGCGCTGACCCCTTCCTGGAAATCGGCGCTGGTGAAGCACATGGTCACCAGGTCATCACCCTCAACTTCACTGGTTGCCTTGCGAAGCCGACGGATCGCTTCCTTGGTGGCGCGCAGCGTCAGCGGCGCGAGGCCGGAGATATTGGTGGCCAATTCCATGGCACGCGCCGACACATCATCAGGTGTTTCCAGCATTTCGGAAATCAGGCCGATATGTTTCGCCTCATCGGCGGAAAACAGCCGCGCGGTCATGATCATTTCCGTCACCGCGGCGGGGCCAACCAGCGCGTAAAAGCGGGCGAAGTTATGCATGTTGAGGATATTGCCGAGCGTCTTTGCAATCGGCAGGCCGAAGCGGGCACCGTTATCAGCAATGCGGATATCGCAGCAGCCGGCAATGCCGAGCCCGCCGCCGGTGCAGGCGCCGGTAATGGCCGCGATCACAGGCTTTGTGCAGCTCTCCAGCGCGCCCAGCACCTTATCAATGCGCGCTTCGTAATTTAGCGCGTCTTCGGCGGTGCGGAATTCACGGAATTGCGAGATATCGGTGCCGGAAGCGAAAGCCTTGCCGCCCGCGCCCATGATGACCCATACGCGGATAGCGGGATCGGCGCTGATTTCATCGGCCAATTCGGCAAGCCGCGCATACATGGCGAAGGTCATGGCATTGCGCGCTTGCGGGCGGTTGAAGGTGGTCCAAGCAATGCCGCCTTCGCGGGTTTCGTGCAGCAGGTCTTCGCTCATGGTCGGGTTCCTCGACTTTGGGATGCGCATGGGTAACGCGCGGTGCTGGCGCGTCAACCCGCTCCCTTGTCGAGGGCCAGACAGAATGCCAACAAGGTGCCGAATTCCGACGGAGACACCGCCATGATGCCGCTTTCCCGCTTCACCGTGCTTGACCTGACCCGCGTCCGTTCCGGCCCTACCTGCGTGCGCCAGCTCGCTGATTGGGGGGCGAATGTGATCAAGGTGGAAGCAACCGATGAGGTTGATACGGGGAAGGGCATGGGCGGAGAGCGCCATGGGCCGGATTTCCAAAACACCCACCGCAACAAGCGCGGCATGACGCTGAATTTGAAGGCGCCTGAAGGCTTGGCAGCCTTCCATCGCCTGGTCGCCAAGGCCGATGTTGTCGTGGAAAATTATCGCCCGGATGTGAAGGAGCGCTTGGGGATTGATTTCGCCGCGCTTTCAGCGGTGAACCCGCGCATTGTGCTGGGCTCGATTTCCGGCTTCGGGCAGGATGGGCCCTATGCCAAGCGGCCCGGCTTTGACCAGATTGCGCAAGGCATGGGTGGCATCATGAGCGTGACCGGCATGCCCGGCCAGGGCCCGGTGCGCGCGGGCATTCCTGTCGCGGACCTGACGGCAGGGCTTTATACCGCGATCGGCATTCTGGTGGCGCTGCTGGAGCGCGAGACAACAGGCAAGGGGCGCTGGGTGCATACCAGCCTGCTGGAAGCCATGATTGCCATGATGGATTTCCAGGCGACCCGCTGGACCATGAAGGGCGATATCCCCGGCCAGGCTGGCAATGACCACCCGACCACGACCCCCACCGGCCTGTTCCGCACCAAGGATGGGCTGATGAACCTGGCCGGCGGCGGGCAGCAAATGTGGGATCGGATTGTGGCCACACTCGGCATTACCGAAGAAGCCAAGGACCCTGCCTTCGCCACCGACAAATCGCGCCACGCCAATCGCGACAAGACCAATGCGCTGCTGCAATCGCGCCTGATTGAAAAAACCACCGCCGATTGGGTGGAAGGGCTGAACAAGGCGGGCGTTCCGAGCGGCCCGGTCTACACCATGGATCAGGTTTTCGCCGATACGCAGGTGAAGCATCTGGGCATGGCGATGCCGGTGGCCCATCCCGCCCTTGGTGAAATCGCCCTGGTGCGCGCGCCGATGCAGATTGCAGGCGTTGCCTGCGCGCGCAACCCAACCCCGGAACGGGGCGAACATACTGATCAGGTTCTGGGCGAGTTTGGCTTCACTGCCGAGGAAATCGCCGCGCTGCGGGCCGCGCGTGCGATTTGACGCGACGCTGCTGACTTGACCCCCAAGCCCCCGGCGCCCATTCCGGGGGCTTGAAGACCGATCTTTCCATCCTGCCGCTTTTGGCCCTGGCCGCTTTCGCGACCGGGGGCGGCATTCGCATGCTTGATCCGCTGCTGCCTTTATTGGCTTCGGATTTCGGCGTGACCGTGGCCGGTGCTGCGCCGGTGCTGGCTGGATTTTCGATTGCCTATGGCGCGGGGCAGCTGGTGATCGGGCCGCTTGGTGATCGCTATGGCAAGCTCCGCGTCGCCTGGTTTGCCTTGCTGCTTTATGGCTTCGGGCTTGCGGCCTGCACCCTCGCTTGGGACCTTTCGGCCATGGTGGCGCTGCGCACCCTCACGGGCTTGCTGGCGGGGGCGGTGATTCCTTTGGCGCTCGCCTGGATTGGTGATGCGGTGCCCTATGCTGAGCGGCAGGCCACCATCGGGCGCTTTCTGACCGGCATGGTGATGGCGCAATTGCTGGTCGGGCCGCTTTCCGGCGTGCTGGCAGATTTGGCCGGCTGGCGCGCTTCCTTCCTGGTGCTGGCGCTGCTGGCACTTGTGGTCTCGGTCCTGCTGGGGCGGCGGTTGGGGGCAGGGCTTTGGCGCGCCGAATCCACCGAAGCAGGGCGCGGTTTTCGCGGCAGTTTCCGGCCCTATCTGACGCTATTCTCACGCCCCGCCGGGCAGCGGCTCATGGTCGCCGCCTTTATTGATGGCGCTGCGCTGTTTGGTGGCGCTTTTCCGCTGACGGGGTCACTATTGATCGAGCGTTTCGGCTATTCGCCGGCCATGGCGGGGCTGGTGGTGGCTGGCTTTGGGCTTGGCGCCTTCACCTATACGCGGCTTGCGAAAAGCCTGGTGGCGCGCTTTGGCGAAAAGCGCCTGCTGACTTTGGGCGGGGTGATGCTGGCCGCTGGGTTGGTGGGGACGGCCTTTGCGCCGAATGGGCTGGTGGTCGCGGCAATGCAATTCTGGCTCGGCCTTGCCTTCTACATGCTGCATGGCGTCTTGCAGGCACGCGCGACCGAGGCGTTGCCGGAAGCGCGCGGCACGGCGGTGGCGGCCTTCGCCATGGCGCTGTTTTTTGGCCAGAGCATCGGCGCGCTGGTGTTCGGCACCATTCTGCATATGTCGGGCTATGCGGCGGTATTCGTTGTCGCGGCGATTGCGACGCTTGGCCTGATGGTCTGGAGCCGACGGCTGCTCAGCGCCTGAAATTCACCCGAAAAATAGCCGCCACAGCAAGGGCAATAACAGCGCTGTGGCGAGTGCATTCAGCCCCATCGCCAAACCGCTGAAGGCGCCCGCAACCTCATTGACCGAAATCGCCCGCGCCGTGCCAATACCATGCGCTGCCGTGCCAATCGCAAGCCCGCGCGCGCGCCAATCCGTCACACCGAGCAGCGTGAGCAAGGCCGGCCCAAGCGCCGCACCGACAATGCCGCTGCAAATGACAATCGCCGCGGTGAGTGATGGCAAGCCGCCAATCCGTTCCGCGACACCCATGGCGACCGGCGTGGTGACAGAACGCGGCGCGAGTGAGGCGGTGACCTCCGGCGCCGCCGAAAACGCAAGCGCAAGCGCAACACCAGCAGCAGCGGCGAAAACACCGCCCACAATCACCGAAGCAATCGCGGCGGGGGCAGAACGCTTCACCTGCCGCCATTGCCGCGCGAGTGGCACCGCAAGCGCGACCGTCGCCGGCCCCAGCAGGAAATGGACGAATTGCGCCCCCTCAAAATAGGCGCGGTAGTCAACGCGCGCGAGCAACAAGCCCCCTGCCAGCAGCGCCACAGCGAAAAGTACGGGGTTGGCCATGGGATGAAACCGCGCCGCCCGCGCCAGCCTTTGCGCGGCAAGCCAAGCAAGCAAGGTGGCGGTCAGCGCAGCGAGGGGTTCGCGCGCCAGATAGACCCAGATCTCGGCCAGGTTAGTCATGGGTCAAGCCGCCTCAGCAGCGCTTGCGCCAGCAATCCGGTGACACCAATCGCGGCCAAAGTACCGACCAGGATCGCGAGCGATAGCGGCGCCCAATCCTGCGCCAGCACCGGCAGATAGAGCACCACACCAACGCCCGCCGGCACAAACAACAAGCCAAGATTGGCCAAAAGCCCATCGGCACTTTGGGCAAGGTCCCGCGGTGCCTCCCCGCCGCGCAGCAGCAGTGCCACAAACAGCAGGGCCATACCGATCACCGGGCCGGGGACCGGCAGGGAAAGCCAGCGCGCCAATGCTTCCCCGATCAATTGGCAGCAAAGCAGCGTGGCGAGGCCAGCGATCATGGGCAGCGACTTTCGCAAGAAAAAAGGGGCGGTTTGGGCCGCCCCTTTCCTTTAGCACAAGCGCATTCGGCTTGTGGATTTCAGCGCAAATCCACCGTCGTGAGATCCTGGAACCAGGATTGGGCCGAGGTGAAGCCCGTCACGCGCCGGCTCATGGCGCGGGGGTTCAGATCATGCACAATCCAAAGCCAGGGGGGATTATCCACCAGCCGCGCATGGGCAGTTGCCAGCAATTGGGCAATCTTCGCCGGATCGCGTTCGCGTTCCAATTCAGCGAAGGCGGCATCAAATTGATCATCCTTCCAATGGCCATTATTCGAACCGCGCGGCGCGAAATTGGAAGACAGGAACCAACGCGCGAAGGCCGAGGCATCAGACGAATAAAGGCTGATATTTACCGCATCCGCGCCAAGCCAGGCCGGCTGATCCGGCGGGAAGCGGAGTGCGGCCAGCAGCGTGTTCCATTCCACCACATCGAAATTCACCCGCACGCCGCAATTCTGTTGCAACGATTGCTGGAGGAATTCATTCATCGGCAGCGGCAGCATCTGGCCCGAACCGGAATTGGAAATCCCGACCTTGAGCGTCAACGGGCGCTGCGCGTTATACCCCGCTTCCGCCAGCAAGGCGCGGCCCCGTGCAGGGTCCAGCCGATAGCGATTTTGCGGATTGCCGAAGGTTGGATCATTCGCCTTCACGAAGCCCGCGGAAGGCTCAGCGGTGCCATTCAGCAATTGCACCATGCCTTCGCGGTCAATGCAGTAATTCAGCGCCTGACGCACGCGCACATCAGCCACAGGGCTGCTCGCACGACCCGTGGCAAACACCCAGGGCCAGACATGCGGGTAGGAATTGGTCACGATATTGAAGCCCGCCTGACGGAGCGAACCAATCGCATCCGGCGGCGGCACTTCAATCCAATCCACCTGGCCGGAACGCAGCGCGGCAAGGCGCGTATTGGCTTCCGGCATGGGCAGCAGGATGATGCGGTCAAGCTTCGCGCGGCGTGCCATATCCCAGTAATTGTCGTTGCGCGAAAGTTCCGCCGATTGGCGCGGCACAAAGCGCGTAAGCCGGAAGGGGCCAGTGCCCGCCGGCGGCAAGGCCGCAACCCGTGCCCAATCCCGCCCCGCCTGTTCAAAGGAATTGGGGGAGGTGATCAGCACATAGACGGCCAGGAAGGGCCAATAGGAAACCGGGCGGCTGGTGGTGGTCTCGAACGTGAAGTCATCCACCTTGCGGTAGGATTCCAGCACGGGGATGCGCCCGCGCGTGATGGCGCTGCCGGTCGCGTCAAATTGCGGGCTGTCATTCTTGAAGAAACGGTCGAAATTCCAGAGGACCGCATCGGCATTGAAGGGCGTGCCATCATGGAAGGTGACGCCGCGGCGCAAATGGAAGCGCCAAATGCGCGGGTCATTGGCATCCTGTTCCCAGCGTTCCGCCAGCCCCGCCTTAATGCCCGCTGGCTGATCAGCGCGCGACAAATCCCAGAGCACCAGGGATTCGAAAACCGGATAGCCAAGGAAGCGCATGCCCTCAAACCCGTTATTCGGCATGCCGGTGGTGGTTGGCACATCCGTCGCGGTCATGGCGATGCGCAAGGTTTTTGGCTGTTGCTGCGCTTCAGCGCCCGCAATGCCCATGGCCATCAGGGCAGCGGTCAGTGCCGCGCCCCAAAGGCGGTTCTTCCAGTTCATTTTCTGTCTCCCGTCCGTGGCAGCGCGGGGGCGCTGCCCTGGGTGGAAGCCTAGCAAGCTTTAGGCCGGGGCGAAGCCCTGCTTATTCAGGTTTGATGTTCTGGCTGCGGATAAGATCGCCCCACATGACCAATTCTTCGGCAAGGGTGCGCGCCAAAACCTCAGGCCCACCTGTTTCCAGCACCACGCCCTGTTCGCCCATGCGCGCGATCAGGTCAGGGTCCCGTGTTGCCACGGCCAAAGCCTGCGCCGCGCGTGCCACGATGGGCGCGGGCAAGCCAGCAGGCCCGAATAGCCCCTGCCAAAACACGCCATTGAAGCCAGGCAGCGCATCGGCCACGGGCGGCAGATCGGGCAGCAGCGCCAAACGGTCCTTGGAAGAAATCGCCAATGCGCGCGTCGCCCCTTCCCGCACGGCAGGCAGGGCTTCCTGCACCGCGCTGAACATCGCCTGTACGCGATTCTGCCGAAGGTCAATCAAGGCCGCCGCACCGCCGCGATAGGGCACATGCACCACATCAATCCCGGCCCGCGCACGGAACAATTCAAGACAAAGATGGTTCACCGCGCCGGTGCCCGATGAACTGAAATTGACTTTGCCCGGATTGGCCTTGGCATAGGCAATGAGTTCCGCCGTGGTTCTGACGGGCAATGATGGATGCACATGCAGGATGAAGGCCGTGCGAAACACCGTGCCAATCGGCGTGAGAGCCGCCACCGGATCGCGCGGTTGCAGATTGGGCTGGAGCGCAGGATTGATGGCAAGGGTCGAAGTCCCCATCAGCAGCGTATAGCCATCAGGCCGCGCCTGGGCGGCAGCGTTATTGGCCACCGCCGTTGCGGCACCCGGGCGATTTTCCACCACCAAGGTCTGGCCCAATTCGCGGCTCATGCGGTCCACAATGCCGCGCGCGCCAAAATCCGTGACCCCGCCCGGCGGGTAGCCGAGCAGCACCGAAACGCTGCGATTGGGCCAGGCCTCCTGGGCGCTAAGCGCGGCAGGCAGGGCCGGCGCGGCCAGGGTTGCGGCAAGCAGGGTGCGTCTTTTCATTTGGATCCTCCCGAACACGGCGCAGGCTGCTTCAGCCGAGACTTTGGATCAAGTCCCAACGAAAATTGGAACTCTTGTCCCGGCGATGCTTCAGGTTTCCAACCCCGCGGCACGGCGTTCACGCGCGGCGATAAGTTCAAAGCCGATCGAACGAAAGGGTTCCGGTGCCACCCAATTGGCCAGCCCCCAAATGGAGCGCACCTCATTTTCCTTGCAGTGACCCAAAACCAATTCGGCAAGACGTTTGCCAAGAATACTGCCCTTCACAATGCCAGAACCATTACAACCCGCTGAGGTGTAGAGCCCTTCTTCCACCTGGCCCCACCATGGCGCGCCATTCATCGTGAGCGCTGTGGTGCCGCCCCAGACCTGATCCAAACCGATATGGGCAAGCCCTGGATAGCGCCGATGAAAGCAGGAAAGCAGGGTTTCCCGCACGCGCGGCGCGGGTACTGGCCGTTCATGCGCATACATGGACCGCACCATAAGCCGGTCCGGCCCAACGCGCCGCACGGTTGTTCCCAAACGATGCGAAGGCAGCAAGCCCCAAACAGGCATGCTGCCAAGATGAAGCGCATCCTTTGCGTTCAAGGGCTCAGAAAGGGCCGCATAGGTGTAGATGGTCACCAGCCGGTCACGCAGACGGCCAAAATGTCGGATGGCAGCATTGGTCGCCATGATAACGGATGGCGCTGTGATGCGCGCCGAAGGGGTTTTCAGATACCAACTGCCCTTGCGCTGCATGGAAAGCAGCGGCGTATTTTCATGCAGCGCGATATTGGGTGGCAAGGTATCGGCAAGGCCGCGAATAAGTACCGCAGGGTCGAGCACATAACCTTCTTCAGTGTAGACCGCGCATTGGTAATAACTTGTGCCGATGCGTTCTTGCATCGTGCTACGATCCCAAACTTCATGCGGCACGCCCGCCGCCTTGACCGCCGCTTCCAAAGCCCGGACCTGCTTCGCCCCAAGATCGGTAGCAGCCGCCTTGATGCGGCCGGAACGTTGCAGACCACAATCAATCTTATGTCTTTCGATGGGCTCCAGCAGCCAGGCCCAGCCTTCTTCGGTGAAGCGGTTCAGCGCCTCGGCACGATCAAGATCGGCGGCACTGGGGCCTGAAGGAAGGTCACGCGGGCTGGCGAAACCCGAATTGCGACCGGAAGAGCCCTCGCCGACCTCAGTCGCTTCAATCACGATGATCCGCGCCTGAGGCTGGAGTTCCGCCAGGCGGCGCGCGGCGGCAAGCCCGGTAAAGCCGGCACCGACAATAACGTGATCCGCGGCCACATCCCCCTCTGCGGGGGCGCAGGTTGTGCGCGGCGGCAGCAGGGCATTGAACCCGCAACGGTCGGTATAGAGCGGGAAACTGGGGCGATTCATGGCGATCTGTCTATGGAACCTGTCATCAAGGCGCAATCATGTCGCTTTCTTCCGGGCGCTACCTTGGAATGGGAAGGAGGCAGGTCAGCCCCCCCCGAACTTCCCAAGGACTCCGATCCTTCACCGGACTGTCATCTACTTGTCACACAGCATTGCTAGGCCGCGATCATGAAAACCGGGGTCTCCATGCTGGAAATCGAACGACTGACGCGGCGCTTTGGCAGCAAAACGGCGGTTGATGGCGTCAGCCTGTCTATCCCAGCCGGGCAGATGGTGGGCGTGATCGGGCGTTCTGGCGCAGGGAAATCCACGCTGCTTCGCATGATCAACCGCCTCACGGAGCCGAGCGAAGGGCGCATCATCTTCGACGGCCAGGATGTGACGCAACTGAAGGGCCGGGCTTTGCGCGATTGGCGCATGCGTTCCGCCATGATCTTCCAGCAATTCAACCTGGTGCAAAGGCTGGATGTGCTGACCAATGTGCTGGTCGGGCGGCTCAATCAGCGCCCCATGCTGTCTTCCATGTTCAAAATGTTCACGGCGGAAGAACGCGCCATGGCGCTGACCGCGCTTGATCGTTTTGACCTGGCCGAGGCCGCGCTGCAACGCGCGGACACACTTTCTGGCGGGCAGCAGCAGCGGGTCGCGATTGCGCGCGCGCTGATGCAGAATCCGCGCCTGATCCTGGCCGATGAGCCGATTGCCTCGCTCGACCCGCGCAATTCGAAAATTGTGATGGATGCGCTGCGCGATGTTAACCGCGATGGCCTGACCGTGCTGGTCAATCTGCATGACCTGACCACGGCGCGCAATTATTGCGACCGCATTGTCGCGCTGAATGCCGGGCGCGTGGTGTTTGATGGCCCGCCCGCGGAACTCACCGCCGCCCGCATCCGCGAGGTTTACGGCGTGACCGAGGAAGAATTCGCCGAAGAAGCCGCGCTGGCTGTCGGCGCCACACCGCATCAGCTTGCGGTGGCCTGAACCTATCCCCCCAACAGGAGATTGCGACATGATCACCCGCCGTTCGCTGGCCACGCTTGCCGCTGGCGCTGCCCTGCTGCCAAGCCTTGCCAAGGCACAGACCTGGACCCCACGCCGTACGGAAAGCTTCGCCGATGGCTTCCCCGCGCCGGGCCGCCGCCCTTGGGCCGATCAAGTGCCGCAGCTGCGCGTTGGCCTAATTGGCGGTGAGAATGAAGCTGATCGGATGGGCCGTTTCGGCGCCTATCGCGAATTGCTGGAACGCACCTTTGGCGTGCCAGTGCGGCTGTTCCCAGCGTCTGACTATGCCGGCGTGCTGCAAGCCTTCAGCGCGAAGCAGATTGAAGTCGCCTCCCTTGGTCCTTCCGGCTATGCTGGCGCCTGGCTTGATACCAATGGCGGGGTTGAGCCGCTGCTGACCGCCGAGGAATCGGATGGCTCCATTTCCTATATCGCGGTCATGGTAGTGCGTGCCGATAGCGGCATCACGAGCCTTGATCAGATGCGCGGCAAGTCGCTCGCCTGGGCGGATGCCAATTCCACTTCCGGCTATCTGATCCCGCGCTTCGCGCTGCGTCGTGGCGGTATTGCGGTGGATGGCAATGCCTATTTCTCCCGCACCGGTTTCGCGGGCGGGCATGAACAGGGCGTGGTTGCCGTGTTGCAGCGCCAATATGATGCCGCCGTGACCTGGGCATCCGGCCAGGGTGATCAGGCACAAGGCTTCAGCCGTGGCAATCTGCGCGCCATGGTGGATAAGGGCATGCTGAATATGGGCGATCTGCGGATCATCTGGCGGTCCGAACCCATTGTGAATGGTCCTATCTCGGCGCGGACTGATCTTCCTGATGCTTTCAAGGAAGATTTCAAGCGCTTCCATCTTGCACTGCCCAAGGCGCATCCGGACATCTATAGGCAAATCGAACGCGGTGCTGGCACGGGCTATCGTGAAGTGCGGCATCAGGATTACGACTTGATCGTTGAAATCCGCCGTGAGGAAGCCGCCGCGCGTCGTCGCCGCTCCTGAGCATGCAAGAAGCCTATGCCACCAGCCTTCCCGCGGTAATACGCGGGGAGGAAGCCTTTCAGGCGGCGCGCCGCCAAAGGCGCAATGCCGCGCTTTTGGGCGCTGCGGTGGTATTCGCATGTCTGGTGCTTTCCGCCTGGGTCAGTGAGGCGCATCCCGCGACTCTCTGGGCCGGGCTGCCGCGTATCTTTGAATATTTCACCCGCATCCTGCCAGATTTGCGCTGGGATGCGCTGTTTGCGAGTGCGGAGACCGAGGGCTCCATCGCCTTCTGGTTCTATCGCTTGCCGGAATGGGCGTTGTTGATCCTGGAAACCGCGAATATGGCGGCACTCGCCACATTGCTGGGTTCGGCGGTTTCCCTGCTGCTCGCTTTTCCTGCCGCGCGCAATATCGCGCCTTCAGGTCTTGTCTATAATCTCACGCGCCGCTTTCTGGAAGCACTGCGGACCATTCCCGAAATCGTCTATGCGCTGATTTTCGTTTGGGCCTTTGGCGTTGGCGCGCTGGCGGGCATTTTGGCGATTGCGCTGCATAGTGCGGGCGCCAATGGCAAGCTATTCGCCGAAGCGATTGAAAATGCCGATATGAAGCCCTGGGATGGCGTGACCTCCGCCGGCGGCAGTTGGGTTGCCGCCTGCCGCTTCGCCATTCTGCCGCAGGTGCTGCCCAATATTCTTTCATATTTGCTGCTGCGTTTTGAAGTGAATATCCGCTCCGCCAGCGTGATTGGCTTTGTCGGCGCCGGCGGCATTGGTGAGGAGCTCTATAAGGTGATCTCCTTCAATTATTATGAGGAAATCAGCGCCATCATCCTGCTGATCATCCTGACCGTCGCCAGTGTTGACCTGCTATCCGAAAAGCTGCGGCACGCCGCGATTGGCCGGCTGGAGGCTGCACGATGAGTGACAGTTCCATCGCCACTTGGCGCGCACGCATGCCGGCTGCCTTCGGGCCAGGGCCTATGCAACGCGGCCTGCGCTTTCTGGCCCTGGCGCTGTTCCTGGTTTGGTTCATCGGCACGCTTTGGTATTTTGATTTCTCGCCCACGCGGCTTTGGAATGGCTTGAGCGGGCTTGGCAAGATCATTTTGCTGATGATCCCGCCCTCCCCCGGGGAGCTTTGGGTCGAAATCATGAAGGGCATGGCGGAGAGTGTCGCTATGGCGTTCCTTGGCACTTTCCTGGCCGCGATTGTCGCCATTCCGCTGGGCTTTATGGGCGCGCGCAATGTGGTGACGGTGACATTGCTGCGCTTTTCGTTCCGGCGTGTGCTGGATGGCATGCGCGGCGTTGATCAATTGATCTGGGCGCTCGCTTTCGTGCGCGCGGTGGGGTTAGGACCGCTGGCCGGGGTGCTCGCGATTTTTGTGTCGGATATCGGGATCCTGTCGAAGCTTTATGCGGAAGCCATCGAAAACGCCGAAAAGCGCCAGGCAGAGGGTGTGACGGCCGCCGGTGCCGGGCGCCTGCTTGGTATCCGTTTCGGGCTTCTGCCGCAGGTGGCGCCCGTCATGCTGGCCCAGGCGTTGTATTTCTTTGAAAGCAATACGCGTTCCGCTTCCATCCTGGGTGTGGTGGGCGCGGGCGGGATCGGGCTGCAAATCGCCGAGCGCATTCGCGTGCGCCATTGGGATGAGGTGGCCTTCATCATCATCCTGATGATCATCACCGTCGCCGCGAGTGACTGGATTTCCGGGCGCATCCGCCGCCGCCTGATCACCGCCTGACCTGGCCGGCCCAGTTCCTGGGTGACGGCGGCGCCTAATCCAGCCTAGGCTTCCCTTATGGGGAAACCAGGACGGGCATGAGCGAGGCAGCGCCTCAGGGCGGCATATTCAGCATTAGTGGCCGACAATGGCTGATCCTGCTGATGGTGCAATTGGCCAACCTGCTATTCGGCATGACCATCACGCTGGCCAATCTGGTGCTGCCGGATATGCGGGGCGCGCTTTCGGCTACGCAGGATGAAATCTCCTGGGTTATCACACTCAATCTTGTGGCGACCGCGGTGGCGACCCCGGTGACGGGCTGGCTTGCGAGCCGGCTTGGCTGGCGCAATCTGATGTTCGGCACGGTGCTTGGCTTCACCATCTGTTCGCTGCTGTGCGGCTTGGCGACCAGCCTTGATACGCTGATCCTGGCGCGGATTGGTCAGGGCGCTTTTGGGGCGCCAATCATGCCCATGGGCCAGGCGATATTGCTGGCGTCCTTCCCCCGCCATCTGCAACCAACCGCGATTGTGATCTGGGGCGTGGGCGCTGTGTTCGGCCCGGTGCTTGGGCCCATTCTGGGTGCCATGGCGACCGAGGCTTGGAATTGGCGCGCGGCGTTTTTCATGATTGTGCCACCGGGCATCGCCACCTTGGTCTGCATCTGGTTCGCTTTGTCCGACAGGACCGAACGCAAGCCCGTTTCCTTTGATTGGACTGGCTTTCTGGCGCTTTCCGTTGCCATCATCTGCATCCAGTTGATCCTGGACCGCGGCCAAAGGCTGGATTGGTTCGAAGCGCCGGAAATGATTGCCTGCGCCGTGATTGGCGCCATCAGCTTCTATATTTTCGTCGCCCATTGCCTGACAGCATCGGCACCTTTTCTCAATCCGCGCTTGTTCCTGGACCGCAATTTTGCCATCGGCACCGCCATCGCCTTTGTCATGGGGATGCTGGCCTTCACCAGCCTGACGCTTTTCCCAACCATGCTGCATGATCTGCGCGGCTATCCGGATGACGCGGTGAGTATCCTGATCGCAGCGCGCGGCATGGGGAATTGGGTGGCGTTTCTGGTGGTGGTGCAGCTCACGCGCTGGGCACCGCGTTTCACCATTGGCCTTGGGCTATTCTTTCAGGCTGCATCCGGCTTCTGGATGGCGCAATTCGACATCAACGTGACGGAAAGCCAAATCTTTTGGGCGCATCTGCTGCAAGGTTTTGGTCAGTCCATTGCCTTCACGCCCATGACAGTGATGGCGTTTTCCACCCTCCCCGCGCATCAGGTGACAGAAGGTTCCGCCATTTTCACGCTGATGCGCAATTTTGGATCGAGCCTGTTCATCTCGATCGCGGTGATGATGCTGATCAGATCAAGCAGCGAAAACTATGCGCGGCTTGGCGAATTCATGACGCCCTATAACAAGCTGCTGTTCTTGCCGAGCTTTCCGGCAAGCTGGGATCTGGAAAGCGCATCTGGGCTTTTCCGCCTGGCCGGCGAAATCCAGCGCCAGGCGGCGATGATTGGCTATGTGAATGCCTTTTATCTGATGGCGGTGACGGCGGCGCTAAGTGTGCCGCTCGCCTTCTTCATGCAGCAGGCGAAGCGGGGTTAGCTTTTGCCTGCATATGATTTCGCCATGCCATCAGCGGGGTCGGCCTGCGGGCCATAGGGCATGATGGGATAGCGAAGCCCCGCCTTGGAAAGGCCAAGCAAGCCTTCCACGGCGCGCGCCAAATCCTCGGGCGGGCAGGCCATCAGCATTTCATCATCCGCAACGCCACCATAACGGCGTTCCGCATAGCAGGGGATGGAAAGGCAGACGGTTTTATCACGCAAAGCGCGGCCCCAGGAATCGGCGCAGGCGCTTTCACCGGTGATGGAAAAATCATAGCGCTTGTAATTCTTCCATTGCAGCCCGTTGATGAACAGGATCATTTGCGCGGGATTGGCGTAGAACAGGCAGATATCGGGCGGGTCCAGCCGTGCGGAACGCAAGGGCGCTACCACCAGGCCCTTATAGCGCGCCGGCACGCGCGGCATTTGCGCCTGATGCAGGCGCCCCGCTTCGCGGTTTTCAAACCAAACGCCTTCAAATTTGCGGCCCGACAGATAAAGTTCTGAGGGTTCATTCAAGCCAATCACGCCGCCGCAATTGCTGAAACCGGGCACATTTTCTTCCGTGATGCCCATGGTGAAACCCGCGATGCGCGCATGGGTCACCAATTGGCAGGTGGAAAACTTCTTGCCCTCAGTCGGGCGGCGGAGCCCCGGGATTTTCGCCATTTCCTCGGCATCTTCGAACAGCTTCATGCCAATGGGAAAGGTGCGCAGTTTCAGCAATTCGCCAAGCTGGCGGGTCAGTTCGGCAATCGCCTTGGCATCAAGCGCGGGTTTTTCGGCGGTTGGTAGGGCATCGGGCATGGCTGGTTCCTCCGACCCCATCATGGGCCTTGTTGCGGCGCGGCGCCATGCCCCCGCCCAGCGGCCAAGGGAAAGGAATAAAGCCGTTCTTCCCCCAGCAGAAAGGCGCGTCCACCCTGCGGGAAAAGCCTGGCAATGGCGGGATCGGTCACACAAAGCCCGCCCGTGAAAGCACCAAAGGCCGGCATCACCACGCGACGAGGATTGGCCACAAAACAGGGGCGGGAAATGCCGCCGGCCCGCGTGGGCGCTGTGGCCTTGGGGTGAAAATGCCCGGCGATCTCAGGCGGCGCCTGGCGCGAGAAGGGGCTTGGGATATGGCGGAAGGTGATTGGCCCCTGGCGCCATTCGGCAACCGCCTGACCTGGCAGATCGCATGGCGGCGCGGGGTCGTGATTGCCCAGCACCCAAATGGGTTCCAGCCCCTCCAAAAGGCGTAGCAGGGCCGCACGGTCCGTGGACGAGAGGCGTGCCGCACCATCGGCGTCATGGAAACTATCGCCCAGAAACACCAGCCGCTTCGGGCTATAGCGCCGGATCAGCAGCGCCAAGCGCGTCAGGGTTTCGCGCGTATCATAGGGCGGCAGGAAATAGCCGGCGCGCGCGAAGGCGCTGGCTTTCTCCAAATGCAAATCCGCGACGCAAAGCAGCTTCTGCGCCGGCCAATGCAACACACCGGCGGGGTCAAGCATGACACGCTCCGCCCCCAAATGCAGTGGCGCGGCGTTCATGAGGCGCGCCCCGGCGCATTTCGGATGAAGCGCGACCGCCGCGCCTCACGCCGCTTTGGCCGCGCTGAGGCTCCGCGCGTGATGATGCCATCCGTCACATCGGCGAGCGTTTCGCCAAATTCTTCCGCACCATCCGTGGCTTCCGCCACCAGCGCGGCGGCTTCCGCAAGCAGCGCATCTTCCGCGCCACCCGCCACCCATTCGCGCCCTTCTTCAATCAGCGCAGGCACAGCAAGCGGCGAAACACGCGAAAGCGCACGATGCGTGATGCGCCCCTGAATACGCGCGAGAAGGGCGGCGATGCGCGCAACATCGGTCAAGCCCCGCGCGGCTTCTTCGCGGGTGGCGCGCAGCAAAATATGGTCCGGTTCATGCCGGCGCAGCACATCATAAATCAAATCCGCATTCATCGTCATTTGCCGGCCAGATTTCGCGAGCCCCGGATGGTGTTTTTCAAGCAAGCCCGCAATGGTCGCGATATTGCGGAAGCTCCGTCGTAGCATGGAAGATTCCGCGAGCCATTCTTCCATCTCATCACCCAATATGTCTTCGGCGAAGAGCCTCTCCACGCCGGTCGGTTCAAAGGCGGACCAGATCGCCAGCACATAATCCGTGCCCACATAGCCAAGCGGCCCCATACCAAGCCGTTCCATGCGCTTTGTCACCAAAAGCCCAAGCGTTTGATGCGCAAGCCGCCCTTCAAACGTATAGGCCACCAGGAACCAGCGCCCACCACGCGGGAAGGTTTCAATCAGCAGGCCATCACGGGGTGGCAATTCACTCCGCAGGCTTTGCAGCCGGAGCCATTCCTGCACCGGCGCCGGCAAATGCGCCCAGCGCGCGGGGTCATGCAAAATGGCGCGCACACGTGCGGCGAGCCAAGTCGTCAGCGGCATGCGGCTGCCGGCATAAACCGGCACGCGGGGTTCATCGCCACCGCCGGGGCTGACAATCACCGCTGCCGGATCAAGCCGTTCATAACGCACCACCTGACCCGCGAATAAAAAGCAATCACCAGCCGCAAGCGTGGAGACGAACCATTCCTCCACCTCCCCCAAAGTGCCGCCGCCACGAAACCGCACCTTGATCATGGGGGTTTCGACAATGGTGCCGAGATTCATGCGCAATTGCCGCGCCACCCGCGTATCGCGGACATGCAGCAGGCCCTCGGAATCGCGGAATAGGCGGCTGAAACGCTCATAGGCCGCCAGCGCATAGCCGCCATCTTCCACAAAGCGGACCACATCATCAAAATCACGCCGGGTCAGCGCCGCATAGGGCGCGGCGCGGATCACCTCGGCATAAAGCGCATCCGGATGAAAGGGCGCGTGGCAAGCCATGGCCAGCACATGCTGCGCCAGCACATCCAAGCCACCGGGGCGCGGCGGATCGCCATCCAATTCGCCAGCCGCCACGGCTTCCATGGCAGCGACGCATTCAATCACCTCAAACCGATTAGCCGGCACCAGCACGGCGTGAGAGGGCTCATCCATCCGGTGATTAGCGCGGCCCACGCGCTGCAATAACCGCGCGACACCTTTGGGTGCGCCAATCTGGATCACCTGATCCACATCCCCCCAATCAATGCCGAGATCGAGCGACGCGGTTGCCACCACCGCGCGCAGTTTGCCTGCGGCCATGGCAGCTTCCACCTTGCGGCGCTGATCAATCTCCAGGCTGCCATGATGAAGCGCGATTGGTAATGCGGCTTCATTCAAACGCCAGAGTGCTGCGAAGCATAATTCCGCCTGGGCGCGGGTATTGACGAAAACAATCGTCACGCGCGCGGCTTCGATGCGGCGATAAACCTCCGGCATGGAAGCCAGGCCCATATGGCCACCCCAGGGCAAATGGCCTTCGGGCAATTGCAAATCAAATACCGGCGCGGCGCCAGCCTCCGCCGTGATCAGCCGCACAGAATCGGTTTGTGCATCCGGTGCCAACCAGGCGCGCAAGGCATCCGGCGCGGCGATGGTGGCGGAAAGCCCGATGCGCTTTGCCCCCGGTGCCAATACAGCAAGGCGCGAGAGGCAAAGCGCCAATTGATCGCCGCGTTTGGTGCCGGCAAGGGCGTGGATTTCATCAATGATGATGCCGCCAAGCCCGGCAAAAAATTCGGCGGCCTCTGGCTGGGACAGCAAAAGCGTGAGGCTTTCCGGCGTGGTCAGCAGGATATGCGGCGGTGTAGCGCGTTGTCGCGCGCGGCGATTGGCGGGCGTGTCGCCCGTGCGGGTTTCAACGCGGATGGGCAGCGCCATATCGCCAATCGGCGCCATCAGATTGCGCGCAATATCCGCCGCCAAGGCCTTGAGCGGCGAGATATACAGCGTATGCAACCCTTCGCGCGGTGTTGTCGCCAGATCCAAAAGTGTCGGCAGGAAACCGGCCAGCGTTTTGCCGCCGCCCGTGGGTGCCACCAGCAGCGCATGATCGCCAGCCGCCACGGCATTCAGAACAGCAAGCTGGTGCGCCCGCGGCTGCCAGCCACGTGCCGCAAACCATCCCGCAAAAGGTTCTGGTAATGTTCGCATTCGGCGCTATCTATGGCGCGACACGCCCCTGAGGCAAGACCGGAACCGCATGGCCTTCACCGCCGCCCCCCATCCCGAGACCTGGCTGAAAGTGACACCTGCCGGGCTATTCTGCGAACCGGGTGGGTTCTTCATTGACCCGCTCCGCGCCGTGGATCGCGCCGTGATCAGCCATGGCCATTCGGATCATGCGCGCCCCGGCCATAAAGCTGTGCTCGCCACGACAGAGACACTGGCCATCATGACCGCGCGTTTGGGCGAAGGCCGCGCAGGGGCCACGCAACAGGCGCTGCGGTATGGGGAGGTGATTGCGATCAATGGCGTGAAGTTATGGCTGCGGCCGGCCGGGCATGTGCTGGGCTCAGCGCAAATCGCCCTGGAATGGCAGGGCAGCCGCGTGGTGATCTCCGGCGACTATAAGCGCCGCGCCGATCCAAGCTGCGCGGCTTTTGAAGTTGAACGCTGCGATGTCTTCATCACGGAAGCGACCTTTGCTTTGCCCGTGTTTCGCCACCCGGATGCGATGGGGGAGATTGCGCGGTTGTTGCGATCAGCCGCGTTATTCCCCGAACGCACCCATGTGATTGGCTGCTACGCGCTTGGCAAATGCCAGCGCCTGATCCGTATGTTGCGCCAGGCGGGTTATGACAGCCCAATTCGTTTGCATGGCGCGCAGCAGGGGCTTTGTGCTGTTTATGAGGAATTGGGTGTGGCACTCGGCCCGCTGCTGCCTGCGACGGTGGCGCGCAAGGATGCGCTGAAGGGCGCGATTGTGCTGGCGCCACCTTCGGCCATTGCAGATCGCTGGGCGCGGCGGCTCGCGGAACCTGTGGTCGCGAATGCTTCAGGTTGGATGGGGGTGCGGCAGCGCGCGCGCCAGGGGGGTGTGGAATTGCCGCTGGTGATTTCTGATCACGCGGATTGGGATGAGTTGCTGCAAACCTGTGCCGAGACCGGCGCAGGCGAGGTTTGGGTAACGCATGGGCGCGAAGATGCGCTGATCTATGCGTTGGGGCTTCAGGGCATTCGGGGGCGGGCGCTTAATCTGATTGGGCGCGGTGAGGAAGATGAGGAGTTTGGAAACACCATGGTCTAAAGCACAAATACCGAAATCTCTGGAAAAATTTCATTTGAAGCCAAGCCGCTTTGAGTCAAACCCTGAGATTTCTGGATATCTTTGTGCGATAAAATTAAAAGAGATCTGGCATTCAATACCGCATTGCAAAATCGCCTGATACCATTCTTCATTGATCTGCTTTACCCTTGCCGCAGTAGTTTTGCGCATGATCAAACCGGTTTCGTACATGCTCCCCATCTTCAAACAATCACCCTCTTCCAATCGCCGCATGATAAATTCGACCGTTTGCCTTCTCTGAGTGAAATAGCGCGCTTGTCCCATAGCCTCAACCAATTCAAAAAGGACATTACCAGACAGGAAGCGATGGTAGCTGGCCAGAAATTCACTATTTCTGTCAGAAAGATTATTTTCAACCGCCGATAGCAAGTCACCATCAAATTTGAACTTATCATCCATATAAAAACTACGTTCATGCTCGAGAAGGAAATCAAACAGATGGGGCAATGCCTTCGCAATTTTGGCCTGATGGGCTGAGACAAGAGGATCATCAAATAGGCCGATCTTTAGATGAAATGGTATCCATCCAAGTTTCTGAGCGTAACTGAGGCACGCCGGATTATTTGAGATGAAATAGAAATCAGCTGGTATTGCGTGAACTGGCACTGCAAGCGACATGGCCCGTTCGTGGCCGCAGAAGGTTGAGTAAAACGCGATACTCGCATTCTTCCGCGTACCCACAAGCCTGTCGCCAGGCAACATCGATTTCAGCTTATCAAGCTGAATTTCCTCCATCGCGGCGTTGAATTGCCGAAGGGCCATCTCCTTCCGGCGCGCTTTACGCCATCTCCTGAACCACTTCATTTCATCTCCCAGCCTATGACCGCACATCCAAACGCCATTCGTTTCCCGCCGGCATCTTATATCAGCACCAACTAGCCGCGTTACTCAAGCAAGGCTCTGGCAGTACAGCACACAAATGCGCATATAGGTCCAGTGGATCCGGAACCGCGCCCGCCATGACCCTTCCAGCCTTTGCTGAATTGCTGGAAAGGCTTGTGTTTTCGCCTGGCCGCAACGCCAAGCTGGCACTGCTTGGCCAATGGTTCGCTGCGCAGCCAGACCCGGAACGCGGCCTGGGCCTGGCCGCCATCACGGAAAGCCTGAAGCTCGCCACCGCCAAGCCCGCCATGCTCAGGGAAATCACCATGGCGCGGGTGGACCCCGAATTGTTCCGGCTTTCCTATGATTATGTCGGTGATCTGGCAGAAACCATTGCGCTGATCTGGCCGAGGCGGGCCGGCGTGAATGCGCCGCCGCCTGCGCTGTCAGACATTATCGGCGCATTGGAAACCACCCCCAAAGCCGAGGTCCCGGTGCTGATCGCGGGCTGGCTGGATACGCTGGATGGCAGCGGGCGGCTCGCGCTCATTAAGCTACTGACAGGGGGCTTGCGCGTGGGTGTTTCGGCACGGCTTGCGCGTGTGGCACTCGCTGAATGGTCCGGGCAGGCGGTGGAAGCGATTGAGGAAGCCTGGCACGCCATCCCCGCACCCTATGAACCGCTTTTTGCCTGGCTTGAGGGCCGCGCACCGCAGCCTGACCCGCGCGCAGCACCCATCTTTCGCCCCTTGATGCTGGCGCATCCCTTGGAAGAAGCTGATCTCGCCGCACTCGATCCCGCTGCCTATCGCGCAGAATGGAAATGGGATGGCATTCGCGTGCAGGTCACGGCGGGGCCGGGGGGTGCCAGGCTCTGGAGCCGAGGTGCTGAGGATATTTCAACAAGCTTCCCTGAAATCATCGCGGGTTTGGACTTTCATGCCGTACTGGATGGCGAGCTATTGGTGCTGCGAGAAGGGCAAGTGGCCCCCTTTGCGGATTTGCAACAAAGGCTCAATCGCAAAAGCGTCACAGCCAAAATGCAGCGCGACTACCCGGTAGTTATCAGGCTTTATGACATATTGTTTGAAGGCCAGCAGGATTTGCGCCCCCTACCCTTTTCGGCGCGGCGCGCGCGGCTGGAAGCCTGGCATCAGCGCCAGCAACCCCAACGGATGGATCTTTCAGACATCATCTCCTTCAACGACATCACTGAATTGCAGCGGCTCCGCGATGGCGCACGCGATGCGGCGATTGAAGGGCTGATGTTGAAGCGTGCCGATGGCCCCTATCTGCCTGGGCGCATAAAGGGCCAATGGTGGAAATGGAAGCGGGCACCGCTCACGCTTGATACGGTGCTGATGTATGCGCAGCGCGGCCATGGCAAGCGCAGCAGCTTCTATTCGGATTATACTTTTGGTGTCTGGCGCGATGACGGCGAATTGGTACCGATTGGCAAAGCTTATTCCGGCTATACGGATGAGGAACTGGCCTGGCTTGATCGCTGGATCAGGAACCACACGGTGGATCGCTTCGGCCCGGTGCGCGAAGTAGAAAAGGCGTTGGTGCTGGAAGTGGCTTTTGATGCGGCGCAGCGCAGCACGCGGCATAAATCAGGTATCGCGCTGCGTTTTCCGCGCATTGCACGCATCCGCCGCGACAAGCCGGCTGAAGAAGCGGATAGGCTTGAAGCCGCGCTGGCATTCATCGGGCAGGATTGACCGGCCAGCCCCCGCATGCTGCGCTTTGGGCCATCAACTCATTTGGGGAAACACCATGCCGATCGCTCCGAATTTCGCGCGCCAACGCCTTCAAAAGGGCGAACTTGCCCTTGGCTTTGGGGTGCATCACCTCCGCACCCCCGCCGTTGGCATGATTGCCGCGGCATCGGGCTTTGATTGGCTTTTCATTGACATGGAACATGGCGCGATGAGCGTGGATGACGCCACGCGCATGGCCATGGCCGCGCTTTCGCAAGGCGTCACGCCCATCGTGCGCTGCTGCAAGGATGCGCTGTTTGAAGGAACGCGCTGCTTGGATAATGGCGCCATGGGCGTGGTGGTGCCGCATATTGATAATGCCGATGAAGCCCGCGATGTGGTGCGCGCTTTCCGCTACCCGCCATTGGGTGAGCGTTCCTGGGGTGGCCCGCCGGCGCAATATGGTTTTCAGGTTTCAGATACTGCCGCCGCGCAGAAGGAACTCAATGAACAGATCATGGTCACGGTCATGATCGAAACACCGGAAGCGGTCGCGAATGCTGATGCCATCGCAGCGGTGCCGGGGGTGGATTGCCTCATGATTGGGACTTCGGACCTGACGGCTTCCATGGGCATTGCCGGGCAAATCGGCCACCCGGATGTGCGCGCGGCCTATGCCAAGGTGGCGGCGGCTTGCAAGGCGCATGGCAAGGTGATGGGCATGGGGGGCGTTTATGATGAGAAGGTTGCGCCGGATTACATCGCCCTTGGCGCGCGTTTCCTGTTGAGCGGTTCGGACCACGCCTTCCTGATGGCCGGCGGCGGCGCGCGGGCGAAATTCCTGCGCGGTTTGCAGGGGTGAATGTAACAGGAGTCGGTAACAGGCGCGGTTTTCTGAACTCTCAACCGGTGGGGCGCGCAGGGCAGCCCCACCGCAGCTGCATGGCAGCGCACCGCCCGCCTTGGCTAGAATTGCATGCGCATGGGCTGGCTCCCTTGATCCAAGCCCACCGCGATATCACGTCTCGCGCCGAAAGGTTTCCCTCATGCGCCGCCGTTCCCTGCTCGCCCTGCCCTTTGCCGCGCCGCTGGCCGCACCTGCCCTGGTGGCGGCGCAGGAGCGCGCGCTCAATCTCTATTCCTCGCGCCATTACGATACGGATCGCGCGCTTTATGATGGATTCACAGCGGAAACTGGCATTCGCATTCGCCTGATCGAAGGTGATGCAGATCAGCTGATCGCACGCATCCAATCCGAAGGGGCGAATAGCCCGGCTGATGTGCTGGTTACGGTGGATGCTGCGCGGCTGGCCCGCGCGGTGGATGCCGGCGTTCTGGCCGAAACAGAAAGCGAAATCTTGAAATCGCGCATCCCGGAAAACATGCGCGCCCCAGATGGCAAATGGTACGGGCTGTCCAGCCGCGCGCGCGTAATCATGTATGACCGCCAGCGCGGCGTGCCGGAAGCTGTGGCGCGGTATGAGGATTTGGCCCTGCCGGCGCAGCGCGGGCAGGTACTGATCAGGGCGGCGGCGCACCCGTATAATACATCGCTCATGGCAAGCATTCTGCTGGCCAATGGGGCAGAAGCGGCAGAAGCCTGGGCGCGTGGCATTGTCGCGAATATGGCGCGCCAACCCCAGGGCGGTGATACGCCGCAATTCCAGGCAGTCGCCGCCGGTGTGGGGCGGCTTGCGGTGGCCAATACCTATTACCTTGCGCGCTTCGGCGCTTCGTCTAATCCGCAGGAAAAGGCGCTGTTTGACCGCATTGGGGTGATCTTCCCGAATCAAGCGCCAGGGGATCGGGGTACGCATGTGAATGTCTCGGGCGCTGGTGTGGTGCGGTCTTCGGTCAATAAGTCAGTCGCGCTGCGCTTCATTGAATATCTGAGCAGCCAACGCGCGCAGGAATTATTCGCCAATGGCAATTTCGAATATCCGGTAGTGGCGGGTGTTGCGGCGCATCCCGCGCTGACCGCGCTTGGCAGCTTCCGCGCCGATCAATTGAATGCGCAACGCTATGGTGCGCTGGCGCCGGAGGCGCTGCGTATTATGCAGCGCGCGGGCTGGCGCTAAAAAACGGAAGGGCTATTCCCGCCGCATCATGCGCGTGAGTGCGGCAACCGGCAGCAACCCGACCAGCACAATCAGTACCGCTGCGGTTGAAGCCTCGGCCAATCTTTCATCGGATGCCAAATTATAAACCCGCACCGCGAGCGTATCGAGGTCAAAGGGCCGCACGATCAGCGTCGCCGGCAATTCCTTCATGGTATCCACAAACACCAATAGCCCCGCGGTCAACAGCGCGCCGCGAGCCAGCGGCATTTCCACTTCGCGCACCGCTTGGCCCGGGCGGCGGCCCAGAACCCGCGCCGCATCCGTATAGGATGGCTTGAGCCGCGCGAGCCCCGATTCCACCGTGGACAAAGCCACAGCCAGAAACCGCACCAGATAGGCAAATACCAGCGCCACCATGGTGCCCGACAGCAAAAGCCCCGATGAAACCCCGAAGCGCGCGCGCAGCCAGGAATCCAGCGCATTGTCGAACAACCCAAAGGGCACCAGCACCCCCACCGCCACCACCGAACCAGGCAGCGCATAGCCAAGCGATGCGACGCGATTGGCTATGCTGCGCGCCGGCGATGGATAAAGCCGCGCCGCCCAGGCCATACCGGCGGCGAGCAGCACCGCCAGCAAAGCCGTGATGCCCGAAAGCACCAGGGAATTGCGCGCATAGGGCAGATAGCGCGCTGGACTGAAGGGGTCGCCCGCTTGCACCAACAGCCACAGCAAAGCGCCCGCCGGAATGACAAAGCCGATCAAAAGGGGCAGCCCGCAAGCGAATAGCGCCGCACCTTCCCGCCACCCCGTAAGCCGCACGGGGCGCAAGGCCGGGTGGCGTGTTGTGGTCGGGTGAAAGCGTCGCCCGCCGCGGGAGAAATGCTCCAGCGCCAGCAGCAGCCCGACACAGCCAAGCAAGGCAACCGCAAGCTGCGCCGCTGCCGGGCGGTTATCCATGCCGAACCAGGCCTCATAAATGCCGGTGGTGAAGCTGCGCACCGCGAAATGCTGCACGGTGCCGAAGTCAGCCAGCGTTTCCATGAGCGCGAGCGCGATGCCAGCCGCCAAGGCTGGGCGCGCCAAGGGCAGCGCAACATGCAGAAAACTCCGTGCCAGCCCATGGCCCAAAGTGCGGGATGCCTCAATCAGGCAAACGCTTTGCTGCAAAAAGGCCGCGCGGCAGAGCATATAGACGTAAGGGTAAAGCACCATGGAAAGGATCAGCGCCGCGCCGGGCAGGCTGCGGATTTCCGGAAACCAATATTGCCCGAAGGAATGCCCGGTTACGCCGCGAAGCGTGGTCTGCACCGGCCCGGATACATCCAAAAGCCACGTATAGACATAGCCGCAGAGATAGGCCGGCATGGCGATGGGCAGCAGCAGCGCCACTTCCAGAAAGCGCCGGCCACGAAACTCGCAGGCCACTACCAGCCAGGCCGCGACCGCCCCAGCACTGCCCGCCAGCAGCGTGACCAGCAGGGCCAGCAGCGCGGAATTGGCCAGCATTTCGGGCAAGGTGGTGGCGACGATATGCCGCCAGACCTCCCCCCCCGGCGCGGCGGCGGTCACCAGCACTGCCAGGATCGGCGTTGCCATGGCGAAAGCCACCAACAGCGAACCCCAGGCCCAGGCAGGGCTGCGGCGCCGTGTGGGCATGGCGACAGGGGCTTCGGTGGCGGCGCTGGTCATCGGCCTGCCCCCTATCACGGGCGCCGCCTGGGGGCGAGGCGCAGCACCTTATCTTCGGGCGGGCGTGGGGCTTGGGTTGAAGCCCTCCAGCGTCCAGTAATAGGCCGCCGCGCTGGATCGCATGCTGCCGATGCGCGGCGCGCTCAAATCCAGGATCACCACAATCACCGATGTCCACATGCCGATCAGCAGTACGGAAAGGATCGGCAGAGAAAGCCCACGCAGGCCCAATTGATACCCGAGTGCGCCAATGCTCAGTACCGCAATACCCATCAGCAGCCAAACCATTTGCACCGGCATGGTCTGGGCGAAGGCGAAGCGTTCCGCCGTTGCGCGGTCAAACACCTCATTCGTGGCAGCCATCAGGGAAGATGCAATCGCATCCGGCCTTTCGCGCACAATCGCTGTGACATGTTCCCAAATGCGGTTTTGTAATGCAGATGTTTGGTCATTGATGGCGCGCACCGCGTCCCGGTCTGCTGGCGCCTTGATGAAATCGGCGCGGAGTTTCGTGTATTCCTCAAATAATTTGGCCAGCTCCTCACTGCGCGGATGGCCAATCGCCTGGGCGCGCAACCACGCGGTGCCAATGGCATTGGCTTCCATCAGCGTGCCTTGGCGGCGTTCCTCGAACCGCGCTGTGGCGAAGGAAAGGGTCAGCGCCAGCACAAAGGCGAGCAGACCGAGCATGCCGCCCACCACCACGCCAACGCCCTCTGCCGGTGCGGCACCGCGCGCCGTGTGGCGGCGTCCAAGCCAGGCACCGATGGCCTGGGCCAACCATTGCAGCAGGAAAAACAACAGCCAAAAGCCAAGCAGGCTGAAGGCGAGAATTTCGGCAAGTAGGAACATCATGCAGCATTCTCCGCGTTCAAAAAATCAAAGCCGGCCAGGGCATGGATTTGGGCAATGGCTTCCAATTCCGCGACTGAAACCCATTCATCCGCGCCGCCCATATTATGCGGGGTTGGGCCATAGACCACGGTGGGCAGGCCCGCCATGCGGAACCAGCGCGCATCGGAACCACCGACGCGCATATTCACAGCCACGGATTCGCGCAGCACTTCCTCGGCCACCTGATGGACATGGCGGATAATCGGCAAGGCAGGGTCGGTGTGGTTGGGTTCAAAGCAGCGCAGCACGCGCCAAGTGATGCCGGGCAGCGCATCCAGGCTTTCATGTAGCGCAGCCAGCAGCCGCGCGCTGGGCACGCCCACCGGCAGGCGGATATCGCAGGCCGCCCGCGCCGATGCCGGCACCAGATTGGGGGAGGCACCGCCTTCGATCCGCCCGATATTCACCGTGACACTGCCAAGCACGCCGGCCTCCCCGGCTCCCGATAGCGCTTCACTGATGCCGCGCGCGGCAGCGATAGCAGCGGTGACGGCAGCAGGTGCTTCGGGCGCCATGGCGCGGAGCGCAGCCACGGCATCCAGGGCAGCGCGCAGCCGATCAATGGCATTGTCGCCCAAATGGACATGGGCGCCATGGGAAGCGAGGCCCGCAGCCTCAATCTCAATCCAGACAAAACCCTTTTCGCCAAAGCGCAGCACGCGCGGGCTGCCGGCATCGCCAATGATCACGCCATCCGCTTGCGAAAGCCCCGGCACGTTATCCAGCAGCCATTTGGTGCCGAGCGGCCCCATGCTTTCCTCATCGCCCGCCAGCGTCAGCAGTGCCTCCCCCCGCCAGGCATGGCGGTATTCGGCGAGTAGGGCGAAGGCCAGCATGGCAGCAGCAATGCCGCCCTTCATGTCGGCCACGCCGCGCCCGTAAAGCCGGCCATCGCGGAGCAGCCCGCCGAGCGGCGGGACGGTCCAAGGCAAAGCCTCATTCACCGGATAGGTGTCCAGATGGCCGTTATAGGCAAGCAAGCGCCCCGGCCCCGCGCCCCTTATCCGGGCCACCAGATTGGTTACCTGAGCGTCCGTTTCATGCAGGGAAATCTCAGCGTCCGGCGCCAGGGCGCGCAGCATCTCGGCGGCTTCGCGGGCCACGGCGCGCACATCCCCGGGCGGGTTGGGGGAAGCAATGGCGGTCAGGCGTTGGGTGAGTGCCACCACTTCCGGCGCGCGGCGGGCGGCGGCGGTGGCGAAGGCGGTGCGCGGGGTGGAGGCTTCGGGGTTCATGCTGCCAGCCTGCGGGGCGGCGCGGGTGCTGGCAAGCGGGGGATGCTTGCAATATTGGCCCGCGCGGGCATATCCGCCCAGAACGGGCTACGGCCGGACCTCCGCAGTGGTAGTCCCACCGCCCCTGGAGAGACCCCATGCGCATAGATGCCATTCCCATCGGCAAGGACCCGCCGAATGATGTGAATGTGATCGTTGAAGTCCCGATCGGTGGCGAGCCCATCAAGTATGAGATGGACAAGGCCGCCGGTACGCTTTTCGTGGACCGCTTCCTGCATACGCCGATGCGCTATCCGGGGAATTACGGCTTTGTGCCGCATACGCTTTCCGAAGATGGCGACCCGATTGACGTGCTGGTGGCCAATACGCGGCCCATCGTGCCCGGCGCCGTTTTGAATGTGCGCCCCGTGGGCGTCATGAAGATGGAAGATGATGGCGGGGGGGATGAGAAAATCATCGCCGTACCATCCACCAAGCTGACCCAGCGCTATGTCCATGTGCAGAACCACACGGACCTGCCCCGGATCACCATTGAGCAGATCCAGCATTTCTTTGAGCATTACAAAGACCTGGAGCCCGGCAAATGGGTGAAATTCATCGGCTGGGGTGATGCGGATGAGGCCCGCCGCCTGATCCGGGAAGCCATTGAACGGGCGAAAAAGGCCTGACATCGCCCTAAAGGGGCGGGTTTTCGGCTGGAAACCCGCCTCCCCCGTTGCGCCCCTGCCGCACCCCTTTTAAGGAAGTGCCCCATTGAGACTGTCGCGGAGAAGGACTCCGCGCCGGTCCCCATGCCGGCGCGCGGCGGCCCTAACCGCGCCACGAAGGGGGAGTCTAAGCTTTGTTGACCTTATCGCTGATCCTTGTGATCGCGCTTGGGGCGTTGTCCATCGCCTATGGTGTGATCACGGCCAAGGATGTGCTTTCACGCGATCCCGGTACGCCGCGGATGCAAGAAATTGCTCTCGCCATTCAGGAAGGCGCATCCGCCTATCTGAAGCGGCAATACGGCACCATCGCCATTGTGGGCGTAGTGCTTTTCGCCCTGGTCGCCTGGCGGCTTGGCATTGCTGTTGCCATTGGCTTTGCCATTGGTGCGGTGCTGTCTGGCGTGGCTGGCTTCATCGGCATGAATGTTTCGGTGCGCGCCAATCTGCGTACCGCGCAGGCTTCCACGCAGTCCCTTGCCGCCGGCCTTGATGTCGCCTTCAAATCCGGCGCCATTACGGGGATGCTGGTGGCGGGCCTCGCGCTGCTGGGTGTGGCCGTTTACTTCTTCATTCTGAGCGTGGTGGGCGGTTATGCGCCCAATAGCCGCACGGTGATTGATGCGCTGGTGGCGCTTGGCTTTGGCGCTTCGCTGATTTCGATTTTTGCGCGCTTGGGCGGCGGCATCTTCACCAAGGGTGCGGATGTGGGCGGCGATATGGTGGGCAAGGTTGAAGCCGGCATCCCTGAGGATGACCCCCGCAACCCCGCGACCATCGCCGACAATGTGGGCGATAATGTCGGCGATTGCGCCGGCATGGCCGCTGACTTGTTCGAGACCTATGCAGTGACCATGGTGGCCACCATGGTGTTGGCGGCAATCGCCTTCACCGATGCGGGCGATATGGTACGCGGCATGATCTTTCCGCTGGCGATCGGCGCGGTTTGCGTGGTGACTTCCATCATCGGCACGTATTTCGTGAAGCTGCCGGCGAATAATTCCATCATGGGCGCCATGTATCGCGGCTTCATCGTGACTGGCCTGCTTTCCTTGGTGGTGCTGCTGCCGCTGACCTATCTGGTCTTTGGCTTTGGCACGATGACCGCGGCTGGCACCAGCTTCACTTCCATGGACCTGTTCCTGTGCGGCGTGGTCGGGCTGGCGGTGACCGGGCTGATTGTCTGGATCACGGAATACTACACCGGCACGGGCTACCGCCCTGTGCAGGCGATTGCGGAAAGCTCCGTCACGGGCCATGGCACCAACGTGATCCGTGGGCTTGCCGTTTCGATGGAAAGCACGGCGGTGCCGGCGCTGATCATCATCGCGGGCGTGCTGATCACTTATGGCTTCGCCGGGCTTTACGGCATTGCCATTGCGGTCACGACCATGCTGGCCCTGGCCGGGTTTGTGGTGGCCTTGGACGCTTTCGGTCCGGTGACGGATAACGCGGGTGGCATTGCCGAAATGGCTGGCCTGCCCAAGGAAATTCGCCAGACCACCGATGCGTTGGATGCCGTTGGCAATACGACTAAGGCGGTCACCAAGGGCTATGCCATTGGTTCAGCCGGTCTTGGCGCGCTGGTGCTGTTTGCCGCTTACACGCAGGATCTGAATTACTTCGTGCAGAATGCAGCGCAGTACCCGTATTTCCAGGGTGTTGGCACACTGACCTTCTCTCTCTCCAGCCCATACGTTGTGGTTGGCCTGCTGTTCGGCGGTTTGCTGCCTTATCTGTTCGGCGGCATGGCGATGACAGCGGTGGGCCGCGCGGCAATGAGCGTGGTGGAAGAAGTGCGGCGCCAGTTCAAGGAAAAGCCGGGCATCATGCAGGGCACCGAAAAGCCGGATTACGGCCGCGCGGTGGATATGCTGACCAAGTCGGCGATCAAGGAAATGATCATCCCTTCAATGCTGCCCGTCCTGTCCCCGCTGGTGGTATATTTCGGCATCAGCGCCATTGCCGGCAAGGCCGCTGGCTTTGAAGCGCTGGGCGCGATGCTGCTGGGGGTGATTGTGACTGGCTTCTTTGTCGCGGTTTCCATGACCACCGGTGGTGGCGCCTGGGACAATGCGAAGAAGTACATTGAAGACGGTCATCATGGCGGCAAGGGCTCAGAAGCCCATAAGGCTGCTGTCACCGGCGATACTGTTGGCGACCCGTACAAGGATACGGCGGGCCCGGCGGTGAACCCGATGATCAAGATCACCAATATCGTCGCCCTGCTGCTATTGGCGATGCTGGCGCATAGCTGAGCCAGAGCCTCATTTTAGCGTGATCCGTTTTGGGCGGATCACGCTATTTTTTTGTTCGCTCGATTACCCCGGCTGAGCGCCACTACGGCTTCCAGCTGGCCGGACCAGAGGAATTGATCAATCGGCGTGGCGGCATCCACCCGCCATCCTTGATCAGCGAAAAAGCGCAAATCCCGCGTCAGCGCCTGCGGGTTGCAGGACACATAAATCACCGCCGGCACGGCGGAGCGCGCGAGCAAAGCCGCCTGTTCCTCGGCCCCCGCAAAGGGCGGGTCCAATACCACTGCGGCGAAAGGCGCCAATTCCGCGACCGTGAGCGGCTGGCGCACCAGGTCCCGCCGGGTAGCGGCCAAGGGTAACCCTGCCTTGGCGGCGGCGTTGGCAAGAGCGGCCACCGCCACGCCATCCGATTCGAAGGCCGTGACCCTGCCCCGCCGCGCCAGTGCCAGGCTGAGCGTGCCAAAGCCGGCGTGCAGATCAGCAATCCGCCCGCGCCCGGCCAGCTTGGCGGGCAGGCCGGCCAGCATGGCGGCAATGATGGCTTGCTCGCCCTCGGGGCTCGCTTGCAGGAAGGCGCCGGGGGCAGGTGTCACCGCAACACCACTCAGCGCGATACTCACCGAGCCAAGCTGGGCGGCGATTTCCGGCACGCCATTGCCCCGCGCCCAGGCGATGCGCGGCAGGCCGTGCGCTGCGGCAAAGGCGGCGAGCATCGCCCGCCCCGCGGCATCCAGATTGCCATCGGTGCGGAGCAACAGGTCAGGCCCGGTATCGAGCAGGTTCAGCACCGCCGAACCATCGCGCTTCAGCGCGGGCAGGCGCGGCAGCAGATCGCGTAGCGGCTTCAGCACCGCGACCAGGCGCGGATGCAGCACCGGGCAGGCAGCGATATCCAGAATGGCCGCACTGCCCGCCGCGTGAAAGCCAAGCCTGAGCCCATCCGTCCCGCGCCTGATGGCGAAATCGGCCCGCCGACGCGCGCCCGGCGGTGTCGTGATGGTCTCAGCGATTTCAGCCTCGGCAAAGCCACCACGCGCCAGGGCCACGCGCAGCCGCTCACGCTTCCAGGCAGCTTGCGGCGCGGGCGCCCAATGCTGGAGCGCGCAGCCGCCACAGCCTTCCAGAAAATGCGCGCAAGCAGGCGCGATGCGATCAGGGCTTGCGGTGATGATTTCCTGCGTCGCGGCAAGCGCGCCATCACCGCGTTTGCCGGTGATAGTGACGTTCAGCCTTTCGCCTGGCAGCCCCTGCGGCACATATATCGGGCCGGGAGCGATACCATCGCCACCCGCGCCCATACGCTCAATCAGGACTTCCACGGTGGAACCTACGGCTGATCAGCCGAAGGCGTTCAACCCGGTCTGCGCCCGGCCCAGGATCAGCGCATGCACATCATGCGTGCCTTCATAGGTATTGACCGTCTCAAGGTTCATCACGTGACGGATCACATGATACTCATCCACAATGCCATTGCCGCCATGCATGTCGCGCGCAACGCGGGCAATGTCCAAAGCCTTGCCGCAATTATTGCGCTTGACCAGGCTGATCATCTCGGGCGCGGCCTTGTGTTCATCAAACAGCCGACCCACGCGCAGCACTGCGTGCAGGCCAAGCGTGATTTCGGTTTGCATGTCAGCCAGCTTCTTCTGCACCAACTGCGTGGCCGCCAGCGGCTTGCCGAACATGATGCGGTTCAGCGTGTAATCCCGCGCCGCATGCCAGCAGAATTCCGCGGCCCCCATGGCACCCCAGGCAATGCCATAGCGCGCGCGATTGAGGCAGGAGAAAGGACCGGCCAGCGAACGCACACCCGGCAGGCGGTTTTCCTCGGGGACGAAAACCTCATCCATCATGATCATGCCAGTGACGGAAGCGCGCAGGCTGAACTTGCCTTCGATCTTGGGCGTGGTCAGGCCCTTCATGCCGCGATCAAGCAAAAAGCCACGCAGAATGCCTTCATCATCCTTGGCCCAAACCAGGCAGACATCGGCGATGGGTGAATTGGAAATCCAGGTTTTGGAGCCCGAAAGCTTCCAGCCGCCATCCACCTTGGTCGCGCGCGTGCGCATGGAAGAAGGATCAGACCCCGCATCGGGTTCGGTCAGGCCAAAGCAGCCCACCCATTCACCGGTGCGGAGCTTCGGCAGGTATTTTTGCTTCTGTTCTTCGGATCCATAGGCATGGATTGGGAACATCACGAGCGATGATTGCACGCTAAACGCGCTGCGATAGCCGGAATCAACGCGTTCCACTTCCCGCGCCATCAGCCCATAGGCCACATAGGAAACGCCGGCGCAGCCATAGCCATCCAGTGTGGCGCCCAGGAAACCCATTTCGCCGAACTCATTCATGATTTCGCGGTCGAAGCGCTCATGCCGATTGGCTTCCAGCACGCGCGGCATCAGGCGTTCCTGGCAGAATTGCCGGGCGCTATCGCGAATCATGCGTTCTTCTTCTGTCAGCACTTCTTCAAGCAGCAGCGGGTCTTCCCAGGTGAAGGGCGCGGTGGCGGTCTTCTTCGGTGGGGTCACGACATTCATGCTTCTATCCTCAACTCAAGCTTCGTCTTGCTCGATAAAATGAACCGCAGCGTGCCACCCGGCAAGCCGGGCGCGTCAGGCGGCGTCAACCTCGGGCGCATCGTCCACCACGGCTGGCGCAGCGGTGCGGCGCGCGCGCGGAATCGGGATCAGCATGAAGGCCGGCACCTGATCGCCAAAGCCCTGCACGGGCGGGCCCAGATCATCACGGCGGTCGCGGTTGCGATAATCCCGATCCTGGCGCGGCGCTTCGCGGTCCCGGGGCGGCTGATCACGCATGGCGGCTTCACGCAGCGCAAATTCGCTCGGCTGCGCATCGCGGTCCCGGCGCGGGGCACGATCCCGGCGCGGAGCCTCTCGGCCCTCAGGCGCTTCCGCGCGCGGGCGGCGTTCCGGGCGGTCACGCCGAGCGGGGGCTTCGGCGGCGACTTCTTCCGGCGCTTCGGCGCGCGGCGCGCGGTCTGACGCATCGCGGCGGCCGCGTTCAGGCCGGCCACGCGCAGCATCACGCCGATCCGGCCGGCGCGCCGGACCACCGCGGCCTCGGCCACGCTTGGTGGAGGTCAGGGCTTCCTGAATTTCGGCTTCCGTCACCGGCTCCAGCCCCTCGATATCCAGAAGGGGGATGGCTTTGCCGGTCAGTTTTTCAATGCCGGCGACATTCTTCGCGTCATCGGAGGTCGCAATCGTATAGGCATGGCCTTCACGCCCGGCGCGGCCCGTGCGGCCAATGCGGTGCACGTAATCTTCCGAATGGAAGGGCACGTCGAAATTGAACACATGCGAAAGCCCGCCAATATCAAGCCCGCGTGCGGCGACATCGGAACAGACCAGCAGCTGCAATTCATCCGCCTTGAAGGCATTGAGCGTGGCGAAGCGTTGGGACTGATCCATATCGCCATGCAAGGCGCCCACGCTGAAGCCGTGCTTCTTCAGCGATTTATACAGGATATCCACTTCGATCTTGCGATTGCAGAAGATCAGCGCATTGGACACCTGTTCGCGGCGGATCAACCGGCGCAAGGCCTCGCGTTTATCGAAGGGCTGCACGTAAGCGAGGCCAGTTGTGATCGTGGTCGCCACCGAAGCCGGCCGGGTGACCGTGATTTCCTTCGGGTTTGACAGGAAGGCATCGGCCAGGCGGCGGATTTCCGGCGCCATGGTGGCGCTGAAGAACAGCGTCTGGCGGAGCGGCGGCAGCATGGAGACAATACGCTCCACATCCGGAATGAAGCCCATGTCGAGCATCCGGTCCGCTTCATCAATCACCAGCACCTTGCAATCGGCCAGCAGCACGCGGCCCCGATCAAACAAATCGAGCAAGCGGCCCGGTGTGGCGATCAGCACATCCACGCCTTTTTCCAGCACATCGCGCTGGTCATTCATGCTTTCGCCGCCAATCAGCAGCGCGTGGTTGAGCTTGAGGTATTTGCCGTATTTCTCGAAATTCTCCGCGACCTGCAACGCCAATTCGCGGGTTGGTTCCAGGATCAAGCTGCGCGGCATACGTGCCTTGGCGCGCGATCCGGTCAGGATATCCAGCATGGGCAGCACGAAGGACGCGGTCTTGCCGGTGCCGGTTTGCGCGCAACCCAGCACATCGCGCCCCATCAGCACCTGCGGGATCGCCTGTTCCTGAATGGGGGTGGGGTGGCGATAGCCTGATTCCGTCACCGCCTTCACGATTTCCTCAGACAGGCCGATGGAATCGAAAGTGGGGCGGTCTTCCTCGGGGGCCGGCGCGGCTTCGGACGGGGCTTCTTCCGCCACAAGGGCGGGCTCAACCGGCACGGTTTCTTCCGCCACGGGGGCGGTCTCGACCGGCGCGGTTTCCGGCGTCTCAGGCGGCACGGGCAGGATTTGCGGGTCGGCTTGGACAGCCTCAGCGGCGGTCACTTCAGTATTTTCGTTCAACTTCAATCGCTTTCTAGGCCCGCGCTATGAGCGCTTGGCGGTGGGTGCGGGAAAGGCCGAGCCCCGGCGGGGCGCGCACGCCGGGGCCGGCAGATCCGGCCCGCCTTACCGCGAGCGCTGTCCCTATGCGCCGAAGCGGCGCGAGAATCAAGGATTTCCGTTGCCTTGAGCGGGGCTGGCCTGGACGGTCGCTCCGCTGCGGGGATAGGTTTCGGTCCATGGCTCAGAACGAAACCCTATTGCTGCTGCCCGGCATGCTCTGCGATGCCCGGCTTTGGCGCGACCAGATCGAAGCATTTGGCGCCTCCCACCGCGTGGTAGTGGCCTGCCTGACGGGGCATGACAGCATCGCGGCCATGGCGGAAGCCGCGCTTTCCGGGCTAAGCGGGAAGCTTGCCGTGGCCGGGCTTTCCATGGGCGGGCATGTGGCCCTGGAAATTGCCCGCCGCGCGCCGGAGCAGGTCGAGCGCCTCGCGCTCTTCGACAATTCGGCCAGGGCGGATACGCCAGAACAGTCCGAACATCGGCGCGGATTGCTCACCCTTGCCCAGACCGGGCGTTTTCGCGGCGTGACCCCGCGCCTGTTGCCGATGTTGGTGCATCCTTCGCGCCTGGATGGCCCCTTGGCCGCCGAGGTAATGGCCATGGCCGAACGGGTGGGGCGTGACGCTTTCCTCCGCCAGCAAACCGCGCTTACCGGGCGCATTGATTCCAGACCCCATCTGCCTGCGATCCGCGCCAAGACGCTGGTGGCGGTGGGGGAGGATGATGTTATGACGCCGCCTTACCTCGCCGAGGAAATGGCCAACGCCATTCCCGGCGCGCGCCTGGTGCGCTTCGCTGGTTCCGGCCATTTGCCGAGCATGGAAGTGCCAGAGGCGGTGATTGCCGCGATGGCCGAGTGGTTGGCCGACTGAGCAAAAAAAAAAGCGCAGCGTTTCTGGCGCTGCGCTTTACAAAAACAGAATCACTTTATTCTTGTGGAGGGAATCGCTCAAACTCAGGCAATGTGTTGATTTCCGGTATCCAAGAAACACGCTCGGCGGTTTGGATATGGCACCGTGCGGGCAGTTGGTTGGGGTCATCAAGCGTTCCCGTTTGTATGTCTATGATGCCAGGCAACATCTCGGCATTCTTATAAAACAGTCCCGTGCCACAAACAGGGCAGCACTCTCTACGCCCATGTTCGGATGATTGGTATGTTTTTGTTTGGCCCTTAGTGATGATCACTTGCCCTTCTATAAACATTGCCCACCCAACCATGGGCGCACCAGCATGGCGGCGACAATCGCTGCAATGGCACAATGCGTGCGTTATCGATTCACCTGTTGTTTCATAACGGACAAAACCGCAATGACATCCACCCTGCACCAGACACTCCTTCTGTTCAAAATTTTCTTGGGGATAGCTGTACTCATATCATCCTTACGAGTTGAGCTCTTCCCATGATTTTCGGGTTAAGCCTAAGCCGTACTATTCGTTTCCCTACGACCTTACTTCCACCGACCAGAAACCTCAAACTCCATCAGCTCTTTTCTCGAGTGGCACTTGCAAACAACAGTCATTTTGATGTTGGTAAAGCCCAGCTCGGCCAACATGCCGGCATAAAGCCGTTTGGTCGGTAGCAAGGTGCCACAGCACGTCGAATTTCCGACGATGCCATGCACCTTGCAACTCTATTGGTGCGCCCCAAATCAGGCCGCCTTCGCCATCCCACGCAGCACGTAATGCAGGATGCCGCCATTCTTGTAGTATTCCACCTCATCGGCGGTATCCACACGGCACAGCACTTGGGTCTTTACCGTGGACCCATCAGCGCGGGTGATGACAACATCCATCATCATGCGCGGGGAAAGCTTTTCCACACCCAGAATGTCAATCATCTCATCGCCCGTGAGGCCAAGGCTTTGGCGGCTTTCGCCTTCCTTGAACACCAGCGGCAGCACGCCCATGCCGACCAGGTTTGAACGGTGAATGCGCTCAAAGCTTTCAGCAATCACGGCCTTGATGCCAAGCAGATAAGTGCCCTTCGCCGCCCAATCGCGCGAAGACCCCGTGCCGTATTCCTTGCCGCCAATCACCACCAGCGGCACGCCTTCATTCTTGTAGCGCATCGCCGTTGTGTAGATGGGCGCCACATCGCCCGAAGGGTAATGCTTGGAAATGCCGCCTTCCACGCCCGGGACCATTTCATTCCGGATACGCGGATTGGCGAAGGTGCCGCGCATCATCACCTGATGGTTGCCGCGCCGCGCGCCATAGCTGTTGAAATCCGCCTGACGCACCTGGTGTTCCAGCAGATATTCACCCGCCGGCGACGCCTTCCGGATATTCCCGGCCGGGGAGATATGGTCGGTGGTGATTGAGTCCGCGAGTTGCGCCAAGATGCGCGCCCCCTTCACATCGCCCACCGGCTTCGGATCGGCGGTCATGCCTTCGAAGTAAGGCGGGTTCTGCACATAGGTGCTGCCCGAATTCCAGCGATAGGTGTCGCTGCCCGCTTCCACGCGAATGGCCTGCCATTGCGTCGGGCCCTTGAAGACATCGCCATAACGCTCCTGGAACATCTCACGCGTCACAGCGGCGTGAACCGTATCGTTCACTTCCTTCTGCGTCGGCCAGATATCCTTGAGGTAAACCGGCTGGCCATCGCGGCCCGTGCCAATCGGCTCCTTGGTCAGGTCCTTGCGGATGGTGCCGGCCAAAGCATAGGCGACCACCAGCGGGGGCGAGGCTAGGTAATTCGCGCGCACATTGGCATGCACGCGGCCTTCGAAGTTGCGGTTGCCTGACAGCACCGAAACGCCAACCAGCTTGTTGTTTTCAATCGCATCCACAATGGCATCCGGCAGCGGGCCGGAATTGCCGATGCAGGTGGTGCAGCCATAACCCACGGTCTGGAAGCCAAGCGCATCAAGATGCGGCGTCAGCCCCGCCTTGTTCAGATATTCCGTCACCACTTGCGATCCGGGCGCGAGTGAGGTCTTCACCCAAGGCTTCGCCGTCAGGCCCTTTTCTACGGCCTTCTTCGCCACCAACCCGGCTGCCACCAGCACATAGGGGTTTGATGTATTGGTGCAGGACGTGATGGCGGCAATCACGACATCGCCGTGGCCGAGGTCATAATTCGCCCCTTCCACCGGCACGCGCAAATCAGCCTGATCCCCCGGCACGCCCATGGTGCCCGCAGCCAAATCCTTGAGGAAGGCCGGCGCGGCGTTACTGAGCGCTACGCGATCCTGCGGCCGCTTTGGCCCGGCCAAGGAAGGTTCCACCGTGCTGAGGTCAAGTTCCAGCGTATCGGTAAACACCGGATCGGGCATGCCTTCCTCACGGAACATGCCCTGCGCCTTCAAGTATTCGCGCGTCAGATTGATGCGGTGTTCCTCACGGCCGGACAGGCGCAGATATTCCAGCGTGGTGTCATCCACCGGGAAGAAGCCGCAGGTCGCGCCATATTCGGGCGCCATATTGCCGATGGTCGCACGATCCGCGAGCGGCAGATGCGCCAAACCTGGGCCGAAGAATTCAACGAACTTACCGACCACGCCCTTCTTGCGGAGCATTTGCGTGACGGTCAGCACCAGATCGGTGGCGGTGACACCTTCCTTCACGGAACCGGTCAGCTTGAAGCCGATGACATCGGGGATGAGCATGGCAATCGGCTGGCCGAGCATGGCGGCTTCCGCTTCAATCCCGCCCACACCCCAACCCAGCACGCCAAGGCCATTGACCATGGTGGTGTGGCTATCCGTGCCATAGCAGGAATCGGGGAAGGCAAAGACATCGCCGGTATCCGTCGCGGTCCAGACAACCTGCGCCAGATATTCCAGGTTCACTTGGTGGCAAATGCCCGTGCCCGGCGGCACAACGCGGAAATTATTGAAGGCTTCCTGGCCCCAGCGGAGGAATTCGTAACGCTCCCCATTCCGCTCAAACTCAATATCCACATTCTGCTGAAGCGAGGATGCAGTGCCGGAGACATCCACCATCACGGAATGGTCAATCACCAGGTCCACGGGGACCAGCGGGTTCACCTTGCGCGGGTCACCGCCCAGGCCCAGCAGCGCATCGCGCATGGCGGCCAAGTCAACCACGGCGGGAACGCCCGTGAAATCCTGCAGCAGGATGCGCGCGGGGCGGAAGGGCACTTCCTTATCGGAACGGCCTTCCTTCACCCATTCGGCGATCTTCTTCGCATCATCCACCGTATAGGAACGGCCATCTTCGAAGCGCAGCACATTTTCAAGCAGCACCTTGAGGCTATAGGGCAGGCGGGTAAGGTCGCCGATGCTCTTCGCCGCCTCGGGCAGGCTGAAATAATGATAGGTCTTGCCGTCAACACTGAGCGTGCGACGAGTCTTCAGGCTGTCTTGCCCGATCATCCGCATGGCTGATTACCCTTCCTCAAGCGCGCTGGCCTTGCGTGACCGCGCCAATGACCGCTTTAAAGCATGGAGATAGTGTATGGTCCATTGGCGAGGGGGCGGATTTGGCAGCGGGGCGACCCATTCTGGAAGTCAGCGAGCTTGCCTGCATCCGCGGTGACCGGGCGGTGTTTGCGGGGCTGAGCTTTTCTGTCCCCGCAGGCGGCGCCACGCTGCTGACCGGGGCCAATGGCGCCGGGAAATCAAGCTTGCTTCGCGTGCTAGCCGGGCTGCTGTCAGCCGCCGAGGGGGAGGTGCTGTTGGAAGGCGCCCCGGCCCGCAGTGACCCCGCCGGCCATGCGCTGAGGCTACGCTATATCTCAAGCCAGGATGCGCTGAAGCCGGCGCTGACGGTGGCTGAGAACCTCGCATTCTACGCCGCGCTTTGGGGTGGCGAAGTGACCCCAGCCCTGGAAGCGCTTGGCCTTGGCGCGCTGGCTTCGCTGCCAGGTCGGGTGCTGTCCACCGGGCAAAGGCGGCGGCTTGCCTTGGCGCGGCTTGCCTTGGCGCCCACGCGGCTGTGGCTGCTGGACGAACCAAGCCTCGGGTTGGATGCGGCTTCCGTTTCGCGACTTGGGACGCTGATGGCGCGCCACCGTGCCGCCGGCGGCGCCATTCTGGCCGCGACCCATCTTCCCTTGCCGCTGCCAGACGCGCAGGAGCTGAAGCTATGAGCGGGGGCGTGTTTGGCGGGTTCCTGGCGGTGCTTGGGCGGGAATGGAAGCTCGCGCTTCGCCACCCTTCCGATACCCTGGCTGCCGTGCTGTTCTTTGTGCTGGTGGCGGCGCTTTTCCCCTTTGGCGTCGGCCCGGCGCCGGAGACCCTTTCACGCCTTGCCCCGGGCGCCTTGCTCGCGTCGGCGCTGCTCGCCGCGCTTTTGCCTTTGGACCGGCTATTCGGGGCGGAGGCCGAGGATGGCTCGCTCGATCAATTGCTGCTCTCGGGCCTGCCGCGCGGGGTGCTGGCGGCGGCCAAGGCGCTTGGCCATTGGCTGACGACGGGTGTGCCGCTGATTGCGGCGACCCCCATCGCGGCGGCGATGCTGAACCTGCCGGTGGAAGCCTGGGGGGTGGCGATGGTGGCCCTTGCACTGGCAACCACGCTGCTATCGCTGCTTGGTACTTTGGGCGCGGCGCTGACGCTTGGCGCAAGGCGCGGCGGCGTGTTGCTGCCTTTGATTGTTTTGCCACTCGCGATTCCAGCGGTGATTTTCGGCGCGGCGGCGATTGAAGCCGCCAGCGCCGGGCTTTCCGCCGCGCCCTTTTTGCTGCTGCTGGGGGCGGGGGTATCGCTCGCCGCACCGCTCGCGCCACTCGCGGCAGGGGCGGCGCTTAGCGGAGATTGAGCATTTTCAAGCCAAGCGGAAACGCTTGGCGACTCGGAAAATGCGGCCAAAAACCTTCATGCGGGCGGCATAGCCCAAACGGCGGCCTCATTCCCTGCCGCGTAGAAATTATTTGTGATCGCCGCATTGCGATTGACCAGCGGGCGCATGAATAGCGGGTGCGTCATGCTGCGGATTTCATGCTCCACTTCAAACAGCACGCGCCCATCATTCGGGTCCACCACCTTGATGAAGCGGTATTGATGCGCGCTGTCTTCGCGCGAAATCAGCCCACGTTCATTGAGCCGGTTATAGATGCCGCCGAAATCCACAAAGGCCAATTGAATGTGATGGCCATCAAAGGCGGGTTGCGGCTTGTCGGTTTCACGGAAGATCAGGAATTGCTCCCGCGCCACGCGCACATAAAGCGCGCCGTCGCGCATTGCCGTGCTGGTGCCGATGATCTGCTCATAGAACCGCGCCATGCCAGGCAGGGTGCCGGGCGCGACATCGAATTCGACATAAGGCATGCCGAGCGTGATACGGCCAAGCTTTTCCGCATCCGGTGCATGGCAACGCATGCGATTGCCCCAAGGGCAAGTCACGTCAACATGATCTTCGGCTTCGGTGAAGCTATATTGCGTGCCTTCCAACCAGCGCCGTGCGCGATCCAACCGATGCAGCAATTGCGCGCGATCCGGCAACACAAGGCCCGTTGTGCCGCGCAGCACCTGCGCCGGACCACTTGGCAAATGGAATTGGCTGACGCCGGCATTGGCCCACATATTGTCAATGCCCGTCATCAAATACGGGTCACGCGTCAGGCCAAGCGCGCTGATGTAGAAGGCTGTCGCCTTCAATTGATCCGGCACTTGCAGATTGACATGCTGCAATTCAACGATATTGCCGAGGGATTCCTCAGTCCGATCCCAGGGGCAAGCGAGTTTCGGGGTGCCGTCCATTGTTTCGCTCCGTTTCCTTGTTGCTGCTGGCTTTCTTTGCCTACGCCTCGGCTTGCCGAGGATGCCGGACCTGCTCTGGTCGCGCAATATCGCGAAGCATTTGCCCGGCGTGCTGCCGCAGCCAAAGCCAAGCGGCCTACTTCGCCCGCGCCGCGATGAAGCCGCCGCCGGCGACCATCAACGTCGCCAGCGCGGCGCGCCAGGAGGGCTCGCCCTCCCCGGCGGCGATCAGCAGCAGGGTTGAGGCGACCGGCACAGCATAGGCCAGCGTGCCAAGCAGTCGCGGGTCGCCGCGCTTCATCCCGACATCCCACAGGAAGAAGGCCGCGCCGACCGGCCCCAGGCCAAGCAGCAGCACGGCCAGCCATTGCCCGGCATCCGGCGCCACGGTGGTCTCAAGGCCAAGGTGCAGCACAGCGGCCAGTGCCGCCGTCGCGAGGCAGAAGCCCGCCACCGCCTCGGTCGGGACGCGGGCGAGGCGCGGCGTGCCGGCGGTGACCGAATAGAGCGCCCAGACCAACGCACAGCCGGCAGCGGCGATGAAGCCGAGCAACGCCTCCGGCGGGAAGGACGCGCCGGGGCCAACGAGCAGGGCGCAGCCCGCAAAGCCGAGTGCCACCCCGGCAAGCCGCACGGGGCCGAGCCGCAGCCCGCGGATCGGCGCGGCGAGCAGCACGATCAGCAGCGGCCAAAGATAGTTGATGAGGTTCACTTCCAGCGCCGGCGCCAGCGCAAAGGCGAGGAAGTAGAGCGCGTGATAGCCGAACAGCCCACCCACCCCATGCGCCCAGGCGAGCGGACCCTGGCGTAGCGCCGTCGCCTTGCCGCGCGCCAGCACCACGGCCAGCCCGACCCCGCCGCCGATGGCGAAACCCATGGCGGTAAGCTGCAGCGGCGGTATGCCAGCGGCGAGCCGCGACAGCAGGGCGAGAAACGCCCAGAGGATCAGCGCGCCGCAGCCGGCGAGTGTGGCGCGGGACATGGCGCGGCCTCAGAGCAGATCACGTTCAGATGGAATCATCTGAACGGGTGAAGATGCTCGAAAAACAAATATGTAGAGCGGGTTGCGTGAACTCATGTGAACGCAACACGCGCTAGCCCCTGGCAGCACCTTAAACCTATTCGGCTGCCTTGGGCGCGTAGCCAAGACCGCCTTGGTATTTCTCCGCCGCTTCAGCGGGCAGGAATTCGGCTTCCATTTCGCGAATGCGGTCAAACCCCGCAAAGCCATGCAGATTGCCCATGGGGTGCTGCTTGAAGCGCGCATCATAGGCGGCTTCCGCCATGGGGCCTTCGGCCTTCAGCGTGGTCGCGAAATCATGGATTGCCATGATGGTGGCGCGCATCGCCGCACCCGGCAGGATGCAGGCGCGAATGCCAATCGCGGCCATTTCTTCCGCCGTGAAGCGGGGGGAAATGCCGGTCATGTTGTAGAACACCGGGCCTTTCACCGCCTGGCAGATATGCGCCACTTCTGCCTTGTCCTTCGGGCCTTCCACGAAGGCGAGGTCAGCGCCCGCTTCCAAAAACGCATTGGCACGGGTGATGGCTTCTTCCATGGAACCGCCATGCGCGCCGCGTGCATCCGTGCGCGCGATGATCACAAAATCCGGGTCCAGCGCATCGCGCGTTTGGCAGGCGGCGCGGATTTTGAGCACGGCTTCATCGCGCGCAATCACTTCCCGCCCCGCGACATGGCCGCAGCGCTTGGGCGCCACCTGGTCTTCCAAATGCATCCCCGCCACACCGGCGCGGATATATTCTTCCACCGTACGCACCACATTGATGGCATTGCCAAAGCCCGTATCAGCATCGGCAATCAGTGGCGCACGCACGGCAGAAGCGATCAGCTTCGCGTTCAGCGCCATTTCAGTCAGCGTTATCAGCCCCGCATCGGGCAGGCCGAGCAGGTTCAGCGAGGTGCCATAGCCCGACATATACAGCGCCGGAAAACCCGCATGTTCCAGAATGCGGGCCGACATGGCGTTGAAGCAGCCCGGCAGGATCAGCGGCGCGGGTTCCTTCAGAAGTGCGCGCAAGCGTGTGGTGGCGCGGGCGGGGCTTGCTTGACCAAGGCGCATGAGCGTTTTCCTTATTTCAGCGGGAAGCCGAGCGAACGTAGCGCCGCCTTCAGCCCATCTCGCCCTCGCAAAGCGCCAATGGTGCCGATGCGCGAAATCACGCGCTGGGACCAGTTATCCGCCGCCATTTCATGACGCTTGGAATATTCCGCAAGCTTTTCATCATAGGAAGCGCGCAGCGATTTTTCCTTGGCGGTGGAATAGGTTTCGTGATGCAGCACCGCTTCCTGAGACAAACGCGGCTTCACCGCGCTTTCCTTGCCCGGCGCGGCATAGCCGACGCAAAGCCCAAAGACCGGCGCCGCACCCGGCGGCAGGCCGAGCATGGCGGCAACACGCGGCACATCATTGCGCAGTGCGCCGATATAAACCGTGGCGAGCCCCATGCTTTCCGCCGCCACAACGGCGTTCTGCGCCGCAAGCCCGGCATCAATCGCCGCCACAAGAAAGGTTTCAAGGAAGGGCATGCCGGCGAGTGCGGCACCTTCTTGTTCGCCCAAGCGTTCATTGCGCGACACATCGGCGATGAAGACCAGGAAAATCGGGCATTGTTCGATATGCCGCTGTCCGCCAGCGATTTCCGCCAGCGCCTTGCGCTTTTCCGGATCATTCACCGAAACCGCGGACCAGGTTTGCAAATTGGATGACGTCGCCGCCGATTGCGCTGCCGCGATCAGGGATTCCAGCGTGCCCGCGGGCAGTGCATCGGGCCGATAGCCGCGCACCGAACGGTGAGAGAGCAAAAGGGCCATGGTGTCGTTCCAAGGGCCAATCTTGGGTTCGGCGCCGGCGCCGTAACGCGCGGTCAAGGCAGCCGCGGTCGGCAATTGCATACCATCCATGGGGGTAGTCCTTCTCAATGATGCGATGACGTTAGGCCAGAAAGGCACGAGATGAAAATCACGCCGGCTGACGATGCCTCGCCGCCGGATGGGGTGCCGCCAGCAAAGGCCCGGCGCCAAAGAGTTTTTCGCGGTAGGTGCCCGCCGCATAGCCCCGCTTATAGCGCCCGCGTTCCTGAAGCGCCGGCACCAAAAGCCGCACAACATCTTCCAGGCATTCGGGGGTGACGGTGCGCGACAGGTTGAAGCCATCCACATCCGCCTGATCCATCCAGGCAATCAGTTCATCCGCGACTTCCTCGACCGAACCAACAATGGGAGGCTGGCGGCTGCCGAGCACCATGCGGTCAATCAGCGCGCGCTTGGTGGCGCGCGGTGCGGCGGCGCGCAAAGCTTCCACATTCGAACGAATGGCCTGGCTTTGCCCGGCTTCCGGCAATTCATCGTCTGGGGCAAAACGCGCCAAATCAATGCCGAGGGACGCGGAAGCATGGGCCAGCGCGCCTTCAATGCTGGCGTGCTGGCGATATTCGGCGAGCTTCGCCTCGGCCTCCGCCCGCGTGCGGCCAATGATCAAGGTCGCGCCGACGAAAACACGTATCGGGCGCGGCGCGGCGCGGGCGCGCAAATCTGCGACCAGCTTCGCGACATGAGGCTTCGGCCCGCCATTCAAAAACACACATTCCGCATGCTGCGCAGCGAAGCCCCGCCCGCGATCCGAAGCCCCGGCCTGATACAGCACCGGCGTGCGCTGCGGTGATGGTTCCACCAAATGCGGCGCATCCAGCCGATATTGCCGGCCCTGATGCGTGATGCGCTTCACCCGCGCCGGATCAGCATAAATCCCACGCGCGCGATCTCGCTTCACGGCATCGGCTGCCCAGGATTCCTCCCATAGCCGATAGAGGATTTCCATATATTCATCGGCCAGATCGTAGCGATCATCATGCGCCATCTGCCGATCTAGCCCCATGGCGCGGGCCGCACTATCCAGATAGCCCGTCACGATATTCCAGCCGATGCGCCCTTGCGTCAGATGATCCAGCGTGGAAAAACGCCGCGCCAGCAGGGCCGGGCTTTCCCAAGCAAGATTACACGTCACGCCAAAGCCAAGGTTCCGCGTCGCCGCCGCCATGGCCGGCACAAGCAGCATGGGATCAATCAGCGGCACCTGCACCGCGTTGCGTATCGCCGCATCGCCATTGCCGCCATGCACATCATAAATGCCGAGCACATCCGCCAGAAAAAGCCCATCAAACAGGCCTTCTTCCAATAACCGCGCCAGGCCCATCCAGTAATCCAGCGAGAGGTATTCCGCCGACCGATCCCGCGGATGGGTCCACATGCCTTGCTGGATATGACCAACACAGGCCATGTCAAAAGCATTGAAGCGGATTTCTCGCTTCATAGGGAAAGCCCAGGCACCAGCAGCGCTTCCAGAACGCGGCGCCGATTGCCATCAATCACCACGGCCTTGCGCGCCTTCAAATCAAAGCCAATGCCAATGGCTTCCGCCGCCGCCACCGGGGCGCCCGTTACGCCATCATGCAGCACATGCGTCCAGGTGGTGGTTTTGTCGCCCAAGGCGCGCAGGCCGCTACTGATGCGCAGCAAATCGCCCACGCGCATCGGCTTCAGATAGACCAGGCGATATTCCAAAGCGGCGCTGCCAATGCCTTCTTCGCGTGCGCCCAATTCCTCAGAGCCGCGAAAGCGCAGATTGGGCACGCCATCCCAAATGCGCGCAATCACCACATCCGGGCGCATCAGGCCTGCGCGATCACAATCCTCTGCCCGGATGGCGCCAAGATGCGCCTCAGTCAGACCCATGGCGGCAGTGGCGGTGGCATCGGGCGGGGTGCGGATGGGATCAAAAGGCAGGCCGCGCGGCCCGGCATGGGGCGGCAGGGTGGTCATGAGGCTTTCGATCTTGCCATCCAGCCCCTCTGGCAGCGGCAGAACCTCCCCAGTCACCGGATGGCGCAATTCAACATCCGTCACGAAGGCCGCCGAGGCCACGCCCGAGCCGCTATGCTGGATTTCGGCATAAACCCGCAATTGTTCCCCGCGCCGCGCCAAGATGCCGCCAAAGACAGTGAAAGCCGCCCCCGCCGCCAGTTCGCGCAAAAAGCGGATATGCTGATCCACCGGCGTGAAAAAGCCGCGATCCGGCGTGATGCCCATCGCCAGCGCCAGCCAGCCCAGCCCATCACCAACCCGCGCGACGTAATGGCGCACATTCATATGCCCCATCACATCGCATTCGCCGCTTTGCACACTGCCCTTGCCGATTACGATCATCCTGGGGTCCCCTTCATCGCCCGCAGAACACCCTGCCCGGCCTTTCCACGCAACCCACCAGGGCTTGAGCCCGCCAAAACTTCGGCGCAGCATACCCCGAAGCAAAGGGAAGGAAGCACACCATGGATGTCGGCATTTTCAACCTCATGGGCTATCGCAATCGCGGCGTGCCCACTGCGGCCATCTATGACCGCACCATCGCCCAGGTAAAAGCCGCCGAGGCCGCCGGCTTCAACATCGCCTGGTTCGCCGAGCACCATTTTTCCAATTACTGCGTCTGCCCATCGCCCTTGATGATGCTGGCCCGCCTGGCGGGCGAGACATCGCGCATCAAACTCGCTTCCGGCGTTGTGATTGTGCCGCTGTATCACCCTTCCCGCCTGATTGCCGAAATCGGCATGGTCGATTCCATGACCCATGGGCGCCTGGTGCTGGGCGTTGGCAGCGGCTACCAGCCCTATGAGTTTGAACGCTTCGATTCTGCCCTGCCGGAAGCGCCGCATCGGCTTTTGGAAGTGATGGGCATGATGGAAAAGGCCTTTGCGGGCGAGACCTTTTCCCACGAAGGCGAATATTATTCCCTGCCGCAAACCCATATCGCCCCCCGCCCCGCGGGCAAATTGCCGGAGATTTGGGTGGCCGGCGACAACCCCGATTTGCACCGCTACGCAGCGCAACGTGACTGCGTGGTGATGGTGACCCCCCGCCACTTCACCCCTTCCCTGCTGGCCGCCGCGCGCCGGCGCTTTGAAGATATTTGGCGCGCCGCCGGCAAATCGCCCGAGGCGTTGCGCTTCGGCGCCATGCGCCCCTTCTGCGTGACGGATGACAAGGCCGAAGCCATGGCCTTTTTGGAGAATGCCCGCTGGCAAATCCGCCTATCCCAAAGCCTGCGCCGCAAGGAACAGGAAATGGATGGCGGGTTGCTCGTGGAAAAAAACTGGGAAGGCGAGCCAAGCCTGGAAGAAATGGGGTCCTTCATGCTGGTGGGGGATGCCGATACGGTGGCCGCCCGCATGGCCGCCGAAATCCGCGCCGCCAGCCCCTGCCATTATTTGCTGCAAATGCAGATTGGCGATTTGCCGGAAAGCATCGCCATGAACACCATCGCGGCCTGGGACAAAGCCATCCGCCCGCGGCTTGAACGCGAATTCGGCCCGCTGGACCGGATTGGGGTTCCCGTACCGGTTGCCGCCTGAACTAAGAACTTGACCCCCAGCCCCGCGATTTGGCACTGATTCGGGTATGGTGACGCTTACGCCAGTCAGTCGCGGGGATGAGGATACGCTCTGGGCCGTGGTGGCGACCGTGGGGCGCAAAAGCCGCGTGGCCGAGGTTTTCCGTTCCCGCGCCGCCGCCCTGAATGACCGCGATTGGCGCGACCAACAAGTGCGCGCCTATGCCGATTGGCTGGTGCGCGCGAAGCAGCCCGTGCCGCATTATTCCGTGGCGCCGATCAAACGTTCCGACCTGCCGAGGAAATGGGTGCCTCTGCCGGCGCTGGGGTTTTTGCGGGGGGAGATGGTTTGATTGGTGGGGGCTTCATGGAGGGGCGCTGCCCCTCCAAACCACCCCGCCAAAGGCCGGGGGGCCTTTGGAAACCGGGTTTTGGGGTTGGCGCAATTTTTGATTGAACTTCTGTGATGTTTATGGTGAGAATTCGACAACATTTAGTCCATGGGTGCCTCATGGATCTTTCAGGGCTCGCGAAGCTTGGCAAAATTGGCGGTATCACCGGCATTGGCCTTGGCATGGCTGTTTTGCTTTTCGGCGATATCCTGAAGGGCATTGGGGTATTGCCAGAAAATTGGCGTGGCCCCGTTGTTGTTCTGATTATCTTGATCGCTGTAGCCCTGGCAGGCGGCGCCTTGGCTGGCTGGCTTCTGCGCCAACGCCGCGCCGCTTGTCAAAAAATTTGACCAAAGGTTAAATAACAGAAATATCAAGGAAACCCTCCATGCTTCGTAGGTTCGGTTTGATAGCTGCTTGCCTCTTGTCGATTGGGACGACGGGTGCTTCGGCTCAACAGGATCCTCTCCTTCGGGAGATCGAAGGTTTGGGTTGGCGAGTAGCCCCCGCAATAGGCACCATCGCATCTGTGGCGCAGGTCCGATTGAGTGGCGACCTTAGATTTCTAGATGCTCAGCCGACCAGCCGCTTTCTCGAACTAAACGGGAATCCGCCGAGCGGTGGAAACTACACTCTAGCGCCACGATCCATGAACTGGTTCGCGATATTCAGTTATAATCCCAGCGGTTACGTCCGGGATGACGAGCGCCTCAATCCAGATGAACTACTCCGTACTCTCCAACGAAACAACGAAGCTGGTATTGCAGAGCGCCGCCGCCTGGGTTTTCCAATCTTAAACCTTACCGGCTGGGCTGTTTCACCTCATTATGACGTCGAGACGCGCCGTTTGGAGTGGGGTACCCGACTAACCAGTGAAAGTGGTCAGGTAATAGTAAACTATACTACCCGTCTGTTGGGTAGGTCTGGAGTTATCAATGCCATATTGGTGAGTTCACCGGAGACCTTGAATTCGGATATTCAAGCGTTTCGAGTGGCATTGCGGGGTTTTGATTTCATGCCCGGCGAGCGCTACACCGAATTTCGGCAGGGTGATCGCATGGCCGAATACGGACTTGCCGCTCTCGTTGTCGGTGGTGCTGCGGCCGCAGCGGCTAGCTCAGGATTGCTCAAGGGGTTCGGAAAATTCATCGGAGTTTTGGCAATCGGAGCTGTTGTGGCGGTTGGTGCATTCTTTAAGCGTTTCTTGAGCAAAAAACGTTGAAATGTATGAATTTGCCGCTCAGTACTACTGAATATTCGTTATGGATCGCTTGTGCTGCGTTCTATATAATCGACAATATTCGGATCATTTCATGGCGGAGGCTGATACTGGCAGAAAATCATCACAGATGTTGGTCTCCCGTCTTCCCGCTCTCTAACTTTCGCATTCGTAATAAAACAGTTGTAGTCATGCTCCTTCTCCCGCCTTGGCGGGCGGCAATAGAGACAGGGTGGCTCCCACCGCTGGCGGAACCCGGAGGAAGAGTGAGGCTGGTCCGTGATGGTCTCAAAGTGATATCGAGTATAACGCGTTCATTAGGGATACTGGGTAGCATAGTATTTGTTAACTTGTTTTTGGTTGCTCCATCCGTTACTGCGTTATGGGGGCTGGGAAATGCTGTTATCGGAGCCGTGATCGCGCACCTAGTCCTTTTAGTGCTATTGACTTTGCTATTGAGCTCGACGCGTAGCCAATGGGGAATGTCCTGGTTACAGGTCGCGGGGCAGGTTTTCGAATGTGCTGTCTGTCCGGGTTACTTCGCAAATATTGGTCGGCGGTTGCCCCTTCGGTATGGGAGCATTGCGGGTGATACGATTGCCTATAGCTATGCCATCGGGCGGCGGACGTCGCCGGTGATCTCATTTCAGCTTGGTTTGCTGCTAGAGCAGGTTCAGACCGCTGAAAGCTTGACTGAGGACGAACAGGACTATGTGACTAGGTTTCGCCGCCTGTTGGTGCGAGGCCGAGATGAGTGAAGCTGGGCTCTTCGTACTGTATGTCGCGGCCTGTGCCGGCATTGGAGCCATTCTTTGGGCAGGCCTCGCCCAATTTGGACGAGGCCTAAAAGAAGCGCGACACGAATTTACGCTCCGTACAGCTCGGAATGACAGTCCAGGCGCGAATAGGAATCAGAGCGAGGCATCCTCTGAAGACGAGGCGCCACCACACCAAAAAACGCCCAATGAAGAAGCTCGCAGCGAGCATCGTCCACGCACTTGGTTTGAGGTTCTCGAGGTCTCGGAGAGCGCATCTATGCTGGAAATCAAGGACGCCTATAGAAGACAAATTGCCCTTTACCACCCAGATCGGGTGGCTTCCATGGGTATTGATTTGAGGTCTGTCGCCGAGGCGCGCACCAAAGAGATCAATGCGGCATATACTATGGCCAGCCGCTTTAATCGGGGGGCCGGCTAGGACAAAGGGTGGATAGGCCCTTTCGTCATGGCGACGAACAGTTGCTCGCAGAAAAACTTCGGCGATAACGGCCTGCCAAAGAGCGCGCAACGCAGGGGGAGCCCCCTCACCCCCTTCTCACCCCCCAATAACAAACCCCAAACGCCGCCAGCCCGCCCAGCACCGAAACCGCCACATAAACCACCGCCAACCACGGCGCCCTTTCCCACAGCACGCCGGTTTCCAGTGAAAAGGCGGAAAAAGTCGTAAAACCGCCAAGCAGGCCCGTCACCAACAGCAAGCGCGCCTCACCGGCAATACCCAGCGCGCCAAACACGCCAATCAGGGCAGAGCCCACAATATTCACCGCCAGCGTCCCCCAGGGAAAGCCCGCGCCAAACAGCACCAATCCAGCGTGAGAAATCACGTAGCGCAGCACAGACCCCACCGCGCCGCCCAAAGCCACCAGCACTAGCGAAAGGGGTGAAAATGCTGTGCCCATCAGCGTTTCCTTTTGCGGCGAAGCTCCGCCCAGCGCGCCAGGCGTTCGGCAATCGCGGCCTCAGCCCCGCGATCGGTCGGGCGGTAGAATTGGCGCCTTCCCATCTCATCGGGGAAGTAATTCTGGCCGGAAAAGCCTTCCTCCGCCTCATGGTCATAGGCATAGCCAGCGCCATAGCCAATTTCCTGCATCAGCTTTGTGGGCGCGTTCAAAATATGCTTGGGCGGCATCAGGCTGCCGGTCTCCCGCGCGGCGCGCATCGCCTCATTAAACGCCTGATACACCGCGTTGGATTTCGGCGCGGTCGCCAAATGCACCACAAGCTGCGCCAGCGCCAATTCACCCTCGGGTGAGCCCATACGCTCAAATGTTTCCCAGGCGGCGATGGCAAGCGGCAGCGCCCGAGGGTCTGCCATGCCGATATCCTCAGCGGCGAAACGTGGACTTGTCGCATATTTATGCCGCTCCGATTACTCGTTTAGGCTGCTTGGCGTTCGAAGGCCAGGGGGCTTTTACCTCCCAAAGCTGAATGCCTTCGGCGCGGGTTATAGAAGCCGTTGATGTATT
>JBIJAH010000005.1:0-162717 GCA_044345845.1 Roseomonas sp.
CCCGCTAGTCAGCGCTATTCGCACCGCTTCTTTGCGAAATTCATCCGTCCTGCCTGTGCCCATGGTTCATCCCCTTTGCTGCACAATATGTGATCAAAGGAGCGGCACAAAACCGGGACAAGACCAGGTGCGCCGTCCCTCGACCCGGAAATGCTCGTCGAGCAGCGTGCGGTGGAAGCGTTCAAGGATACCGTTGGATTGCGGGCGCCTCACGCGGGTGGTGCGATGGGCAACATCCTCAAGTTGCAGGAATAATTCATAAGGATGCTCATCGGGCCTGCCGCAGAACTCCCGCCCATTGTCGGAGAGTACGGTCTCGATCTTCACCTCGTTCGCCTCGAAGGTTGGCAGGACATCACTATTCATCAGGTGCACTGCGGTGACCGGCAGCTTCGATGGGTAGAGCCTGGCCCAAGCGTAGCGGGAATGACAGTCAATCGCGGTCTGCAGAAAGATCTTGCCGACACCCTTCAGCGTGCCGACAAAGAAGGTATCAACGGCGACAAGCGCGCCGGTGTAGGGCGCTTCGATGTGGCGCTCACGGAATTCCGGGCTGAAGCGCTCCAGCACGCGGGTTTGTTCCTCGGTCAGCGTGATCGTGCGCTCAGCGGTTGCCTTTTCCAGCCGCAGCAGCCTTTCGTGTTTGGTCAATAGGTTATGGCGCATCCAGACACCGCGCACACCGCCTGAGGAGACCTGCAGCCCCTTCAACCGCAGCTCCTGCTCGACACGCGTGGCGCCGTGGCAGGGATAGGCAAGGGCGTGGTCGAGGATTGCTGCCTCGATCTCGGCTGCGACGCGGTTCGGGTGGGGTCCCTTTGCGCCGGGAAGGCGGTCTATCAGGCCGTCCGCCCCATAGGTCTGGAAGTTTCGCCGGATTTCGTAGAATTGCTGCCGGGAATAGCACATCATTTTGCAGGCGCGGCTGACATTCGACAATTCGGCGGCGATTTCGAGCAACGACAGCTTGCGTCGTGCTACCTTGTCTTTCGTGGTCATCGTCGTGGTCTTTCGAGTTTGAGGGTTGTGTCGCAACGCCATCAAACCCGCTTCCACGCGGTCCGGCCACCGCGAACCGGGCGCGCAGACTCTTACGGTCCGCGCCCGGTTACGTCGGTGACCTATGTCAGGTGATTACCGTAGGGGGACACGCACGCACCCGTGGATTCCAAAAACCTCGGGCCTTTGGTGGGTGGGTTTCAGGGGGGGAAAGCTCTCCCCCTGACCTAAAATCCTTCAATTCGCCGGCTTCACCGCCATGGCCGTAGTCCGTTCATCCATCCGCGGCGTATAGGCAAAGCCGCGCCGGGCGGCCCAGACATTCACTAATTGAAATAGTGGGATCATCACCTGTTCGTCGGTGGTGACCATCTTCACAGCCTCCCGCAGCAGTTTTTCGCGCTCCGCATCATCCAGCGTAGCGGCGGCGCGTTCGGTCAGCGCATCAAGGGCAGGGTTGGAATAGCGCGATGAATTGGCCGCACCGCGGCGCTTTTCGCGGTCAAAGGTACCGAAAATATTGACCAGCATGTAAGATGCCTCGCCGGTCACGCTGCCCCAGCCGCCCATCCTGGCGTTGAATTCCTGCCGTGCGGTGCGCGCGGCATAGGTGGTCCAGGGCAGGGTTTGCACTTCAGTGCGCAGCCCAACGCGTGTCCACATTTGCGCAACTGCTTGGGCGGTGCGTGCATCATTCGGGTAGCGATCATTGGGCGTCGTCAGAGTCAGGCGAAAGCCTTGCGGGAAGCCCGCTTCGGTCAGCAAGCGCCGCGCGCCGTCAGCGTCAAAACGCGGTATGGGCACATCTGGGTTATAGGAAAAGGCACCCGGCGGCAGCCATTGGCCGGTGGGCTTGGCGGTGCCTTCCATGACACGATCGGCGAGCGCATTGCGGTCTATCGCCATGGAAAGCGCGCGGCGCACGCGCACATCATGGAAGGGGTTGCGCGTGAAGGGCTTGCCTTCATTATCGCTCACCAGCACGGGGTTTTCCGCGCGGGAGTAATCGAAGATCAGATAGATCAGGCGCAGTCCCTGGATTTCGTAAAGCGAAATCCGCTGATCGCGCCTCAGCCTTTCCAGATCGGATGACGGCACCTGATCAATCACATCAACATCGCCGGCCAGCAAGGCTGCGGTGCGGGCGGCATCATTGGCGATGAAGCGATAGGAAACGCGCGCCCAGGGCTGCGGCCCGGCCCAGTAATTCTCATTCCGCGTGAATTCGGTGCGGTCACCTTGGCGGTAATTCGCCAGCCGATAGGGGCCGGTGCCGATGGCTGCGCGGCCGGCATTGTAATCCTCAGTCTCCGCCCCGGCGCCAACATGGCGGGAGATGATCTGCACGGATGCCAATTCCGTGGGCAGCAGCGGATGCGGGGCGGCGGTATGAAAGCGGATCGTGAGCGGATCAATGATTTCAGCGCGCGTAATGGCGCGGATCATGCCGGCGAAGGTGCCGGGGCTATTGCGCACATTGGGCACGCGTTCGATGGTAAAGACCACATCATCGGCGGTGAAATCCCGCCCATCATGCCATTTCACACCGGGGCGGAGCCTGAATTCCCAAACGGTTTCGGAAATCGGGCGCCAGCTTTCGGCCAGCATGGGTTGCAGCCGCGCTTCCGCATCCTGTTCCACCAGACGGTCGAACATATGCTGCGTCAGGCTGATATTGGGGGAGGCATTGTAGAAATGCGGATCAAGCGCAGTGGGTGACCCGCCAATCCCAATGGTGAGGTTCTGCGCCAGAGCGCCTGAAGCGCCCATGCCGGCCAGCAAGGCGGCCAAGGCAAGGCGCGGGGTGCGGGATGAAGTGTGGGGCATGCCGGCATTCTCCTGCTGCGGGTCGGGGGAATGCTAGCCGCGCCCCGCATCGGCTGCTAGAAGGAAGTGAGGTCTGGCTCAAAAACAATAGGGGGTCTGGAATGATGGGAAAACTACGCAAACTGGCTTTGGCTGCCAGCACGGCATTTATCGGCCTTTCAGCGCAAGGCGCCCTGGCGCAAAGCGTCACCATGGCGGTTGCTGCGCCGGTGACCTCGCTTGACCCGCATTACCACCAGCTTTCGCCCAATAACGCCGTGGCTGATACCATCTTTGACAAGCTGGTGAATACGGACGCGAAGTCGAACAACCTGCCCGGCCTGGCGCTCAGCTGGCGTGCGGTGGAGCCCAATGTCTGGGAATTCAAGTTGCGGCCCAATGTGCGCTTCCATAATGGCAACCCCTTCACGGCTGAAGATGTGGCTTTCACGCTGCGGCGCCTGCCCAATGTCCCCAATAGCCCATCATCCTTCGCGGCCTATTCGCGGCCCATCCAAGCGATTGAGATTGTGGACCCGTTGACGATCCGTTTCCGTACTGCGGCGCCGCATCCACTGATGCCGCTCGATATGACCAATGTCCGCATCCTGGATCAGGAAACGCATCAGAACGCGACGACTGAAGATTTCAACGCGGGCCGCGCCGCGATTGGCACTGGCCCTTATCGCGTGGTGTCGCATCGCAGCGGTGACCGCATCGAATTCGAACGTAATGACAATTACTGGGGGGACCGCGCGCCCTTCCAGCGCGTGATCTATCGCATGATCACCAATGATGCGGCGCGCACGGCGGCGCTGCTGGCGGGTGATGTTGAATTCATTGACCAGGTACCGACATCGGATCTGGCGAAGCTCCGGCAAGATAACCGTATTGCGCTTTCGGAAGTCGTTGGCCTGCGCTTGATTTTCCTTGGCCTTGATCACCTGCGTCAAGCGAATGAGAATTCACCCTTCATCACGGATAATGATGGCAAGCCGCTTGGCAAGAATCCGCTTCAGGATGTGCGGGTGCGCCGTGCGCTTTCGATCGCCATTGATCGCCGCGCGATTGTGGACCGTGTGATGGAAGGTGCCGCCGTGCCTGCCGGGCAGTTCCTGCCCGAAGGTGTTTATACCCATGTGCCGGATGTCACGCCGCCCGCCTTTGACGCCGATGCGGCGCGCCGCTTATTGGCGGAAGCGGGTTATCCGCAGGGTTTCCGCATTCAGTTGAATGGCCCGAATGACCGCTATGTGAATGACGCGCGCATCATCCAGGCCGTGGGCCAGATGTGGACGCGCATTGGCGTGCGCACGTCGGTGGAAGCCCAGCCTTGGACGACTTTCATTGGCCGCGCTGGGCGCGCTGATTTTTCGGCTCATTTGATCGGGTGGGGGTCCAATCCGGATGGGTCGCATCCGCTCCGCAATATCCTCGCGACCCAAACGCGGGAGAAGGGCTGGGGGTCTTCCAATCGTGGGCGCTATTCCAACCCACAGGTGGATGGGTTGCTTGATCAATCTCTGGTGGAGCTTGATGAAGCCAAGCGCGTGCAATTGGTGATTGAAGCGCAACGCATTGCGGCTGAGGATGTGGCGGTGATCCCGCTGCATATCCAAACCAATATCTGGGCCATGCGGCGGCATCTGGCGCATGATGCCCGCAATGATGAGCTGACGCGCGCGCAGGATGTGCGCCCGGCGGCGCGCTGAGCTGGATAGGACCAAATGACCGTCTATCTTGTCAGGCGCGTTTTGCAGGCACTGCTTGTTGTGCTGGCCATGTCGCTGATTGTCTTTATTGGCGTCTATGCCATTGGCGATCCGGTGGAAATCCTGATCAGCCCCGATGCGGACCAGATTGAGCGTGAACGCGCCGTGCAGGCGCTTGGGCTTGATCTGCCGCTGTGGCAGCAATATGCGGTGTTTCTGACCAGGGCGTTGCAGGGCGATTTGGGGCGGTCATTCGTCTACAATGAACCAGCGCTGAAGCTGATTTTGCAGCGCATGCCGGCGACGTTGGAACTTGCTTTCGGTGCGACCATTATCGCGCTGATCATTGGCCTTCCGCTTGGGCTTTATGCGGGGCTCAGGCCCGATGGTCGCTTCAGCCGCGTGATCATGGCTGGGTCCATTCTGGGCTTTTCGCTGCCCACCTTCTGGGTCGGGCTGATGCTGATTATGGTGTTTGCGGTTTATCTCGGCTGGCTGCCATCCACCGGGCGGGGCGATACGGGCACGCTGTTTGGCCTGCAATGGTCCTTCCTGACCTGGGATGGCATTCGCCATATGACGATGCCCTCGATCAATCTCGCGCTATTCAAGATCAGCCTGATCATTCGCCTGACGCGTGCGGGTGTGCGCGAAACCATGCTGATGGATTACGTGAAATTCGCCCGCGCCAAGGGGCTTTCGCCGGCGCGCGTCACTTTCGTGCATGTGTTCAAGAATATCCTGATCCCGGTCGTGACCGTGGTTGGGCTGGAACTTGGCAGCACCATTGCCTTTTCGGTGGTGACGGAAAGCGTCTTCGCCTGGCCGGGCATGGGCAAGCTGATCATTGATTCGATCAATGTGCTGGATCGGCCTGTGATCGTGGCTTATCTTATGATGATCGTGCTGATGTTCATCGCAATCAACCTGATCGTTGATCTGACCTATTCAATGCTTGACCCGCGCGTCCGGCTGGAGAGCAAAGGCACATGAGCGATGCTGTCATCGCCGCGAAGCCGGCGGATAAGGTGGAAACACCCTTCCGCCGCTTTGTGTCTGAATTTGCCGAAAGCAAGGTGGCGCTTGGCGGGTTGGTGGTTTTCGTCATCATCGCCTTACTCGCTATCTTCGCGCCCTGGATCACGCCGCAAAACCCCTATGATTTGGCCGAACTTGATATCATGGACGGGCGTATGGAGCCCGGCACAGTGGGTGGCGCGGGTTTCACCTATTGGCTCGGCACTGATGATCAGGGGCGCGATATGCTCTCTGGCATCATCTATGGCTTGCGGATTTCACTCACGGTGGGCGCGGGTTCCGCGCTGATTGCCTGCCTGATTGGCGCGTCCCTTGGCTTGCTGGCCGCCTATGCCGGCGGGCGGACCGATAGCGTAATCATGCGCCTTGTGGATTTGCAGCTTTCCTTCCCGACCATTCTGGCAGCGCTGATGATCCTGGCTTTCCTCGGCAAAGGCATCATGAATGTCGTGATTGCTCTGGTGCTGGTGGAATGGGCCTATTACGCGCGTACGGTGCGCGGCACGGCGCTGGTGGAAAGGCGGCGTGAGTATATTGAAGCGGCGCAATGCTTGGCTTTGCCTACGCATCGCGTGCTGTTTCGCCATTTGCTGCCCAATTGCCTGCCGCCCCTGATTGTGGTGGGCACCATGCAGGTGGCGCGCGCCATTGCGCTGGAAGCGACCCTTTCCTTCCTTGGGCTTGGTGTGCCGATCACGGAACCATCGCTCGGCCTGCTGATTGCCAATGGCTATGAATATATGCTGTCAGGCAAATACTGGATTTCCTTCTATCCCGGCATCGCGCTGCTGATCACGATTGTCTCCATCAATCTGGTCGGCGATCAATTGCGTGATGTGCTGAACCCGCGACTGAAGAAATAGGCACATGACGGCACCTACCCTCGAAGTTCGCGATTTGCAGACGCATTTCTTCACCCGCGCTGGCGTGGTGAAGGCGGTGGATGGCGTTTCCTTTTCCGTCGGCCGCGGCAAGGTGATGGGGCTTGTTGGCGAATCCGGTTCCGGCAAAACCGTCACTGGGTTTTCCATTATTGGTCTGGTTGATCCGCCTGGGCGCATTGCCGGCGGGTCTATCCTGTTTCAGGGGCGCGATCTGGCGCGGCTATCCGAAGAAGAAATGCGCGATTTGCGGGGCAACCGCATCGCCATGATCTTCCAGGACCCGATGATGACGCTGAACCCGGTGCTGCGCATTGATACGCAGATGATCGAAACCGTTAAGGCGCATAAGAAGGTCTCCACCGAGGAAGCGCGCCAGCGTGCGCGCGATACGCTCGGCATGGTGGGCATTCCATCCCCGGATGAAAGGCTGAAGGCCTACCCGCACCAGTTTTCGGGCGGTATGCGTCAGCGTGTAGCCATTGCAATCGCACTATTGCATGAACCGCAATTGATTGTTGCTGATGAACCGACAACCGCCTTGGATGTTACCATTCAGGGGCAAATTTTGGCGGAGGTTCAGAAGCTTTGCGCCACCACCGGCACGTCCATGATTTGGATCACGCATGATCTTTCGGTGGTTGCCGGCCTCGCGGATGATATTGCGGTGATGTATGCCGGGCGCATCGTGGAAAAGGGCGCGGTCAGCGAAGTGCTGGATAAACCCTTGCATCCCTATACCCATGGGCTGATTGGGTCCGTCCCCAGCCGCAACAAACGGGGTGAGGCGCTTCGCCAAATCCCGGGCATGACGCCTTCATTGCTCAACCTGCCGCCGGGCTGCGCCTTTCGTGCGCGTTGCCCGCGGGCTTCCGAAGCCTGCATTGCGGAGCCCGTGATGGCGGAGATTCTGCCCGGGCGTGAAGCGCGCTGCATCCACCCCCATCTTGACGCGTCGGAGGCCGCATGAAGGCCGAACCGATGCTTGAACTGCGCGACATTACGCGCCGTTTTGAAAAGAAGCTGGATTTCGCGGGCCGCATTGCGCAGCGCCTGGGCGCGCCGGTGCGCGAGGAGATCGTGCATGCGGTGGACCGTGTGAACCTGACCGTCCGCAAGGGCGAGGTTGTGGGCCTGGTTGGTGAATCCGGCTGCGGCAAATCCACGCTTGGGCGCATGGTGGCCGGCATATTACCGCCAACCGAAGGCACTATTCTGCGCGATGGCCGCGACATCAAGGCGTTGAGTGGCACCGAGGCGCGGCAGATGAAACTCCGCACCCAAATGATTTTCCAGGACCCCTATGCCTCACTCAATCCACGCATGCGGGTGCAGGATATTGTGGGTGAGGCGCCGCGTGTGCATGGGCTTTTGGATGGTGCGGCCTTTGATGATTATGTGGATGAACAAATGCGCCGCGCGGGCTTGGACCCGGGCTTCAAGCGGCGCTATCCGCATCAATTCTCGGGCGGGCAGCGCCAGCGCATCGGGATTGCGCGCGCCCTCGCCGTGAAGCCGGATTTCATTGTTTGCGATGAAGCCGTGGCCGCGCTGGATGTTTCGATCCAGGCGCAAATCCTGAACCTATTCATGCGCCTCAGGAAAGAACTTGATCTGACCTATCTTTTCATCAGCCATGATCTTGGCGTGGTGGAGCATCTCTCGGATCGCGTGGTGATCATGTATCTGGGGCGCGTGGTGGAAGAAGCAGATACGGAAACTGTCTTCCGCCGACCCAATCACCCCTATACGCGGTCCTTGCTTGATTCCGTGCCGCGGATTGAAAATCGCAAGCGGGCATTCTCGGTCGTGAAGGGCGAAATCCCGTCACCGCTCAACCCGCCCCCGGGCTGTCATTTCCATCCGCGTTGTCCGCTGGCGATGGAACGCTGCCGGGTGGAAGTGCCGAAGCTGCGTGAAATCGCGCCTGGTCAGCGCAGCGCCTGCCATTTGAATGATCAATGATGATGCGCTTTGTCTTGGCCGCGCTGCTGCTGATTGGGCTCGCTGCTTGTGAAGGCAGCGGCACGCGCGGTGGTTATGTCGGCGGCGGGGCCGGCGGCAATCGTCTGTCAAACTGAATTGGCGCCACTACCGCGCGGGCGTGACGCCGCGTAGAAACTCGCCATCGCAAACAGCGCAATCGCCAGCAGCAGCCAGGGCACCGGGCCATAGCCGCCGGCGCCATCCCACACCAAAGCCAACGCCAAGGGCGCCGCCGTGCGGGGCAGAACCGCAAAGGCGGAAAGCGCGCCGGATGTGGCGCCAAAGCCATCGCGCCCCATAATCTCGGCCACGCCTGCCGCGCGCAGAATGGTCAGCAAGCCATCCGCCACCGCCCAGGCGATGATGAAGGCAATGGTCAGCGCCAGGCTATTCGGCGCAAGTGCGAATAGCGCCATGCCAATTGGCAGCAGCAGCAAGGCAAAGCGGCCCACATGGCGCATGGCAACGCCGCGCCCAAGCGTGAACAGCACCAACCGCGCTGCCACTTGCCCCGGCCCATGCGCGGCGGCCAGCAGCAAGACAGTCGCTTCCGGCCAGCCACGTTCGCGCAGCAGCAACACCAGATGTGCGCCAAGCCCCGTGCCGATGAAGGCGTGTGCTGCAAAGCAAAAGGCGAGCCCCAGAAACACCGGGTCACGCAAGCGGCGGAATAAAGATACTGGCGCTGCGCTTTCCGCCAAGCGTTTCGGCGGCCCGGCATGGCGCAGCATATAGCCAGTTATCGCTGCCGAACCCGTTTGGATCACCGCCAATACCAACAACGCATCGCGCCAGCCGAAAAGCCCGATCAGCGCTTCGACCAAGGGAATGAAAATAGTGCCAGTAAAACCCGTGATCAGCGTAATTGCCGTGATGCTGCGCGTCACATCACGCGCTTCAGCCACCACCACCGCCATGGCCGGGCCCCAAAGGCAGGTGGCATGCGCCGCACCCAGCAGAACCCAAATCACGACAAAGGCGATGGGGTGAGACACAAAACTCCACGCCACCAACAAAAGCGCGCCCAGCAGCGCGCCGCCGGTCATCATCGCGCGCGGCCCGTGGCGATCCTGCCAGCGCCCCGCCGGCACCGCGATTAGGCCCGAGACCAGCAAGCCGCAGGTGAAGGCGCCCGAGATCAATACGCGCGACCAGCCAAGTTCAGCTTCCATCGGCGCGACCATCAATTGGAAGGGAGTGAAAAGGCAGCCCCAGCCGACAAGCTGCGTAATCGCGGTGCCCCAGAACAACAGCCGGGGCGCAATGCGCGGCGCTTCGCTCACACGGTGAATTGTTCGGCGATGATGCGCTCGGAAAGCCCGCGATCGGGGTCGAACATCAGGGTCAGAGACACATCGCGTGCCTCGCGCACTTCAACCCGCGTCACATCACGCACTTCGGTGTAATCGGCGACCGCCGCGACAGGGCGCTTATCCGGTTCCAGAATATCGAATACGACCGTCGCATCGGAAGGCAGCAGCGCCCCGCGCCAGCGCCGCGGGCGAAAGGCTGAAATTGGCGTCAGCGGCAGCAAATTCGCACTCAGCGGCACAATTGGCCCATGCGCGGAAAGATTATAGGCAGTGCTGCCGGCTGGTGTGCTGACCAGGATGCCATCGCAAATCAATTCCGGCAGCCGCGCCTTGCCATCCACCAGGATGCGTATCTTCGCGGCCTGGCGGCTTTCACGCAGCAGTGAGACTTCGTTGATGGCGAGTGCTTCCACCGGCGCGCCATCCTGGCGCAGCGCCACCATGCGCAATGGATGCACAATCGCGGTTTGTGCGGCAGCAAGCCGCGCGGGCAGATCATCTTCCCGGTAATCATTCATCAAAAAGCCGACACTGCCGCGATTCATGCCATAAACCGGCAGGCCCCGACGCAGAAAGCGATGCAGCGTTTCCAGCATGAAGCCATCGCCACCAAGGGCGACGACCATATCCGCATCTTCTTCCGTGGCACTGCCATAACGCGCCACCAGCGCGGCGCGGGCCTTTTGCGCCTCAGGGCTTTGCCCAGCGAGGATGGCAACGCGGCGGGGCGCGAAGGCGTTCATGCGCGCTGCCAACCCGCAGCAGCCGCACGGTGTTCCAGCAAGGGCATGTCGCGGCGCACGCGCGCTGTCAGTGCCTGGTCAATACGTGCCGTTGCATGGCCTTTGCCATCACTTGCTTTCGCCACCACATGGCCCCAGGGGTCGGCGACCAATGAATGGCCATAGACGCTGCGTTGCGCGCCACGTTCTTCATATTGCCCGAAGGATGCGGCGGCGATGATCCAGCATTGCGTATCAATCGCGCGCGCGCGCAGCAGCGCTTCCCAGTGATCCTTGCCGGTTTGCAGGGTGAAATTCGATGGCACCAGAATAGCCTCGGCGCCCATCTGCCGGAGTGTCAAATACAATTCTGGAAAGCGGATGTCGTAGCAAATGGTGCAGGCAAAGCGGATGCCGCCCGCGTCAAACAAGGCCAGATCGCGCCCGCCACCATAAAGCGCACTCTCGCGATACCCGGTGCCATCGGGTGCGGTGATGTCGAACAGATGGATCTTCCGGTAGCGCGCAATCTCCGCACCATCCGGGCCAAAAACCAGCGTGGTGTTGAACAGCTTCTCGCCACCATCTTCGATGATCGAACCACCATGCACGGTAATGCCGTGCCTGCGAGCCAAGCCGCGCAGCATTTCATAAGCGGGACCGCCTTCGCCCCCCGGTGCGGGCAGCACTTCGGCGGCGGCCATGCGGGCATCTCGGCCACCGCCCAGATTGGTCCAGGTTTCGGGCAGGCTGACCAGCCCGGGTCGGTCGGCAGCGACCGCGGCTTCGATCAGCGCCTCAGCCTGCGCAAGGTTCGCGGCCTTATCGCTGCCCTGATTCATCTGGATCACGCTGACGCGCATCCGCTTACTCCTGCTTTATAAGGCCCCCATCAAGCCGGGGAGGGCGCCGGACCGCAAGGGGGCGCGTGATCAGCCGCGCGGCGTGCGCCAATCAAGCTTAGGTTCGGCGCGGCGTTCGCGCAGGGACGGCGCGCTATAGGCGGGCGGCGGCGGCACGGGGGCGCTGAGGCGCGGGCCTGCCTCAACCTCCCGCCGGGTGAAGCCTGCGGGTTCCTCCCAATCCTGCTCCACCTGGGCACGCGGGGCGGCGGCAGGCCCGGTGCGGCGCAATTCGGCGCGGAGTTCTGCCAATTGCATCTCCAGCGCCTCCAGCCGGGATTTCACGCCGTAAACGGCGAAGGGCATGCCAAGGAAGGCCAGCACCAAAAGCCCGAGCAACAGCGCCAGGATCAGCCCGGTCCAGCCCGGCAGGCCGGGGAAGGTGAGGGCGGCAATAATGCCTTGCAGCGCTTCAGCCACCGGTCACACTCATGTGCCGGGCGACGGCGGGGCGGTTATGCCTGCGGTCAATCACGAAATCATGGCCCTTGGGCTTGCGCGCAATGGCATCCTGGATCGCTTGCAAAAGCGCCGCATCATCAACGCCAGGGTCGCGCAGCATGGCGCGGAATTCCGCCGCATCATCCTGACCCAGGCACATATACAGCGTACCCGTGCAGGTCAGCCGCACGCGATTGCAGCTTTCGCAGAAGTTGTGCGTCATCGGCGTGATGAAGCCGATCCGCTGGCCGGTTTCCTTCACGCGCATGTAGCGCGCCGGGCCGCCTGTGCTGTAATCCGTATCTTCCAGCGTCCAGTTTTGCTTGAGCCTGGAACGCACAAGCGACAAGGGCAAATACTGATCCGTGCGATCGCCGGTGATATCGCCCATCGGCATGGTCTCGATCAGGCAAAGATCAAAGCCATGTTCACCGCACCAGGCGATCATCCGGTCATATTCATGCTCATTCACGCCCTTCAGCGCGACAGCATTGATCTTGATGGCAAGCCCGGCGGCCTTGGCAGCGAAAATGCCATCCAAGGTTTGTTCAATCTTGCCCCAACGCGTGACAGCAGCGAAGGCATCCGCATCCAAAGTATCTAGCGAGACATTGATGCGCCGGACACCGGCCGCGAAAAGCTCATCCGCATAGCGCACCAATTGCGTGCCATTGGTGGTGAGTGTCAGTTCACGCAAGCCACCAGGACCAATCCGCTGGCCGAGACCCCTTATCAGCGACATCACATTCTTGCGCACCAAGGGCTCGCCACCCGTCAGCCTGATCTTGTCCACACCGGTCGCGATGAAGGCGGCGGACAGGCGTTCCAATTCCTCAAGGGTCAGAATTTCCGCCTTGGGCAGGAAGGTCATGTCTTCCGCCATGCAATAGACGCAGCGCAGATCGCAGCGATCCGTCACCGAGACGCGCAAATAGGACACATGGCGCCCGAAGGGGTCCACCAGGGGCGCGGGTTGCGGGGCTACAGCATTCATAGGCAGGATTTGGGGGCGAAGCGGGGTCCGGTGCAAGTCCCTTTATTCATACAAGTAGCGCGATGGACCCCGCCCCAATCAGCACAATCAGGGCAAAGGGCCGATACCAGCTTGGCGGCACCACATGGAAAAGCCGCGCCCCAATGGGCACGCAAAGCACCATAATGGGCAGCAGCACGGCAGTACGGATCAGCACCGAAAGGTCAATCAGCCCCAGGAAAAGGGGCGGGAAGACGGAAATGACCGAAATCACCGAAAAAAACAGGATCAGATTGGCCCGATGGGTCTTGGCCGCTTCCGGCCCCGCCAGAAGGTAGAGAATGACCGGCGGCCCCGACATGCCCGTGGAGCCCTTGAGCAGGCCGGAGACCGCCCCCACGGCCATATTCAGCGGCAGGGGGCGGGACCCATTATAGCGCCAGCCCGACAGCAGTAGCCCGCCAAAGACCAGCACAAAGGCGCCGATGGCGCGCCTGAGTACCTCCCCATCCGCGGTGATCAGAATATAGGCGCCAAGGGGCGTCATCAGCGCTGCCGTGCCGCCAATGGGCAGAATCACGCGCCGATCCGCATCCTTCAGCGCGCTGGGGAGCAATTGGATGGAGACGATCAGTTCCATCAGCAGCATCACCGGCACCCCGGCCTTGGGGCCCCAAAGCACGGAATAGATCGGCGCTAGGATCACGGCAGTGCCAAAGCCGGCATAGCCGCGCATGAGGCCGGCGATGGCGGTGGCAAGGGCCGCGCCCAGCAGCCGCCAATCGGTCAGCACCGGCATGGCAGCGTTGATCAGATCGGTCATCTTGCGGGCGGAGCTTCGATAATCAGGTCAATCAGGCGGGCATTGATCAATACCTTGCCGGCATGCTCGAAATTGACCGTGACGCGTTCCCCCACCACGGATTGAACCTGGCCCAGCCCCCAATCTGCTTCTGTTGGGTGGCGCACACGCATGCCAGGTTCTATCAATGCCATCACCATCCGCTTTCGTTCTTAATAACTCGCTAGGCTTAAGAGGATACTGTCCCATCCCATGACACAAGTAACCCCTGAGCCTGATAGCGCCGAAGGCGCTGATCTTCATCTGCGCCTGACCCGTTTGATCGGGCTTAGGCTTTGCCATGATTTGGGGGGCTTGGCAGGCACCATCGGCAATGCGCTTGAAATGCTGAATGATGCCGGCGCTGAAGCGGCTGATTTGGCCGGGGAAGCGGCGGATATGCTGCGCCGGCGCCTGCTGCTGTGGCGCACCGTGCTGGGCAGTGGTGAAGCGCGCACGCTGGGTGCGGCGCTCGGCTTGCTGAAGGGGCAGATCGCCGGCGGGCGTGCACATCTGGATATTGGCGAGCTGCCCGATAACCTATCACTTTCGGAAACCCTGGTCCCTTTATTGATGACCGGGCTTTTGCTGGGTGGTGAGGCATTGCCACGCGGCGGTGTGGTGCGCCTTGGCGGCGATTTGCAAAGAGAAATCATGATTCTGCCCGTCGGCACGGGGGCCAATTGGAACCCAGTGCTGCTGCGCCAAGCCGCCGGTAATAGCCTGCCGACCGAAATATCCAGCCGCGACGCTTTGGCGCTGTGGTTTTGCATCAGCGCTGAGGCTGCGGGCGTTCACTATAGCCTTGCTTTGTCGCCAAATGATGCCGCGCCGGCACTTATTATGAAACTGCCTGGCTGAAACGGCGCGGGCTTTACGCTTTATTCGCAAGCCTTGGCTCATAATCCCCAGACAAGACATTCCCTGGGGATGGATATGGACGATCTGCTCGCCGACTTTCTTACTGAAACCCATGAAGGCCTGAGCGCCGTGGATGAGGCGCTGTTGCGCCTTGAACGCGCGCCCGATGATGCGCCGACGCTGGCTGAAATTTTCCGCCAGGTGCATACCATCAAGGGAACCTGTGGCTTTCTTGGCCTGTCGCGGCTGGAAAAGGTGGGTCATGCCGCCGAAACCATGCTCGGGCTTTACCGCGACGGCACACTGACCGTGACGCCTGAGGGCATTACGCTGATTTTCACGGCGGTGGATGCGATTCGCAAGATTGTGATGGGCCTGGAACAAAATGGCCAGGAACCGGAAGGTGATGACGCTGCGGTCATCGCAGCGCTGGACGCCGCCGCCCGCGGTGAGCCATTGGCAGTGCCCGCAATGCCGCAGCCAAAGGCCCAAAGCCCGGCGGAAGCGCCGCCCGTGGCTGCACCCGTCAGCGCCGTTCCGCCACCCCGCCCAACCGAATCGGTTGCCGAAGCCGGCCCAGCCGAATCCGTCGCGGCGCATCAGACGATTCGCGTATCCGTCGAAGTGCTTGAAGACCTGATGACGCTGGTCAGCGAATTGGTGCTGACGCGCAATCAGCTGCTGCAATTGGCCCGCGCTTCTTCCGATAGCCAGCTTTCGGTTCCCTTGCAGCGGCTATCGCACATCACGTCCGAATTGCAGGAAGGCGTGATGAAGACGCGCATGCAGCCAATTGGCAATGCCTGGGCCAAGCTGCCCCGGCTGGTGCGCGATTTGGCCAATGAATTGGGCAAGAAAATCGAACTTGATATGCGCGGCGCGGAAACCGAATTGGACCGCCAGGTGCTGGAACTGATCAAGGATCCGCTGACGCATATGGTGCGCAATAGTGGTGATCATGGTCTGGAAAATCCAGCGGAACGCCGCGCGGCGGGCAAGCCTGACACCGGGCGCATTCTGCTGAATGCCTATCACCAGGGTGGCCATATCATCATCGAAATCGGTGATGATGGGCGTGGCCTGCCGGTTGAAAAAATCCGCGCCAAGGCACTGTCTCAGGGCCTGGCGACGGAAGCCGAACTTGCGCAGATGAATGAACATGATGTGCTGCGCTTCATCTTCCGCCCCGGTTTTTCCACGGCGCAGCAAATCACCTCTGTCTCCGGCCGCGGGGTTGGGATGGATGTGGTCAAGACCAATATCGAACGAATCGGCGGCACCATTGAATTGCGTTCGAAGGAAGGGCGCGGCAGCACCTTTACCATCAAGATTCCGCTGACGCTTGCCATTGTCTCCGCGCTGATTGTGCAGGCAGGTGGTGAACGCTTCGCCATTCCGCAGATTGGTGTTGTGGAATTGGTACGCGTTGGCGATGAACATGAAGGCAGCGCCCGCATTGAAATGATCAAGGATGCGCCGGTGCTCCGCCTGCGTGATCGCCTGCTGCCGCTGGTATCGCTTTCCGCCCTGCTGCAATTGCGTGAACCGACTGGCGCTGCGCTCACGGGTTATGTTGTGGTCATGCAGGTTGGTGCCAATGTTTTTGGCATCGTGGTTGATCGCGTGTTTGACACGGAAGAAATCGTGGTCAAGCCGGTGGCGCCGATCCTGCGCCATATCACTATGTTCAGCGGCAATACCATTCTGGGAGATGGCAGTGTCATCATGATCCTGGATCCAAATGGGGTTGCGCGTGGCGCTGGCATCAATGCCGAAGGCCGTGCAGAAGATCAGCAGGCGATCGTTGTAAATGGCGGTATCCGCTCAGATTCCAGCACATCCCTGCTGCTGTTCCGTGCCGGAGACCAGACACCAAAGGCAGTGCCGCTTGGGCTGGTTGCGCGGCTTGAAGATATTCCGGTGGAACGCATTGAAATATCGGGTGGTACACCGGTTGTGCAGTATCGCGGGCAATTGATGCCCATGGTGCCGATTTCCGGCCATTGGGAAGCGCCCGAATCGGGCCGTCAGGCCGTGCTGGTCTTCACCGAAGGCACGCGCAGCATGGGGCTGATGGTGGATGAGATTCTGGATGTGGTTCAGGAACCGTTGCTGATCCAGCCTGGGTCGGATCGGCTGGGCTATTTGGGCAGCGCGGTCATCGCGGAACGCGTGACGGATGTGATTGATACCGTCTATTGGCTTTCGCATAGTGGCGGTGATTGGTTCCGTGGCGATCGTAAAATGGCTTCATCCGCGAAGAAGCCACGCCTGCTGCTGATTGATGACAGCACCTTCTTCCGCCATCTGGTGGTGCCGGCACTTTCGGCCGCCGGCTTTGATGTGACGGCGGTGGAAAGCCCAGCCGAGGCACTGCGCCTGCGTGATGCAGGTGCGGAATTCGAAGCGCTGATTTCCGATATCGAAATGCCGGAAATGGATGGGCTGAGTTTTGCGCGCAATGTCCGTGCTTCCGGTGCATGGGCGCGCCTGCCGTTGGTGGCGCTTTCTTCCCGTGCCGAAGCGGATGATGTCGCCCGCGGTCGCGAAGCCGGCTTCACCGATTATGTCGCGAAATATGATCGGGACGCGCTGCTTTCTTCGCTGCGCGAATGCCTGAGCTCGCCCATTGCCGCCTGAAGGAGGCCAAGATGCAAACCATGAGCCAAACCCAGCGTTCCGGTCCTGCCATTGCGGCGCTTGCCCTGGCCGAACGTGAAGACGATGTCTTCCTGACAGTAACCGTTGCTGGCCAAACCTGCAGCATTCCCGTGCTGTTGGTGCGCGATGTATTGGGGCCGCAGGCGATCACGCCTATTCCCCTGGCGCCAGCGGAAATTGCAGGCGGTCTTAATCTGCGCGGGCGCATTGTGACGGCGATTGATTTGCGCCGCCGCCTTGGTCTGCCTTCCGCTGAGGATAGAAGCAAGGCCATGAGTGTGGTGGTGGAGCAGGCTGGCGAATTATATAGCCTGATCGTTGATCAGGTGGGGGAAGTTCTGCCGCTGCCATCCGCTAGCATCTGCCCCAATCCGCCAACGCTTGATGCATTGTGGCGTGACGTTTCGGTAAGTGTCTATCGCGAAGAAGACCGCCTGATTGTCATGCTGGATGTCGAACGCCTTCTCAATATCGGATGAACAGAATCATGCAAAATCGCTCTTGCCTTATTGTTGATGACAGCCAGGTTGTAAGGCGTGCCGCCCGTCGCATTGTTGAAAGCTTTGGCTTTACCGTGCGCGAAGCCAAGGATGGTGCCGAAGCCTTGGTATCTTGCCGTACCGAAATGCCGGAAGCGGTTTTGCTTGATTGGAATATGCCCGTGATGGACGGGCTTGAATTCCTGAAGCATGTGCGTGCGGAACATGGGCCTTCACAGCCTATCGTTGTGCTTTGCACGACTGAAGCCGGTATTGACCGTATTGTGGAAGCCCTGGCTGCGGGCGCGCAAGAATACATCATGAAGCCGTTCGATGCTGGAATCCTGCACGATAAATTCGTCCAGGCGGGCCTGCTTAAGGACGCTGCGTGACCTTCCCTGCCCTTGCCTCCACGCCGGAACAGGTGCGGGTGATGCTTTGTGACGACAGTGTCGTCATGCGCGGCATCATCGCCCGTATTCTGGAAACCGACCCTGGTATCAGGATTGTTCATCGCGCAGGTGATGGACAGGCCGCGCTTTCCGCCTTGGCTATAACCAAGCCGCATGTGGTGCTGCTCGATCTTGAAATGCCGGTGATGGATGGCATGACAGCGATACCGCTGATCCTGAAACAATCACCCGGTACAGCCATCATCGTCGCAAGTGCGCTGACACAGCGTGGTGCGCGAACTGCCATGGAAGCCTTGCGCGCTGGGGCGGTGGATTATGTGCCAAAACCGACGAGCTCGGCTGGTGGTGCGGCAAGCCCGATATTCCGCGATGAATTGATTGCCAAGGTGCATGGCTGGGCGCGTATGCAGCGCGCGCCGGAAGCGCGCTTGCGCAAACCGCCGCCGGCGCCCATCACGCCGCAGCCAGTTTTGCGGCCAGCGGGGCGGGCCATGTTGCCGCCGCGGCTTTTGGTAGTGGGCAGCTCCACCGGGGGGCCACAGGCGCTGGCCGCGCTTTTCAAGAATCTGCGGCCCTTGCCGATACCTGTGGTCATTGTGCAGCACATGCCTGCGGGCTTCACCACGATGCTGGCTGAACACCTGGACAAGCTTGGTGTGATGCCCTGCGCTGAAGCCAAGCATGGCGAGGTGCTGCAGCCTGGGCGAATATACCTTGCGCCCGGTGATCATCATTTGATGGTCGAAGCAGGCAGTGGCGATACGCTGGTTGCGCAGCTTGATACCGGTCCGCCGGTGAATTACTGCCGGCCTGCGGTTGACCCCATGATGCAAAGCGCCACGCGGATTTGTTCCGGGCGCGTTCTGGGGGTGATCCTGACCGGCATGGGCCAGGATGGCTTGGAAGGCTGCCGAAGCCTGGTCGCCAAGGGCGGCGCGGTTTTCGCTCAGGATGAAGCAAGCTCCGTGGTCTGGGGCATGCCGGGTGCGGTTTCGCGCGCCGGCATTGCCAGCTTTCAATTGCCGCCAGAAGCCCTGGCGGAACGCATTCTCGAAATCTTCAAATTGCCGGGTGCAAAAAAATGACCCCTGAATCCTTCCAGTTTCTCACTGGCCTCGTGAAAACACGTTCCGGAATCGTGCTGACCATGGAAAAGGCCTATATGCTGGAGACGCGCCTCGCGCCGATCCTGAAGCGCGAAAGGCTCGTGTCGTTGGACGCGCTCGCAGGGCGGCTCCGCAATGCGCCTTCCCTGCCGCTGGCCACTGAAGTGGTGGAAGCGCTCACCACCAATGAAAGCTCCTTCTTCCGCGATGGCAGGCCATTTGATCATTTGCGCCAGCTTCTGCCGAAGCTTGCTGCGTCGCGTCCAGTGGGGCAGCCGTTGCGTGTCTGGTCTGCTGCGGCATCTACCGGGCAGGAAGCCTATTCTGTCGCCATGGTGGTGAATGAATTGGGCCCGGTGCTTGGTGGGCGCCGTGTGGAGATTATCGGCACGGATCTATCCCGAGAAGTTTTGGCACGCGCGCAAGAAGGGTTATTCTCGCAGTTTGAAGTGCAGCGCGGCCTGCCCGTGCAATTGCTGGTGAAATATTTCAAGCCGGAAGCGGGCCGGTGGCGGATTGCTGATGGCTTGCGCGGCATGGTGCGCTGGCAATGCTTCAACCTACTGGAAAGCCCAGCCATCCTTGGGCGTTTCGACATTATCTTCTGCCGCAATGTGCTGATCTATTTTGACTCAGCGACCAAGACGCAGGTTCTGGCCAATATCGCCAATCAATTGCAGCCTGATGGTTATGTCTATCTGGGCGGCGCGGAAACCGTGCTTGGTCTTACCACCCGCCTGGTGCCAAGTTCCGGCGAACGCGGCGCTTACGAATTGATGCGCACGGCGGCGAAGGCGAGTTAGGAGCATTTTCAAGCCAAGTGTCTTCACTTGGCGGCTCGGAAAATGCGACCAGACCAAGCATTTTCAAGCCAAGTGTCTTCACTTGGCGGCTCGGAAAATGCGATCAAACAAAAATTTAGTACGTTTCCGCTGAACGAATGTGAAGCGGAGGGGTACTAAACCACCGTCCCGCCCACTGTAAGCCCAGTCAGCTTTAATGTCGGTTGGCCAACGCCAACCGGCACGCCCTGGCCCTGCTTGCCGCATGTACCAATGCCGGGGTCGAGTGCCATGTCATTGGCCACCATGCTGACCTTGGTTAGCGCATCCGGGCCATTGCCGATCAATGTTGCCCCCTTCACCGGCGCACCGATTTTGCCGTTTTCAATCAAATAAGCTTCTGACGCGCTGAAGACGAATTTGCCGGAGGTGATATCCACCTGCCCGCCGCCAAAATTCACCGCATAAAGCCCGCGCTTTACACTGGCCAAAACCTCTTCCGGCGTATGCGCCCCGCCCAGCATCACCGTATTCGTCATGCGTGGCATGGGGCTATGCGCGTAGCTTTGGCGCCGGCCATTGCCGGTTGGTGCCACACCCATCAGCCGCGCATTTTGCCGATCCTGCAAAAAGCCAACCAGGATGCCATCTTCAATCAGCGTGGTGCGCCCGCTTGGCGTGCCTTCATCATCCACCGTCAGGCTGCCGCGCCGATCGGGCAACGTGCCATCATCCACCACCGTCACACCTGGGGCGGCGATGCGCTGGCCAAGCAGCCCGGCAAAGGCCGATGTTTTCTTGCGATTGAAATCGCCTTCCAAGCCATGGCCAATCGCTTCATGCAAAAGAATGCCTGGCCAGCCCGGGCCTAGCACCACTTCCATCTCACCGGCTGGCGCGGGTACGCTGCCAAGGTTGACCAAGGCTTGGCGCAGCGCCTCATCCACACCGCGCTTCCAGGAATCTCCACCCAGCACGCGGTCATAGGCGTGGCGCCCACCGGTGCCGAAGCTGCCGGTCTCCCGCCTATCCCCTTCCGCCACCACGACCGAGACATTGAAGCGTACCAATGGCCGCAAATCCGCAAAGCGCTGCCCATCCGGACGCAGGATCTGCACCGCCTGCCATTCCCCGGTGATGGAAGCCATTACCTGCACCACGCGCGGGTCTCGCGCGCGCGCATAGGCATCAATTTCCTGCAACAGCGCGGTCTTGGCGGCGAAGCCCATTTGCGTCAGTGGATTCGCATCCGTGTAAAGCCGCGCATTGGTGGCGCGCGGCGCGATATCCAAAGCCCCGCTATGGCCCTGGCGCACGGCCTTCACCGCCGCAGCGGCGCGTGAAAGCGCGGCGTCCGACAATTCCCCCGCATGGGCATAGCCCGCTGCTTCGCCCGCCACCGCGCGCAGGCCAAAGCCGCGCGTGGCGTCGTAGCTGGCAGACCGGATGCGACCATCATCCAGCGAAATCGCCTCGCTCTCTCGATATTCCAGGAAAAGCTCACCATCCTCACAGCCGGCAGTCGCGTCGCGCAATTGGCGTTCCGCCTGGGCGCGATCCAGCTGGGTGAAGAACAGATCATCAGTAATGCCGAGCGCGTTCATGGCGGGTCCTTAGCAGATCAGGCGGTCAGAGAAGCGGTTGCGCGCGGGCGGCGCAAGCCATGAATGGCGGCAAGTGCCGCAGCCAGCACCAGCACTGCAATGCTTTGGTGCAAAGTGCCAAGCCAGACAGGCACCACGGCCAGCAAGGTCGCGATGCCAAGCGCATATTGCAGCAGCACAGAACCCGCCAGCGCCAGCACGGCATTGCGCGCAAAACCAGGCGCCAACCGGCGCCAAGCAAGTACTCCGGCAATGCTGGCCACCACCAGCACGGCGCTTGCCAAAAGCCGATGGTTGAATTGCACGGCGGCGATATTGGCGGTGAAATTCTTGATCGCCGGCGCCAAATCCCAATAGCCTTCCGGCACCAGCCGGCCATCCATCAGCGGGAAGGTATTGTAGCTGAAGCCCGCGCGAATCCCGGCCACAAAGCCGCCCGCCAGCATGGCCAATACGGCAAGCCCGGCCGTCGCATGTACCAGCCCGCGCAGCGCGCCGGCATCAACCGGGCCACTGCGCGCGGGCCGCAACAGGCTCAGCGCCGTCCAGAACAAAAGCCCGAACAGCACAAAGGCCAGGCCCAGATGGATCACAAGCCGATAGGGCGAAACCGCTGTCCGGTCCGCGGCGAAGCCTGATGCCACCATGAACCAGCCGACCGCACCTTGCAGCCCACCCAGCGCCAGCAGCAGCAAAAGCCGCGGCTTGAGCGAAGCCGGCACCCGCCCGCGCAGCCAGAACCAAGCCAGCCCCGCCACATAAGCCAGCCCAATCAGCCGGCCCCAAAGCCTATGCCCCCATTCCAGCCAGAAAATCTCCTTGAAGCCTTCAAGCCCAAAACCCTGATTGAGCAGCTGATATTGCGGAATGGTGCGATACAAATCGTAAAGCCGCTGCCATTCGGCCTGCGAAAGCGGCGGCAGGGTGCCGGCAATGGGCGCCCATTCCATGATGGAAAGGCCAGAGCCCGTGAGCCGCGTCGCGCCCCCAAGCCCCACCATGAACCAGACCATGCCGGCCACGCCGAGCAGCCAAAAGGCAATGGCACGGCGCGCATCCTGTTCCTGGGCGGCGGCGATATCAGCGGGCAGGGAGCGTGTGTCGAAGGGCATGGCGCGCATATAGGGGTGGTTGTTCCGCGATGCACCCCTGCTTGCCGTGTCTTGGCTGCCCTGCTACCGCGAAATTCTCATGCCCTCCGACAATGCTCCGCCCCCGGCCGTGCCGCTGATTTCCGTGGTGGTGCCGGTGCGCAATGAGGCGCCCAATATCGCGCCCCTGATCGCCGAAATCAGCGCCGCTTTGGCCGGTGTGGCGCATGAGATTGTCTATGTGGATGATGGGTCAACCGATGCCACGCCGCAGGAATTGGCCGCGGCCAAGGCCGCCGGCGCGCCCTTGCGGGTGCTGCGCCACCGCGCTTCCTGCGGGCAATCGGCGGCGGTAATCACCGGGGTGAAGGCCGCGCGGGGGGAATGGATCGCGACCCTTGATGGCGATGGCCAGAACGACCCCGCCGATATCCCGCGCCTTCTGGCCCGGGCCGAGGCCGAGGCTGCACAAGGCGTGCCCGTGTTGATTGCCGGCCATCGCGTCAATCGCCGCGATTCGGCGGTGAAGCGCTTCAGCAGCCGCTTTGCCAATCGCTTCCGCGCCTGGATGCTGCGCGATGCCACGCCCGATACCGGCTGCGGGCTGAAGGTATTTTCCCGCGCGCTATTCCTCGGCCTGCCGCATTTTGATCACATGCACCGCTTCCTGCCGGCGCTGACCTTGCGCGCTGGCGGGGTGGTGATCAGCGAACCCGTCAATCACCGCCCGCGCGTGCGCGGCACATCCAATTACGGCACGCTGGATCGGCTTGCGGTTAGTATCCTGGACCTGATTGGCGTGGCCTGGCTGCAAAGGCGCGGCAAGCGCGCGGTGATCGAGCCTGAGGCATGAAGGACGGCCCCGCGCCATCCGCCCGGCGGCGCGCGGCGCTGATCCGGCTTTTGGTGCTGGCGCTTGGCCTCATGGCCGGCGGGGTATTGCTGAGGAGCCTCGGCGCCGCGCCTCGAACGGAATGGGTTGACCAATACGTGCTGGGCCAGGGCTTGCTGGGCGATGTGGTTTTCGTTCTGGCAGGCGCGGCGCTGACGGCAGCCGGCGTGCCGCGCCAAGGCCTCGCTTTTCTGGCGGGCTATGCCTTTGGCGCGGTAGAAGGCACGGCCCTGGCCTTGGCGGCGCAAATCCTGGGCTGTGCCATCGCTTACGCCTGGGCGCGCGCCATTGGCCGCCCCTGGGCGGAGGCGCGGCTGGCCGGGCGCTTTGGCCACCGGTTGCGCCCTATGCGCGATGTGCTGTTGGGCAGCCCCTTTGGCGCCACGCTGGCACTCAGGCTGCTGCCGATTGGCAATAATTTGGCGGTCAATCTGCTGGCCGGCATGGCGGCGGTGCCGCCACTCGCTTTCCTGGCGGCCTCGGCACTTGGCTATGTGCCGCAGACGGTGATTTTCGCGCTGCTGGGAAAGGGGATCCGGGTGGATGGCGCCTGGCAGATGGGCCTGGCGGCGGCGCTTTTCGTGCTTTCGGTGCTGATCGGTCTTTGGCTGCTGCGCCGGCACCGCGCGGGGCGCGTGCTGGAAGACCAGCATGGATCAGTTTGAAACCGCCATGGCGCGTGCATCGTCACGCAACTGTTCCAGCGCGCGGCCCGGAAGTTCACCCAGCGCGAGGCAATGCTTGAAAAGCGTGGCGAATACCCGGGCAATGACCGGCTTGGCTGCAAGCCCCAGCATGGCAGTGCGGCTAGGTTCGTCCAGGGCGCCGGTCCGCGACAACCCCAGCGCATCCTGCAACGCCAGGATCGCCCCATGCGGCCCGGCTTCCAAGGCGAAGGCCATCAACGCCAGGTCAAGGCCCGGCGGCAGGCGGTCCGCGCCAAGCTCATCCCAGATCAGGCGGCGATAAATCCGGCGCGTCAGTGCCTCATCCAGGCGCATCAGCCGGCCAATGCTGGCGGGTTCGCCCAGAAAGGTGCTCAGCATGCCAAGGCTGATGCCATTCATGCAGGGGCCGCGCAAAGCCGAGTCGCGATAGACCATGCCGCCATGGGCTTCCAGCAGCGCATCGGCACAAATCTCAAACCGCGCCACCGGGGGGTGATGCGCCGCGCGCGATTGACCTAGGAAATAGCCGTCCATGCCCGTTTTGGCCCCGAATTCCAACGCCCGCATAGTCCACCAGAAGCCTTGAAGAAAGCCTTAAATCGCGCGCTTTTTCGGGCGGAAGTTTTCCATATTGCGCGCCCCCGCCCGATCTGCCATTCACCCTGCATCCCGTTTGATTCCGCGCGGGAGAGAGCAGGCTTGCCTGCCGCCGAAGGCGCAACCGGTCCCCGGAAACGCTCAGGCAAAAAGGGCCGCGCGGGGAAGGGGCCTCTGGAAAGCCCGTGGCGCAAGCCATGGCACCGACGGAGTAAGGTGAGGTAACGCCCCCACCGAATCTCTCAGGTCATAAGACAGAGGGGGACCACGTGTTGAACCCATTTCGCCACGCAAAGTGGCGGGAGGCAGCGTGGTTGAGTCCCATTCCGAATACCTGGCGGAAACCCCGCTTGCCGCGCTGCACCGCGAATTGGGCGGGCGCATGGTGGGCTTCGCTGGCTATATGCTGCCGGTGCAATACCCCGCCGGCATCATGGCGGAGCATTTGCATTGCCGGAGCGCCGCTGCGCTGTTCGATGTCTCCCATATGGGGCAGGCCGAATTGCGCGGCGAAGGTGCTGCGGCGGCGCTTGAAGCGCTGACCCCCGCCGATGTGGCTGGGCTCAAACCCGGGCGGCAGCGCTATGGCCTGCTGACATCGCCAAGCGGCGGCATTCTGGATGATTTCATGTTCGCCAATCTGGGCGACAGGATTTTCCTGGTGGTGAATGCCAGCCGGAAGGAACATGATTTCGGCCATATCGCGACGCATCTGCCGCAAGGTGTCACGCTGCATCGGCATGAAGATCGCGCGCTGCTGGCGCTGCAAGGGCCGGGTGCCGTGCCGGCGCTGGCGGCATTGGTGCCGGGCTTGGCTGCGTTTTCCTTCATGGGCATTGGCAGCTTCGATATTGGTGGCGTGAACGCGATTATTTCTCGCAGTGGTTACACGGGTGAGGATGGCGTTGAAATCTCGGTCCCCGCCGATCAGGCGGAGGCCTTTGCGCGCCGCCTGCTGGCTTTGCCCGGCGTGATGCCGGCGGGGCTTGGCGCGCGGGATTCACTCCGGCTTGAAGCGGGGCTTTGCCTTTACGGCAGTGATATTGATGAAACGACCAGCGCCGTTGAAGCGGGGCTGGTCTGGAGCATCGGCAAGCGCCGCCGCATGGAATGGAATTTCCCGGGCGCTGAGCGCGTGCGCGACGAATTGGCCAATGGGCCGAAGCGGCTCCGCGTGGGTATTCGCCCTGAAGGACGCCAGCCGGCGCGCGGCCATACGCCGATTGCGGGCGCGGATGGCGCGGTGATTGGCGAAGTGACCTCCGGCGGGTTTGGCCCTTCCGTGGGGGCGCCAATTGCCATGGGCTATGTCGCGCGCCCCTTTGCCGAAGATGGCTCTGCCCTTGATTTGATGGTGCGCGGCAAGGCGGTTTCTGCCCGTGTCGCGCCCATGCCCTTTACCCCCCATCGTTACGCTCGCTGAAAGGCCCTGCACCATGTCCGAAATGCGCTATTCCAAAGACCATGAATGGATCCGCACCGATGGCGATGGCGCGACCATTGGCATTACCGATCATGCGCAGAATGCGCTGGGTGATGTGGTGTTTGTGGATTTGCCGGAACTGGGCCGCTTGGTGGCGGCTGGTGAAGCCTGCGCCGTTGTCGAAAGCGTGAAGGCCGCTTCCGATGTCTATGCGCCAATCGCGGGCAAGATCATTGAAGTGAATGCGGCGCTGTCCGATGACCCTGGCCTGGTGAACCGTGAACCGACGCAAGGTGGTTGGTTCTTCCGGATTGAGCCTGCCGATGCCGGCGAAATCGCTGTTCTGATGGATGAAGGCGCTTATCATTCCTTCGTGGATAGCCTGGCATGAGCGCCGCCGAACTTTCCGCGCTGGAAGCGCATTACGCTTTTGATCGGCGGCATATCGGACCGTCTGAGGCGGAAATCGCGGAAATGCTCCGCGTTGTGGGGGCGCGTAGCCTTGAGGAACTTGCCGCGCGCACCGTGCCGGCGGCGATCCTGGAAGCTGATCTTTCCGCCCTGCCGCCGGCCGTGAGCGAGGCTGAGGCGATTGCAGAATTGCGCGCCTTGGCGGAACAGAACCGCGCCGATATCAAATCCCTGATCGGGCTTGGCTATCATGGCACGCTCACACCGCCGGTGATTTTGCGCAATATTCTGGAAAATCCGGGTTGGTACACGGCCTATACCCCATATCAGGCGGAAATCGCGCAAGGTCGCTTGGAAGCCTTGGTGAATTTCCAGACCATGGTGACGGATTTGACCGGGCTTCCTGTGGCCAATGCGTCATTGCTGGATGAAGCTACAGCCGTGGCGGAAGCCATGGCGCTGGCCCATGCCGCGACCCGCGGCAAGAGCAACGCGATTGTGCTGGCGGCTGATTTGCACCCGCAAACTCGCGCTGTGCTGGAAACCCGCGCCGCACCGCTTGGATACCGTGTGGTGGTGGCGGCTGTGGCGGGCATTGCCGCCGCTTGTGCTGCCGAGAAGCCCTTTGCGCTGGTGCTGCAATACCCCGGCACCACGGGCGAAGTGCGTGACCTGACCGGGGAGATCGCTGCGGTGCATGCGGTGGGTGGCTTGGCGATTGTCGCGGCTGATCCGCTTTCGCTGACTTTGTTGAAGCCGCCTGGCGAAATGGGCGCAGATGTGGTGGTGGGCAGTGCGCAGCGTTTTGGCGTGCCGATGGGCTATGGCGGGCCTCATGCCGCCTTCATGGCGGTGACGGATGCGCATAAGCGCCTGATGCCGGGCCGGCTTGTTGGTGTATCCGTGGATGCGGCGGGTGCGCCCGCCATGCGCCTCGCGCTGCAAACGCGCGAACAGCATATCCGCCGCGAAAAAGCGACTTCCAATATCTGCACCGCGCAAGTGCTGCTGGCTGTCATGGCCGGCATGTATGCGGTGTGGCACGGGCCGGAGGGTCTGACGCGCATCGCCAAGCGCGTGCGGTTGTTGGTGCGCTTGGCGGGCGATGCAGCAACGCGGCTTGGCTTTGCGCTGCGCCATCAAGGATTTTTTGATACCATCACGTTGGAAGCTGGCGCGCGGGCAGATGCCGTGATGGCGGCGGCGTTGAAGCACGGCTTCAATCTGCGGCGTTTGGATGATGGTGGGGTTTCCATCGCCATGGATGAAACCGTATCCCGCGACGATCTAACGCGCTTGGTTGGCGCCTTGGCCGAGGCGGCGGGGAAGGCTGCGCCTGCTTTGGATGCGCTGACTCTGGCTGGTGATTTGCCGGAGACTTTGCGTCGTACTTCACCCTTCGTGACGGCTTCGGTTTTCAATAGCCATCATTCCGAACATGGCATGCTGCGCTATATGAAATCACTGGAAGACAAGGATGTCGCACTCAATCGCAGCATGATCCCGCTTGGGTCCTGCACCATGAAATTGAACGCGACTGCCGAGATGATTCCGGTGACCTTCCCCGGTTTCGGCAATATCCATCCCTTCGCGCCGGTGGATCAGGCGGCGGGCTACATCACCATGATCCGCCGGCTGGAAGCCTGGTTGGCGCGCATCACCGGTTTTGCGGCTGTGTCCTTGCAGCCCAATGCTGGCAGCCAGGGTGAATATGCCGGCTTGCTCGCCATTCGCGCCTGGCATCTTTCGCGCGGCCATACTGACCGCACCATTTGCCTGATCCCATCTTCCGCGCATGGCACCAACCCGGCTTCTGCCGTGATGGCGGGCATGCAGGTGGTGGTTGTTGGCTGCGACCGCGATGGCAATGTGGATATTGATGACCTGAAGGCGAAGCTCGATCAACACGGCGCCAAGCTTGCCGCGCTGATGGTGACCTATCCCAGCACCCACGGCGTTTTTGAAGCCGAGATCAAGGAAATCTGCGCGCTGGTCCATGCCAAGGGTGGGCAGGTCTATATGGATGGCGCGAATATGAATGCGCAGGTGGGGCTTACCAGCCCCGGCGCGATTGGCGCCGATGTCTGCCATTTGAACCTGCACAAGACCTTCTGCATTCCGCATGGCGGCGGCGGGCCTGGTGTGGGGCCAATCGGTGTTGCCGCGCATCTGGCGCCGCATTTGCCCAATCACCCGATGCTCGCGGAAGCCGGCCCGGCCACGGGTTTTGGCCCCGTAAGTGCGGCGCCTTTCGGTTCAGCCTCCATCCTACCGATTTCCTACGCCTATATTCGCATGATGGGGCCTGAGGCTTTGCGTCGTGCGACCGAGGTCGCGATTCTTTCCGCCAATTACATGGCCAAGCGCTTGGATGGGCATTTCCCGGTGCTCTACAAAGGTGCCAATGGCATGGTCGCGCATGAATGCATTCTGGATTGCCGCGGCTTCCAGCAAGGCGGCGGTGTGCTGGTGGAAGATATCGCCAAGCGCTTGCAGGATTACGGTTTTCACGCGCCCACCATGTCCTGGCCCGTGGCAGGCACGCTGATGGTGGAGCCAACCGAAAGCGAACCAAAGGCCGAGATTGATCGCTTCATTGATGCGATGATCGCGATCCGCGCCGAAATTCGCGCCGTGGAACAGGGGCGGATGGACAAAGCGGATAACCCGCTGAAAAACGCGCCGCATACTGCCGCTGAGGTGATGGCGGAGGCGTGGTCGCACCCCTATAGCCGCGAACAGGCCGCTTTCCCGCTGCCCTTCGTCAAGGCGCGCAAATATTGGCCCCCGGTGAAGCGCGTGGATAATGTCTATGGCGACCGCAATCTGGTTTGCACCTGCGCGCCGCTGGAAAGCTACGCTCAGCAAATCGCGGCGGAATAATCATGCGCCGGCCAGGTGCCTGGCGCGTGGCCGGCAGCCGCCTGATCCATGCCGATCGCTGGATCAGGCTGCGCGCGGATCATTGCATCACGCCGGAAGGCGCGGTGCTTGATCCCTATTACGTGCTGGAATATCGCGATTGGGTGCATGTGGTGGCGGTGACCGATGATGATCGGCTGGTGGTGAACCATCAATATCGCCATGGCGCGGGTTGTGTGCATTTGGAATTGCCAGGCGGCGTGATGGATGCGGAGGATGCCGGGCCGCTTGAAGCTGCGGCGCGCGAATTGCGCGAAGAAACCGGTTTTGCCGCGCGGGAGTTTCGCCACATCACCAGCCTAAGCCCCAATTCGGCCACGCACACCAATCGCATTCATATCGTATTGGCGCTGGGCGCTTATGCGGATGGCGCGCAAAGCCTGGATGCGGGTGAGGAAATTGCGGTGGATTTATTGCCGCTGGCCGAACTTCCAGCATTGGTCGGCACAGGCGCCTTTCTGCAAGCCGCCCATGTCGCATCCATGATGGTCGCGCTGCAGGCGATTGGGCGCGTGCAGTTTAATTTCAAATCAAGGGCAACCCCATGAACCCTTCACTCCGCATCGTGCCGCTGGCACCGCATCACCGGCCACGCTGGGAAATCCTCTATGCGGGCTATGCGGAATTCTATCGCGTGACCCAAACACCTGAGATGCGCGCGCGTGTATGGTCCTGGACGCAGGACCCAGTGCATGAGGTGAAGGGGCTGATCGCGGAAGACGCGGAAGGTGTGCCGATTGGCATGGCGCATTACCGCCCCTACGCACGGCCCCTTTCGGCCAGTACGGGCTGTTTTCTGGATGATTTGTTTGTTGATCCCGCGCTGCGCGGCCAGCGCGTGGCCGATGCGCTGATTGAGCATCTGGCGGCCATGGCGCGCGAACGCGGTTGGTCTGTGGTCCGCTGGATCACGGCGGATGATAATTATCGTGGCCGCGGCGTTTATGATCGCGTCGCCAAGCGCACCATGTGGATTACGTATGACCGCACGCCCTGAAGGCGATTTCGATGATGTGATTGCCTTCGCTTGGGACGGGCCTGTCGGTTCAGTCGCGGATGCTGCGCGCCTGCTGTTGCTGGATAGCCTTGGCTGCATGATCGCGGGACTTGGCCATGCCACACCGCGTCGCTTTGCCGATGCGTTGGCTCTCACCATGCCCGGCGCGGTGCATTTGCCCGGATGCGCCGCCGGGCTTTCGGAAGCGGGCGCTGCTGCCGTGCTGGCCGCCGCCATGTGCTGGGATGAGGCGAATGAGGGGCTGGCGCGCGCCCATGGCCGCCCGGCGCTGGCAGTCGCACCGCTTTGCATCTCGGCTTTCGCGGCGGGGCGGGTTTCTCTCCGCGCGGCGCATAACGCTTTCGCCCTCGGCTATGAAATCGCTGGCCGTGCCGGAGAGATTTGGCGCATCCGACCTGGAATGCATGTGGATGGGTCCTGGCATTCACTCGGCGCCGCTGCGGCGGCGGCAAGGCTGGCCGGTGGTGATGCGGCAGAAGTGGCGCGCGCCATTCGCCTGGCCGCCTGCCAAATCCCCTTCGCGCTTTACGCGCCGATTGCCGCCGGGATGGATGGGCGGAACAGCTACCCGGCCCATGCGGTGCTGCTTGGCGCCATGGCGGCGGCAGCGGCACGTGCTGGCATGGATGCGCCTGCGGATGGCTTGGCGGAGGCGCGGCGCATCGCGCTTCTCCATGATGCACCGGCTTCGCGTGCGCCGGCAGGCGAGTGGTTGATCGAGCAAGGCTATATCAAGCCCTTTGCTGGTGTGCGCCACGCGCATTACGCCGCAGCCGCCGCGTTGGAATTGCGCGCGGTGATGGATGGCAGGCTTGATGATGTGACGGCGCTCCGCCTTGAAACCTATGCCGAGGCGTTGCGCTATGCTTGCAATCGCGCGCCGGCACGCGCCATCCAGGCGCAATTCAGCCTTTCCTGGGCCGTGGCGGCGGCGCTGATGCAGGGTGATCTTGGCCCTTCTGCCTATACCGATGCCGCGCTGGCTGATCCTGGGACGCGCCGCTTGGAAGCGCTGGTGGAACTCACCGAGGATGCTGCGCTGACAGCCGCCGAAAAACGCGGCGCCCGGCTGATCGTGACGCTGGCCAGTGGTGAGTACCATCAGGCTTCCGTCGGCGCCATTGCGGGTGATCCGGGCCTTGCGCTTGATGAAGCGGCGGTGCTGGCGAAATGCCAGCGCTTTGCCGCGCCCGTCATCGGCGATGCCGCCATGGTGCGGCTTGCGGCGCTGATCCTTGGTGCGGATAACGCCGCGCCACATGATTTTTTCCGCGGTACATAATGCAAGCCACACCAAACCAGCACCCTCCGCAGAATCGCGCTTTGGCGGTGCTGTTATTGCTCGCGGGGTTTTTTATCCTGACCATGGTGGATGCGACCTCCAAGGTGCTGACGGAACGCTATCACGCGCTTGAAATCGGTTTTGGCCGCGCGGTGTTTCAGGTTTTGCCGCTGCTGATCTTCATGGCCTGGCGCGGTGCTGCCGTGGCGCGAAGCGCCCATCCGCGTCTGCAAATCCTGCGCGGCGCCTGTATTTACTTTTGCACCGTGATGTTCGTGCAGGGGTTGAGCTTACTCGACCTCGCGGATTGTACCGCACTCGCTTACGTATCGCCCTTCATTGTGGTGCTGTTTTCCATTTGGTTGCTCAAGGAAAAAGTGGATTGGCAGCGCTGGGTAGCGGTGGCGATTGGCTTTTTGGGCGTGCTGGTAGTGCTGCGCCCGGGGATGGGCGTGTTTGGCCCGGCGGCGCTTTGGCCGTTGTCTGAGGCTGTGCTGTGGGCCTTTGCGCTGGTGATTACGCGCATGATGCCGCGTGATGGCGCGATCACCACGCTGATCTGGACAAGTGCAGTGCAATTGGCGCTGGCGGCGGCGTTTGTGCCGCTGGTCTGGACCGTGCCGGATATGGGGGACCTGCCCGCTTTTGCCGCGGCTGGCTTGCTCAATCTAGGCGGCCAGATCTTGCTGGTTGCCGCGTTTCAACGCGCGCCGGCTTCCATGCTGGCGCCCTTCAGCACCATTCAGATCATCTTCGCGGCCCTTGTGGGCTGGCTGGTATTCCAGACCCTCCCCGATTTTTGGACCTGGGTGGGCACCGCGGCGATCCTGGCGGGTGGCTTGCTGGTGTGGTGGCGGGAGACGCAAATCAGCAGATAGGCCAAACGCGCTTCAGATACGCTTGGCCGCCACCACTGCGGCCTTGGAACCCGCACCCACCACCCAGGCCCAGGCGCCAATCAGCGGGCCATAAGCGCGGCCTTCGCCCGCTTCGCGCGCTTCATCGCGGTGATGGATTTCTTCTTGCTGGCAGTGGCGCAGAAGGGCTCGCAGCGGCGGGAACAGCGCCTCAGCCTCCAGCCGATCCAATTGCTGCTGGTAATGATGATCCACGAAGCTTTCCACAGCATCAATCGTGGCATAGACGGCGCGCGGGCCAAAGATCGCGGGGATGGCGCCGGTCATCCATCCGGCGATGCGCCAAATTGGCAAAAGCCGACTATGTGCTTCAGGCGGCAGCAGCGCATTCAATAGATCAAGATGGCCCTGTTCCGTCGCGCCATGCCGCTCAGCGAAGTCGCGAATGGCGGGGTCTTTGCAGAAAGCAAGGATGCCACGATAGATCATGACGGCACCGGTTTCCCCGGCATGGTCGGAACGCAATTCACCGATCAGCCAGGCGGGCATTTCGGAGATCGCGATATCGGGCAGGGCAGGGGCAATGGCGTTCATTACCCTGAAATGGCGCGCGCGATGCGCGCGACAAGCCCCTATTCAGCCGCTGCCATTGCAGTTCTCGCCAGCCTGCTAGCAGCCGAGAGGGCAAACATCCTAACCGAGCCACTCATCCCGAGCGCGCCTCCCGAGGGCCGTCAGTGCGGGCACGAGGTCCGAGTGGTCGCCGTAATTCTCCGACACACGCAGCAGTTCGGCCGTGACAAAGAGCTCGGCCAGCGCCAGGCTTCGGGCCACCACTGAGCCGCGAAAAATCCTTCTGATACGGCTTTCCAAAATCTGATCGAGACTCGAAAAGGCAATGAGAAGGGCCAAGTCTTGATGCTGAAGCCCAATGCCCCAGCCTTCCCAGTCAATGATCTCTAGTCGCGGACCTGCGATGTTCTTCCCGTGCAAATCCCCATGGATAGTCTCCCACACGCAATCCGAATAAACGAGATTTATTGCCCATCTTTCAGATATTCGGCGCCGAACCAGATCGAAGCGCGTATTGACCCGATCTGTGCTTACCCCCCTTAACCATCGAAGTGCCTCGCGCAATTCAATCAAAAATTCATCTGAGATAATTCCAGTGGGCGATATCTTATGCTGGCTTTCACCGATGAGGGCGCCGGATACCTTGTCTGAGATGATAAGCTGGGTCCTGACGTCTTCACCAAACTCGTGCAAATAATGGACCTTCGGCTTCCAGGGAACTGACCAATGAGACGCGGCCTTTTCGCCTTCCCACTCTCGGCCACTTGCCTTGTCTCTTGGTGCCGAAAACATCTTTGCCCAGAATACATTGCCGCTCCTGGTCCGCACCTCCGAACCAACGGATTTATCGTTCCAGCCAAAGGATGGATGCCCGACAGGTTCGTAATTCAGCCGTCGTAACTCGAGACAGAGTCGTTGGTGGAGGTTCTGATTCAAACTACTTCGACCATACCGCGCTTTTCCCGCGCATGGCGCCATAGTGCCAGGCCGCGATACACGCCGTGCACCATCTTGCTATAGGGCAGCGCCACAAATAGCGCCAAAACCAGGCCAAGATGCAAAGCGAGGATCACCCCCATCGCCCCGGTATGGCGCAGCACCAGCAGCAAAAACCCTGTCGCGCTCACCAAAAACAGCAGCGACAACATGGCGTATTCCCCGCCCACCAGCCGTTTGGCAACCGGCACCGGGTCCGTGATGATCTTCAACCGGATCAGCCCCGCAGTACCAAGGCAAAGCAACACGCCCCCCCAAGTGCCAAGCTGCACCGGCAGGGAAAAGAAGGGATGGGGTGAGCGCAGGCCAAGGAAGTGATGATAAAACGCACCCGAGGTAGTGGCCGCGAAGCACATCATGAAGCCATAGAAGGCGGCCTGATGCATCCAGCGCTTTTGGCTTGAGAAACTGTCATCCACATCATTGCAGCCATGCCCGCCACCGCCGAGGTTGCGGAGCGTCAGTATATCCACTGCCGTATCCACCAAAGGCGCGGGCGCCGGCGCGCCGCCGCCTACTTCGCGCCAATAACGTATGCCGCCGATCAGCATGGCGATGATTGCATAACCGAAGGTGCTGCCCGCGAGGCTCACCATCAGCCACATGGGAATCACGCGAAAGAAGGCGCCTTCGCCCCGCTGCGCCCTGTACAAAATGGAAGGATCAACCAAGGCCATGGTCAGCAGCAGCACCAGCGTCACGCCAAGTGCGGCGGCCAGCGTCACCACCGTGCCATTGCGTTCAAACAGCGTGCCCATGGCGCGTGGCCAGGCGTAATGCGCATAGGATTGCGCGCGAATCTCCGCGAAGGTCACGGGAAGATTGATGCCGAATTCATGCGGTGGCGCATATTGGCAGGCATGATAGCAACCTTTGCAGCCGTGACACAGGTTGGCTAGATGCGTCAGATCACCAGTGGAAAATTCGCGCCGCATCGTCATGGCGGGAAACACCGCGCAATAGCTTTCGCAATAGCGGCAGGAATTGCACACCGCCATGTGGCGGCGGGCTTCGGCGGTGGTTTCGTTTTCCTGTAGCATCAGCGCGCCCTGCCTTGTTCAATTGCGCACATTGCGTGCTGCCTCCTCACCTGCCAGCCGGCCGAATACGGTGCCAATCGTCATGCCGAAGCCTGCCAGATAGCCCTGGCCTAGGATATTGCCAGCCATGATTTCGCCCGAAGCGAAGATATTCGCCGAAGGCTTGCCATCGGCCATGATGACCCGCGCGCGGTCATTCACCTTCACACCCAAAAACGTGAAGGTGATGCCTGGCTTGAGCGGGTGGCAATAATAGGGCGGCGTATCAATCAACCGCGCCCAATGGCTTTTGGGTGGGCTTAGTCCCTCTGTGCGGCAATCATCGGGCTTCATGGGTTGGAAGGTGCCGGGGCGCACTGCGGCGTTGTAATCCGCAATCACTTTTTCCAACTTGCCCGCATCAATCCCCGCCATGCCAGCAAGGTCCGCAATGCTATTGGCCTTATAGGGCGGGAAGACGCTCGGCAGGTAATTATGCAACGCCTTGCTATCCGTCACCGCAAAGGCAACCTGACCTGGCTGCTGCGCGATCAGCCGGCCCCAAATGGCGTAGCGCTTGGGCCAGACATCCTCGCCTTCATCATAAAACCGCTCGACATCGCGGTTCACCACCACGGCAAAGGGCACGCAATCCAAGCGCATGGCCAGCCCGCCATCTTCCATCGGTGCGCGCGCGTCATTGGCGACAGCGTGGAATTGCGTGGGGTCGCCCACTTCATGCACACCTTGATCGAGCAGATCGCGCAAAACGCGCCCCTGCGCGTAAGGTGTGCCGCGAATTTGGAAGTTATCCGCGGCATCGCCCCAATATTTGCGCAGCCAATCACGATTGGCCTGAAACCCACCGGATGAGGCAATCAGCGCCTTGAAGCGCACGCGTTCGGGAAAGCCATGATGGGAGATGATCGCTTCCGTCGCGAAGCCATCCTGCACTTCAATATGCTGCACTTCGGTATCGTACAGAATGCCAATGCCAAGCTGTTCCGCGGTGCGATAGAGCGCATTGACCAGCGCCTTACCGCCACCCAAGAAGAAGGCATTGGTGCGTGAAAGCGAAAGCGTCCCGGAAAGCGAAGGCTGAAACACCACACCGCAGGATTTCAGGAAATCCGGCGCGTGTTGCGATGCGCGAATGCACATGCGCGCCAAATGCTCATCCGTCTTGCCGCCGGTCACGCGCAGCAGATCGTCCCAGTATTCCTCTTCCAGATAGGTTTCGGTCAGCACATCGGTCGGCGCGGGATGGAGCGCGCGCAGATTGCGCGTGTGCCGGCTATTGCCGCCCCGCATGCTGCGCGGCGCATGTTCCACCAGCAGCACGCTGGCCCCGGCCTGGCGCGCGGTAATGGCGGCGCAAAGCGCGGCATTGCCACCGCCCGCGACCATCACATCCCAGACCCGTGTCAGGTCCACCATAACGCTTCTTATCCTCAACCTTCTTCAGGGCCATGTGTATAAGGGAAATGCTGCTTGTCCAGATGGCGCGCTATGCTGGCCCCTGATCCAACCCCGCGCGCAAGGAACCATCAGGATCGGCCAGCAGCCCTTCGCGCAGGAAAAGGTCAATCAAGGTTAGGTTAACGTTGAATTTGATGTCATCCGAATCGGCCACAGCCTCCAGCAGGCGCTGGGCCGGCCAAAGCTCAAACCGCTCTACCTCATCATCATTGGGCTTTGGCGTTACATTCTCAGGCAATTCCAGATCATAGCAATGCAACACATCGCGCCGTAGGCCCTCATTATTCAGCAGAATGTAGGAAACCCGCCCGACGGGCCGTGCCTGCGCCGCCAATTCAGGGGGTAGGGAGGCTTCTTCGCCTGCCTCCTTTACCATGGTCTCATTCGGGGTTAGCCCCGCCGGAATGCCGCCCGCGACCAGATTATCCAGCTGCCCCGGCGCCACCGCCTTGTCCCGCGCGCGGATACCGATCCAGACATGCAGCCCATCGGCGCGGCGCACCAGGCCATTCATATGCACGCCCTGGGACATGACCCCAAAGGCCGGGAGCGCCCCGCGATCCAGCTTGGCCAGCACTGGCCCATCGCTCGTTTGGCGCACGTCAAAGGCTTCACGCCGGATACGCAGAAACCCACCCTCAGCCAGGCTGGGCAGGGCGGCGGCGAGGGCATCGCTCCGCGCCCCGCTGGTCTTCAGCCGGCTGGCCATGGCGACACCCTGCTGGTCAAAATGGAAATCACGCGGGCGGAAAGTCAGCGCGCGGGCCAGTTCCGGCGTGATGAAGCCCACCTGTGCGCCGCCCATGTGAAAGGCGAGGAAGCCGGCGGGGGAGGGGATGTTGTTGCAGGCGGCGATATGCCGGGCGAAGCGGTCCATCCGCCCATCTAACACCGTGCGTCACGGCAAGGCGAGCCAGGCTATAGGGCTTGCTCGGAAGGGCTTCCCTGGCCCATGAGAGAGCCAACGATGACCCCGCCCTACCCCCCGAACAGGCCCAGCCCCGCTATTCCCTTCTCCGCACTCGGCCGCATCGCGCCGCATCTGTGGCCGGTGGGCGAACCCATGCTGCGGCTGCGCGTGGTGGGCGCGCTTCTGCTACTGGCCGCGGCCAAGGCCGCGAATGTGCTGGTGCCGATTGCCTATGCGCGTGCAGTGGATGCGCTGGCGCCGCAATCGGGCGCTGGTGCGGTGATTGCCGTGCCGATTGCGCTGCTGGTCGGTTATGGCTTGCTCCGCGTGATGTCCTCGGCGCTTGGGGAATTGCGCAATGCCGTATTTTCCAAGGTGCAGGCGCGCGCTGGGCGCCGCGTTGCCCTGGACGTGTTTCGCCATTTGCACGCGCTTTCCATGCGCTTTCACATGGACCGTGCAACCGGCGGGCTTTCGCGCGTGATTGAAAGGGGCGTGCGCGGCATCGCGACATCGCTCAATTTCCTGCTGTTCAACATCATCCCGACCATTGTCGAGATTTTGTTTGTCTCGGTCATTCTTTGGTGGATGTTCGCGGCTTCCTTCGCGCTGACCATGCTTGGCACCATCGTCGCTTATGTCGCCTTCACGCTGATTTTCACCAATTGGCGGCTGCGCTTTCGCCGGCAGATGAACCAGACGGATGAGGAAGCGAATACCAAGGCGGTGGACAGCCTGCTCAACTACGAAACCGTCAAGTATTTCGGCAATGAAGCGCATGAATCGCGGCGCTATGATGAAAGCATGACGCGCTACGAAAGCGCCTATGTCAAAAGCGAAACGACGCTCAATATGCTGAATGCCGGCCAGGCCACCATCATGGCGGTTGGGCTTACCATTACCATGCTGCTGGCGGGCCGTGGCATTGCTGATGGCAGCATGAGCATTGGCGATCTGGTGATGGTGAATACCTATCTGATCCAGCTCTATCAGCCCTTGAATATCCTTGGCTTCGCCTATCGCGAAATCAAGCAGGGGCTGACGGATATGGAGCAGATGTTCGCGCTGCTGGATGTGCCTGCTGAAGTGCGCGATGCACCAGGCGCCGTGCCGCTGGCGCTTGGGGCCGGTGAAATCCGCTTTGAGGATGTGCGCTTTGGCTATCGGCCGGATCGGGAAATCCTGAAGGGGGTTTCCTTCACCGTGCCGCCCGGGCGGATGCTCGCCATTGTGGGGCCGACCGGGGCGGGGAAGTCAACGATTTCGCGTTTGCTGTTTCGTTTTTATGATGTGACGGGCGGGCGCGTTTTGGTGGATGGGCAGGATGTGCGCGGCATCACGCAGCAAAGCCTGCGCGCTGCCATTGGCGTGGTGCCGCAGGATACTGTGCTGTTCAACGATACCATCCGCTACAACATCGCCTATGGCCGGCCAGGTGCCACCGATGCGGAAATCGAAAACGCCGCGCGGCTTGCGCAGGTGCATGATTTCGTCACGCGCTTGCCAGATGGTTATGCAACACGGGTTGGTGAACGCGGCCTCAAGCTTTCAGGCGGTGAAAAGCAGCGGGTTGCGATTGCGCGCACCATCCTGAAGGATCCCCGCCTGCTGATTTTGGATGAGGCAACCAGCGCGCTCGATACTCGCACCGAACAGGATATCCAGGCGGCGTTGCGCGATGTGGCACGCAACCGCACCACGCTGGTCATTGCCCATCGGCTTTCCACAGTGGTGGAGGCGGATGAGATCATTGTGCTGCAAGAAGGTGCCATTGCCGAACGCGGGACCCATGGTGGCTTGATCGCCGCCGGCGGGCTTTATGCCGATATGTGGCGCCGCCAATCGGAAGCCATGGCCGCGGCTGAGGCCGCCGCCCGCGCCCAGGCGGCGGCGGATTTGGAAATGCCCCGGCAGCGCCCCAATGCGGCCCCCCCTTCCCCTGGCACCTGACCCTCCCTATTTGGCTGTTACAATCAGGAGTAGCCCATGCAGATGGACCCGGAAGGCATCGCGCCCGAGGATTTAAGCCATGCCGGTTCGGTCGTGGACAAGGCGATCGAATATATGCTGGAGCAGCAAATCCAGCCGATTTCCATCGCCTCTGCCCTGCTGGGCGGGGCGCTTGGGGTGCTGACCCGGACCTTGGATGACCGGTCCGTGGCGGGCGTACTGCGCCAGGCCTTGGCCTCGGTTGAAAGCGGCGAATTTCGCGCTCCGCCCCCTGCTTGATACTTGACGCCGCCGCCGCTTCCCGCCAAAAGCACGTCCTCATGTTGAACCCGCGCGCAGGCTGGGCTTGCGCGCCTTTGTATTTGGATTTCTGCTATGTCTCGCCGTTGCGTCATTACAGGTAAAGGTGTTCTGACGGGTAACAATGTCAGCCACGCCAATAATAAAAGCCGCCGCCGCTTCCTGCCCAATCTACAGGAAAGCTCCTTCTGGTCCGAAATCCTGGCCGCGCCGATCAAGCTGCGACTTTCCACCAATGGGATTCGTACGGTGGAACATAATGGCGGGCTTGATGCCTTCCTGCTCGGCACGCCGGACCGCAAGCTGACCGTGGGCGCCATTGTGCTGAAGCGCCGCCTGGAACGCGCCCAGGCCGCCAAAGCCGCCTAAGGCCCTGGCTTAGCGAGCCGTTTTAACCCGCGGGGGGCAGCTTCCGCGGGTTTTTTTTATGGCCTGCTGCCCCGCTGCCGCTCAATCTCGCGCCAGCGGGCCACATTTCGGTTATGCGCTTCCAGGGTTTCCGCAAAGGCATGCCCGCCCGAACCATCGGCCACAAAATACAGAAAATTGCTCGTCGCTGGCTTTGTGGCAGCGCGAAGCGAGTCGCGCCCCGGATTCGCAATCGGCCCCGGCGGTAGCCCGCGATTGCGATAGGTATTGAAGGGGCTGTCGCGGTCCAGATCGGCCCGCGTAATGGGGCGGTCCAAAGCAGCCCCACCCAAGGCCGCATAAACCACTGTCGGGTCTGATTGCAGCGGCATATTGCGCCTCAGGCGATTGATAAAGACGGAAGCGACCAAAGCGCGTTCGTCAGCCTTGCCGGTTTCGCGTTCAATGATGGAAGCCAGGATCAGCGCTTCCCGCGCGCTGCGCAGCGGCAAATTGGACGCGCGGTCCCGCCAGGCTTCGGCCAGCGCCGTATTCATCGCAGCTTGCGCCCGCCTGATCAGCGCAGCACGGCTATCACCCCATTCAAAGGCATAGGTTTCTGGCAGGATGCTGCCCTCGGTGATCGGCTCCGCCTCGCCCATCAGCCCTTCGGTCTTGTCCAGTAAGGCCTGGATTTGCAGGGCAGAAAGCCCCTCAGGGATCGTCATACGGCGCTGGATGGGCTTTGCCTCGCGCAGGATTTCCAGAACCTGCTTCAACGATACGCCGGCGGGAAAGACGAATTCCGCCGCGCGCAAAGGGCCGGCACCTTTCGTGATCTGGCTGGCAATCAGAAAATGCCGCGAATCGGCAATGATGCCGGCTTCCTTGAGCGCGCCTGCAATCGCCTCAGTCCCGCCGCGCGGAATGACCAAGGCGCGCTCTGCGGCCAGCGGGCCGGGCGCTTCGTAAAGCGCGCGCGCCCATTTGGCTGCCGCGCCGAGCCCGATTAGCACGGCCAGAATAAGGCTGAGCAGGATAAGCGCCACCCGCCCGCGGCGTTTGCGCGGTGCGGGCTTCGTTTCACTCATCTGTGATTAGGGCGCACCACGGAAGATGATGCTTGCATTCGTGCCGCCAAAGCCAAAGGAATTGGACAGCGCGATATCAATCTTACGCGGCTGGGGTTCCTTCGCCACGCGATCAATCGCGCTCTCCCGCGATGGCTTTTCCAGATTGAGCGTGGCGGGGGCTACCTGGTCGCGTATGGCGAGGATGGAGAAAATCCCTTCCACCGCGCCGGCTGCGCCCAGCAAATGCCCGACAGCGGATTTGGTGGAAGACATGGCAAGCCCGCGTGCGGCATCGCCCCAAAGCCGTTCCACAGCTTCCAATTCCAAATCATCGCCCAGTGGCGTTGAAGTGCCATGCGCATTCACATACTGGATCTGTTCCGGCGTGATGCCGGCACTGGCAAGGGCGGCCTTCATGGCTCGGAAGGCGCCATCATGGCCTTCAGCCGGGGCGGTGATATGATAGGCATCGCCGCTCATGCCATAGCCGATCACCTCACCGTAAATCTTGGCACCGCGCGCCTTGGCGTGGTCCAATTCTTCAAGCACCAAAACGCCGGCACCTTCGCCCATGACAAAGCCATCACGCGCTTCATCCCAGGGGCGGGAAGCAGCGGTTGGATTGTCATTGAAGCCGGTGGAAAGGGCGCGCGCGGCGCAGAAGCCGGCCATGCCGATTTCGCCCACCGCTGCTTCGGCCCCGCCAGCCACCATCACATCCACATCACCAAGGGCAATCAGCCGCGCCGCATCGCCCAGCGCATGCACGCCAGTGGCGCAGGCGGTCACCACGGAATGGTTCGGGCCCTTGAAGCCATAGCGGATGGAAACCTGGCCGGATGCCAGATTGATCAGCGCCGATGGAATGAAGAAAGGCGAAATCCGCTTGATCTTGCCTTGCAGGATCAGGGAAGCGGCTTCGTGGATTGTCTCAAGCCCGCCAATGCCGGACCCGATCATCACGCCGGTGCGGCAGCGTTGATCTTCATCCTGCGGCACCCAGCCGGAATCGGTGACTGCCTCATCCGCCGCGACCATCGCGAACTGGATGAAGCGATCCATCTTTTTCTGATCCTTGACCGGGATCCATTCATTGATGTCGAGCCCGCCATCGGCTTTCTGGCCCACGGGGATTTGCCCCGCGATCCGCGCCGGCAGGGCGGACACATCAAAGGATTGAATGGTGCCAATGCCGGAATGGCCGGCAAGCATGCGTTTCCACACATGCTCAACGCCAAGCCCCAGCGGGCAGGCAATGCCCATGCCCGTCACGACGACGCGCCGTGGCGAGAAACCCTTTTGGAACACGCGCGATTCCCCGTTGGATCAGCGAAGGGGCGCTCAGGCGCCCTTGTGCTTTTCGATGTACTCGATCGCGTCCTTCACGGTCGTGATCTTCTCGGCGGCGTCATCTGGGATTTCCACGCCGAAGGCTTCTTCGAACGCCATCACCAGTTCAACCGTGTCAAGGCTATCCGCGCCCAGGTCATCAATGAAGGATGCCTCGGTAGTCACCTTCGCTTCTTCGACGCCAAGGTGTTCGACCACGATCTTCTTGACCTTCTCGGCGGTATCGCTCATCGCGTAACTCTCCATTTGGCGGGGCTTCGCCCGCGCTCCCCAAAACAATGCGGCTGGCTGCCCGATGGCCTGAGACTCGCGCCCCATCCCGCCCGGCGGCGTCGCCTTAACATGGCTGTAAGACGGGGCCTAGGCGGGATGGGGCAGTTTGGTCAAGTTTCCGGCAATAAAGCACGCCCCGCCCTTAGCTCGCCGCGTAAAGATACATCGGCAGCGGCTGGGTCTCATCGGTCACCGAGGTCACGCCCGGCACGCCCTCTGCCAAGACCCGAAGGCCGCGCTTAATCGCCTCTGACCGCGAAAAGCCATGGAAGGTTACGGCGCCATCCTTCACATCCACCATGATGTAATAGGTATCGGCCCAGGGTTCCTTACGCATTGCGGCCAGCACGGCAGCGCGGATACGCTCATCCGGGATGCCTTCGGATTTTTCGGGGGGCAGCAACAAGGCCCGCAGCAGATCGGCCCGGCTGATAATGCCGCGCAACCGGCCTTCATGCACCACAAGTACCCGACGAATGCCCTGCTTTTCCATGATTTGCGCGACATGGGCGGCCGTGGCATCCGGTTCCACGGTGACCAGTTTTTCCGTCATGATATCCCGCGCTTTGGCGCCATGGGTGCGGGCGTAATGTTCCGCCCCGCGCGCGGGGTCGCCGAATAAGCTGCTGAACCAGGAAGCGGGCTTATCTTCCTCCCCCGCCAGGCGGCGGATCAGGTCCGCTTCCGTCACCATGCCAAGCAAGGCGCCATCAGCGCCAAGTACCGGCACGGCGGAAATGCCGCGTTCAGCCAATAGCCGCGCCATGGCAACCACAGGGGTTTCTGGCGGCACGGTGACAACATCGGTAGTCATGAGATCACGGGCATGGAGCATGGACATTGGGCCTATCCCTCCGGTTTATAGGAAAAGTCTAGGCCAAATTGCGCGCGCGCTTCTTGACGCAGGTCAAGCAGCTTTTGTGGCTCGCAACCCTGGGATGAATATGCAAGGCTCAGCGCCATGAAGGCAGCAGTATTATTTTGCACCCTGATGCTGGGGGGGTGCGGCTTGCTGGGCGGGGCAGGGCTAACCAGCCCAGCGCCGCAAGGCCAGCTTGCGCCGCCGGAAGCCTTGCCGCCCTTGGCCGCCCCGCCCGCTGGACGGTCCCTTTGGGCCGAACTTGGTGACGATGCGGGTCTGGCGCGCCCGGTGCGTGAGGAAGGCCCGCGGCGCTTCTGGCGGATGGATCAGGGCTTGGTTTTTGTCACTGAAGGCGGGCGGATCGTGGCGACCGCCGGGCTTTCCACCATGCTGCTGGCCAGCACGGCCATTGGTGACGATCCGCTTCGCCGCGCAGCACCCCTTGGCCCTGCGCCGTTCCGCCTGGCTCAAAGCCTGGATTTCGCCGGGGCTGAGGGCCGGCCAGACCAGATGCGCTTCGGCCAGGTGGTGCAATGCCGGTTTGAAGCTGAGGAACCCGCCATTGGCGGCGTGATTGAACGTATCGAGCTTTGTGAGGGCGCGGCGGCTTTCACCAATCGCTTTTGGTTTCGCGCTGCTGATCGTGTATTGATCCGCTCGGAACAATGGATCGGTGGCGGCCTGCCGCCGCTCAGGCTGGAAGTGTCGCTGGGGGGCGGTTAGCTCGTGGCCGCTGCCGGTGGCTCCGGCGTTGTGTTTGCCGGCTGCGCGGGGTGTTTTTCTTCCAGCACCAGCTTCTGATGGGGGTAGGGAATTTCAATCCCCAGCTCATCAAAGCGCCGCTTAATGCGCCTATTCATCTCCCGCCCGACTGCCCAGCGCTGTGATGGTTCGGTCTTCAGCCGCACGCGTATCACCACGCCTGAATCGGCAAGCCGGTCCACGCCCATCACATCCAGATCATCGCGGATTACCGGGCGCCAGCGCGGATCCTGGCGCATTTCAGTGGCGATCTGACGAAGCGTCTCCGCGACATGATCCGTGTCCTCGCGGTAATCAACATTCACATCAATCACGGCAAAGGCGAAATCGCGCGTCTGGTTCGTCACGCTGGTGACCGCGCTGAAGGGGATGATGTGCAGGCTGCCATCCACGGCGCGGAGCTTGATGGAGCGGATGGAAAGATGCTCCACAACGCCGCTCAGGCCGCCCAATTGCACCACATCACCGACCGCAACCGCATCTTCAAACAGCAGGAAAATGCCGGTGATCACATCCTGCACCAAGCGCTGGCTACCGAAGCCGACCGCAATGCCGACTACGCCGGCACCGGCGATCAGTGGCGCGACATTGACGCCGATTTCCGTGAGTACGGAGAGAACAACAAATATCAGGATCACCGCCAGAAGTGCGGTGCGCAGCATGGGCAGAAGTGTACGCACCCGGGCACCCTGCGCCGCTTTGGCATCGCGGGAGAGTTTTTCCAGATGCCGCTGGATGGCGGCATTGATCCCCTCCCAGATTACCAGCGCTACGGTGATGGTCAGCGCGATGGAGATCAGTGACGACACCAGCCGATTACCAAGCTTGCCATGGCCGAACCAGGCGAAGGCTTCCAGGCCCCAGCTTTCCAGCAGGAATAGCAAGGCAATGCCGCCAATGGCCATGCTGGCACTACCCTTCAGAATGGGCAGGTAGCGATTGGCACGCGCTTCAAGCCCCGGGTAGCGCGTGGATAATTCGGGCGTGATGCGAAAGGCGCGCTTGATCACGTGGCGGATGGCCATATCGGCAAGCTTGGCAATCGAAAGGATCAGGATGGTGCTGAATGAAACCTTCAGCAGCCGCCAAAACCCTTGCTGAATTTCAAGCGCCCAAACCCCCCAGGCTGCCATCAGCCAGGCAATCGCCACCAGATGCCAGATATCAGCAACCCGGTCGCGCAACATGCGGAAAAAGCGCCGCGCGCGATCCGGTTCTTCCCCTTCGGCCAGTTCTGGCGCACGCAACAGATCAGACACCGTCTGGCGGTTCTGCAAAATGATAATAATCAGAAACAGCGTGATCAGCAGCAGCGCCATGCGCAGGATGGAATCATAGGCAGACCAAGGCAGGCCAAATTGCAGCCCAGCTTCCGAAAGCGCATAGCTTGAAATCAGCACCAGCACGATGCGCCTGAGCCAGATGGTGGCATAGGCTGCGGTTTCATCCACCACCGGCATGATGCGCAAATGCGTGGATGCCGGAGAAAGCAGCATCCGCGCCGCCGCCATGATAACGCGGGAGACGATATAGGCGTTGTTCGCTGTCAGCATCACAAGCTGCGTGCTTGGCAGCGGGCGCACCGCGCTGATCAGCCCATAGGAAACAACCGCAAAGGCAGCGATTGGCACCAAATCAAGGCCAAGGCGCCCCATCACCAAAGGCACGCGCTTCAAGCGTGCCCAACCGGTATTTTCTGGCGGCGCATGTGCATCAAGCCGTTCGCGCGGCCGGCGCAGCGCCTGAACCGCGCCCCATTCCGCAAGCAGCCCAAGGCCGAGTACCAGCAGCAGCTTCCAGGAAGCATCAAGCACGCGCGATTGCGTGATTGGGTCTTGCGCCAGGGATGTCAGCCAGCCAAGCACCGCCGGCAGATCGGCAATCGCCTGTACCGTGGCCACAAGCTGATCGGAAAACCCCGCCAAGCGCTGGGAAGCCCCCTGAAGCAATTGCGCACCAAGCGTATTGGGCGCGAGCAAGGCAGGTTCCGCATTGGCTGCGGGCGGTGCCTCTGCTGCCATTTCAGGGGCGGCAGCGCGGAGTGCGCGGATCAATTCCGCCCGGCGTGCATCATCCTGCAAAACCCGAAGCAGCGCTTCCAGCTCTGGCGAAGCCGCGCTGCTGGCTGCTGGCGCTGCCGCGGGGGCAGGCGCCTGCTGTACCGGATTGCCTGGTTCTGGCTGCGCAAAAGCCTGGCCCGCCAGCATGATGCAACCAAGCAACAGCGGGATTAATCGGCGAAACTGCAAGAAATTGCCCATGCCGGGCTTCCGAGCCCATTGCCGGGCGCGGGTCAAGTCTTCTTCGCGCGCCAATTGCCGGCGGGCAGCGGCGCCGTTACACCGCGCCCATGCTTGCTTCCCCCTCCGTCTGGACAGTGATGGTCGCCCTTTTGGGCACACATCTGGCGGGGATGGGGGTTTTTCTGACCGTGCCGGTGTTGGCGCCGGCCATTGCGGCGGAACTTGGCATCGCGGCGTCACTCGCGGGTGTGCATACGGCGCTGGTGTATCTGGGGGCGATGGTGTCTGGGCCTTTGGCAGGGGCCTTTATCCATCGCTTTGGCGGCATTCGGGTTTTGCAGCTGGGGATGCTGATCTCGGCCTTTGGCATTTCGCTGGCGGCACTTGGGCATCCGGCGGCGCTTTTCGCCTCTGCCATCATTGCCGGGCTGGGCCATGGGCCGGTGACGCCGGCGGGGAGCCATTTGCTGGCTGCCCGCACCCCGGCGCGGCGGCGGGGCTTAATCTTCAGCCTGAAGCAATGCGGCGTGCCTGCGGGTGCCATGTTGATTGCCGCCGCCGTGCCGCCCATTGCGGTGGCCGCTGGTTGGCGCCAGGGGGTGCTGGCGGTGGTGGTTTTCCTCGCCGTTTCAGCCTTTTGCCTACAACCCTTGCGGGCGGCTTTGGATGCGGAACGTGACCCCAAGGCTGCGATTCGGGGGCTCGGGCAGATTTGGGCGGCGGCGGCTTCAAGCCTTGGCCTGCTTCGCCAATTCCCGGTCTTGCGGCGCATGACGATCATGTCCGCACTTTATGGCGTTTCTCAATTCTGCTTTTCGACCTTTTTCGTGGTGTTTCAGGTGGCAAGCCTTGGCGCATCCTTGACCGAAGCGGGCATGAGGCTGGCACTTGCCCAGGCAGCCGGGGTTGCGGGGCGGGTGCTTTGGGGCGTGGTGGCTGACCGCACTGGCGCGGCGCCGGTTTTCACGGGCCTGGGCATTGGCGCGGCGGTGGCCGGTTTGGCCTTGCTATTGGCCGGGCCAGGCTGGCCAGGCTTGGCGATTATTCTGGCCGGGATGCTGATGGGCGCCACGGCGATTGGCTGGAATGGTGTATTCCTGGCGGAGATGGCGCGGCTGGCGCCGGCGGGGCAGGTGGGTGCTACCACAGCGGCGGCGGGCTTCGTCTTCGGCCTTTCCATGTTGGTGGCGCCGCCCTTCTTTTCCCTGCTGGTGGATTTGAGCGGTGGTTATGAGGCCGGATTCGCGCTTTGCGTTATCACGGCCCTGATCGGCGCGGCCTTGGCGTGGTCTGTTCGGGGCGGGGCTGTCTCCCGCGCATGAAAATGTATAGGTTCTCACCATGACGACGATCCTCACCATTCTGGTCGGGCTTGCCATGTTGGCTACAGTCGGCGTGCTTTTCGCCGGGATTCTGGGCATGGCGGGCGGCAAGGCCAATCCCAAAACCGCCAATTGGCTGATGCGCTGGCGCATTATCTTTCAGTTCATCGCGGTGGCGCTTTTCGCCATTCTGCTTTTGCTGTTGAAAAACTGACTCCGCCTTGCCCGGCCCGGCGCAGGGCTTTAATACGAAACATGTCGAGTGAGGGGGCTGAAACCCGCGCGCGGCATCTCGAGGCCAATCGTCCCCCTCATTTCCTGAAGGCTATGGTTGCATCATGAAGCTTCTGGTCCCCGTCAAGCGGGTGGTGGATTACAACGTCAAGGTCCGCGTGAAGGCGGATGGCACGGGCGTTGAAACTGCCAATGTCAAAATGTCCATGAACCCCTTTGACGAAATCGCGGTGGAAGAAGCCGTGCGGCTCAAGGAAAAGGGTATCGCCACCGAAATCATCACGGTATCCGCGGGCCCCTCCGTGGCGCAGGAACAAATTCGCACGGCGCTGGCCATGGGTGCTGATCGCGGCATCCTGGTGGAATATGATGGCGTGCTGGAACCGCTCGCGGTCGCGAAAATCCTGAAGGCGATCATCGCCAAGGAAGCGCCGGATCTGGTGATCTTGGGCAAGCAGGCGATTGATGATGACATGAACGCCACCGGCCAAATGCTGGCCGCGCTGATGGGCTGGCCGCAAGGCACCTTCGCGTCCAAGGTTGAAATTGCCGATGGCACGCTGAACATCACGCGCGAAGTGGATGGCGGCCTGGAAAAGCTGGCGCTGAAGCTGCCGGCGATCATCACCACCGATCTGCGCTTGAATGAACCGCGCTATGCGTCGCTGCCGAACATTATGAAGGCACGCAAGAAGCCGATTGAAATCATGAAGCCGGCTGATCTGGGTGTGGACCCGGCGCCGCGCCTGACCGTGCTGAAGGTGGAAGAACCGCCCAAGCGCCTGGCCGGCAAGAAAGTGGGATCGGTTGCGGAACTTGTTGATAAACTGCGCAATGAAGCGAAGGTGATTTGACCATGGCGGTGCTTGTTCTTGCCGATCATCAGGACGGCGCGCTGTCCCAGCCAACCCGCAGCACGGTGGCGGCTGCCGCCAAGCTTGGCGATGTGCATGTGCTGATCGCGGGCGCCGCCACTGGCCCCGCTGCTGCCGCCGCCGCCAAGCTGCCATCGGTGGCGAAAGTGCTGACCGCCGAGGCTGACATCTACGCCCATGGCCTGGCCGAGCCCATGGCCGCTTTGCTGGTGGCACTCGCCCCTGGCTATTCGCATTTGCTGGCGCCGGCTTCCGCTGGTGGCAAGAATGTGATGCCGCGCGCCGCCGCGCTTTTGGATGTGCAGATTCTTTCTGACATCGCGGATGTGGTGGATGCCGATACCTTTGTGCGCCCGATCTATGCCGGCAACGCGATGGCCACCGTGAAATCAGCCGATGCCAAGAAGGTGATCACGGTGCGCGCTGCTTCCTTCGATCCCGTGCCGGCCGAAGGTGGCTCGGCGCCGATTGAAGCCGCGGCGACCGCTGGCGATCCTGGGCTTTCGCGCTTCCTGGGCGCCGAGATTGTCAAAAGCGAACGCCCCGAACTGACAGCCGCGCGTATTGTGGTCTCGGGCGGGCGCGCCATGGGCTCGGCGGAAAACTTCGCCATTGTCGAACGCGTGGCCGATAAGCTGGGTGCAGCCATCGGTGCTTCCCGCGCGGCGGTGGATGCGGGCTATGCGCCGAATGACCATCAGGTTGGCCAGACCGGCAAGATTGTGGCGCCGGAACTTTATGTGGCGGTTGGCATTTCTGGCGCCATCCAGCATTTGGCCGGCATGAAGGACAGCAAGGTGATCGTCGCCATCAACAAGGATGAAGAAGCGCCGATTTTCCAAGTGGCCGATTACGGGCTGGTGGCCGATCTGTTCAAGGCCATGCCGGAATTGGAAGCCGAACTCGACAAGAAGTGATTTGCCTGATGGGGGCGCGCGCTTGATCAGCGCCCCCATTACGCATGTTAACAGGAGCATCCATCATGGCGGCAATCAATAAACTCGGCGTGATTGGCGCGGGGCTGATGGGCAATGGCATTGCCCATGTGGCGGCGCTTTCTGGCATTCCTGTGGTGCTGATGGATGTGCAGCAGCAGGCGCTGGACCGCGCGCTGGCGACCATGGCGAAGAACATGGACCGGCAAGTGAGCAAAGGCAGTGTCAGCAGCGCTGATCGCGATGCCGCCTTGGCGCGCATTTTGACAGCGACCGATAACAGCGCCTTCGCCGATTGCGACATGGTGATTGAAGCCGCGACGGAGAATGAGGAGATCAAGAAAAAGATCTTCGCAGCCTTGTGCCCGGTGCTGAAGCCGGATGCTTTTTTGGCGTCCAATACATCATCTATCCCCATCACCCGGCTGGCGGCGGCGACCGATAGGCCAGGCCGCTTCATCGGCATGCATTTCTTCAACCCCGTACCGATGATGAAGCTGGTTGAAATCATTCGCGGGCTTGCGACGGAAGACGCCACCTATCAGGCAGTGGAAGCGTTGGCGAAGCGCATGGGCAAGGCGCCGGTCATGGCGCAGGATTGGCCGGGCTTCGTCGTCAACCGCATCCTGTGCCCCATGATCAATGAGGCGATTCAGGCGCTGATGGAAGGTGTGGGCGATGTGGCGGCAATTGATGCCGGCATGAAGCTTGGCGCCAATCACCCGATGGGGCCTTTGGAACTCGCGGATTTTGTGGGCCTCGATACGCTCTATTCCGTCATGAAAGTGCTGCATGAAGGCTTGGGCGATTCGAAATATCGGCCTTCGCCCTTGCTCGCGAAGTATGTTGAAGCCGGCTGGTATGGGCGGAAATCCGGCCGCGGATTCTATGATTACAGCACCACGCCGCCGACGCCGACTCGCTGACGCGCCTGCACCATGACGGGGCTGGTGCAATTTCAGGGCTGGCGCCTCAAACTTCGGGAGCTTTACTTCGGCAGTTCCGCCACCGCGCGGCGCTTTCGCTACGGGATCATCTGTTTTGATCTGCTGACGCTGATTTTCGTGATTGGCACATCCTTCATCCCGCGCGAACCCTGGATTGGCGTGGTGGATGTGGCGATTGGGCTTGTTCTGGCTGCCGAATATGCCGCGCATCTGGCGGCGCATCGCGCGCCGGGGCGTCAGGCGCTAAAATTTTCAAGCCTGATTGATCTTGTCGCGGTGCTGTCCTTCCTGGCACCGCTGACCGGGGAGGGGTTCGGGTTCCTGCGGGTGCTGCGCACACTCCGGCTTTTGCATACCTACCGGACGCTGATGGAACTCCGTCAGGATATGCCCTTCTTTCGCCGGCATGAGGAAGCGCTGATCGCCGGCGTGCATCTGGCAGTATTCGTCTTTGTCATGACGGCGATCGTTTATGAAAGCCAGCGCACCATCAATCCGAAGATCGCTGATTACGCCGATGCGCTTTATTTTACCGTGACAGCGCTGACCACGACCGGGTTTGGTGACATCACGCTGGAAGGCAAATTCGGCAAAATGCTTTCCGTCTTCATCATGATTTGTGGTGTGACGTTGTTTTTGCGCCTTGCGCAGGCGCTGTTCCGCCCGCGCAAGGTACGCTTTCCCTGCCCAGCCTGCGGGCTGCAACGCCATGATGTGGATGCCGTGCACTGCAAGGCATGCGGCACCCGCCTTGCCATTCCGGATGAGGGTAGGGACTGAACAGAGGTTCAGACCGGCGTGCGCCATTCCGTATGTGCATTGGTGGTGCCGCGCACGACGCTTTCATATGCCGCCTGCAAACGCATGGTGATCGCACCTGGCTTGCCATCACCAACCGGCAGTCTGTCCACACTCGTGATCGGCAGCAATTCCTGGCCGGTGCCGCAGAAGAACAACTCATCCGCGATGTAAAGCTCTGTGCGGTCAATGATGCCTTGTTCCACGCTCAGGCCATATTCGGCGGCCAGATGGATCACGGTATCGCGCGTCACGCTTTCCAGAATGTCGTTTTCACGTGAAGGCGTAATCAGCCTGCCGTCGCGCACCATGAACAGGCAGGCGCCGGTGCCTTCGCTGATCTTGCCTGCGCGCGTCATCAGCAGCGCATTGTCATAGCCATCCGCCTTGGCTTGCAACATGGCGATGCGTCCGGCATGGTAATTCGCTGTCGCCTTGATGCGCGGTGGCATGGTGGTGTCTGAAATACGCGTCCAGGAGGAAACATGCACGGCAAGCCCGCTGCTGCGCTTGGCATTGCGTTCGCGTGGCATGGCACCGCAAGCCCAGCCGATGCTGCCGGTACTCGCCATGGAACCCAGGCTTTCGATATGCACCTGGATGCGGATATAGGCATCATCATCCGGTTCATTGGCGCGCACAGCATCCAGCACGGCTTGCCGCATTTCATCGCGCGACGGCGGATTGTCAAAGCGCATGAATTTCATGCCTTGATCCAGCCGCACGAGATGTTCTTCCAGCCGGAACACGGCAAGCTTACCGGTGCTATAATTCATATAGGCACGAATGCCTTCAAACACCGTGCCGCCATAAGCGTGGCCGACTGAGAACGGATGCACACGTGCATCATCAAAGGCGATCTTCTTGCCGTTCTGGATGATATACTTTGCGGTCCAGGCCATTGGTTTCCTCATTTATCCTTGGAAGTTGTCGCGAGCGCTTCGTCAAAGCCGCCCTGGCCGGTCAGCGCGGCCCAGGCCCGGTAGCGGTCTGAAGCCGCAACCTTGCCGCTTTCAATCATGCCGCGCCAAACGCCACAGGCTTCGACAAAGCGCGGGATGGAGCCAGGGAACATCGCGAGCGTAATGGCCTCGGCGACTTCATCTTCCGGCACATTGTCCGCATAGGCGGCTTCAATCTGCCATTCCAGCACCCGCCAGCGCGCGCGGCAGACCTGCACGGCGCATTGCGCCAAATGCACCAGGCGGCGCGGTGCAGCGGGTGCGATGGCCGCCACAGCTTCCAGATAGGCCGCGCGCGGATCAAAGGGTGCCAATTGCGCGCCCCAGCGATGCGCGGCGAAATCAAAGGCCTCGGCCCCGATGGCAAGCGCAGTCGCAGCGAAAGCGGCACCAATCAGCGCATCATCCCCGCCGGCAGCGCGGAACTTGGCGATGTGGTGTGTAGCAAGCGCTTCATCCGTTGCGGCCAAAACGGCGAGCCAGACGAATTCGCGGTCATGATGCGTGAGCACGCGATCATCCAACGCCATGGCGGTATAGGCAGCGTCATAGCCTTCCAGCAGGCGCGGGAAAGCCAGCGCCAGCAGCCCATGATGCGGCAGCAAATAGCCGCGCTTGGCCTTGACCGCGGCGAGCCTGGCTTCCAGCGCCGCGGTGGTCTCGGCGCCGGTGTTTTCTTCTTGGTCATTCATCCTGGGGTCAGGCTATACCGCTTCCTGGCCCTTGTAATCCCCCGCCCGGGGCAGGAATATTCCGCCATGTCCAAGCCAGAACTGCAAAACGCCCCCATCCTGCTACGGGAGGATCGCGCGGGTGGCATATGCGTGATCACGCTGAACCGGCCCGCCCAGCGCAACAGCCTCTCCCGCGCGCTATTGCAGGCGTTGGAGGATATGTTGGCTGACATCGCTGCGGATAGCACCTGCCGCGTGGTGGTGCTGGCCGGTGCTGGCACGGTGTTTTGCGCCGGGCATGATTTGCGCGAAATCACCGCGCATCGCGCCGATGCCGATGGCGGGCGCGGCTTTTACGCCGATGCCATGGCGGCTTGCGCGCGGGTGATGCAGGGGATTGTGGGCCTGCCTCAGCCGGTGATTGCGGCTGTGCAAGGTGTGGCGACCGCCGCCGGCTGCCAATTGGTTGCAAGCTGCGATCTGGCCGTCGCGGCGGAAGATGCGCGGTTTTGCACGCCCGGTGTGGATATTGGGCTGTTCTGTTCCACGCCGGCGGTTGCTTTGGCGCGCGCCGTGCCGCGCAAGGCCGCGATGGAAATGCTGCTGCTGGGTGAGATGGTACCGGCGAATGAAGCGCTGCGCCTTGGTCTGGTGAACCGCCTGGCGCCGCGGGACGCGCTGATGGAAACCATGCTTGGTCTTGCCGCGCGCATCGCTGCCCATTCGGCTGTCACCGTGCGCATGGGCAAGCGCGGCTTCAACAGGCAAATCGAATTACCGCTGGCGGAAGCATACCGGGAAGCGGCTTCGGTGATGACGGAAAATCTGATGGCGCGTGACGCGGCGGAAGGCATTGGCGCCTTCCTGGAAAAGCGCCATCCGCAGTGGGAAGACAGGTGAAGAACATGTCCGCTGGCAAATACGAAACCGCGATGGATCGCAATGCGGCCAATCATCAGCCGCTCACGCCGCTATTGTTTCTGGAACGCGCCGCGCAGGTTTATCCGGATTATCCCGCCGTAGTGCATGGCGCAGTGCAGCGCGACTATCTCAGCCTGCGTAATCGGTCCGTGCAGCTTGCCCATGCGCTTGCGAAGCGCGGTATTGGGCGTGGCGATACGGTCGCGGCCATTCTGCCGAATATTCCTGAGATGCTGGAATGCCATTACGGCGTGCCCATGGCGGGTGCCGTCTTGAACACCATCAATACGCGGCTGGATGCGCCGACCGTGGCCTATATCCTTGATCACGGAGAAGCCAAGGCTGTGATTGTGGACCGCGAATTCATGCCGGTGCTGCGCGCCGCACTTGCCGAATGCACGGCGAAGCCCATGGTGATTGAAGTGCATGATGCGCTGGCGCCGGAAGCGATGCATGGGCAAAGCCTGGGCGGGCAGGAATATGAAAGCTTCATCGCTGAAGGCAGCGCCGATTTCGCTTGGGCGATGCCAAACGATGAATGGGATGCGATCACGCTGAATTATACATCCGGCACTACGGGTAAGCCGAAAGGCGTTGTCTATCACCATCGCGGCGCCTGCCTTTTGGCGACCGGCAATGTGCTTTCCGCCGGCATGGGCAAGCATCCATCCTATTTGTGGACGCTGCCAATGTTTCATTGCAACGGCTGGTGTTTTCCCTGGACGGTGACGGCGCAGGCCGGCTTGCATGTGTGTCTGCGCGCCGTGCGCGGCCCCGATATGTGGCGGCTGATGGCGGAACATGCGGTTAGCCATATGTGCGGCGCGCCGATTGTGATGGCGACGTTGCTGGCAACACCGGCAGCCGAGAAGCGTACCCTGACTCATCAAGTGCAGTTCGTGGTGGCCGGCGCGCCGCCGCCCGAAGCCGTGCTCGCCGCGATGAAGGAAGCGGGTTTCGCTGTCTGCCATGTCTATGGCCTGACTGAAGTTTATGGCCCCGCCGTTGTGAATGAATGGCACAGCGAATGGGGCGCCAAGCCCGCGACTGAACAAGCTGCGCTGATGGCGCGCCAAGGCGTGCGCTATCTGGCGCTTGAAGGTCTTGATGTGATGGACCCTGAAACCATGCGCCCTGTGCCTGCTGATGGTGCAACGATGGGTGAGGTGATGATGCGCGGTAATGTTGTCATGAAGGGCTATTTGAAGGATGCCGCCGCCACGCAATCCGCCTTTGCTGGCGGGTGGTTTCATACCGGTGACCTCGCGGTGAAATATCCAGATGGGTATATTCAGCTTAAGGATCGGTCGAAGGATATCATCATTTCGGGCGGAGAAAACATCAGCAGCATTGAAGTGGAAGATGCGCTGTATAAGCATCCATCGGTCGCCGTGGTGGCGGTGGTGGCGAAACCCGATGAAAAATGGGGTGAAACGCCCTGCGCCTTTGTGGAATTGAAGCCCGGCATGACGGCAGCGCCTGAAGAACTCATCAATTTCGCGCGCCAGCATTTGGCGGCCTTCAAACTGCCGCGCCATATTGTCTTCGCTGAATTGCCGAAGACCTCGACCGGGAAAATCCAAAAGCATGTGTTGCGCGCGCAAGCGCGGGCGCAGTAGGGAACAGCCGATCATGCAGGAATTTCATGGGGTTTTCCCCTATCTGGTTTCGCCCGTTGCCCCCGATGGTACGGTGCTGGAAGCGGAATTGCGCAGGCTGGTGGATCATTTGATCGCGTCCGGCGTGCATGGGCTGACGCCCTTGGGCAGCACAGGTGAATTCGCCTATCTGGATTTGCCGCAACGGCGGCGGATTGTGGAAATCGTCGTCTCCCAAACCGCGGGCCGCGTGCCCGTGGTGGCTGGTGTGGCGGCGACCACGATTGCGGATGCCGAACGTCAGGCGCGCGATTATGCGGCGATTGGCGCGGATGGTATCCTCGCCATTCTGGAAGCCTATTTCCCGTTGAATGATGCGGCGGTGATCTCATACTTCATCGCCATTGCGGATGCCACCCAATTGCCGACGGTGCTTTATACCAATCCGAATTTTCAGCGTTCTGATCTTTCCCTGCCGGCGATTGAAAAGCTTTCGCATCATCCACGCATTTGCCTGATCAAGGATGCTTCCACCAATACCGGGCGCTTGCTGTCCATCCTGAACCGCACGGAAGGCCGCATCGGCGTTTTTGCGGCCTCCGCCCATATTCCGGCGGCGGTGATGATGATTGGCGGCAAGGGCTGGATGGCGGGGCCGGCTTGCGCCATTCCGCGCGAAAGCGTGCGGCTTTATGAGCTTTGCCGCGCCGGGCATTGGGATGCGGCCATGGCGCTGCAACGTGCGCTGTGGCGCGTGAATGAATTGTTTGCGGCGCATTCCCTCGCTGCCTGCATCAAGGGTGCCTTGCAAATCCAAGGTTTTGCTGTTGGTGATCCGATCCTGCCGCAAGCGCCACTTTCGCCCGAAGGGCGCGTCGCAGTCGAAGCCGCGCTCAAGCTGGCGGCGGAGGCTTTCGCCGCCGCGCCCGAAACTTGAGGGCGTGAGCATTCCGCAAAAGCGCCTGCCCTTCATCCTGGGCGCCATGGCGGCCATTGGGCCTTTTTCGATTGATATGTATCTGCCCGCACTGCCGATGCTGGGTGAGGCCTTGGGCAGCACAGCCGGCGCGGCGCAAGCAAGCCTCGCGGTATTCTTTCTTGGCATGGCGCTTGGGCAGGTATTCTATGGGCCAATCGCGGATCGCTATGGCAGGCGCCTGCCGCTATTCATCGGGCTTGGCGTTTACACGGTAGCGTCGCTGATTTGTGCGCTTGCGCCCAATATAGAAAGCCTGATCGCGGCGCGGTTGATGCAAGCGCTTGGCGGTTGCACGGGCATGGTGATTTCCCGCGCGGTGGTGCGCGATGTTGCGGATGAACGCGGCGCGATCCGGCTAATGGCGAAGTTGATGCTGGTGATGGGTGTGGCGCCCATCATCGCGCCCATTATCGGCGGCGCGCTTTTGGGCGTGATTGGCTGGCGGGGGATATTCCTGTGTCTTGCGGCCTATGGCGCGATTTTGCTGTTGGTGATTGCGCTTTTCCTGCCGGAAACCTTGGCCCCCGAACGCCGCCGGCGTGATGGCTTGCGCCAGGTTCTTGGCGTCTGGCGGCGCTTATTGGGTGATGGCCAATTCATTGGGCACGCGCTGGCAGGTGGCGTCGTGATCGGGGGGATGTTTGCCTATATCACTGGTTCGCCCTTCGTGTTCATGGGTTTGCATGGCGTGCGGCCAGAAGAATATGGCTTCTACTTCGGTGCCAATGCCATTGGGATTATGCTGGCGGGGCAAATCACCGCACGGCTGGTGGATCGTGTGCCGCCGGCGCGGATGCTTAACATTGCGGTTAGTATCAGTGCTTTGTCAGGGCTGGCGCTGCTTGGTGTTACCACCACGGGGGTTGGTGGCTTTGCCGCGATTGTCGCCACACTTTTTGTTTATGTTTCCATGATCGGCGCAGTGATGCCACTGACTGCCGCGCGCGCCATGGCGCCGCATGGCGCGATTGCGGGCAATGCTTCCGCACTCATGGGCACGCTGCAATTCGGTGCGGGTGCGCTGGCCGGCGTGGCGCTGGGCGCGCTGCAGGATGGTACCGCGATGCCCATGGCCCTAGTGGTGGCGTTTTGTGGTGTGGGTGGTTGGTTTGTGCGGCGCTTATTGGTCAAATAAGCGCCAACTCCGTCACGTCATTTTCTTGCCCAAGGTCCAGCCGCCATCCACCGTCAGCACTGCGCCCGTGGTGAAGGAGCTTTCCTCGCTCGCCAAGAACATCATGGCCTTCGCCACTTCATGGGTTTCACCTGACCGCCCCATGGCGTGGAGTTCCTGAATTTTCCGCGCGACATCCGCATCCTGGAAATAGCGTTCCGTCATTGGCGTGCGGATCACGCCAGGTGCCACCGCATTTACGCGAATGCCACGCGGCGCCAATTCCATCGCCAAGGCTTTCGTCAGCCCCACCACCGCATGCTTGGATGTCACGTAAGCGACACGTTCAGGTGTCGCCACCAGCCCAAGGGTGGAGGCGATATTCACAATCCGCCCGGGCTTGCCCAGCGCAATCAACCGCCGCGCGAATGCCTGTGATGGCAGGAAGCTGCCGGTCACATTGATACTCATGGTGCGCTGCCAATCCTCGAATGAAAGATCGAGCAGCGGGCTAATTTCACGCACGCCGGCGCAATTCGCCAGCACATCCAGCCGGCCCAGTACGGCCTCAGCACCCGCAATGAAATCACGCACCGCATCGGGATTCACCACATCCAAAACAAAGGCATGTGCTTCGCCATCGCGCTTGCGGATATCAGCAGCGGTTGCTTCCACCGCCGCCTTATCAATATCGGCGATTGCCAGCCGCGCGCCTTCTTCTGCGAAAGCGATGGCCAGTTGCCGGCCAATGCCGCTGGCGGCACCGGTGATCAGTACGCCTTGATCCTGGAACCTCATTTGCGTTCTCCCTAAATGTTATGCCGCGATCAAATCAGCGGCTTTTTCGGCAATCATATTGGTGGCCGCATAGGTATTGCCGGAAACCATGGTGGGCATGCAGGACGCATCCGCAACACGCAGCCCTTCAAGCCCGATCACCTTCATGGAAGCAGGGTCCACCACCGCCATGGGGTCAATGCCCATTTTGCAGGACCCGATCGGGTGATAGGTGGTGGAACCGGTGGCGCGCGCATGGGCCAGCCATTCATCATCGGTCTGCACTGAAGGTCCTGGAAAATTCTCGGCAATCACGTAATCCGCCAAGGGGCGCGTATGCAGCAATTGCCGCATGTATTTCATCGCCGCCACCAAGGCGTCGCGGTCCATTTGCGCTTGCAAGTAATTCGGCTGGATTTCCGGCTTTGCGCGTGGATCCGCCGAAAGCGCCTTCAGCCAGCCCTTGCTTTCGGGGCGGAGTTGCGAACAGCCAAGCGTCATACCCGCCTTCGTATCTAAATCCGTCACACCATAACGCCCGGTCGGATAGCTGGCAGGGGCGAAGTAAAGCTGCATATCGGGGGTGGCCAGCCCTTCGCGGGTTTTCATATAGCCCCCGGCATGGCTGGGGCTCGCGGTCAGTAGCCCTTTGCGCGTGAAGGCATAGCGCAGCACTTCCATCGCCAAACGCACCCCTCGGGATCGTTCATTGAGCGAACCCGTCCCTTTCACCAACGCGGAAACGCGGGTGGCGTAATGGTCGCGCAGATTTTTGCCCACACCTGGCAGCGCATGAACAACACCCACGCCAATATCGGCAAGCCATTCCGGATCACCCACCCCGGAAATTTGCAGCAGTTGCGGCGTATTGATCGAACCACCGGAAAGGATCACATCGCGCCGCGCGCGAATGGTAATGGGCGCGCCCCCTTCCTGGGCATAGCGAATGCCGACCGCGCGCTTGCCTTCAAAGACAATCGCTTCCGCCAAAGCGCGCTGGATCAGCTTCAGATTGGGCCGCGACAGGGCAGGACGGAGGTAAGCATCTGCCGGGCTCCAGCGCCGACCACCGCGCATCATTTGTTGATACAGGAAGGTGCCTTCCTGATTGCCGGAATTGTAATCTGGCGTGCGGGGCAGGCCGAGCGCCTCATTCGCCGCCATATAGGCTTCGGATAAATCATGCGGGTCGCGCTGATCTTCGATGGAAAGCGGGCCGGAATCGCCGCGCACAGAGGGATCGCCACCACCATTGCCGCGGGTTTCTGCGCGCTTGAAATAGGGCAGCACATCATCCCAGGACCAGCCGCGGCACCCAAGTTGCGCCCACATATCGTAATCGGCGGATTGGCCGCGCACATAAAGATGGCCATTGATGGAACCGGAACCGCCCAAAACCTTGCCGCGTGGGAAAGGGATTTTGCGATTATTGATGTAGGGGCCGGGGGCTGTCTCATAACCCCAATTCAGCTTCGGATTATAGACAGTTTTGTTGAAGCCGGCTGGGATTTTGATGAAGATATTATTGTCCTTGCCGCCAGCTTCCAGGATGGCAACGCTGTGTCTGCCCGAAGCGCTTAGCCGATTGGCCAGCACGCAGCCTGCGGCGCCGGCACCCACAATCACATAGTCGAATTCTTCCATGGACCCTTCCCATTTCAAGCTTTTGAGAAAGGCTAGGCCGGGTGCGGCTTATCGGGAAGGGCTATTCTTCTTCCTCTTCCGGCGTGACGGCGGCTGGAATCGCGTAGGCTTCGGTCATCCATCGGCCCAAATCCACCTGCCGGCAGCGATCGGAACAAAAGGGGCGCTGTTCCGGCGCGGGGGCGCGGCCACAAATCGGGCAGCGCGGGCGGCGCGGTTTTTTCTCGGCGTCAGTCACGCGGCACCTCTCGTATTTGTGGCGGGCCTGATGCCACGCTCCGCAATTCCAGCCCATGCCCAGTAAGCGCTGTATAGTCATCAAGCGCGCCGGGCAGGTCGCGCAGGGCTGCGATCACGTCGGGCCGCGCTTCCAACATAAGCCGCTGAGCAGGTCGCGGCGCCGCATCGCGCGCTGCCTGGCGCAGGGCGGCCAGTCCTTCCGCCAGTTGTGTGTTCAGGATTTCAGCCAAGGGCGGGTGGATGCGGTCGCGCACCATCTCAACCAGGCCAAGCCCGGTCAGCCCGACAAGCCGCGCCAGACTATCAGGCGCCAGCGCAGCGCGCAGCGGTTCCAGCAAGGCTTGCCGGCGCTTGGTGGAAAGCCCTGCCACATCCAACAGAATGGCGCCCGAGAGATTGCGCAGCCGGATCTGCCGCGCAATTTCCGGCAGCGCTGTTTCGTTGAACCGCGCCAGGCCATCGCCAGCGCCGCCGCTATCCACATCAAGCGCCGTCAGCGCGCGCGTGGTTTGGATGTGCAGCACACCGCCGCCCGGCAAAGCCACCGCGCTTTCGGTTAAGGCGGCGAATTCACCTTCAATCTCCTCATCGAACACCGTGCCATGCTGGGCCTGCACGCGATCACCGAGCGCCACGCGCAGCCGCGCCACCAAACCCGCGCCGGCCACACGCAGCACGGCCTTCGGATAGCGCGCGGCGAGGCGCTGCGCTGCACATGGCCCGCGCGCCACCAGCCGCGGCGCGCCCGCAGGTGCGGCAGCAATCAGCGCGACTTCGGCATCTGTCAGCACGGCGGAAAGCCTTGGCCCCTTGCCGGCCTGCGCGGCGCGGGTCACGCGCAGCCCTAAAATCTGGCCTTCCTGCACCGCCTGTTTGATCGGTTGGCGCGGCGCGCTGGCCGCGCTTTCCGGCAGGAAGCCGGTTTCATTGCCAGGAAGTGCCACAAAGGCGCCCGACATGGCGGCCGAAATCGCCACCACCCGCCCGCGCTGCAAATCACCAACGCCATCCGGCCGTGCTGGGCGTTCCACCCAGGCTTCCGTCAGCCGCCCACCCAGCAGCAGCGCGGTCCGCACCTCGCCCGGTGAGGCCTCGGCCAGGATCAGGGCTTCAGCCACCCAATCCCTCGCAGCATTTGCGCGGTTTCAAACAAGGGCAGGCCGACCACATTGGAATGGCTGCCCGAGATGAAGCGCGTGAAAGCCTCTGCCCGGCCCTGAATCCCATAGGCGCCGGCCTTGCCCTGCCATTCGCCGGAAGCGATGTAGTCTTCCATCTGCGCTTCAGTCAGGCGCTGGAAGGTGACGTTGGTTTCGACAAGGCGCTGGATGCGTCGCCCATCGGGCAAAGCCAGCACCACGCCGGTTGTGACGCAATGCCGCCGGCCAGACAGAAGCTTCAGGCAGAAGCGCGCGTCAGCTTCAGTTTCGCCTTTTGGCAGGATACGCCGGCCAACGCCCACCACCGTATCGGCAGCCAGCACCAGCGCGCCTTCGGCCAAGGGCAAAGCAGCTTCAGCCTTGGCAAGCGAAAGCCTGGCCGCCAGGGCGCGCGGCTGTTCAGCCTTCAAGGGCGTTTCATCAATATCGGTCGAGATCACGCGCGCAGGCGTAATGCCGAGCCGCGCCAGCAAATCCAGGCGGCGGGGGCTGGCGCTCGCCAATACCAGCGGCAAGCGCGCGGCATCCATGCTTGGTGCGTTACTTGAAGCGGAAGGTGATGCGGCCCTTGGTCAGATCATAGGGCGTCATTTCAACATTGACGCGATCACCGGCAAGCACGCGGATGCGGTTCTTGCGCATCTTCCCGCTGGTATGCGCCAGAACAATGTGCTCATTATCCAGTTTCACGCGGAACATGGCGTTGGGCAGAAGCTCAACCACCTGGCCGCTGAACTCCATCATATCTTCTTTGGGCATCGGGCCTCATGGGAAAGGCGCGCGGGGCGCGCGGGTGTTACAATCCGGCGCAAAATGATCCCATGCCAGGGCGGGGTCAAGCGTGATCCTGGCATGGCGATGATTTTGGCATGAATTCAGGGCGAAAGCCCTATTTCGTGAGGGCCACCGTGTAATCCGCTTCGGTCTTTTCGCGCATTTCGGCTTCCGTCACGCCGGGCGCGAGTTCCACCAGCTTCATGGCCGCAGGGCCGCGCCGGGCGATTTCAAACACGCCAAGATCGGTGATCACCATATCCACCACGCGGCTGCCAGTCAGCGGCAGGCCGCATTGCTTGAGCAGCTTGGGCTTGCCGCCAGCGGTATGTTCCATCAGCACAATCACGCGCTTGACGCCGGCCACCAGATCCATGGCGCCGCCCATGCCCTTCACCATCTTGCCGGGGATCATCCAATTGGCCAGGTCGCCATTTTCCGCCACCTGCAAGGCACCCAAGATGGAAAGATCAATATGCCCGCCGCGGATCATCCCGAAAGATTGCGCGGAATCGAAGAAGGAACTGGTCGGCAACTGCGTAATCGTCTGCTTGCCGGCATTGATCAGATCAGCATCTTCTTCACCTTCATAAGGGAAGGGGCCAAGGCCCAGCATGCCGTTTTCGCTTTGCAGCTGCACATTGAAGCCGGTGGGCACGTGATTGGCGACCAGCGTTGGGATGCCGATCCCAAGATTCACATAGAAGCCATCTTCCAATTCGCGCGCCGCACGGGCGGCCATTTCATCGCGGTTCCAGGCCATGGTTTTTCTCCTTATCCCTGGGACTCGGCGCCGGCCGCGGCGGCGGGCGCGTGCTTGCGGACAGTGCGTTGTTCAATGCGCTTTTCGTAGCCAGTCGGGCAGGTGATCATGCGTTTGACGAAAATGCCAGGTGTGTGGATGTGGTCCGCGTCAATCTCCCCAGGGCGGACCAGGTGTTCCACCTGCGCGACTGTAACGCGCGCCGCCGTTGCCATCATGGGGTTGAAGTTACGCGCGGTCTTTCGATAGACCAGATTGCCTTCATGATCGCCCATATAGGCGTGGATGATGGCAAGATCAGCCACAATGCCGCGTTCCATCACATAGGTCTCGCCATCAAATTCACGCGTTTCCTTGCCCTTGGCGACGTCCGTGCCAACGCCGGTTTTCGTGAAAAAGGCCGGGATGCCAGCGCCGCCGGCGCGAATACGCTCGGCCAGGGTGCCTTGAGGGTTGAATTCAATTTCAAGCTCCCCGGCCAGATATTGCCGGGCGAATTCGGCATTCTCGCCGACATAGCTTGAAATCATTTTATGGATCTGGCGGGTTTTCAGCAGCAGGCCAAGCCCTGCATCATCCACCCCGGCATTGTTGGAGACCACGGTCAGGTCCTTCACGCCGGAATCGCGGATGGCTTCGATCAACAGGGTAGGGATGCCCGAAAGGCCGAAGCCGCCGGAATGGATCACCATGCCATCGCGCAAAAGGCCGGTAAGTGCCGCCTTGGCATCCGGATAGATTTTCTTCATGGGCCTTGCCCCCAATGCTTGCCGTTTCGCATGGATCACTAGCGCCTGATCCGCCCTGCGGGAAGGGGATAGGGCCAGCCTGGCCGGCACGGATCAGCCAGGAAGCGTGGTTCAGGCAGCTGATTTGCTGCGCCGGCATGCCGGCTTGGCGGATCACACGCGCCCCCCTTGCCGAGCCGCCCGGGTGGCGCTAATACCGCGCCTCTTCCCTGGGGGGCCATAGCTCAGTTGGGAGAGCGCTTGAATGGCATTCAAGAGGTCAGGGGTTCGATTCCCCTTGGCTCCACCATCCCGCGCTGCCATGTTATTTCATCGAAATTTTTGGTGGTGTCTGGAATTTGACAGGCGGCAGCATGCCACTGGTGATCAGGCTTTCAAATGCGATATGGGCGGCATTCGCCCAGGTAAACCTTGAACGAAGGATTGTGCTCGCCTTAAGCGCGTTCTGACGCCATTGCGGGTAGTTCTTCACCATCTCTTGCATCTTGTCGGCAAGATCATCCACATCTGTCTCCGCCCAGCGGCCCCAATCGCCATCATCGTCCATCACAAAGCGATGAATCTCCGGGTCCTGTACCGGTACCAAGTTGTGGCGAACCGGCATGAACAGACCTTCCAGATGGCTAAGAAATTCTGTTTGCCCTGAATAATTCGTGGCAATGGCGGGCAAGCCTGTTGCCATGGCTTCAATCAAAGGAAGGCCCCAACCTTCGGCGCGGCTTGGGAAAACAAAGGCATCGGCCATATTGTAGATAACAAAAAGATCCTCTTGGGACGCCGCGCCGGTCAATAGGCGGATATTGGGCGCGTTGTAGCTTTTCACGAAATCAAGAAGCATCGCGCCTATGCGCTGCGGATCAAGGTAGTAATCCCCCTTGATAAGCAGTTCTACCTTGGGGTTCTTGCCGAAAGCCTTCACAAACGCGTCGAGAAGTTGCGTATAGCCCTTTCGTTCCTCAAACTTGCCAAGCATCAGGAAACGAAATTTGGTGGGCGATTTTGTTTCATTCCAAGGGCGACAATGGGGGTGGTAGAGTTCGGTATTCACCCCTTCCGGCACAACCGCTACCTTGGCGGGCGGCATGCCATGAGCCAGCAAAATATTTCTGGCCCAGGCGCTAGGGGTCCAGACAAGGTCTGCCCGGTTCAGCAAAGCGACATAAACAGGCGCAAGCTTATCCTGTTCAAAGATAGCCCAAACCACATTGCGCCCTTTGATCTTACTTGCATTTGGCCCCATGAACCCATCAATCCAGATATTGATGTCACTGGGTGCTGAATACTGAATCAGTTTTGCGACGGATTGCGGATCCATATTGTCGTATTCGACAGTTACCGTCGCCAGAAAGGAAAATCTTTTCAACTGATCGCAAATGCCGGCGTAATGGGTACCAAAACCAAGGATATTCCTTTGGCCAATTACGTTTATCTTCATCCCGGAATCCTCCCCGCTTAGAACCAAAACCATTCCTGGCGCACGTAGACGTAGTGCGTCACTTCATGATGCGCGATACGCCCGCAATGTCGCCCTGCAAAGCTTTTTCTGCGTCAACCTTGCCCCGGCTGAGCCGCCATATGATCCTTTGGGGCGGATCCTGGCGTCAACTGGACTGGCCTGACTCCTCAATCCCCCCGGCCAATAACGCCACAGCTTGGCTTGCGTGCCTGTCTCACCGCGGCCACGGAAGCACGCATCAAAGGGGCATTTCTTGCTTCGTAAGGGTTCGAATGGTTCGGCCCGCCCAACTCAGGCGTTGCCTACCCCCACAATCCGATAATCAAAAGCCCCGCCATCGGGTTCCGTGATCGTCACATATTCCCCCGGCCGAATCGGGCTGCTGCCGGGGTCAAACCGGGCCTCAGGCGCATCAAAGCGCTCGGCCAGGCTGCCGCTGAAGCGGATGAACCAGCCATTCTCCCCATCATATTGCACATCACCCTGTTCGGGCGGCCCTTCCGGGCGGTAGCGCCGCGCGCGCCAGGGGGCGGGGTCTTCCGCCCAAGCCCTGCCATCCGGCTGCCCTGCAGCGTCAAGCGCCAACTCAATTTCGTAACGGTGATCCACGCAGCCCACGGGGAAGCCCGGGCCCGCAGCCAAGGAGAGTGTCACCAGCATCCGTTCCATGCGCGCCTCCTCCCGCCGCCCCAGCCGCATCATCCCATCGAAAGGGGAAAACCCCTCATCAATTTTCAGATCGCGACCTTCACGCCCAATTCTACCACGCGATCTGATGGGATGCGGAAGAATTCCGTGGCTGAGAGCGAATTGCGGCTGAGCACCACGAAAAGCCATTGCCGCCAGCGCGACATTTTCGGTACCGCCGCCGCCACCACTGTCTCCCGCCCAAGGAAATAGGAAGTCTGCATGGGTTCATAGGGAATGCCCACTTCCGCCAGCGCTTCAAGCTCACGCGGGATATTGGGGCTTTCCTGAAAACCGTAGCGGAGCGCGATACGGTAGATATTGGGCGCCAATTCCTCGACCGCCCGGCGACGGTCGGCGCCCACTTGGGGTACATCCTCATTCGCAACCGTCACGAACAGCACGCGTTCATGCAAAACCTTGTTGTGCTTCAGGTTATGCAGTAGCGCGCCGGGCAGGAATTCCGCCTGGCTGGTCATGAACACCGCTGTCCCCGGCACGCGCACGGTGCGCGATTGCGGCAGGCGCGCAATGAAGGATTTGAGCGGCAAGCCATCCTGACGGATGCGCGCGAACAGCAATTCCCGTCCGCGATGCCAAGTCAGCATCATGACAAACAGCACAACGCCAAGCACCAGCGGCACATAGCCGCCTTCGGGAATTTTCAGCACGTTGGAAAGGAAGAACGCCAAATCAAGCGCCAGTAGCGGCAGGAAAACGCCAAGCACGCCAAGCAGCGGCCAGCCGAATTTGCGATGAAACACAACAATCGCAAGCAATGTGGTGCAGACAAAAGTCCCCGTTACTGCAATGCCATAAGCCGCCGCCAAGCGTTCGGAATCCCGGAACGTCACCACCAGGATCAGCACACCAATCAGCAGGGCGAAATTCACCTGCGGCATATAGATCTGGCCTTCTTCCGTATCACTCGTATGGCGCACCACCAGCCGCGGCATGAAGCCAAGCTGCACGCATTGCCGCGCAATGGTATAGGCGCCCGAAATCATCGCCTGGCTTGCGATGATGGTGGCGGCAGTGGCCAAGAATACCAAAGGCAGGCGGAACCATTCCGGCGCCAGCAGGAAGAACGGATTTTCGAGTGCTGCCGGATCGCGCAGCAACAGCGCGCCCTGGCCCAGGTAATTCAGCACCAGCGCCGGCAGCACAATCACAAGCCAAGCCCAGCGAATGGGCCGGCGCCCGAAATGCCCCATATCGGCGTAAAGCGCTTCGGCCCCTGTCACGGCCAGCACCACCGAACCAAAGGCGATGAAAGCTATGAACTGGTAATGCAGGCAGAAGCTGATGGCCCAATGCGGAGAAATCGCCGCCAGCACGCCCGGGTTATGCAGTACTTCCCATAACCCGAGCAGCCCCAGCACCAGGAACCAGGCCGCACAAATGGGGCCAAAGACCGCCCCCATTTTCGCCGTGCCGCGATATTGCACCAGAAACAGCGCCAGCAGGATCACCACCGAAATCGGCAACACTGCTTTTTCCAAATGCGGTGAGACAACCTTGAGCCCCTCCACCGCCGAAAGCACGGAAATCGCGGGCGTGATGATGCCATCACCAAAGAACAGGCAGGCGCCGGCAATGCCGATCAGCGCCAAGACCCAGCGGAGCCGCGCATTTTCCACGCTGCGCTGCGCCAGCGCCATCAGCGCCAGAATACCGCCTTCGCCGCGATTATCCGCGCGCAGCACGAAGGCCACATATTTGACGGTGACGGTCAGAATGAGCGACCAGATGATCAGGCTGAGCAGGCCCAGAACCTCCCATGCCTCCATGCCGCCATCCTCAAAATGACTGGCCGCCGCGCGCATGGCGTAAAGCGGTGAGGTGCCAATATCGCCATAGACCACACCCAAAACACCCAGAATCAGGGCGAGTGAGGGGGCGCTACGGTCGGTAGCGGCGGGGGTGCTCATGGCTGGATTGCCTTTGGGGGGTACATCGCGGCGCACTCTGCCCCTTCACCGCTGGAAAGCAAGATCTCTGCCCCGCAGCCAGCGCATGGCGGGCATTCAATGCCCGCGCAGGATCTGGCTTAGGAATAGCTGGAGCCGGTCGGTCTTTGGTGCGTTGAAGACCTGTTCGGGGGTGCCGACTTCCACCACCTCTCCCTGATCCATAAACACCACGCGGTCCGCGACCTGGCGGGCGAAGCCCATTTCATGGGTCACCACCATCATGGTCATGCCGGTGCCGGCCAATTCCACCATCACATCCAGCACTTCCTTGATCATTTCGGGGTCAAGGGCGGATGTGGGTTCATCGAACAGCATGATCTTGGGGCGCATGCAAAGGGCGCGGGCAATGGCCACACGCTGCTGCTGCCCGCCCGAAAGCTGGCCGGGATATTTCAGCGCCTGTTCAGGGATTTTGACGCGGGCGAGCAATTCCATCGCCAGTTCTTCCGCTTCCTTCTTCGGTGTCCGCCGCACCCAAATAGGGGCCAGGGTGCAATTCTCCAGCACTGTAAGATGCGGGAAAAGATTGAAGGACTGAAACACCATGCCAACTTCGCGGCGGATCGCATCCAAAGCGCGCACATCATCGGTCAGTTCGATCCCGTCTACAGCGATACGACCTTCCTGGTGAACTTCCAGGCGGTTGATGCAGCGGATCATGGTGGATTTGCCGGACCCTGAAGGCCCGCAAACCACCACGCGTTCACCAGGGGCCACGGCAAGGTTCACATCGCGCAGCACATGCAGCGCGCCGAACCATTTATTGACGCCAGCCAATTCAATGGCTGGCGGTGCATCAGCCTGCGCGGCGGAAGCGACATAGGAAAGATCAGCGGAAGCGCTCATGATGTTGATTTCCCAGGGGGTCAGCGGCGGCGATGGCGGTTTAATTCCACCTCCAATCCGCGGCTGTATTTGGACATGGCGTAGCAGAAAACCAGATAGATACTGCCGATAAAGACATAAACCTCAATGCCGAAGCCCTGCCAGGCGGGCTCCACAATCGCGGTCTTGCCGGCAGTCAGCAGATCGAAAATGCCAATGATCAGCACCAATGATGTGTCCTTGAAGAAGCCGATGAAGGTATTGACCAAAGGCGGGATCACCATGCGCAACGCCTGGGGCAGAATGATCAGCCCGGTCTTCTGCCAAAAGGACAAGCCCATGGCATCGGCGGCTTCATATTGGCCCTTGGGCAGGGATTGCAGCCCGCCGCGCACAACCTCAGCCAGATAGGCGCCGGCAAACAGTATAATGGCGATCTGGGCGCGGAGCAGCTTATCAATATTCATCCCCTCCGGCAGGAACAGGGGGAACATCACGCTTGCCATGAACAGCAGGCTGATCAGCGGCACACCGCGGATCAGTTCCACATAAAGCACACACAAAACCTTGATCGCCGGCAGGGATGAACGCCTGCCAAGGGCGACCAGGATGGAAAGCGGAAAGGCGAAAGCCAGCCCAAAGGTCGCCAGGATCAGCGTGATCGGCAAGCCACCCCAGCGTTCCTGGGGCACATAGGAAAGCCCGAATATGCCACCCCACATCAACACTCCAATCGCGGTCAGCATCCCAACCCAGATCAGCGCCAATTCCCAACGCCAGAAGCGGCGCATGGCGGAAATGACATAAAGCGCCACGAACAGCACGCAGGCCAAGGCCGGGCGCCAATGCTGTTCATAAGGATAGGTGCCAAACAGCATGAAGCGATGTTTTTCACCGATCACTGCCCAGCAGGCGCCCGAGCCCTGCAAATCCCGACAGATCTGCGTCTGTGGTCCCTGGGCGTTGGAAGGCACGGACCAGATGGCATTGATGAAGGCCCAATCAACGAAGGAAAGCGCCAACCTGATCACCAGATAGCCAAGCGCCAGCGTCACCGCTGTTGAAAGCCAGCCGGAAAACAGATTGTTTCTGACCCAGGCAATGGGCCCCGCCGCCGTGATCGGCGGCTTGCGCGGGCCTGAGGAAATACTTGCGTTGCTCATGGCTGGACCCTTCATCGTTCAACCAGTGCAATGCGCGCATTGTACCAATTCATGAAAAGGCTGATCGAAAGGCTGATCGAAAGATAGACCGCCATGATGATGGCAATGCCTTCAATGGCCTGACCGGTCTGATTGAGCGTGGTATTGGCGATGGACACGATATCCTGATAACCGATCGCGACCGCGAGCGAGGAATTCTTCGTCAGGTTAAGGTAATTCGATGTCATGGGCGGGATGATGACGCGCAGCGCCTGCGGCATCACAATCAGGCGCAGCACCGACCCGTGTTTGAGGCCGAGCGCCTGCGCCGCTTCCCATTGCCCGTGATTGACGGACATGATGCCAGCGCGCACCACTTCGGCGATGAAGCCTGCCGTATAAGTGACCAGGCCGATCAGCAGCGCGAAATACTCGGGGCTCACATTCATGCCGCCGCGGAAATTGAAGCCGCGCAGCACGGGGTATTCAATCTCCCACGGGGCGCCCATGCCCCACCAGACAGCAACCGGTAGCGCTACCATGAGCGCCAGGGCGGTGGGCCATATCTTGCGCGGCTGACCATCAGCCATCTGCTTGGCGCGCGCCAAGCGCGCATAAAGCCAGGTGCCGATGATCCCCATCAAAAACACCACCAACGCCGCCGTATGCGGGTTTTCCCAAATCAGCGCTGGCAGCTTCAGGCCACGATTGGACAGCACGACCCCTTCCATGGGCTTCAGCGCTTGGCGCGGTCCGGGCAGGCCCTGCAAAATGGTGTACCAGAACAGCAATTGCAGCAGCAGCGGCAGATCGCGAATGATTTCGATATAGGCGCCGGCAATGCGGGACAGCAGGAAATTCTTCGAAAGCCGCGCAATGCCAATCGCGGTGCCCAGAATGGTCGCCAGCACCACGCCAATCACCGCAACCTTCAGCGTATTCAGCACGCCAACCAGCAGCGCGCGAAAATAAGTATTGGTGGGGTCATAGGGGATCAGGCTTTCGGCAATGGGCAAGCCTGCTTCCCGATCCAGGAAGCCGAAGCCGGTCGCAATCCGCCGCACCGCCAGGTTGTGAGAGGTATTGCTGTAGAGCCAATAGATCAGGCTGCCGACCGCAGCGACCACCACGATTTGCCAGAAAATGCCGCGAACCCGTTCATCCGACCAGGAAAGCCGGAGCGGACGCTTGGGCGGGCGCCGCTTATAGCGCGGATCGCTCGTCGTTTCGGACATTATGAGCCTCTCCCAACTTCAAACCCGCCCCCAGAGGCAGGGTAGTGCCGCTGCGGATTCAACTTTGCCGCAAACGGAGGCAATGCGTTACCGGATAGCATGCCAACCCCGCAAGCGCCGCACATCGGCCTGCTGGCATTGGCCTGCTCTGCCATGGAAAGCTTGGCGGCTAATGGCTTGATCAAATACGGTTCTCCGGTTGGGCGCGGGTGACGTCAATATGGGGTTCAGCAATTCCCGCGCCAAAGCTTCCCTTCGCCTTCCGGCAATGCCACATGCCCCAGGAGAATCGCGGAGGCAGAACCATGCGGCAGATGGACAAGGCAGCAATCCGGGCAGCCCTGCCCTGGGACAGGCTGATCGAAGCCTTGGCGGAGATGTTCCGTGAAGGCTGTGAAGCGCCGCTCAGGCACCGGCACGGCTGGGCAGATGGCGCGGGGGCGCAAAACACCCTGCTGTTGATGCCGGCCTGGCGCGCCGGTGGGCATTATGGCGTGAAGATTGTGCATGTTGCCCCCGGCAATGACCGGCGCGACCTGCCCGCCGTTCATGCCAGCTATCTGCTTTCAGATGCTACCACCGGGGTGCCACTTGCCATGCTGGATGGCGGCGAATTGACAGACCGTCGCACGGCAGCGGCCAGCCTGCTCGCCGCACGCTATTTGGCGCGGCCAGAGAGTTCCCGGCTTTTGCTGCTGGGCAGTGGCAAGGTCGCCCATGCCCTGGCCGAGGCTTATGCTGCCTGTTTTCCGATCACCGACATCGCCATCTGGTCTCGTCGGGGGGAGAATGCCGCGCGCCTTGCTGGGCAGCTTGCCGCGCATGGCCTGCCGGCGCGGGCAGTGGCCGAGCCCGATTTTGGCTCGGCTGACATCATCAGCGCCGCCACCTTGGCGAATGAGCCACTCATTCCCGGCGCGGCGTTGAAGCCTGGGACGCATCTTGATTTGGTTGGCGCCTATCGGCCCGATATGCGCGAAGCTGATGCGCTGGCCTTGAAGCGCGCCCTTCTGGTGGTGGATACGCGCGCGGGCGGCCTGGCTGAAGCGGGGGATGTGGTGCAGGCCATCACGGAAGGCGCCTTTACGGCGGATCATGTGGTGGCGGATTTGGCTGAGCTTTGCCGTGGCGCCCATCCTGGCCGGCAAAGTGCCAATCAGATCACCGCCTTTAAATCCGTGGGCTGGGCCGGGGAAGATTTGGCAGCGGCGGTGCTGGCTTATAAGAGCAGAGAGGAATAGTTTCACGTGAAACTATTCCTATTTCCGAGACTCTCAGCTTAGGCAAAGGTGGGCGTCACCCTGGCGTGAAAGCTTCATGCACCGCAGTCTGGATGCCGCCGCCCACAATCGGGCCGCCGCCAGCCACATAAATCCAATCGCCAATCAAGGCCGCACCCAAACCATGCCGAGGTGTCGGCATGGGCGCGTGATGCTGCCAGCTATCGGTGGCGGGGTCATAGGATTCCACCGTGCCGATCACGCGATCAATCGGGCGGTTTTGCGCGTCATAAAGCCGTTCCTCGCCGCCCATGCACCAGAAGCGCCCGCGCAGCACCGCCATGCCATGGCCGGAACGCGGTGTCGGTATGGGCGCGCGTAGCCGCCAGGTATCGCTGGCCGGATCATACACGTGATGCAGGCCGGTATTATTCTCGAAGGTGTTGAAGCGCCCGCCTGCGACGTGGATTTTCCCTTCCCAAACCACCACGCCGGCATGGTCCCGCCCCGCCGGCAGCGGGCGGAGCAGGGTCCATTTATCCGTCTGCGGGTCATAAACCTCATTCCAGGCAATGCTGGCGCGTTCGGGTGCGGGATCAGTCGCACCGCCAATGTGATAGATTTTGCCACCCACGGCTGCGACTGCGCCGGCGCCGCGCGGGCGCGGCATGGGCGCAATGGCGGACCAGCGATCAGCCGCGACATCATAAACGAATGCCTTGGTGTCGGAGGCACGGTTCTGTTCGGTAAAACCGCCGAGCGCGTAAATCCGCCCGGCATCCGCAACCACGCCAACATGATTGGCGCCGCGCGGCAAAGGGGCAGCTTCCTGCCAACGATCCGCGGCGGGGTCATAGACATGGTGAAAGGGCTTATCCACCTGGCCAAGCGCATAGCCGCCAATGACATGCAGCTTGCCAGCCCAAGCCGTGGCCCAGGCCATTTCGCTGCGTGGCAAGGGAAGCGGCGCGCGCGATACCCAACGCCCGGGCACGCCTGCCGGCGCTGGGCTGGTCACCACGCGCTGCGCCAATTGTTCAGCCGTCAGCGCCTGCGGGTTGGGGCCACGCAGTGCGGACATTTGATCTGCCGGGATATTCGCCCCGTGATGCCCGTGATGTTGGGCCTGGGCGGCCCCCGCCAACATCGCCGCACTTGTGCCCAGAAAGATCCTGCGCCGCATTCTTTATGCCCCCTGGCTGAATGGCCGAAGGCTCGCGCGAATGCGGCGCCTGATCAAGCCTTGTCAGGCGGCTTCAGCCTGCGCGGCTTCTGGCGGGGATTGCCGCACTTCCAGCCCATCGGGGCTGGCCGTGACCGTCAGGCTTTCGCCATCCTTCACGCTGCCTTCCAGCAGCAAGCCCGCAAGCTTGTCCTGCAAACTGCGCTGAATGACGCGCTTCAAAGGCCGCGCGCCATAAATGGGATCATAGCCCGCTTCCGCCAGCCATTCCCGCGCCGCCTCATCAAGCGTGAGCGTGATCTTGCGGTCTTCCAAAAGCCGCCTGAGGCCGAGCAATTGGATATCCACAATCGCCGCCATATCGCCGCGTGCGAGGCGTCGGAACAGCACAATCTCATCCAGCCGGTTCAGGAATTCCGGGCGGAAGCGTTCCCGCACAGACCGCATCACTGCCGGGCGCGCCGCTTCGATATCGGCGCTTTCCGGCAATTCTGCGATGGCATGGGCACCCAGATTGCTGGTCAGCACAATGATAGTATTGCGGAAATCAACCGTCCGCCCCTGGCCATCCGTCAGCCGCCCATCATCCAAAACCTGCAACAGCACATTGAAGACATCATCATGCGCCTTCTCAACCTCATCAAACAAAATCACCTGATAAGGCCGCCGGCGCACGGCTTCGGTCAAAGCGCCACCTTCTTCATAGCCAACATAGCCAGGCGGCGCACCAATCAGGCGGGAAACCGCGTGCTTTTCCATGTATTCCGACATGTCAATGCGCGTCATGGCGCGATCATCATCGAACAGAAAAGCTGCCAGCGACTTCACCAATTCCGTCTTGCCAACACCGGTTGGGCCCAGGAACAGGAAGCTGCCAATCGGGCGATTAGGGTCCTGCAAGCCAGCCCGCGCGCGGCGCACGGCTTTGGAAACAGCCTCAAGCGCTTCTTCCTGGCCGACCACGCGCTTGCGGAGCTGATCTTCCATCCGCAGCAGCTTGGCGCGTTCGCCTTCCAGCATTTTCTCCACCGGAATGCCCGTCCAGCGGCTGACAACGGCGGCAATGCCTTCTTCCGTCACCGCTTCATTGACCAGCTTGGCATCGCCATTGCCGGCATCGGCCAGTTTCTTTTCGATGCCCGGAATGACGCCATAGAGCAATTCAGAAGCCTTGGTCAGATCACCGCGGCGCTGCGCCAATTCAACCTCGGTCCGCGCCTTGTCCAATTCTTCCTTGAGCTTCTGGCTTTCAACCACCTCGCCCTTTTCCGCTTCCCAACGCGCGGTCATGGCTGAGGAGCTTTCCTCAAGCTCCGCCAATTCCTTCTCAAGCTTCAGCAGCCGGTCGCGCGATGCCGCGTCATCTTCCTTCTTCAGTGCTTCGCGTTCGATTTTGAGGCGCATGAGGTCGCGGTCAATCGCATCCAGCTCCTCGGGCTTGCTGTCCACCTGCATGCGAAGCCGCGATGATGCCTCATCCACCAGGTCAATCGCCTTGTCGGGCAGGAAGCGATCCGTGATGTAGCGGTTGGATAGTGTGGCGGCAGCGACCAGCGCGCCATCGGCGATGCGCACGCCGTGATGGAGTTCGTATTTTTCCTTAATGCCGCGCAGGATGGAAATGGTGTCCTCCACGCTCGGCTCACCCACAAACACGGGCTGGAAGCGCCGCGCGAGTGCGGCATCCTTTTCCACATGCTTGCGGTATTCATCCAAGGTGGTGGCGCCGATGCAGTGCAGTTCACCGCGCGCCAAGGCAGGCTTCAGCAGGTTCGATGCATCCATCGCCCCATCCGCCTTGCCCGCGCCGACCAGCGTGTGCATTTCATCAATGAACAGGATGATTTCGCCTTCCGCCTGGGTGGTTTCCGCCAGCACGGCTTTCAGGCGTTCTTCAAATTCACCGCGATATTTGGCGCCGGCCACCATGGCGCCAAGGTCAAGCGCCATGACGCGCTTGGTCTTCAAGGCTTCCGGCACATCACCATTGACGATGCGTAGCGCCAAGCCTTCCACAATCGCGGTTTTGCCGACGCCGGGTTCGCCAATCAGCACCGGGTTGTTCTTGGTGCGGCGGGCCAGCACCTGAATGGCACGGCGAATTTCCTCATCACGGCCAATCACCGGGTCAAGCTTGCCCTGACGCGCCACTTCCGTGATGTCGCGCGCGTATTTCTTCAGTGCATCGAAGCTGTCTTCGGCGTTCTGGCTATTGACCGTGCGGCCCTTGCGGATTTGGCCAATGGCCTTTTCCAGTTTTTCGGGTTCTGCCCCGGCGCCGCGCAAGGCGCGGCCCGCATCACCTTCACTGCCGGCAAGGGCCACCAGCACGCGGTCCTGCGCCACAAAGGCATCGCCGGCGCGATTCGCCTGTTCTTGGGCGTTGCCAAGGATGCGCACGATATCAGCGGTGAAGCTTGGCTGGGCGGCGGCGCCACCGCCGGTCACTTTCGGCAGGCGCGCCATGGCGGCATCCGCCATGTTCTTGGCGCGAATCGGATCACCCCCGGCGGCGCGGATCAGGCCGCTGGCGGCCCCTTCCGGGTCATCCAACAGCGCCTTCAGTAGATGCACGGGCGTCACCTGCTGGTGGAATTCGCGAATGGCAATGGTTTGTGCCGCTTGCAGAAAACCGCGGGCGCGGTCGGTAAATTTCTCGATGTTCATGTGGTCCCTCTCCTGAGCGGACGATGCCCCTCGCCCCCGAATGGGCAACGAATGGCACCAAGATACTTGATATGTGGTATCTGGACTTGATCTGCTTCAAGGGGGGCCCGATGCGTATCGAAAAGATCTACCGCTACCCGGTAAAGGGGCTATCAGCCGAGGCCATGGAAGCCGTGGCGCTGACGCCCGGCGAGATGCTGCCGCATGACCGGCGCTTCGCCCTGGCCCAAGGCGATGCGCCCTTTGATCTGGCCGCGCCCCGCTGGCTTTCCAAACGGAATTTCGGCTGCCTGATGGCCAATGAACGCCTAGCGCTGCTCCATAGCGCCTTTGACCCGCATGATGGCAGCCTGGCTATCCGCGCCCCCGGCGCCGCCCCTTTTCTGGGGGATACCCGCTCGGAAGAAGGCAAGGCCGCCATCGCGCGCTATTTGACCGATTTCCTGGGTCCGGAAGCGCGGGGCGAACCCCGCTTCATCGAAGCGCCCGGCCATCGCTTTTCCGATGTGGCGATGAAGGTGGTTTCCATCATTGGCCTTGGCAGCCTGCATGCGCTGGAAGCCGAAGCCGGCATGGTGCTGGACCCGCTGCGCTTCCGCGCGAATCTATACTTTTCGGGCGGGCGGCCCTGGGCGGAATTTGATTGGATCGGCCAGGAAATCCAGATTGGCCAAGTACGGCTTCGCGTGGTGAAGCGCATCGTGCGTTGTGCGGCGACCGAGGTGAATCCGGATACCGCCAAGCGAGACGCCGACCCACCGCGCGATCTGCGCCGGCATTTCGGCCACGCCGATTTAGGGGTGTATGCGGAAGTGTTGGAAGGCGGGCAGATTGCGCTTGGCGACGCGCTGGAACCGATGATCCTTGCGCTGTGATAATGCCTTTATTCTGCCGCTTCGCCTTTGCATAGTAAGCGGGTGAAAGGGGTGACTGCCATGGCCACGAAACTTCATCTACTTGCTATAGCAGGGCTTGGTTTTGCGGTCTCTGCCTTTTCTGCGGCACCGGCGGTGGCTGATCCGCGGCATGGCTATGGCCGGGAACGCGGCTATCATCATTACTATCGCCCGCACCACCATTATCCGCGTGGTCAGGCGGAGGTATTGATCATGCCGCCGCCCGTCTATTACGCGCCGTCGCCACCCGTTTATTATGCGCCACCCCCGGTTTATTACGTGCCGCCGCCGACCTATTACGCGCCCGCGCCCTATCCGCGTTATGGCTATTATGGCGGGCCTGACGTTTCGCTGAACCTGCGCTTCTGAAACTGGGCTTGCGCGCGCGCGCCCTGCGGCGCAATTTCGCGGCCTTATGTGCACGTTGATTTTACTCAACCGGCCAGATCACGAATGGCCGATCCTCATTGCCGCCAATCGGGATGAAAGGGCGAATCGCGCCTGGGATGCGCCGGCGGCTTGGTGGCCTGATTTTCCCGGCGTGATCGGTGGACGAGACCGCAGCGCTGGCGGTAGCTGGATGGCGCTTGGCCCGCATGGCGTGCTGGCAGCCGCGCTGAACCGCCCCGGCAGCCTTGGCCCCGCTCCCGGTAAGCGAAGCCGTGGCGAATTGCCCCTTTTGGCAGCCAGCACTGCCAATGCCGAAGCGGCGGCTGAGGCCATCACCCGGCTGGATGCTGGCGCCTGGCGCCCCTTCAACCTGGTGGTCGCGGACCATCAAAGCGCCTTTTATATCGAAGCCTTGGGGGAAGGCCGCCCGCGCGCAGCGGCCATGGCGCCCGGTATTTCCATGGTGACGTCTCATCCGCCCAATGATGAAAGCCACCCCCGCACGCAGCGCCATTTGCCGCGCTTTCGTGCTGCGGCAGCGCCTGAACCTGCGCGGGATGATTGGCGCGCCTGGGAAGAACGCCTAGCCGATGACAGCCATGAGGGGGATATCGCCGCCACGTTGAAAGTGCCGCTACAGGCAGGATATGGCACGGTTTCCGCGAGTCTTTTGGGCTTCAACGCGGCGGGTGAAAGGCTTTGGCGCTTTTGCGCGGCGCCGCCGGGGGAGGGGGTGTTTCAGCGCTTGGCGCTGGCACCTTCGGCTTGAGCGCTTGAATACTCCAGCACCGCCTGAGGAAGCCGGCAATCCACGCCCGATCATTGAGGTCCTGTCACCCTTCAAGCTGGACGAAGCGGTGGAAAGGATGAAGGTGATGGGCTTGGTCAAGGCGCTTTCGGGCCGCTACCAATTCAAACGCTTTGACCGCGCGGGCGAACCACCGGACGGTGTTTTGATCAATGGTTCGCGCATCAATTTCAAGACGGATGAGGCGCTGGAGCGCGCCTTACTGGCCCGCAAACCCCATAGCGTGCTGATGCTGTTGCTGCCGGATCTTTATGCCGTGACTGTCGCGCGGCTGCACGAATGGGCGGGTGTGGTTGATGTGTTTATGGTGGCAACGCCGGAATTGGCGGCCCAGGTGCGCGCCTTGACCGGTTGCGATGCGCGCGTGTTGGAAGACCCGATAGATTTCGGCTTCGTCGCGTCCGCCCGCCGAAGCACCGGCAATCATCCGCCGCGGGTTGTTTGGTTTGGCTATCCTGAATCCTACAAAAAATCCATGGCCTGTTTCCAGGATGCCCTGCTTGCGCTGCATGATGCACGTGAAATTGACTACGTGATTGTCACCAACCTCGAAAAATTCGGCGAATCACCGCGTGGCAATATTGAGGCCTATGACCACAATACTTTCCCAAAGCTGATCGGGGAATTCGATATCTGCATTTCAAGCCATATGCCGCTTGATTTCAGCATGAGCACCTATTGGAAATCAGAAAACAAGGCGGTTTTGGCGATCAATCGCGGGGTTCCGGTGATTGCTTCCCGCACGCCGGCGCATGAAAGGCTGTTTGCTGCCTGCGGCGTTCAGGAATTTTTGTTCGACAGCAGTCAGGAATTACGCAGCGCGATTGGCCGCTTGGCGAACCCGGCGGTGCGGGAAGCGTATTTGGATCAGACGCAGGCATTCGTCCTGCGGCATTACGCCATCACAAGCATTGCACTGAAATGGGAGGCGGTTTTCGTGGACCTTCGCAAGGGGAAACGCCAGAAGCCAAGCATCATGTGAACGAGTATTCGGTTGAAGTTACAACGTGGTTGATACGCCTTTCCTGAAAGGGGCCTGGCAGGTTAAGCTTCCGACATGATCAGAATCATCAGCGCAACCAGATTGTCGCGGCAGGATTTCATCAAGGAAGCCCCTTTGGGTGCGTCCTTGGGGCGCCTTTCCTTCGACAAAAGAATGACAGCGCGCGTCGCCTTCGAAAATACCGCTAGCTTGCCTGCAATCTACAACGCTGCACTGGATGCCGCCGATGCTGCCGAGATACTGGTTTTTATGCATGATGATGTTTGGATAGAGGATTATTTTTTTGTTGATCGGATCATCAACGCGCTGACTTCCTTCGATATCATGGGCATTGCCGGCAATAAGCGCCGGGTTCCGCGGCAGCCTTCCTGGGCTTTCTTGGCCCCTTCCGAAGGTAAACTGGTTTGGGATGCGCCAGAAAATCTGTCCGGTGCTGTCGCCCATGGCAAGGCGCCCTTCGGCCCTGTCACCTATTTTGGGCCAACCCCCGCGCCATGCGAATTGCTTGATGGTGTTTTGCTGGCCGCGCGGCGTGATGCCTTGCGCGCCAAGGGCGTGCGTTTTGATCCCCGCTTTGATTTCCATTTTTATGATCTGGATTTCTGCCGCACCGCGCGTGCCGCTGGGCTTGCCCTGGGCTGCGAAGCCTTGGCGATCACGCATCGCAGCAATGGCGATTTCGGGTCCGCCGGATGGCGCCGCAATTATGCAACCTACCTTGAAAAATGGGGTGAATAGGCCGCTATGGTGCCGCGCTGCAGTCCGGTCTTCACAAGGCGCTGAAATTCGGAAATCATTAAATGCGGCGCATCTGACGCGTCGCTTTTGGGGAAATACCATGATCGCTTCCGAGACTTTTCGCCAAAGACTCAAGGCTGGTGGTATCATCGCCGCCCCCGGCGCCCCCGATAGCCTGACCGCGCGTTTGATTGAACAAGCGGGGTTTGAGGCGATTTACATGACCGGCTTTGGTGCCACGGCATCGCGGCTGGGCCGGCCTGATATCGGGCTGCTGAGCCAGACGGAAATGACCACCCATGCGCGGGATATGGCGCGTGCGGTCGGCATCCCGATCATCGCCGATGCCGATACGGGCTATGGCGGCCCGGCCAATATTGCGCGCACCGTCGAAGAATACGCACAAGCTGGTGTTGCGGCCATTCATCTGGAAGATCAGGTGGCGCCGAAGCGCTGCGGGCAATTGGCCGGCATCAGGCTGATTCCGGCGGAAGAAAATGTCCGGCGCCTGAAATGCGCCATCGCTTCCCGCCCCGCGCAAGGCCCCCTGATCATTGGCCGGACAGACGCCATGCCGGCCATAGGCGCCGAAGAAGCCATACGCCGCGCACGCCTTTATCAGGATGCTGGCGTTGATATGGTATTTGTTGATGGTATCAAGAGAATATCAGAAGTGGAGATTGTCGCGCGCCAAGTGCCAGGCCCCAAGGTGGTGAGTATTGTGGATGGCAATGAAACCACCGCCCTTACTATGCGTGATTTGGAACAAATGGGCTTCGCTGTCGTGTTCTATGCAGTGACAACGCTTTTCACCGCGGCGCGTGCGGTGGCTGATGCGCTTGCGGCGCTGAAGCGCGACGGTACGCCTGCCAAGGCGGCAAGTGCGATGATGAGCTATGCGGATTTCAGCGCGCTTGTTGATCTGCCGCGCTTTCAGGAATTGGATGAGCGTTACGGCTGAAGCGCGCAGCAGGGAAGGGCAGCCGCCCTTTTTTTTGGATAGTCAACAGGGGCGCTGAAGGATCACCGCAATGCTGCCAAGCCATGAACGTTATGCCTATCACCCCTGGTGCGACCGCAGCCCCTATGCCTGGCCGGGCGGGGTGAAGCTTGCGGTTTACCTTGGCGTCAATCTTGAACATTTTGCTTTTGGTGAGGGGCTTGGTGCTGAATTGGCGCCCGGTGGGCCGCAGCCCGATGTGCTGAATTATGCCTGGCGGGATTACGGCAACCGAGTTGGCGCCTGGCGGTTACTGGAATTGTTTGATGAATTGCAAATGCCCGCGACCGTGCTGCTGAATAGCGCCGTGTATGATTACGCCCCCGCTTTGGTGGCCGCGCATCGCGCGCGCGGTGATGAATTCGCGGGTCATGGGCGCAGCAATTCTGAACGCCAATCCACCCTGCCGCAGGCCGAAGAAGCCGCCTTGATTGCCGAAAGCAGCGCTGCCATCAGCAAGCATGAAGGCAAGGCACCGCGCGGCTGGCTTTCCCCCTGGATTGCAGAAAGCAGGACCACACCGGATCTTTTGGTGGAAGCGGGCTATTGCTACACGCTCAATTGGTGCGCGGATGATGCGCCGATCTGGATGGCGACCCGCGCTGGCAAGCTGCTCGCCATTCCCTATCCGCAGGAGGTGAACGACATTCCCTCCATCGTCGGGCGCAAGGATGGCGCGGCATATTTCGCCGATATGATCGTGGATGATTTTGAGGAAAGGCGGCGGCAGATTGCCGATGGCAAGCCGCAGGTCATGGGCATTGCGCTGCATCCCTATCTGGTGGGTCAGCCCTATCGGTTGCGGCATTTGCGCCGCGCGCTTGCCCATATTGCGGCGCGCCGTGATGTTATTTGGATCACGACAGCGGGTGCGATATATGATCACGTTATAGCGCTGCCCCCGGGCAGCATTCCGGGAGAATAGCATGCGTCGTTTACTGGTTGCGGCCCTGTTTGCCCTTGGTGCCTGCGCCACAGAGCCCGGGCCGAGTACGCCAAGAACAGTCGGGCAGGTTGATCTCGCGCGCTATGCCGGGCTTTGGCATGAGGCGGCCCGCCTGCCGACCAGCTTTCAGGATAGCAGCCGCGTGCGTTGTGAAGCCGTGACGGCGCAATATACGCTCCGCCCCGATGGCGCGGTGGATGTGCTGAACCGCTGCCGCAATGCCTTGGCTGATGGGGCGATGCGTAACGCCACCGCGATCGCGCGAAGTGCGAGCCCAGGCAATGACCGCCTGCGCGTGAGCTTCTTCTGGCCCTTCTTTGGCGATTACTGGATCATTGGGCTTGATCCTGAATATCGCTGGGCCGTGGTGGGCGCGCCGCGGCGGGATTACCTTTGGGTGCTATCGCGCGAACCTGTGATGGCGGAGGCGGATTACGCCGCAGCAGTGGCAGTAGCGCGGCGGGAAGGTTTCCCGGTTGAGAAGTTGCAGCGGACGGTACAGCCCTGAGCCGAAATTTCTGCCGGTAGTGCCTGCGCGAAGCCAATTTTTTGGTTGTATAAAACTCCCAAAACAACAACTTTTGGTTGAAAATATTTCGTTACTCAAACCATGATTGCGATTTGTTTTTTGAACGTTAAAAGGACGTTAAGTATCGGTTCATCTGGTTGAGGCATTCGCATGTCCGGAACGGCCTACGAGACTTATTTCGATGGTACGCCTACAAATGGCGCCAATCCTTGGATTGATAGTCTTGCCGGCGGTGGCGCATGGCGAGATAGCACTGGGCTATCAAGTTCGGGCGGGCCAGTCACGATTTCTTATGCGTTTCCGTCCGGGTGGTTTGGTTGGGATTATTACAGCGCCTGGACGGGAACTGAGATCGCCGCCGCTGTGAATGCTTTCAGCGCCTGGGAAGCTGTTGCCAATATTGAGTTTGTTTCGGCAGGCTGGTCGGGGCCCGATTTTCAACTTTGGTCCATGACAGATTATCAGATTGATGGCTATCTCGGTTACAGCTACATGCCGGGGTATTCATTTGGTGAACCGCTCGAAATGGGGTTCAACAATCAGGCTCTGTCCTGGAACGGTTCTGGATTGGCTAGAGGCGGCTATGGCTTCCTCACTTTGGTGCATGAATTGGGTCACCTTCTGGGCCTCGCGCACCCGCATGATGGTGGATATGATTGGGAAGGGACTAATTTTCCTGGTGTTACAGAGGCTTTTGGTGATTACGGCGACAACGATCTGAACCAGGGCATCTTCACCATCATGAGTTATAATGATGGCTGGGCAGCGCGCTACCCAAGTCACACCGCCATTGATTACGGTTGGACTGCCACCCCTATGGCGCTTGATATCGCTGCCATCCAAATGATTTATGGCGCCAATACCACCTATGCTTCCGGCAACAACACCTACACCTTGCCCACCGCGAATGCTGCCGGCACATTTTGGTCCTGTATTTGGGATACGGGTGGCGTTGATATCATCAGCAATGCAGGTTCTTCCACCGGCAGCATCATCAATCTGAATGCCGCGCCGCTCACCGGCCCGAATGCGGGCGGCCATGTGTCCTATGTGAATAACATCATCGGGGGCTTTACCATTGCCAATGGCGTGGTGATCGAAAACGCGACCGGCGGTTTCGCCAACGATACGCTTATCGGCAATGGGGTACATAATCTGCTGATTGGCAATGCCGGTGTTGATAGCCTCAGCGGGGAAGCCGGTAATGATACGCTGGATGGCGGCGGTGGCGCGGATATTCTGGTTGGTGGTGAAGGGGCGGATCTTTTCCTTATTGATACTGCTTCGGACCAGGGGATCGAAGCCGCTGGCGGTGGTGCGGATACCATCATCGCCTCAGTCAGCTACACCATGCCCGCAAACATCGAGGTACTGATGCTTGGCGATGGCGTTGTGGGCCAAAGCCTTACCGGCGGCAGCGCGAATGACATGCTGATCGGCAATGCAAACGCCAATAATCTTTCGGGTGGCGCCGGCAATGATACGCTGGATGGCGGTGGCGGGGCGGATACGCTTTCTGGCGGCCAGGGTGCGGACCGTTTCCTGATTGACACCGCTTCGGATCAGGTCATTGAAACATCTGGTGGCGGTACGGATACCATCATTTCTTCTGTCAGCTACACAGTTCCCGCGCATGTGGAAGCACTGATGCTGGCTGCGGGCGTATCCGGCCTTAGCCTCATGGGCAGCAGCGGTAGCGATATCCTCATCGGCAATGGTCTTGCGAATAATTTCTTCGGTGGCGCTGGTGATGATGTCATCATGGGGCAGGATATGAGTGTGGCGACGATCCTTGCATTGTTCAGTACTTGGCCGCCGCTGTAGCGATTGAGGCGCAGGTTTATTTGCGCCCGGAATTGAAGGGCTGGAACGTGATGAATGCGTCGCAGCAACCTCACCCTAATTCAAAGCTGGTGATCCCGTAAATTTGCTCAATCGGCAGCTTCGGTGCTTGCCCTGCATACATGCGCGCGGTTTCAAAGGCAGGCGCCATGCCTGCGTCACGCGCCATGGTGATTGCCGATGCATTCGGTTCCGGCACATCCAGAAAAACCGGACCAGCCGGCGCCCTGGCAATTAGTGCCGCGAATACCGCGCGTGCAGCTTCCGGTGTTTCGGCGAAAAGCGGGCCGATCTTGGAACCTTCCCGGCACGGGCGCAGCACGCCCAAGGCCCGCAGCCCATCCTTGCCAGGCAAGGCAAGGGCAATATGCCCTGGCGCTGTCAGCCATTGGCGCAGAAAATCCTCGCGCGCGCTTGGGAAGAAGTGGCGATCAAAGGCGGCGATCAGGCTGAAGGGCAGGGTGGCCGCATCCACTGTCTCGGCGCCGAATTGGTCCAGCAAAATAGGCGCGGCCGCGCCGTAGCGAATATTCCGATGCAGCAGGGCAAAGCCGGATTTGCGATAATTCGCCTGATGCGCCACCACGCCATCCAGGCCAACCACGCGCCCTTCCAGCCGCGCCATCGCGGCACGCCACAGCGCCATGCCATAGCCCTTGCCACGAAAGCCAAGCCGCATGATGTAAAAGCCAATAAAGCCAAAGCCGGCGCCGTAATCGGTGGCGGAAATGCAGCCAATGGCCTCGCCATCCAATAACGCTACAAGAAACGCGCCTGGATCCGCCGCATGAAAACAGGCGGCATCGGCAAGCCCAGGGTTCCAGCCTTCTGCCGCCGCCCAATCCAGCGCCAGCCCAATTTCAGGCAGCGTCATGGTGCGAATTGCAAGGCTCATTATCCCGCCTCCGCCACCTGGCGCGGGCGCCAAATGGCTTCATGCGTCACCTGCGCGATCGGGCGTGCCGCATTGGCCAGCACCAGCGCTTCAATGCTCACAATGCGGTGGCCCTTGCGTTCGATATTGGCGGTGATGCGCCCGCTTGCGGTCAGCGTTTCACCCAAGCGCGCTTCTGAATGAAAGCGAACCTGGCTTGCAATATGAATCCATGGCCCCAGCACCACATTCTGCGTCAGCAACCAATTGCACATGCGCAAGATCAGGCCCGGATGGGCAATGCCCTGTTCGGCGTAAAGCGCCGCTGTTTCGCGGACATCGCGCAGATAATCGGCCATGACCTGCTGTGTCAGTTCCAACCCGCGCGTGCCAAGCCAAAGCCCTGGCGCCAGGCTTTCTTCGCTGGCTTTGGGGCGCGCCTCAGGCGGTAACGGGGCCTGCCAATTGGCCAAGACAATCGGCGCGGGCGATGCTTCCGGCAGCCGCGCAAAACCACTGGCACAGGCAACCCCCTCGCTCTCGACCGAGAGCGCAAGCCCATCCCTATCCGGCGTCGCGCTAATGGTCGCGATGCGCCCATCATAAACCGGTTTTTGGAAGCCCGCCGAAATTTCCCCCCGGCGCAGGAAATCGCGGCCCCATGTCTCCACTGGTGGGTGGCAGCAATACGCGAAAACCTCCACCCCCGGCACCAGCCCGCCGGTGAAGCCAAAGCGCTGCGCCGTTGCATCATCGTGAATACGGTTTTCCGATGCGTGGGAGAGGTTATAGGCCTCAACCCGATAGGTCATGGACATGGCGTTTTTCCTGAACTGAAGGCGCCAAAGCCTTGCACGAAGCCAAAGCGCCGAAAAGCGCCCAAGCTGCCACCGCAGGGCATTCCACCGGGGCGCCGCCTGTTCTAGCCTTCCCTAAACACCGCTTGAGGAACCCGCGCCATGACCAGCATCGCCCCTTCCGCCGAAGAACAGGAATTGCTCGCCCTTGCCAAGCGCGTGCTGCCGGGTGGGCATTTCGGCAATTTCCCGGCTGAGGTGATTTTGCGTGAGGGCCGTGGCGCCCATGTGTGGGATGTTTCGGGGCGCGAATATATTGATTACCTGCTTGGCAGTGGCCCGATGTATATCGGCCATAACCACCCGAAGGTGACGGAAGCCGTGCTGGCGCAAGTGCCAATGGGCACCACCTTTTTCGCCAATAATGAACACGGCATTCGGCTCGCCGCTGCCATTGTGGATGCCATGCCCTGTGTGGAACAGGTGCGCTTTGTATCTTCAGGCTCGGAAGCTGATCTTTACGCCATGCGGCTTGCACGCGCTTTTCGCAAGCGCCCGAAGATTGTGAAATTTGAAGGCGGCTATCATGGCATGAGCGATTGGGGCCTGATGAGCCTGGCGCCCAAAAAGCTCGCCAATTTTCCGGAAGCGGTGCCTGATACGCCCGGCATTCCGGAAAGCGTGCGCGGTGAAGTGCTGGTCGCGCCCTTTAATGACATTGAAGCGGCGGTGCGGTTGATTGAAGCGCGGCATGATGAAATTGGCGGCGTGATCCTGGAACCCTTTCAACGCCTAATCCCGCCCAAGCCCGGCTTCCTGCAAGCGATCCGTGAAGTGACCGCGCGGCTTGGCATTCCGTTGATTTTTGATGAGGTCGTCACCGGCTTCCGCTTCGCCTATGGCGGCGCGCAGGAATATTACGGCGTGACGCCCGATATCTGCACCATTGGCAAGATCATCGGCGGTGGCTTCCCCTTGGCGGCGCTTGGTGGGCGGGCTGACATCATGGCGCAGTTTGACCGCGCGACGGTGGGTGAAGACCGTTTCCTGACGCAGATTGGCACGCTTTCCGGCAACCCTGTCGCCTCGGTCGCTGGGCTTGCCACCATGGCGGTGCTGCGCGAACCCGGCGCCTATGAGGCGATTTTCACGACTGGCCGCAACCTGATGGAGGGGCTGACGGGCCTGATCCATGAAGCCGGCATCCCCGCCCAGGTGGTGGGTGAGCCGCCCTTATTCGATGTGGTCTATGCGACGGGTGATATCCGCGATTATCGCAGCGTCATCCGCCAGGATGTGGCCATGCAGAAGCATGTGAATGGGGTATTCCGCGCCAAGGGAATTCTGAAGGGGGACGCCAAATTCTACATGTCGCTGGCCCATACCGCCGCCGATGTGGCGCAAACCCTGGATGCCTTCCGCGCGGCGATGAAATCCCTGCCGGCCAAGGCGGCCTGAGGGGAGGGCACGCTTTTCGGTGTTTTACCCTTGTTTTTTACGTTTCCGTGATCCAGTTAGCTCCCCAAGGGGTCATCACCACACAGTGATGCCCCAAAATCCTTACAGGAGGTCACGCTGAACATGGATCGTCGTTCCTTATTGCTGGGTGCTACCGGCTTGGCTGCGGGGCTTGCCGCCCCCGTTATTGTCAATGCTCAGGGCGCCTTTCCGTCCCGTCCGCTGCGGCTGATTGTGCCGTGGCCGCCCGGCCAAGCGACGGACCTCATGGCGCGCGTGACCGCTTCCAGAATCGCCGAAAACTGGGGCCAGCCATTTGTGCCTGAAAACCGCGCCGGTGCCGGCGGCATGATCGGGACCGATCTGGTCGCCAAGGCCGCGCCGGATGGCTACACGGTGCTTGCCGCTTCCACCGGCCCCTTCACCACGGCGCCGCTGGTGCAGCGCACGCCTTATGACGTGACCAAGGATTTCGCTGCGGTCGCGCAGATTGGTATTTCCCCTTACGTGCTGATTGTTCGGAAGGACTTTCCGGCGCAGACCGCTGCGGAATTCGTGGCCAAGGTGCGGGCGGAGCCGGGCAAGTACACCTATGCCACGTCTGGCACTGGCGCCGCAGCACATCTGATTACGCTCATGTTCCTGACGCGGGCTAAGCTTGATGCCGTACATGTACCCTTCCAGGGCAGCGGTCCGGGTCTGACGGCGGTGACGGCGGGGCAGGTGGATTTCGCCATTGAAACCCTGGTCGCAACCTCGGCCCTGTTCCGTCAGGGCGCGGTGCGGGCACTTGGCGTCAGCTTGAAGGACGGGACAGAATTGCAGCCGGATCTGATGCCGCTGGCCCGCCTGCCGGGTGTTGAAGGCTATGATGCCGGCGCTTTCGGCGGCTACATGGTGCCGGCAGCCACGCCGCGCCCGATTGTGGATCGCCTGGCGGCTGAGATGGAAAAGGCCTTGGCGACCACGGAAGTAAGGGCGCGTCTCGCGCAGATCGGCTTCCAGCCGCAATTCCGCAATACGGCCGATTTCACCACCTTCCTGGCCCGCCACCGCGATGAATTCCGTGAGGTTATTCAGGCCAATAACATCAAGGTGGATGGCTGATCGGGCTGGTCTTTAGCGGGGGCGGCTGCCTCTCGCTTTATAAGGGGGTGGCTTTCGGGCCGCCCCCTTTTTATTTTCTCCCCCTCCAATGGCGCGGTGGGCGGAAATCTGAGAAATTATGCCCGCATGAGAGGAACGCCATGACTGAAGACACTCGCCTTGATCCGCCCAGCCTGGAAATTGAAGGCAGCCGCGCCACCATCCGGCTGCATCGCTCCCGCCACCGCAATCGCGTGGAGCCCGGCGATATCATCCGCATCATGGATTATCTGGAACAGGTGGATGCCAACCCGGCGCTCCGCGTGCTTGTCCTGGCCGCGAGTGGCCCGGCCTTCAGCGCGGGCTTTCATTTGGGTGGCTTCGCGGAAGACAAGGAAGCGGCTGCCCGTGCGCCAAGTTTTGAGGCCATGGTGGATAGGTTTGAAGCCGTGCGCGTGCCAACCATCTGCCGCTTGCAGGGCGGCGTTTATGGTGGCTCCACAGATTTCGCGCTGACCGCGGATTTCCGCATTGGCGTGACAGGCATGGAAATGTTCATGCCGGCTGCCCGGCTTGGCGTGCATTACTACCCGACCGGGCTTGAGCGTTATGTCTCCCGCCTTGGCCTCAACAATGCCAAGCGCCTGTTCATGACGGCGGAGAAACTGGGGGCAGAGGAATTGCTCCGCATTGGCTACCTGACGCAACTGGTGGCGCCGGCGGAATTGGATGCTGCGGTGGAAAAGCTGGCCACCACGCTGGCGAACGGCGCACCGCTTGCCGTGCAAGGCATGAAAAAGGCGCTGAATGAAATCGGCCATGGCAAGCTGGATGTCGCGGCTTGCGCGGAACGTGCCAGGCTTTGCAAGGAAAGCGAGGACATTCAGGAAGGCCTTGCCGCCTTCCGCGAAAAAAGAGCGCCCGTATTTCGCGGGCGCTGACCCTAATCAAGGGCGCTGCGCCGTAACGCAGCGCCCTTTTTGATTCAGGCTTCCCCGTAATGAATGCGGCGATAGGGGCGGGACACCACCGTATCATCCGTATGCACATCCCAAAGGCTGGCGCTATTGCCGCTTTGGTGGGTCTCAAACATCGCGCCCATTTGGCCAAGCGCGCTCACGGTCTGGCCGCGCACGCCAAAGCCATTGGCGACCCCGGCCAAATCGCCGCGGCCATGAATGACGATGCCGGCATCAATATTGCCGGCGCGGAATTTGTGGATTTCCGCGCCGTAGCCACCATCATTGATGATCGCCATCAGGAATTTGGTGCCGTGGCGGCGCGCGGTTTCCAGTTCCTGGATATGCATCAAAAGGCTGCCATCGCCTTCAATCAGCAGCACCTTGCCATCCTTACGCGCCGCCGCGACACCAATCGCTGCCGGCAGGCCATTGCCGATGGCGCCGAAATCGCTGACGACATGGTAGCGCTCCGCAGCGCGGCCCTTCAGATAGGTCATGGCAAAGCCAAGGTAATGGCCGCCGCCAATCACCACATCCCAATCCTTGGGCACCACGGCATCCAATTCCATGATCGCCTTGCGCGGATCAACCGTGCCAGGCGCAATGGTGAATTCCTTGCGGTCCGGCACATCGGCGGCAATCAGGGCGGCCATTTCATCACTGCGGAAGCGCTTGCCTGAGGCACCACGGCGCTTGATCGCCGCAGTCACCGCTTCCGCCGCCGCCTTGGCATCAGCGCGGATATGCAAATCCGCCGTGCGCAGCCCCTGCCATAGCCCGCGCGGGCCGATATCAATCTGCACCGTCTGCGCGCCGGGATAGAGGTAACCGCTTTCCGTCGTATAGGCGCCAAGCCCAACGCCAAGCCCGATCACCAGATCGGCTTCCGCAAAGCGTTCACGCGAGAAATCGCTGGCATAGGCGCCCGAGATATCCATGGCGAAGCGATTGCCGGTAAACAGCCCCTTGGCTTGCAAGGAAGTGGTGAGCAACGCGCCCATGGCTTCGGCCATTTCCTCAATCGCTTCGCGCGCCTGGGACAACTTCGCACCACGGCCTGCGATGATGATCGGCTTTTCGGCAGCGGCGATCATCTCAACCAGTTTTTCAACGAGTGTGGGGTCCGGCTGCGGGCGTTGCGCCGCGGGCAGATAATCAGCCGATGGAATGTAATCCACCATATGCGGATAGGCCTGCTTTTGCAGGTCCATCGGAATGCTGATCACAACAGGGCGGCGTTCAAGTGCTGCGAAATGGAAGGCTTCGCGCACATTATCAAGCGCGCGATCCATGGTTTTGACCGAGATATGATGCGCCCCGGTTGCTTGCGTCAGCGGCGCCATATCAATCTGCTGGATGTAATAGGGCGCGGCGATGGGTGAATCGCCCGCAAACACCACCATCGGCGTATTGGCGCGCGCGGCGATGGCAAGCCCGGTCATGATTTGCGTGAAGCCAGGCCCGCAGGTGGTGGAAGCGACACCGACCTTGCCGGTGGCGCGCGCGTAAGCATCGGCCATCGCGACAGCGCAATGTTCATGCCGCGCATGGATGATATTCATCCCCGGCTGGCGCTGCATCGCCTCGGTCCAATACATATTTGCATCACCCATCAGGGTGAAAAGCGTATCGCAGCCTTCTTGCGCGAAGACGGTTGCCAGAACATCGGAAAGCTTGGGCGATGCCATGATTATTTACTCCCTTTACCAAAAAGACTACCAATCCAGGACAGAAGGCTGCGCCAGATCAGGCTGAAGGCGTTGATTTCTTTTACCTGAATGGGGCGGGGCAGGGGTGGTTCCGGCCGCGCTGCCATTTCAGCTGCCGCAATGACCGCCATGGCCTCATTGGCCATATTATTGGTGAATTCCGCCAAAAGCGTGCGGGCCAAATGAATGCCCCCCGCATTGGCGAAGGTTTCCAAAGGGCCTGTCACGGTGAAGCTGCCATTCACCGTCAGCCGCGTGCCATTGCCTTCCGCAGCCGCCAAAACTTCCCCATTGGCCAAGGCGCGGGAAGCGCCGCGCAGGTCAATGCCACGCCCTTCGATGCGGCAGCGATGCGCGTCATGGTCGTAATCAAGCTTGGCTTCCCCCCGAAAGGCGGCGCTGGTCGGGCCGAAGCGCACCTTGATGGAACCGCGCCACAGGCCATCATCGCTGGGTGGCGCCAACTCTGCGCCCGGGATGCAGGCCGCGACGGTGGCAGGGTTGCTCAGCAAGGGCCAAACCACGTCAAGCGGGGCGGGGATCAGGGTTTGTTCCGAAATATCGGGCATGGTGTTGCGAGGTATCCTGAAATAAAAACGCACCCTGCGCAAAGCCGGCGCCGGGCGCAAGCCCGGGCGGCTGTAATCTAAACGGTCAAGAGTTTAAGGACATTTTCGCGTGGCAATTCCGCTGCTGGGCCGGCCAGGGCCACTTCGCCCCGCACCATGACGGAAATGGAATCGGCCAATTCCCGAGCGAAATCGAAATACTGCTCCACCAAAATCACGCCCATGCCGCGTTCCTTGGCCAGAAGTGCGATTACGCGGGCGATATCCTTGATGACATTGGGCTGGATGCCCTCAGTCGGTTCATCCAGGATCAGCAGGCGGGGCCGCGCGGTCAGGGCGCGGGCAATGGCAAGCTGCTGCTGCTGCCCGCCGGAAAGATCGCCCCCGCGCCGCTTGAGAAAGTTCTTCAGGATCGGGAAAAGATCAAACACATCATCCGGCACGCCCGAACCGCGCGGGGCTGCGGCGAGCGCGGTTTCTAGATTCTCTCGTACGGTCAGGAAGGGGAAGATTTCGCGCCCCTGGGGCACATAGCCAATGCCGGCGCGCGCCCTTTCCGCTGCGGGCAGGCGCGTGATGTCGCGCCCTTCCCAGGTGATGGTCCCGCGCGAGAGCTTCTCCAGCCCCATAATGGCGCGCATGAGCGATGATTTGCCGACACCATTGCGCCCCAGCACGCAGGTGATGCGCCCTGGTTCCGCCACCAGGTCAACGCCGCGCAGGCAGAGCGAAGCGCCGTAGGAAAGCTCAATGCCTGTCACGTTCAGCATTGATTATCGCCCCAGATAGACATCAATCACCCTTGGGTCTTCCTGCACCTGTTCAATCGGGCCTTCGGACAGCACCGATCCTTCATGCAGCACCGTCACCTTGCGCCCCAGGGCGCGGACGAATTCCAGATCATGTTCCACCACGACAACGCTATGCTTGCCCGCGATGCGGCGGAGCAAGGCGGCGGTATGTTCCGTTTCCTGATCCGTCATGCCGGCCACAGGTTCATCCACCAGCAGCAATTCCGGGTCCTGCATCAGCAACATGCCAATCTCCAGCCATTGGCGCTGCCCGTGGGAGAGGATGCCGGCGCGATCCTTGGCGCGTTCCGTCAGGCCGATTTCCGTCAGCACTTCGTCAATGCGTTCGCGTGCTTCGCCACTCAGCCGCCAATGCAAGGCGGCCAAGGTGCCGCGCGGTGCCTTGAGCGCGAGTTCGAGATTTTCAAATACCGTCAGCGCATCAAACATGGTGGGCTTTTGGAATTTCCGCCCAATGCCAAGATTGGCGATGCGCGTTTCTTCCAGCCTGGTCAGATCATGATCACCAAAGCGCGCCGTGCCGCTATCGGGCTTGGTCTTGCCGGTGATGACATCCATCATCGTCGTCTTGCCCGCGCCATTGGGGCCGATTACGGCGCGGAGTTCCCCCGGCTCCACAATCAGCGAAAGATTATTGAGCGCACGAAAACCATCGAAGGTGACGGTGATGCCATCCAGATAAAGGCTTGCCCCCTTTTTCATGCGCCGCGCCCTCGGATCAGGCCAATCAGGCCGCGTGGCAGAAATAATGTGACCACAATGAACAGCGCCCCTAACACAAGAAGCCAAAGATCAGGCGCGAAGGATGTCAGCCAGGTTTTCAGCGCATTGACCGAAAAGGCGCCAAGGATCGCGCCAATCAACGTGCCACGCCCGCCAAAGGCAACCCAGACCACGGCTTCAATCGAATTGCCCGGGCTGAATTCACCCGGATTGATGATGCCCACAATCGGCACGTAAAGCGCGCCCGCGAGCCCCGCCATCATGGCCGAAAGCACGAAGACAAACAGCTTGAAGGCCGTGACATCATACCCCAAAAAACGCACACGGCTTTCCGCATCACGAATGGCAATCAGCAATCGCCCGAATTTGGATTGCACGGTGTAGGCTGAAATCAACAGCGTGATCAGCAAAGCGCCAAGTGCTGCCAGATAAAGCCCAGCGCGCGCGCTTGGCGTATTGAGCGGCACGCCGAGCAAATCCTTGAAATCCGTAAAGCCGTTATTGCCGCCAAAGCCCATATCATTGCGGAAGAAGGCCAGCATCAGCGCATAGGTCATGGCCTGGGTGATGATGGAAAAATAAACCCCGGTGATGCGGCTGCGAAAGGCAAGCCAGCCCACCAAACCCGCCAGCGCGCCCGGCACCAGCAGCGCCATCAGCATGGCGAAGGGGAAATAGTCAAAGCTCAGCCAATACCAGGGCAATTCCTTGTAACCCAAAAACACCATGAAATCCGGCAGCACCGGGTGGCCATAAACGCCACGATCGCCAATCCGGCGCATCAGATGCATGCCAATGGCATAGCCACCAAGGGCAAAGAAGGCGCCATGCCCAAGGCTGAGGATACCCGCATAACCCCAGGCGAGATCAATCGAAAGTGCCAGGATCGCGTAGCAGATCCATTTGCCGGTGACGGCGACCACAAAATCCGAAACGCGCAGTGGATGGCCGGCGGGCAGCGCATTCAACAGCGGCGGCAGCAGAAGCAGCACGAAAATTAGCCCCATCAGCGCGACGCGCAGATTGAACCGCCATGCAGAAATACCGGGCATGGTCATTGATCCGCCGCCCGACCCTTGAGGGCGAATAGCCCCTTCGGCCGGCGCTGGATGAACAACATGATGCCTACCAGCACTGCAACCTTCGCCAGCACTACCCCTGCATAGGGTTCGAGCAATTTATTCACGACCCCAAGTGTCAGCGCACCGATCAGCGTGCCTGCCAGGCTGCCGACACCACCAAACACCACCACCATGAAGCTATCCACAATATAGCCCGTGCCGAGATTGGGGGAGACATTGTCAATCTGCGACAGCGCCACGCCCGCCATGCCGGCAATGCCTGACCCGAAGGCAAAGGTCAGCGCATCCACCCGCCCGGTGCGAATACCCATGGTGGCCGCAATGCGCCGGTTCTGCACCACGGCGCGCATTTCAAGCCCGAAGCGCGTGAAGCGAATGGCCGCCATGACCAGCAGAAGCACGGCAATGCCAAAGACAATAATCCAAAGCCGGTTTTGCGTGACGCTGATCTCGCCCGGCAGCATCAAGGTGCCCTGCATCCAAGCGGGGCTTGAAACTTCCCTGTTCTGCGCGCCAAAAATCAGCCGCACCGCCTGCTGCAACACCATGCCGACGCCAAAGGTCATCAGCAGAGTTTCAAGCGGTCGCCCGTAAAGATGCCGGATCAGGCCGCGTTCCATGGCCGCGCCCAAAAGTGCCGTCACCAGAAAGGCTGCGGGAACCGCAAGCGGCAAGGCCCAAGGCGCCAGGATGGTGCCGCGCAAAGCTTCCTGCACCAGAAAGGTTGTGTAGGCGCCAAGCATGACGAATTCGCCATGCGCCATATTGATCACGCCCATGACGCCAAAGGTCACCGCCAAGCCAAGTGCGGCTAGCAACAAAACAGACCCAAGCGACAGCCCCTGGAACAGTAATTCCCCGGCACGGCGAAAGGCCAATTGCCGATCAATGCGCGCGACCGCCGCATCAATCGCCTCGGCCAAACCGGTATTACCCGCGCGCGCTTCCAACAGCACTGTCCGCGCTGCCTCGAACCCAGAAGCGCCGAGGCTTTCAACGCCAGCGCGCTTCAGCGCCTCATCATCGGAAGCAAGCCGCGCCGCGCCTTGTGCCAGCAGCAGCCTTTCGCGAATGCGCGGCACGGTTTCACGCGCAAGCGCTGCATCCAAAAGCGGCAAATCCTGCGCGCTGCGGCTGCGCAAAATCCCATCCGCGGCGCGTAATCGTTCCGCCGGGTCGGGGGAGACAATCTGCAAACGCCCAAGCGCAATGCGCAGCGCCGCGCGTACGCGGTTATTGATGCGCACGGCGCTGGCGCCGGCAATATCGGCGGGCGCGCCTGTCAACGCATCAGCCTCACCAATGCGCAGCGCGCCATCGGCCATGCGCGCAAGCCGCCCATCTGACAGCGCCTGCAAGATCGGCAAGGCGCGCGGATCGCCACTCAGGCCAAGCTTTTCAACCGCTTCCGCCTGTTCGCCAAAGCTGCCGCCAAGCCGCAGCGCGGTGGCGGTGAAGTCATCCTGCGCCCAGGCCATGGGCGAAAGGCCAAGGACCAGCAACAGCGTGAGGATAAGATTTTTCATTCGACGTTTGGGGCGGTGATCGAAACCACCGCCCCCAACCGATTAGCGACGACGATTCGCGTTTTCCGGAATGAAGGGAGACCAGTTTTCGGCAACAATCGGTCCAGGCGTTTTCCAGACGATGTTGAACTGACCGTTTTCCATCACTTCGCCAATCATCACGGGCTTGGACAAATGATGGTTGCGATGCATTTCAAGCGTATAGCCGCAAGGCGCATCCACCTTCTGGCCATACATCGCCTCACGTACCGGATCCACCGCCGTGGTGCCGGCCTTGGCTACCGCCTGCGCCCACATCCTGAAGCCGACAAGCGTTGCTTCCATCGGGTCATTCGTCACGCGGCGCGGGTTTTTGATGAAGGCCTGCCACTGGTTCTTGAATTCCGTATTGGCGGGGCTGTTCACGCTCATGAAATAATTCCAGGCGGCCAAATGGCCAACCAGCGGCTTGGTATCAATGCCGGCCAATTCTTCTTCACCGACCGAGAATGCAACGGATGGAATATCTTCTGCCTTGATCCCCTGATTGCCGAGTTCACGATAGAACGGAACATTGGCATCGCCATTGATGGTGGAAACAATCGCGGTGCGCTTGCCTTCGCCAGCAAACCGCTTCACGCGCGCCACAATGCCCTGCCAATCGGAATGGCCGAAGGGCGTATATTCTTCCATGATATCGGCATCCGCGATGCCTTTGCTGTTCAGGAAGGCGCGCAGGATGCGGTTCGTGGTGCGCGGATAGACATAGTCGGTGCCAAGCAGCGCAATGCGGCGCGCCTCACCGCCATCCTTCGACATCAAATATTCAACCGCCGGGATCGCCTGCTGGTTCGGCGCGGCGCCGGTGTAGAAAACGTTCTTGGATTGCTCTTCACCCTCATACTGCACCGGGTAGAACAGCAAGCCGTTCAATTCTTCAAAAACGGGCAGCACGGATTTGCGGCTGACCGAGGTCCAGCAGCCAAAGGTCACATCCACCTTCGCCACTTGCAAAAGCTCGCGCGCCTTTTCGGCGAAAAGCGGCCAGTTGGAAGCGGGGTCCACCACCACGGCTTCCACGCGGCGGCCAAGCAAGCCGCCACGGCTATTGATGCCTTCCACCATCATCAGCACGGTATCGCGCAGCGCGGTTTCGCTGATGGCCATGGTGCCGGAAAGCGAATGCAGCACGCCGACCTTGATGGGGGCTGCCTGCGCGGAAGCGCCATGGATTGCTGGGGTTGCCAAGGCCGCGCCCATGCCAAGCAGGGCCGCGCGGCGTGTGAGGCGGTGGCTGAGAATATCTGTCATCGCTGTTCTCCAGACTGGGGGGCAGGGGGAGCCGCGCCCCTGGCGCGGTGATGCTTGCCGGCTCGTGAGGTTTGCGAATTGCGTGCCAGGGTTTTCACCCCCAGTCGGGCGCCAAAAAGCGCGCTGCCGCCCAAATCAGTGGCAAATCAACAGCGGGCCCCCGCGCTTATGCGCCTAAAAACAGCAGTTATTTCATCAAGAGAACGAAGTTACCGAAAAATTGCGGGAATTTCATAAGATCCCAGTGCTATAGGCCAACCGGCCTGCCCGCCACCGTCACCGAAAGCGCATCTGGCTTCAGCAGCCGTCGCGCCACCCGCGCCGCATCATCGCGGGTAATGGCGCGCAGCCTGCCGTCACGCCCATCCAGCCAATCAATCGCTCGTCCATTGCGCTGCATGGCCAGCAGCGTATTGGCGATGCGCCGGCTATCGGTGAATTGCAGCGCGAGCGACCCGGTCAAAAACGCAATGGCTTCCGCCATTTCCGCATCATTTGGCCCATCGGCGGCCATGCGCGCCCACTCATCGCGTGTTACCGAAAGCGCTTCTGCAATCTTGCCATTGTCACTGGCAACACTACCCACCAGAACGCCGCCGCCAAAGCTCGTATCCAGCCCAAGCCCGATGCCATAGGTCAGGCCCCGTCGCACCCGCACAGATTCCGTGAGGCGCGATGAAAACCCACCGCCACCGAAAATGCGCAGCATCACCTGCGCCGCTTCAAAATCCTGATCCCGCGCGCCGATTCCCTCATGCCCGAAGATCGCCTGGGATTGCGGGCTATCCATGCCGATCACGCGATGGCCAAAATTGGTGAAGCCGGGCAGCGTTGCTGGCGTTGTGGGCGCGCCTGCAGGCAGCCCCGAGAAAAGCCGATACATCAGCGCGGCCAGTGCCTCTGGCTTGATGGCGCCTGCGGCGGCAATGGTAAGCCCCTCTCGCCGCAATTGCTGGCCAAGCAGCCCGCGCAAATCCTCGGCGCTGATGGCAGCCAGGCTTTCCGCGGTGCCGCCTGAAGGCCGCCCCGCCGTATGGGTCGGGTAGGCCGCTGCCCAAAAGGCACGCCCCGCCTGGCCGCGCGGTGTTTCCAGCGCCTGCCTTGCGCCCGCAATGGCACGTGCCCTGAGCCTTTCAACCGCCGATTGATCCAGCCGCGGCGCTGTCATCGCCAAGCGCGCCAGGCGCTCGGCTTCTGGCAGAGCGTCAATCAGGCAGCGAAAACCGCCATCCACATCATCCCGGCCAGCGCTTAGGGAAAGCCCAATGCCGGCATCGCGCAGCGCATCAGTGAAGGCGGCTGCCGGCATATCCCCGGCCCCTTCCGTCAGCAGCGCAGTCGCAAGGCTCGCCGTGCCCTCCCGCCCGGGTGCATCAAGCGCCGCACCGCCGGACCAAGACCAGGAAAGGGAGACCACAGGCACGGAATGATCTTCCACCAGCCACGCAGTCAGCCCGTTGGCGGCAACCCTCTGAATGGGAAGGCGAAAGGGGGTAGTCATGCGCCGGGCACCAGCCAGGCGGCGGTATTGGGCGCGCTTGGCAGCACGGCCCTTGCCGCAGCTTCTACCTGATCACGTGTCACGGCACTGATCCGCGCTGGCCAGAATTCCACCGCTTCCAGCGGTAAGCCAATCGCCAGCGTCCCCCCCACCATGCGCGGCCCGGCGCCAAAGCCATCCAGCGCCAGCATTGCGCCTGCGGTAAGCTGGCGGACCGCCCGCACCACTTCCGCTTCCGTGGGACCCTGCTGGATCAGGGTTTCAATCACGCCGTTGGCGGCTTCTTCCAGCTGTTCCGGTGTAACCCCTGGGCGCGGCATGGCCGAGAGGAAAAATTCCGTCATCCCCGCCGCATCGCCATCATACCCAGTACCGGCAGAGACCGCGAGGCCGGTTTCCACCAACGCCTTATGCAGCCGGCTGCCCTGCCCACCGCCCAAGAGATGCGAAAGCACTTCAAGCGGCAGCGCATGCGCGCGCTCTCCAGCCGTGAGCGAAGGCGCCATCCAGGCCTTCAGGAACAGCGCATCCCGTGTCATGGGGTCACGCCGCAGTAGCCGGGGCTCCGCCGCCTGCATGGGCGTGGGCGCACGATCCCGCTGCGCAGCCTGCCGAGCAGGGATGCCGCCATAATGCTTATCCACCAGGCGCCGGACTTCTTCTTCCGGCACGGCGCCGCTGATCACCAAGGTCGCATTGGCCGGCGCGTAGAACCGCGCATGAAACCCGGCCAAATCATCGCGGGAAATGGCGCGGATTTCATCTTCCCAGCCGATAATGGGCCGCCCAGCCCAATGCTGCCGGCCCCAGAGCGCTGCCGTAAACGCCTCCCGAAAACGCGCCCTCGGGTTGGAATCTGTCCTTTGCTGGCGTTCTTCCAGCACCACGCCGCGTTCGCTTTCCATGAATTCCTGCGGGATCAGCGCGGCGGCCATGCGGTCCGCCTCCATCTCCAGGATCATGCCAAGGCGCGAAGCCTCCACCGCCTGGTGATAGGCGGTCACATCACGCGACGTGAAGGCATTATCATTGCCGCCTTCCCGCGCCACCAAGCGCGAGAAATCACCAACGCCCACCTTCGGGCTGCCCTTGAACATCATGTGTTCCAGGAAATGCGCCACCCCCGAACGGCCCGCCGGGTCTTCCGCCCCGCCGGCGGCGAAAAACAAATACTGCGTCACCACCGGCGCCCGGCTGAAGGGAATGAAGGCAACCTCCAACCCATTGACCAAGCGCCAATGCTTGGCGCCGAAAAGCGGGCGCTGCGGCGGTGGCGGCGCGGCATTCTGGGCGATGGCGGGGCTTGCCGCGCAAAGCGCAGCGGCGGAGGCAAGGGTTTGGCGTCGGGTCAAGCGCATCATGCCCCCAGAAATGGTATCAGCTGGCCCGGAATCCAGCCCAATAATGCTTTAGAAGCCGAGCCTCTGCCACCAGCTTTGCGCCCGCGGCTGCTGGATGGGCGTATCCCCAGCCGTACCCTCAATCCCAAGCGCGGCATTTTCGCGAATGCGCTGCCTTTCCCGCGCAGGGTCCACGGCAATGCCAGGCGCCGGCGGGTCACGCCAGAAAATCAACCGATCCGCCAAATCACGCGGGGGGCGATCCAGCCTTTGGCTTTCGTCATCCACTTGGCGGCGAATATCGCGCGACGCTGAAGGCCCCGCCGCCTGCAAAAGCGCCACTTCGCCAACGCTGCCGCCAGTCGCGCGCGGTTGCTGGCGCGGGTCCCTAAGCGCCAGGGAAGGCACCAGCACCGCCTCTGCCTCCTCACGCTGGCTGCGTTCCATCGGGCGCGCGGCGCCTGGGCGCGGTGACGGCAGGCCCCCCGCCATATCCGGCGGCATGGAAAGCGGCGCCCTGGTGGTCACACGGAATTCATCGGGCGCATCGCGAATGAAGCCAAGGGTGCGCGCCGTATTCTCCCCACAGCCGACAAGCAGCAGCGTGGCAAGGGCGGGAAGGAGGGTCTTGGAGCGCCGATTCATAGGCTATCTTTAGGCGTTTGGCGTGGCGGCAACAAGGCATCCAGCAACAACGCCCCAACGCCACAGACAATCGCCGCATCCGCCACATTGAACACATACCAATGCCAGCCCCAGGCATGGGTATCCACGAAATCCACCACCGCCCCAAAACGCACGCGATCCAAGACATTGCCAAAGGCGCCACCAATCACGGCACCCAGCGCCAGCGCCACCATCCGCCCCTCGGCCCGCGCCAGCCAACGGAGCAAAAACACGGCAATCGCCACCGCAAGCCCAGCCAAAATCAAATGGTTCCAAGGTCCATCGCCGGAAAACAGGCCAAAGGTCACACCGCGATTCCAGACCATGGTCAGGTCCAGGCCGAAGGGGCCTGCTGAGAATAAGGGGATGTGCTGGACCTCGGGCAACGACAAGACATCCAACACGAACCATTTCGACAATTGGTCAAAAACGAAGATAAAACCGGCAAACAACAAACCGAGGCGGAGCAGGCCGGGGGCGCTGCCCCCGGGCCCCCGCCGGGGAGACAGTGTCTCCCCGGACCCCGCCGACATTAAAGCGCCTCAACCACCGCGTCGCAGCGGCGGCAGAGTGTGGGGTGGGAACTGCATTCGCCGACTTCGGGAAGAACACGCCAGCAGCGATCACACTTCACACCGGGGGCGGGGTGGAAGACCGCCGCGGCATCCGCGACGCCATCGGCCATAAAGGCGCCCGAAGGCGCGGCTTCAGTCGAAAGCGCAAAGCCAGAAGTGATGCAAAGCTCTGCCCATAATTCCGGCGAAAGCAAAGCGGCATCCTCAGCGCCCACATGCAACACCGGGGCGGCCTGCAAGGAAGACCCAATCTCCTGCGCGACACGCGCACGTTCAAGCGCGCCCGTCACGGCGCGGCGCAAATCGCGCAACCGAGACCATTTCGCGGCTAGCGCCGGGTCCTTCCAGCCTTCCGGCACAAAGGGGAAATCGAGCAAATGCACGCTGCCCTGCTCATCCGGGAAACGCGCAAGCCAAGCTTCCTCCGCCGTGAACACCAGAACCGGCGCGAACCATGCACAAAGGCAGCGATGCAGAATATCAAGCACGGTGCGCGCCGCACGCCGGCGCGGCGCATCCGCGGCATCACAGTAAAGACTGTCCTTCCGGATATCGAAGTAAAACGCGGAAAGATCAGTGGCACAGAATTGATGGATTTCAGGATAAACCCCGGTCCAGTCATGGGTTTCTACCGCACGCCTGATCTTCGCATCCAATTCAGTCAAGCGATGCAGCAACCAACGCTCAAGCTCCGGCAATTCGGCGTAAGGCACGGTTTCATCTTCCGTGAAACCATCCAAATTACCGAGCAGCCAGCGCAGCGTATTGCGGATGCGCCGATACAATTCCGCCTGTTGCTTCAGGATTTCGGGGCCGATGCGCAAATCCAGCGATGTGTCGGAATTCATCACCCAAAGGCGCAGAATATCCGCCCCATATTGCTTCATCACATCCTGCGGTGCGGTGACATTGCCCATGGATTTGGACATTTTCCGCCCTTGCTCATCCAGCACAAAACCATGCGTCAGCACCGCCTTGAAGGGCGCGACACCATTGGTACCGACGGATTCCAGCAAGGATGAATGGAACCAGCCGCGATGCTGGTCCGACCCTTCCAGATAAAGATCAGCCGGGAAGGGCAGGCCACGCGGCGGCAGTACAAAGGCGTGGGTGGAGCCTGATTCAAACCAGACATCCACAATATCCATCACCTGTTCATAGGCCGCCGGATCGCGCCCTTCACCCAGGAACCGCGCCGCAGCACCGGGCTTATACCAGGCATCCGCCCCTTCCGAAGTGAAGGCGGCAATGATGCGTTCCATAATCGCGGGATCACGCAGGGGTTCACCCGAGCGGCGATCCACGAATACCGGGATCGGCACGCCCCAGGCGCGCTGGCGGCTGATACACCAATCAGGGCGCGCGGCCACCATGGAACCGATGCGGTTGCGCCCCGCCTCCGGCACGAAATGTGTCTTGGCGATGGCATCCAAAGATTTCGCGCGGATCGCATTGGCATCATCCATGGCGATAAACCATTGCGGTGTGGCTCGGAAAATCACGGGCTTCTTGGACCGCCAGCTATGCGGATAGCTATGGGTCAGCTTCCCTGTCGCGGCGAGCGTCCCTGCTGCCTCCATCGCCGCATAAACGGCTGTATGCGCCTTGAAGACATGCAAGCCCTCAAACCCCGGCGCGTGATGGGTGAAGGTGCCGTCATCATTGACGGTTTCAGGGATATCAATTTGTTTCGTGGGATCGTGGACAACGGAAGCATTATAGGCTCGGATTAAATTGAAGTCATCCTCGCCATGGCCGGGCGCGATATGCACAAAGCCCGTTCCTGCGTCGGTGGTAACGAAATCACCCGGCAGCAGAGGCACTTCGAAATCATAGTTGCCCCATACCGCAAATTCTTCCATGCCGGTCGGTAGTTTTCCCATCTGTTGGAGGACGTTAAAATTGTGGTTGTAAAGAGGATGCTCGGTAATTGTTCCTTTTAATTCCGCACCTTTGAACTCTTTACCTTTTTGTTCAAACGCAGCGATTTGAGCATCCTTCAAGAAATTAGGTAGAAGCTGTGACGCTACAATTAGGTTATCGCCACGCTTGAGATGAGAACCTTCATTTACCTCTTCGACTTCAATGACCACGTAGTCAATGTCTGGACCATAGGCGATTGCCCGATTGCCTGGGATGGTCCAAGGCGTGGTAGTCCAAATGACAATACTGGTCCCGAATGGTACATTAAGTGTTGGTTTTCGAATGCGGAACTTCGCATGCAGCGTCGGGCTGACATGATCGTGATATTCAATCTCCGCTTCCGCCAGCGCGGTTTTCTCAACCGGGCTCCACATCACGGGGCGCAGGCCGCGATAGAGCGACCCATTCATCAGAAACTTGCCGATCTCCCCCGCAATCGCGGCTTCTGAGGCGAAATCCATTGTCGCATAGCGATCCGCCCAATCGCCCGCGACACCAAGGCGGATGAATTCTTCGCGCTGCACTTGAAGCCAATGTTCGGCATAGGCGCGGCATTCGGCGCGGAAATCCAGAACGGGCACCGCATCCTTGTCGCGGCCCTTATTGCGGTATTCTTCTTCAACCTTCCATTCAATCGGCAGGCCGTGGCAATCCCAGCCGGGGACGTAATTCGCGTCAAACCCCGCCATTTGCGCGGCGCGGTTGATCACATCCTTCAGAATCTTATTCAGCGCATGGCCGATATGCAGATTGCCATTGGCATAGGGCGGGCCATCATGCAGCACGAAACTCTCGCGCCCTTTGGATTGCGCGCGGAGCCTTTCCCAAAGTTTCAGGCGTTCCCAGCGCGCCAGCGTATCGGGTTCACGCTTCGGCAAATCGCCACGCATGGGAAAGCCGGTCTGCGGCAGGAAGACGGTACCGCGGTAATCGCGGGCCTCTTTGGGGCTATCTGTCATGTTTTCGAGCCTTGCGGGCTAATCTCGGGTCGCCGGTCTGCGGTGGAGCCGGTGCAAAATACGGGACGGGGCTTCCCGGCCTTCAGCGGAAGGCCGGGCGGGTAATGTGCCGCGCCAAAAGCTGGTTCATACTGAGCCTTTTGGGGAGCGCCCGGGGGATGGGGCAAGCTGCGTCGCTTCGGGCGAGTGGACCCAGTGGCGAGACACCGGAGATGGAGCGTGACCGGTATGGGCCAAAAGCGCGTAGCTGGCCGGCTGATAATGTGTCTCCGCGGTAAAGGGCGCACGAAAACGCCCGTCAGTTTCATCCGCCGTCACGAAGAAGGCGTTGGCGCCGGTCATTTCACACCCAACCAAATGCATGCCCTTGGCGACGCCGATCAATTCCAGCGCCTTCAGCCCCGCGCCAAACCAATTTGTGCCATCCCAATGTTTTGTGCGGTCAAAAGGAACTTCCAATGGCATGCTGGGCGGGATGGCGGCATTCTGTTCGATACATACGGCGCGCGCCCGACGCTTCATGGCGCGCCAGACGCTATGGGTATGTTGATCAATATCCAATGAGAGGTAGTCGAATTGTTCCGGTACCTCCAGTTGGTCAAGCGATGCCTCAACATTCTCGGGCTCGACCATGCCGAACAGGATCTTGAGGGCGCCAGATTCCACGAAAGGTTGGAAATACAGCTGCGCTTCCTGTGCCATTTTTTCGCTCCCCTCCAACCATACGCCGCGCCAGCCTGCTTCCAAAAGCAGTCGTGTATTGCATTGCAGGCCGTTCTGGGTGCCAATTTCAACAAAATATCGGTCGCGCGTGCCAATACGCCTGAAAATTTCTGCCGTAATCCCGTCTTCACCATTCTGGCTATAGACCTGAGCATAGGCACGGGTCAGAGAAAGCGGATCAGCATGGCGCCCGTCAGCGGCTGCTAGGCTTGCCCGCATGATGCTCCGCTGGACCTCGGACTGCCAGTGAACTATGCCGGCAAGGTTCTTTATGCCTTGTTCCTGGGCTTGTAGCTTGATCACCTGTTCGCGCAGCGTTGCGCGCAGCGCTGCCAATTCTTCCAACATGGTTTTTTGTTGGGCCAAATGTTTCTGCCAAAAATCGGGTGGAGCATTTTCATTCATGTCAGATGATTATCCCAGAATGCGACGGGCTGCCAGCACATCTTCGCCAATCGCGGCTTTCAGCGTTTCCAACCCGTCGAACTTAGCGTCGGGCCGCAGGAACTGCACCAGCCGCACGCCGATTTCCTGGCCGTAAATATCGGCCGCGAAATCGAAGATATAAACCTCCAACCGCGTCACCTTATCGCCGCCGAGCGTTGGCCGCCGCCCGATATTGGCGACCCCCTTGGCCGTCCCCCCGCCAGGCAGCGCGACGGTCACGGCATAAACCCCCCGCGCCGGTTCCAAATGCCGGTCGAGCCAGATATTCGCGGTCGGCCAGCCAAGCACCCGCCCAAGCTTATCCCCATGCACCACAGTGCCGCGGATTTCCCATGGCCGGCCAAGCTTTTCCGCCGCCCGATCCGGATAGCCATCCTGCAATAGCCGGCGGATGCGGGTGGAGGATATGGCCTCCCCCCCCTGTTCTACCGGCGGCACAATGGAAAGCCCCATGCCGCGCGCGGCAGCCTCCCGCGCCAGAAACCGCGCATCGCCGCCGCGCCGATTGCCAAAGGCGAAATCAGGGCCGCTCGCCAAATGCTTCGCCCCCAGCGCCTTGTGCAACACCTGTTCCACAAAGGCTTCCGCCGAAAGTGCGGCGAATTCATCATCAAAGCTGAGCGCATAGACAAAGCGCGCACCGGAATCCACAAGGCAAGCGGCCTTGGCCGGCAGCAGCGTCAGCCGAAAGGGCGGATCATCCGGGCGGAAGTGTTCGCGCGGATGCGGCTCAAAGGTCAGCACGGCCAGCGGCAGATCAGGCCGCGCCGCCTGCGCTGCCTTCAACACCGCAACATGCCCCAGATGCACGCCATCAAAATTGCCAAGCGCCACAGTCGCGGCGCGCGCTTCCTTGGGGATGGAACGCCAATCAGAGAATATATGCGCTGCCATCAGGCTTCCCCGGGCTTCAGCCAGCGCGGCACATCGGGCGGTGTGAAGCGTGCCAGCGCATCAATCGCGCTAGCACCATCCGGCGCCAGCATGGCCGCAGCGCGCATTTCGCCCCGCACAAAACCTTCCGCCACCATGTGATCAAGTGCGGCCATCAGCTTCTGCCAATAGCCAAGCGTATCCACAAAAACGATGCCCTTGCGTTGAATGCCAAGCTGCAACCAGGTGAGCGTTTCCACAGCTTCTTCCAGGCTGCCATAGCCGCCGGGCAGCACGATGAAGCCATCGGAAAGCTCGGCCATCAGCGCCTTGCGTTCATGCATGGAAGCAACCACGCGCATATCCTTGAGCTGTTTGGCACCCGCTTCGCGCGCCACCAGCCCATGGGGGATGATGCCAATCACCTCGGCGCCCGCATCTTGGGCGGCAGCCGAAACCGCGCCCATCAGCCCAACGCCGCCCCCGCCATAAACCAGGCCAAGCCCGCGCGCGGCGACCTCTCGGCCCAGGGCGGCGGCGGCGGCGGCATATTCAGGGCGGGCGCCGGCGGCGGAGCCGGCGAAAACACAAACGCGGCGCATGGGCTTACTCCGCTGCTTTGCTGGTGGCAGACGCGGCGCGGGAGGGGACGGAGACAAACGCCTCCCCCTCCAGCACCGGCTCACCCTTGACCAGGCACACGGTCTTCAGCGTCGCGCGGTGCTTTTCGGGGTGCAAAGCGGCGACTTCGACAATGGCGGTGACGGTCTCCCCGATTTTCACCGGGGCGCGAAACTTCAGCGTCTGGGACATATAAATCGTGCCCGGCCCGGGGAGTTGCGTGCCCAGCACCTTGGTGATCAGGCCGGCGGCCAGCATGCCATGGGCAATGCGTTCCTTGAAAATGGAGGTGGCAGCATATTCCGCATCCAGATGCATGGGGTTGGTATCGCCAGTGACGGCGGCGAACAGCACGATATCGGCTTCCGTGATGGTTTTGGAAAATTTGGCGGTCAGCCCCACCGTCAGGTCTTCAAAGAAATAGATTTCCGCCATGGCCCAGGCCCTCGCTTCGCCGTGCTGCATTGCGAAAGGCTGATAGAGCAACTAGGCGCTTGGGGGAATGACCCTGGCGCGGCGGTTGGCGCTTGGTTTTGGCGTTTGCGGGTTTTTCTTGCGGGGCACCGGACGCGGTGATATACAAATTGCATAAGGTGATGCTTCATTCCGCTGAGAGGCCTGCCCTCCTCGTAGGCGTGTGCGGCGGCCGAGGGACGGCAGGCGTTCCTCGGCTCACCTTTCCTCACCCCACCTTATCAAAGCTGAACCGTTTCATCCTCGGTGATGAAATGTCTTGATCTGCGCCGGCTGCGCCGATAAACGTTTTCGCGTGACCGCTTGTAGGGAGGCCAGATCCTCGTCAGCATCGGCGGAGCAGGGGGGCCTGTCTGGCAGAGCCCCTCATTTTTTTGCCGTGCCCTTTCGGGTTTTTCTTGCGGGGCGCCGCACGCGGCGATATAAAGCTTTCAGAAGGTGATGCTTCACATTGCTGGCGGGCCTGCCCTGCTCTTAGGCGTGTGCGGCGGTCGAGGGACGGCAGGCGTTCTTCGGCTCACCTTCTCTTTCCATACATTGATGCGCTTTAAGCCCCGGCAGGTCGCGCCTGATTAAGCGCGAGCAAGGCGCCAAGGGCATCTTCTTCGCTGATATCGGCGGGCCAGCCATAGGCGGCGGCCACGGCTTCATCCAGCTTCCGATGCAGGCCATCAAGCCAGGCGCCTTCGGGCGTGCCGCGCGTATTATAGAGCTTGGTCAGGGTGCGCGCCTTCAAGGCCTGCGCCGCAGGATACGGTCTGGGAAGCCGGGTACGACTTCCGGCACGGTTTCCACCAAATCTGCCGGGTTGAGCCAGCGGTCGCGCGCTTCCACCAAAGCCCGCGCCGCTGCGGCAATGTTTTTGGCGCGTGGGTCTTCGGCGTAGCTTGCGGCGGGCAGGTTTGGGGTCAGGCCAGAGGGGAAGGGGAAGGTTTCGAAGCAGGTTTGGTTGTTATAGGTCGGACGCCCGCCATCATCGCCATCGCCGTGCCGTGAGGCATTGCCGAGCGCCCAGGCTTCATGAAAGCGGCTATGCAGAATGCCGAAACTTGTGTCGTCGTCGCGGGCAATTGCGAAAACCCGACTATCAGGCAAAACCTGCGCGGCCAGCCAAACGAAAAGCCGATGCTTTGCGACCCGTGGCGTCGCGATATAGCGCGTGAATGGCGCCAAGGCGGCGCGCAGATCACCACCGGAACGACCGAGGAGCCACCATTTTTCGCGGCGTTGCCGGTCGCGGTTCTGCTCGCGAAAGGGCTTAACCTCCCGCACCACATGCGCGAAGGGCGCCGCATAAAAGGCGGCATCTGCTTCGCTGAGGCTGGCGAAATCAACAATCCAGGTATCGGAAGAACGCCCGGTAATGTCGGCTGTGTTCATGATGGGGCGCACAACATCGGTATTGGGTTTGCCGTTGGCATTCAGCGGTGCGGCAAGCCAGCCCCGCGCTATTGCGCCATCCACATCGAAGGGACCAACCTTTACGGGGCCTTGAAATGAAAGGCGCATATTCTCCGCAAGGCCGCGCGCCGTGGTCAGGTTCGCACCCCCACCCGAAAGATCGGCATGAATGGTCGGCACCTCGGCACCATCAAGCATCGTCGGCCCGTGATGCCGTTTCGCAAAAGCGACAAGCGAAACGCGCACCGCCGCGCCGTCAAGATTCCAAGGCTCGTTGCTCCAAGCCTCGAAAATCGTTGCATCGGCCTGGATGCGGTCAAGGACACTGCGGCTGGCACCTTTTCGGATCGCCTGCGTTGCCACCAAGCCAACACGTTGCGTCCGCCCGGCGTTCACTTCTTCCCGTGCGCGTTCAAACCAATAGCACACCAAATCCACCCCGCCGGGCAGGCGCCCGGCAAAGGCAGCGCGCAGTTGCGCCGTGTAATCCTCCCCCAAGGTACCGATCATGGCGTTGGCGCCCAGAAAGGGCGGGTTGCCGATAATCGCATCGGCCTTGGGCCAGGGGGCAGGTTGGCCATCCGGCCCCAGCACCGCATCACGGCATTCAATCGTATGAAGGGGCCGCAATACCGGGTCTGAGGGCAGCGGCAGGCCATTGCGCCGCGCCCATTGGATATGCCCAATCCATACCGAAACTCGCGCCAATTCGGCGGCATAGGGGTTGATTTCAATGCCGCAAACCGCTTCCGGCCCCACTTGCGGAAATTCGCGCGGCAGGCCCAAAGCCTCCGCCTCGACCGAGGCGCGCACTTCAAGGTCTTTCAGCGCCAGCAAGGCAAGATAGAGAAAATTGCCGGAACCGCAGGCAGGGTCCAGCACGCGGAAGGCGCGCAGCCGATCCAGAAACCCCTTATAGGCGCCGGAAGCCTCGGCGCCGGCCTTGTTCTTGGCCCGCGTATTCTGGGCGGCGGCTTCTCGTTCCAGCGCGGCGGCGATGCCCGCCTTCACGCCCGCCCATTCGGCAAGCAGGGGGCGCGTGATGGTGGCATCCACCAGGCGGCTGATTTTCTCTCGGTCCGTGTAATGGGCGCCAAGCTGGCTGCGCTTATCGGGGTCCAGCCCGCGTTCAAACAGGGTGCCCAGAATGGAAGGGTCTATTTCCGCCCAATCAAGCGCAGCAACCCGCGTCAGCAGCTTGATATCCGCAAGGTCCAGCGCCAGTGCGGTATCATCATCAAACAAGCCGCCATTGAACCAGGGCACGGGGGTGAAATCTATCTCTCCGCCCGGGTCCTTCATGGCGCGGAACAGGCGGGAAGCGAAATCAGCGAAGCGGGCCGGATTGGCCTCAGCCGCTTGCAGCATCCGCTCAAACAGCCCTTGGGGCAGCAGCGCCACATCATCGGCGAAAAGGCAAAACACCAGGCGAATGACGAAATGCGCGACATCATGCGGGTTATGGCCACGCGCCCGCAACCGGCCAGCCAATTCCGCAAAATCCGCGGCGGCCTGTTCGGTCAATGCCTGGCGCGTTTTTGTGGGGCGCAGCTTTTCGGGGTCGCTAAAGGCGGCCTTCAGAATGGCGCGCTTGGCCGGTTCCAGAAGGTCTTCCAGAGTCACTTCATGCCGGTCGCTGATGGCATTGGTCCAATTCGTCCGGATAACAATCCTTTCGATATCGGAAGTGATCAGCAGCGGCGGATTTTCGAGGGCGCCTGCGTAAAGCAATAGCTGGCGATGCGCGGCTTCAAGGTCCTTGTGCTTGCCCTTGTATTCCCACCCAAAGCAAGCGCGCTTCCAAACATCCGCCCAGCCTTCGCCGCCGGTGGCCTTGGTGGCGCCTTTTTCAAAGGCGTAAGTGGCGCCGGTTGGGTCTGTATTGGGCGTTGCCTCGCCAAGCAGGGCGCAAAGATCAATGAAATGTTCCTGCACCGCCGCCCGTTCGGCGCGGGTATTGGCCTTCCATTTGCGAATGAAATCCTGCGGCGTCATGGCGCGAGTATTGGCACGGGCAGTCGCGCCGGTCCAAGCCTGGGGATGGGTGAGGGGAGAAAAATCTTCCCAGCGCCGCGCGGTAGGGAAGCCTTTGGCGAGGTCTGGCGTGAGAAAATAAAATCTTTTTTCTTGATATTTTTCGCCATTTGAGAGAAAAATTTTACACTTCAAACGGGATTTCTCGCCATGACACTCCGCCGCGACCTGCTGCTACGCTCTGCCTTGCTCGCCTCCGCCGGGCTCTTCGCCGCCCCCGCCCGTGCCGATACCGCCTGGAACCCGGACCGGGCGCTGCGCATCGTGGTCCCCGTCGCACCCGGCGGCAGCCTCGATATCCTCGGGCGCTTGCTCGCCAAGCATTTGACCGAAGCGCTCGGCCAAAATGTCGTCACGGAAAACAAGCCCGGTGCCGGCAGCAATATCGGCTTCGAATTGGTGGCGCGCGCCGCGCCGGATGGGCTGACCCTGCTGGTGGGCTCAGACCCGCTCACGATCAATCCGGCGCTTTACCCGCGCGTAGGCTTTGACCCGGTGCGGGATTTCAGCCCGGTGATTGAAGCGGTCCGCGCGCCGCAAGTGCTGGTGGTGCACCCTTCCGCCCCCGTGCGGGATGTGGCGGGCTTCATCGCCTGGGCGCGGCAGGCGGATGGCAAGCTGACGCTCGCTTCCCAGGGCAATGGGTCCATCGGCCATTTGGCCGGCGCGCTTTTCGCCCAGGATGCGGGGCTTGGCTTCACCCATGTGCCCTATCGCGGCGGCGGGCCTGCCGTGATTGACTTGGTCGCCGGGCATATCCAGGCGCTGTTTGTCACCCTGCCGGCTGCGATTGAACATATCCGCGCCGGGCGGCTCCGCGCGCTCGCCGTCACCAGCGCCAAGCGCGTCCCAGCCCTGCCGGAGGTGCCCACCATCGCCGCATCAGGCTTCCCGGAATTTGAGGTGATTACCTGGCAGGGCATCCTGGCCCCGGCGCAAACCCCGCCCGCCGCCATTCGCCGCCTGGCCGGCGCGCTTGACCGCATTCTGGCGAAGCCCGAGGTCGCGGAACAACTCACCGCCCAGGGTTTTGAGGTGACCAGCCAAGGCCCCGCGCAATTCGCGCACCTGATCCAGGCCGAAGCGCGGCGCTGGCCCGGCTTGGTCCGCCGCACCGGCGCGCAACCCGATTGAAACCAGAAAAGGAAAGCCCTCCATGCCCGATTCCCTGACCCCGATTGATTGGCGCACCCGCGGCATCAAGCATGTGCGCGCGAGTGCAAAAAGTTCCGACACACTGGAAACCCTTGGCATGAACCGCGAAGTCGCCATCAGCGGCGCGCGCAGCGGATCGGTGGCGCTTTGGGCCGGCACCAATCGGATCGAGCCCAATTCGCGCACCGGCGCGCATCATCATGGCGCTTTGGAAAGCGTGATCTACATCATCAGCGGCACTGCCCATATGCGTTGGGGGGATCGGCTGGAATTCATCACCGAAGCGCGCGCGGGCGATTTCTTCCTGGTGCCGCCCTATGTGCCGCATCAGGAAATCAATGCCTCGGCGACCGAGGCGCTGCATTGCGCGCTGGTACGTTCCGGCACTGAGGAAGTGGTGGTGAACCTGCCTGACCTGGTGCCGGTTGATGAACCTGAATGGGTGCATACGCGCTGATCTGCGGCACCCCAAAGCGTTTCTTCCCATTCGACCGCAACGCCTATCGCCAGGGCCAAACTTCGCGGTAATAACCTTGTCATAAAGGGGGCAGGGCCAGCTAAGCGCGGCTTGGCTGGCCTTTGGCAGGGTTGGAGAGGTTTCAGGGTTTGATGGGCGCGCCGCGGTTTCAGATTGTCTATCGCATCACCCCGGATGATTCCCGGCCCATTGAAGCGCATGCCAAGGATATCTGCCTTGAAGAAACGGTTGAAATCCCGGGCGATTGCGTGCCAGGGCCGATCTGGGATGCGGGCATTGTGGGGCAGGTTGAAGCCATCACGCCCTGCGCGCCGCCATCGCATGCTTTCGATGTGGAAATCAGCTACCGCGCCGATATCGTCAATGATTCGGTCCCCAATCTGCTGAATGTCATTTTCGGCAATATCTCCATCAGGCGGCGCATCAAGATTATTGATATCCGCCTGACCGGTGATCAACTCCGCGCCTTTGGCGGACCGCGCTTTGGTGTTTCGGGGCTGCGCGAGAAGCTTGGCGTCTATGGCCGGCCTTTGGCCGCGACGGCGATCAAGCCGCTTGGGCTTTCCGTGCAGGAATTGGCCCGCCTCGCCGCCGGCTATGCGCTGGGTGGGCTTGATGTGGTCAAGGATGATCATGGGCTGATGGACCAGCCCTTCCACCCCTTTAAGGAAAGGGTTTCGCGGCTTCAGGAAGCGATCCGCAACGCCAATGCCAAGACCGGGCGCAAGACACTCTATTTTCCGATGATCGCCGGGCGCTTTGACCAGATCGAAGCACAAATGGAATTTGCCCGCGCCGAGGGCTGTGCCGGTGCGCTGATTGCGCCGCTGCTGATTGGGCCAGACACGGGTTTTTACCTCGCGCGCAAATACGGGCTGGCGGTGATGACGCATCCAAGCTTCACCGGCACGCATTTCCATGACCCCGAGCATGGCATGACGCCGGCCATGCTACTCGGGCGCCTGTTTCGTATCTTCGGCTCTGATATCTCGGTTTTTCCCAATGCCGGCGGGCGCTTTACCTTCACCCCGAAGGAATGTCGGGATTTGGCCATTGCCATGCAGGAACCCTTGGGCGATGTGAGGCCGGGTTTCCCTTCCCCGGCAGGCGGCATGACGATTGAACGCATTGACAGCATGGTGGCGGCCTTTGGCCATGACGCCGTTTTCCTGATTGGCGGCGCGCTGATGCGCCATTCGCCCGAACCTGAAGCCGGCGCACGCGCCTTTATGGCCGCGATTGAAAAGGCTGTTGCAACCGGAAAGGCCGCGGAATGACCGTGCGTCGGTTCAATTCTTATGCTTGGGAAAACGTGCCCGTCCTGTCCTACAAGGAAGGCGGCCCTTACAAGGATGTGACGCGCCAGATCCTGTTTGAAGGGGCGGAAAGCCTGCCCGTCCAATGGCGCTATTTTGAAGTGCAGCCCGGCGGGCATTCCACGCTTGAACGCCACGAGCATATCCATTGGGTGCTGATCCTGCGCGGGCGTGGTGCTTGTCTGGTGGGTGATGAGATCACGGATATTGCCGAGCATGATCTGGTCGAAATCCAGCCCATGGAATGGCATCAATTCCGCGCGGCGGAAGATGCGCCGCTTGGCTTTCTTTGTCTGGTGGCGGCTGAGCGTGACAGGCCGCAATTGCCGGGCGCGGATGATCTGGCAGCGCTACGACAAAACACGAAGATTGCTGAATTTATCAGAATTTAGTGCCTGGCCTAACGCCGGCGCAGCACTGCTTCCCGTGCCAGCGCCATGACCGCCGCGCGCGCAATCGCCTGATCAGGCATGCCGGTGGTTTTGGTGTGGCGTTCGGCTTCCAACAGCGCCTCACCAGCTGCCGAGAGCGCGGGTGCGGGCCAAAGGCGCAGCGCCCTTTCAAAAGCCGGGCGGCTTTTGAAGAATACCGGCGGGCGCAGGGAAGACAGCGCATCGCCAGGGCTTGAACCCTTCGCCACCGCAAGTGCTGCCAGATGCAGCCGCTGCACATGCCTGAGTGCTGCACGCACTACCTGCACTGCCGCTGCCCCCTCGGCAAAGGCCTGATCCAGCGCGCGGTCTGCCAGTGCCGCATCGCCTGCCGTTGCCGCAAGCAGGGCTTGGTCCAGATCAAGCGTTGAACCTTCAGCGATGCAGGCGATGGCGTCTTCTTCTGTCACGCGCTTGGCGGGGCCGACATAAAGCGCCAGTTTTTCGACTTCCTGGCGGATTTGCAGGCGGTTCTCGCCAAGCCGTGCGGCCATGAAGGAAAGCGCAGCGCTATCTGCCGCAACACCGCGTTCCTTCAACAGGCGCCCGAGGCTTGCTTCCAACTCGGCCCCGGTTTCGGGGTAGCAGGCGATCACCGCCGCTGCATCATTGGCGCGTTCCAGCGCGGGGCGGAGACCCTTATTGCCGGCAAGCGCACCGCCTTCCAACAGAACAATCCCAGGACCCGGCCCGGCCAGCGCGGCCTTGGCGGCATTCGCCAAGCCATCTGTCGCATCGCGCACCCGCACCAGGCGCCGCCCGCCCGTGAGTGCGGATTGCGCGGCTTCCACCGCCAGCAGCCCGGCATCGCGGCTGGCGGCATCGCGCGGCACATCCACCAGGCCGAAAGGATCATCACCCACCACGGCGCGGATCAAGTGATCCGCCCTTTCGCGGACCAGGCCCAGATCATCGCCGTAAATCAGCACAACCCGCGCTGTCGCCGGCGGGTCGGCCAGGAAGGCAGGAATGCGCCGCGCATCTATCTTGGCCATGGTCAGGCCGGCGCCGCGCCTTGCGTCGCTGCGCGGAAATGGATCGCCAGCTTTTCCAGAATCTGCTGCGCCAATTGGTCAATCAATTGGCGTTCCATCGTCTCACGCGCCGCATCGGCGGCGAAGAATTGGTTTTCCGGAATGTCATAGGCATCGGTGGCGCGTTCTGTGCCTCGCGCAATTTCGCGCGGCGCTGCGCTCACATCGTACAGGAACCAATTCGCGGTTGCGCTGAAGCGGACACGGCTTGGGAAGCCATCGCGGCGAAAGCCCTGGATTTCGACGCTATAACCAAGTCCGACGCGCAGATCATATTTCGCAGCCACCGCGCCGCGCCCATTCGGGGCAAGGCCCTGTTCCAGGCGGCGGCGCAGCAATTGGCCTTGGCGTTCGGTGATCAACCCCACCTTCACGGCGGCCAGCGCGGCGGCCACTTCGGTATCTTCGCGTGAACCGCTGCGGCCATGCATGGGCCGAAAGCCGCAGCCCGCCGCCAGCAGCGGAAGGGAAAGCGCGATCAGGGCGCGTCTAGATAACAAAATTCACCACCCTTCCGGGCACATGGATGCGCTTTTTGATGGGCTTGTCGCCCACCGCGCGCTTGACGTTTTCCTCAGCCTCGGCGGCGGCAAAAATCGCTTCCTCGCTGGCACCCACGGGCACTTCGATGGTGGCGCGCAGCTTGCCCAGAACTTGCACGGCCAGCGTGATGCTCTCGGCCACCAGCAACGCTGCATCGGCTTCCGGCCAGGGGAGTTCGGCCACCAGCGCCGTATCATCGGGCCGCAGCAGGGACCAAACTTCCTCCGCCAGATGCGGCATCATTGGCGCGGAAAGGCGTGCCAGCATTTCAAACGCTTCCCGCCGCGCGCCGCCCGGCGCATCCTTCGCCGCTTCGATGGCATTGGCGAATTCATAAAGCCGCGCGACCGCAACATTGAAGGCGAAGGTCTCAAGCGCTTCAGTCACCGTTGCAATGGCGCGATGGGTTGCGCGCCGCAGTGCCTTGCCGGCTTCTTCCGGCGCGCTGCCTGCGGGCGGCAGGCTGGGGAGTGCCGCTTCCACAATGCGAAACACGCGCTGCGTGAAGCGATAAGCACCGGCGACGCCCGATTCCGTCCATTCCATATCGCGCTCTGGCGGATTGTCGGAAAGGATGAACCAGCGCGCGGTATCGGCACCGTATTTGGCGATGATCGCGCCCGGGTCCACCGTATTGCGCTTGGATTTCGACATGGCCTCAACCCGGCCAATCGTCACGGGCTCGGTGCCGCCCTTCACGGTCGCGCTGCGGGTGCCATCGGCGGCGACGGCGAAGTCAATTTCTTCGGGATAAAGCCAGCGGCCATCAGCGCCCTTATAGCTTTCATGCTGGACCATGCCTTGCGTAAACAGGCCCGCGAAGGGTTCTTCCACGGAAAGATGCCCCGCTTCCTTCATGGCGCGGGAGAAGAAGCGCGAATAGAGCAAATGCAAAATCGCATGTTCAATGCCGCCGATATATTGATCAACCGGCAGCCAGCCATCCACCGCCCCCTTGGTCACGGGTTCTGCCGCGCGGGGCGAGCAGAAGCGCGCATAATACCAGGATGAATCTACGAAAGTGTCGCAGGTATCAGTCTCACGCCGCGCGGGCTTGGCACATTTCGGGCAGGCGACATGCTTCCAGCTTGGGTGATTATCCAAGGGATTGCCGGGCTTCGCGAAATCCACATCATCGGGCAGGCGCACCGGCAATTGATCATCGGGCACCGGCACCACGCCGCAATCATCGCAATGGATGAAGGGGATGGGGCAGCCCCAATAGCGCTGGCGCGAAACGCCCCAATCGCGCAGGCGCCAATTCACAATGCCCGTGCCGGCGCCCTGCTTTTCCAATTCATCAATTACGCGCCGCTTGGCCGCCGCGACACCAAGCCCATCGAGGAAGCCTGAATTATACGCAATACCATCTTCGGTATGCGCGACATCACCAACGCTGAAGCTTGCGGCATCCGCCCCCGTCGGCAGCACAACGGGGGTCACGGAAAGCCCATATTTGCGCGCGAAATCCAAATCGCGCTGGTCATGCGCGGGGCAGCCGAAAATCGCACCCGTGCCATATTCCATCAGCACGAAATTCGCGATCCAAACCGGGTATTCCTGCCCGTTGAAGGGGTGCTTCACCCTAAAGCCCGTATCAAAACCGCGCTTCTCGGCCTGTTCGATTGCGGCTTCCGAGGTACCCATGCGCCGGCATTCGGCGATGAACTCCGCGGCCTTGGCATCACGCGCGCCGGCAGCAGCGGCTAAGGGGTGTTCGGCGGCGACGGCAAGAAAGGACATACCAAACAGCGTATCCGGGCGCGTGGTAAATACTTCAACTTCAGAAATATCAGCCGCCGCCTCAGTCAACGCAAACTTCACCCGCGCCCCTTCGCTCCGCCCGATCCAATTGGATTGCATCAGCTTCACCCGTTCTGGCCAGCGATCCAGCCCGCCGAGTGCTTCCAGCAAATCCGGCGCGAATTTGGTGATGCTCAAGAACCATTGGCTGAGCTGCTTTTTCTCGACCAGCGCACCAGAACGCCAGCCACGCCCGTCAATCACCTGTTCATTGGCGAGCACGGTGCCATCCACCGGGTCCCAATTCACCCAGCTTTCCTTGCGCTCCACTAGGCCGGCGCGCCAGAAATCCAGCAATAATTTCTGCTGACGCCCGTAATATTCCACATCGCAAGTCGCGAATTCCCGCGCCCAATCCAGTGAAAGCCCCATCCGCTGCAATTCCGCGCGCATATTGGCGATATTGTCATAGGTCCATTTGGCGGGGTGGATGCCGCGTTCGCGCGCCGCGTTTTCCGCCGGCAAGCCGAAAGCGTCCCAGCCCATGGGATGCATCACCATATGCCCGCGCGCCCGCTTATAGCGCGCCACCACATCACCCAGCGTGTAATTGCGCACATGGCCCATATGGATCTTGCCGCTGGGGTAGGGGAACATCTCCAGTACGTAGTATTTGCGCGCGTCCGCCGGCGGCACATCGGGCACCACAAAACAGGCGCGATCCTGCCAAGCCTGCTGCCAGCGCGGCTCGGCAGCGTGGAAATCATAACGCGGCGCGGCTTTCTCAGCCGCTACGGGGGTATCATTCATGTGAAGTGACGGCCAATGCGAAAGGGGAACTGAGCCCTGATTAGAACATAAACCGCCTTGGGGAAATCGGCCCTGATCTTCCCGCCCTGGCCCGCCCATGGCATGAAGCCCCATGCCCTATCTTTTCATGTTCATGGTGCTGAGCTTCCTGACGCTGCTTGCCACCTGCGCCATGCTATGAAGCGGCGCTTTCTTGCCGGCTTGGCGCTATTGGCGCTGGCGGCCTGTGGCGATCTGCCCCAGCCCTTTCGCGGCAATCCGGGTGGCATGGCGGGGCGGCTTGCGGTCCCGCCGCCTTATCGCCTGGCGGTCCCCCCGCCCGAGGCCGCCATGCTCACCGCCTCCGAATCGGAAGCCTTTGCCAAGGCGGTCGCTGAGGCCCTGCTGCGGCGGGAAGTGCCAGCGGCGGCGGTAGAAGCCCCCCTGCCGCTGGATTGGCGGCTAATGGTTGAAATGCGCCTTGAAGGCGACCGCGTGCTGCCCCGCTATGCCCTGTTTGACCCCGACGGCACCCCCCAGGGTGTTGCGGAAGGCAGCGCCATTCGCGCCCGCGACTGGGCGCGCCCCGATGCCGCGCTGTTCACTGATGTTGCCAATGATGCGTCCCGCCGCGCGGCGGATTTGCTGCTGCGGGCTGAAGCGGCGCGCAAATCCTCGAACCCTGCCGCGCTCACGGCCTCAGGTCCGCCACGGGTTTATCTGTTGCCGGTCCGGGGTGCGCCTGGCGATGGCAATGAAAGCCTGACAGCGCGGATGCGCGAAGCCTTGGGGGATTACGGCATCCTGGCCCAGGATGTGGCCGATGGCGCGGGCTTCGCCGCTGATGGGCGCGTGAATGTCGTCCCCGTGGGGCGAGGCATGCAAAGGGTGGAAATCCTCTGGATCATCTCTCGCCGAGATGGGCAGGATTTGGGCCGCGTTTTGCAAATGAATGAGATCCCGGCGGGGCTTTTGGATCGGCATTGGGGCGATATCGCCTTTGCCGCGGCGGCTGAGGCCGCAGGCGGGGTGCAGCGCGTAATTGAAAATGCGGGCGGCATGCCGGCGCGGGCAGGGGCGGCGGGCCAGCAGGCCCAGCCCAATGCTGCGCCGGGCGGTCTTGCCCTGCCGCCCCGCGCGGCAGCGCTGCCGCGGCCTGGATCCACCCCGTGACGCGTCCGCGTATCCTGCTTTTGGGGGCGGGCGGGCATGGCAAGGCGGTGGCAGATTTGCTGCTGGCCCATAGTGGGTTTGATGTCGCGGGTTTCGTGGATGCCGCGCCCAAGGCCAGCCAGGTGCTGGGCCTGCCGGTGCTGGGTGATGAAAGTCTGATTGGCGTGCTGCTGGGGCAGGGGATCACGCTCGCCCATCCTGCCATCGGGGATAATGCGGCACGGCTTGCGGCGGCGGGGCGGCTTAGGGCCGTGGGCTTTGTTCTGCCAAGCTTGCTGCACCCCAGCGCGCTGATCGGGCGCGGCGCGAGCGTGGCGGATGGCGCGGCGGTCCTCGCCCGCGCCGTGATCGGCCCGGAAGCGGTGATCGGCGCCCTGGCAATCATCAATACCGGCGCGATTGTGGAACATGATTGCGTAGTAGATGAGGCCGCGCATATCGGCCCCGGCGCGGTGCTGGCCGGCGGTGTCAGGGTTGGCGCCGGCGCGCTGATTGGTGCTGGCGCGGTGGTCAGGCCCGGGATTGTCATTGGCGCGGGGGCCGTGATTGGCGCCGGCGCGGCGGTGGTTGGGAATGTCGCGCCTGCGGCCCGCGTGGCTGGTGTACCAGCGCGCGGCTGAAGCTGCGGCATAACCGATGGCACATGGCCTGTGCGGCCTTGCCAAGCGGGGATTCTGAAGGAAATTGGCTGGGGGACCTGGATTCGAACCAAGACTGTCCGAGTCAGAGTCGGAAGTTCTACCGTTAAACTATCCCCCAGGGGAAATTGTGGTTAGCACGAGCCCTGCTGCGCTTCAACTCGCCCCCTCGAAAGCGCTTGCTCCAGGGACCAGATACACGGATCATGGAGCGGTCGGAAGATACGCCCCTAAGCTGAAGGAAGCATGACCGAAACCGCCCCGCATCTTACCCGCGCAGCCGAAACCGCCCCGCAACCAGCACGGGCGGAAGCTGCTGGCGCGGCCTATGCGGCGCTTGACCTTGGCACCAATAATTGCCGGCTATTGATTGCTTCTTCCAGCCAGGCCGGCTTCCGTGTGATGGATTCCTTCAGCCGCGTGGTGCGGCTTGGGGAAGGCTTGGGCAGCAGCGGGCAGCTTTCGGCGGCTTCCATGGAACGAGCCTTGGCAGCCCTTGGGGCCTGTGCCGAAAAGCTCGCGCGTCGGCCACTGCGCGGCTTTGAAGCGGTGGCGACCGAAGCCTGCCGCCAAGCGGGCAATGGCCCGGCCTTCATCGCGCGGGTTGAGGCGGAAACGGGCATCAGGCTCCGCATCATCACGGGGCGGGAAGAAGCGGAACTCGCCATGGAATCCTGCGCCGCGCTGCTGGAGCCAGCCGATCGGCGCGCGCTGTTGTTTGATATCGGTGGCGGCAGCACGGAAATCGCCTGGATCCGCGCCGCTGCCAAGCCTGGTGATGTGCCGGAACTGATCGGCTATATCTCCCTTCCCGTGGGCGTTGTGACGCTGGCTGAGCGCTGCGGCGCGGCCTGCTTCACGCAGAAAGGCTTCTTCGCGGTGGTGGATGAGGTAGCGGCGCGCCTGGAAGCCTTTGATCGGCTGCATTGCATCGGCCAGGAAATCCATGCCGGCGGTGTGCGGCTGATGGGCACTTCCGGCACCGTCACCACACTCGCCGGCGTGGTCATGGCGCTGCCGCGCTATCGGCGCCCGCTGGTCGATGGCTCGACGCTTGATTGCGAAGCCGCCGATGCCGCTTTGGGTGATCTTTTCGCCATGGGGCGCGCGGAATTGGCAGCCCACCCCTGCGTGGGGCCGGAACGGGTGGATTATGTGCTACCGGGCTGCGCTATTTACGCCGCCATCCGGCGCATTTGGCCAACGCGCAGCCTGCGGGTCGCGGATCGTGGCCTGAGGGAGGGGATGTTGCTTCGGATGATGCGTGCTGACCGGGAAGCGGCGCGGCGCAGCCCGCCTGGGCGCTGGTAAGCCTGAGCCATGTCTAAGCCCAGCCAGCCCGGCAGCAGCCGCGGCCTTTCCCAGCGCCTGCGCAGCGCCGAAGGGCGCAGCACGGCCAGCCAGAAATGGCTTAATCGGCAATTGAACGATCCCTATGTGCGCGCCGCCAAGGAACGCGGCTTCCGTTCCCGCGCCGCCTTCAAATTGATTGAGATGAATGAAAAGGTGAAGCTGCTTCGCCCCGGTGCGCGGGTCGTGGACCTTGGGGCGGCGCCTGGCGGCTGGACTCAGGTGGCGGTGGAAGTGGTTGGGCCACGCGGGCAGGTGGTGGCGCTTGATATCCTGCCCATGGACCCGGTGCCGGGCGCCACCACCCTGCAAGGCGATTTCCAGGAGCAGGAGGCCGAGGCACGCATCATCGCAGCGCTTGGCGGTAAGGCAGACCTGGTGCTTTCAGATATGGCGCCCAATACCACGGGCCATGGCGCGACGGATCATTTGCGCATCATGGCGCTTGCGGAATTGGCGCTTGATTTCGCGTTGAAGGTGCTGGGCCCGGGTGGCGGATTTGTTGCAAAGGTATTTCAGGGCGGGTCTGAGAAAGACATGCTTGTGACATTGAAGCGTCATTTCACCAGCGTGCGGCATGTGAAGCCACCGGCCAGCCGGAAGGAATCAGCCGAATTATACGTGGTGGCGAGCGGCTTTCGCGGCTGAATAACGGCGTAAGTGATTGCGCGCACCGGGATCAAGGACTATGGAGGGTCGCCACGGTAGCGCAACGCGAAAGCCCCTCCATGGCACTTGATTCTCCCCCCCCCTCCGCCGGCTCTTTTAGTGGCGTTATGCCCATCGCTGAGGCTTATGCCTTTGATGATGTGCTGCTGGTGCCCGCCTATTCCACCGTGCTGCCGGCGCAGACGGGCACGCATACGCGGCTCACCAAGGAAATTCGGCTGAATATTCCGCTGATCTCGGCGGCGATGGATACGGTGACCGAAGCCCCCATGGCGATTGCCATGGCACAGGCGGGCGGCATTGGCGTGATTCATAAGAATTTTTCGCCAGAAGATCAGGCCGCGCAGGTGCGGCAAGTGAAGAAATTCGAATCCGGCATGGTGGTGAACCCGCTGACGGTGCATCCGGACCAGACGCTGGCTGAAGTGCGCGCGCTGCAGGACCGGCATCGCATCAGCGGCATTCCGGTGGTGGAACGTGGTTCTGGCCGCTTGGTTGGCATTATCACCAATCGCGATGTGCGCTTCGCGACCGATCCCAATCTGCGGGTCTATGAATTGATGACGCGTGAGGGCTTGGTCACCGCATCGCCCGAGGTGACGCCAGATGAAGCGCGCGCGCTTTTGCATAAGCATCGCATCGAGAAATTATTGGTGGTGGATGAAGCGCAGCGCTGCGTGGGTCTGGTGACCGTGAAGGATATGGATAAGGCGCAGGCCAATCCCCACGCATCGAAGGATGGCATGGGGCGGCTCCGCGCCGCAGCGGCGACGGGCGTTGGTGATGATGGCTTGCACCGCGCGGAATTGCTCGTGGCGGCCGGTGTGGATGTTGTTGTTGTGGATACCGCGCATGGTCATTCCGGTGGCGTGATGCAGGCGGTGGAACGCATCAAGCGGCTGTCCAATTCCGTGCAGGTGATTGCGGGCAATGTCGCCACACCCGAAGGCGCTTTGGCCTTGATTGAAGCGGGCGCGGATGCGGTGAAGATCGGCATTGGCCCCGGTTCCATTTGCACCACACGCATTGTGGCAGGTGTTGGCGTGCCACAGCTGACCGCCATTCTGGAAAGCGCTGCGGCAGCACGCGAAAAAGGCGTGCCGGTGATTGCCGATGGCGGCATTCGGTCTTCCGGTGACCTTGCCAAGGCGCTGGCGGCAGGCGCCGATTGCGCCATGATGGGCAGCATCTTTGCCGGTACCGATGAAGCACCTGGGGAGGTATTTCTCTATCAGGGCCGGTCCTACAAATCCTATCGCGGCATGGGCTCACTCGGCGCCATGGCACGCGGTTCGGCGGATCGGTATTTCCAGGCAGAGGTGCAGGATTCACTCAAGCTGGTGCCGGAGGGCGTGGAAGGCCGCGTTGGCTACAAAGGCCCGGTTGGCGCCGTGATCCATCAGATGGTGGGCGGCTTGCGCGCGGCTATGGGCTATACGGGCTGCGCCACGATTGGCGAATTGCAGACCAAGGCACGCTTCCGGCGCATCACGGGTGCGGGCTTGCGCGAAAGCCATGTGCATGATGTGGCGGTTACGCGGGAAGCGCCGAATTACCGCGCTGAAGGCTAATCGCGTTTTTTGAGACCATAGGGCGCGACCAGCGCCCAAACATGATCGGGGATCATGTTGCGCATCTTGGCGGGTTCGGCGCGTTCAAGATGCAGCACGCTTTCCACGGCCTTCATTTCAACCCGTGCGCGGGCGAATTCCAAGCCGCGCGGGCCGATGCGTGGCATCAGCCAGCCAATGATCGGCCTTAGCCAATTCGGCATGCGGCGCAAGGGCAAACCACCCGCTGCGCGGCGCGTGTTTTCCAGAAAACCCTTCACTGCGCCAGCGCGTTTGCCGGCACTGCCGGGCGCGGCGGTGGAGATCTCATCACCAAGCAGGCGCAGCAATTCCTCGCCACGTTCATTTCGCACCAACAGCCATTGCTCCCCCTGGCCCCCCATGTAACCCACGGTGATATCGGCCAGCACATTGGTGTAATCCACGCAGCTTCGGCAGGTGAGGGGGAAGAAATCCGACGGCAATTGGCTGATCGGCAATTGCAGAAAGGGAATTTCGCGCCTGCTGCCATCAGCAAAGCGCAGCTCCACATGGTAATCAGCGCGGAATTCCAGATAGGTAATCGTCTCCGGCGCATCCGACAAAAGCCGCAGGAAATGATGGAATTTTTCGGTGGTGGTATTGTCCGAACACGGCGTGCCGATGACGTAGAGCGCCTCCAAGCCAAGCCGCGCTTCCAAAGCGCGCAGCGCATAGACCTGGCAGGGAATGCCAATCACCGCGATGCGTTTATGGCCGGCCTCAGCAGCGGGTTCCAACAGTGCCAGCAGCGGCGCATAGCCCATGCGCATACCCCGGCAGGCGGCCATGCCTTCTGCCTTCGTCACCAACACCGGCACGGGCTTCCACTTATCGTCAGGGTCGGGCGCCATGGTCAGCACGGCAGTCACCGCGCCCGCTTCCAGCAGCTTTTCAGCCAGGCGCGTGGTGATGCCGGTCCATTGCGCGCCGGGCTGAGGCGGCTTCAGTGACGCGCGCAGCATTTGCCGGAACGGGCCGAAATGAAGCTCATCCGGACGCGCGGGGTCTCGTGCGCGGCCATGCACGGCGGCTTCCAGGAGCGAGTAATCCGGCTTGATGAATTGGCACGCGGCACCGCAAGCCTTGGGGTCCTGCATGCGAGAAACCCCGCAATCCGTACACAGCCCGCGCGGCGCGGCTTCGCGGAAGGCTGGTGCCGCGATGCCCTGCATCGTCATAACGCCAAGGCCCCAATGATGGCGCCGGCGCCCAGCACCCATAGCGGGCTGAAATCCGTCCGCCAGACGAAAATCGCGGAACAGCAGGTCAGCGCCACAGTGACCCAGCTTTCGGCGGAACCTTGCGCCAGGATCATGCCCGATGCGGCAATCAGCCCAACCGCAATCGGCACCAGCCCGCGTTCGATGATGCGGAGCCATGGCCGGCCCAAAAGCCTTGCCCTCAGGCGCGAAAAGCCAAAGGCGATCAGGCTGGTCGGCACGGTCATGGCGGCGGATGCCGTCAGCATCCCAAGAATACCGCCGACATGCCAGCCAAATAGCCCGACCACCAGCACATTAGGCCCAGGCGCGGCCTGGGCGAGGGCAAAGCGGCGCGCGAAATCCGCATCACTCATCCAGCCATGCACATCCACGACCAGGCGGTGCATTTCAGGCAGCACGGCAATGCCGCCCCCCACCGAAACCAGGGAAATGGCGCCGAAACCCAGTAGCAATTGCCAGAAAATGGTCGCTGTCATTTGCTGCGCGCCCCATACCAGGACGCCAGAATGCCAAAGGGTGCCAAGCCCAGTACCACCATCGGCAGCGGCACCCTAAGGAAGCCCGCCGCCGCCAGCGCACAAAGCCCTACTGCCAAAAGTGCTAAGGTTGGCTTCAGCTTCTGCCCCATCTTGACCGCGGTGCCGAGCACCATGCCTGCCGCCGCCGCCGCAACACCGGCCAGTACCGCCTTCACCAACGGCACCTCGCCATAGGAATCATACAGCACCGCAAGCCCCATCAGGATGATCAGCGGCCCGCCAAACATGGAACAGGAAGCAAGTAAGGCCCCCACCGCGCCATGAAAGCGATCCCCAATCATGATGGCCGCATTCAGGGCATTGGGCCCCGGCAATACCTGACCGAGGCCAAGCGTCTCAGCATATTCCTGTTCCGTCAGCCAGCGCTTTTCTTCAACCAGAACGCGCCGCGCCCAGGCATTGATGCCGCCAAAGCCGATCAGCCCGATCTTGCCATAAGTCAGGAACAGATCTGCGCGGCTCGGCGACGGGGCTGGAGAATCATCCATACCGAAGAGGAACCCGTACCGCGGCGGGGATCAATACCCCACACCGCGCAACTGGCATGGCAGCTTCGCCGCTTCAGTCCTTAAACACGCGCGCGGCCAGCGCCACTTGGAACAAGGCGGTGATGAATTCCTGACCCATAATGAAGTATTTCGGATCAAGATAAGGTAGCGCAATCAGTTCATCACCTGGCAGCGGCGGCTGGCGCGGGTCAAGAATGATCTGCCCGCTCGGACGGCGCAGCATAAGCGTGGAGCGCGCCCCGCGTGCTGTCAGGCCGCCTGCCTGTTCCAGATACTGCTCAATCGTCATGCCTTCACGCCACAGCACCGCGCGCGGCATGGAAACCTCACCCTGCACCATGACGGTCTGGGAGCGTTCCGGAATGACGATGACATCGCCATCTTCCAGCCGGATCGGGGCGCAGGTGCCGTCCTCATTCACCACCACAAGCCGGCCTTCCGGCTGGCTGCGGCGCGCACGGCTGATATAGGCCAGCACCAAATTGGCTTCCGCTGAACGCGCCGCTGCCGTGCCAGGTGTCATGGCAGGGGAGAGGAAAAGCTGGCGTTCCAGCCGGTCCAGCGCATCATCAATCGAACGCCGTTGCTGCAAGGCAAGGCGCGGGCGCAGGAGGAAGACAGACGAGGTATTGGCCAGCACCGGGTCAACCGCGACATGGTCCAACATTTGGCACAAGGAGAAATCCCGATCGGCCACCAGCACGGAAGGATATAGCCGGCTACCTTCAATGGTGATGCGCACCGTCTGCAGGGCGACATCGGCCACGAAGGTTACGGTATCCTGATCATGCAATGTCTGGCGGGCGAGTTCGGCCACGGTCACATAGCGTGAGAAAGGCTGCGCATTGCGCACGCCGCGCACCACGGCATTGGTCGCTGCCGGCAAGGGCCGCGCGTAATTGATCAAATCCTGGCCACGCATCGGGCCAGACTGCGCGCTTTCAAACAGATAGTTGTTGCGTATCGCGCCATCGGCGCCAATCAGCGGGCGCTGCCGGTCCACGACAATGGTATCGCCTTCCTGCAGGCTGATTTCGGGCATGCGCCCTTCCAGCAGGAAGCGATAAAGATCAACGCGCGCGACTGTTGCATTGCCGCGCTGCACCCTGATGTCGCGGAAGGAACCGCGCGCGGAATCAACGCCGCCGGCGCGCATCAGGAAATCAAGAATACTATCGGAAGCAACGCCGGCATAACGGCCCGGATTGCGCACAAAGCCCGTGACAAAAACGCCAATGCGCTGGGTTGAAAGCACGGTGGCGTAAACCTGGACCTGCTGGGTATAGACGCGGCGGATTTCGCCTTCCACCACGCGCTGCAAATCACCAACCCGCGTGCCGGCCACGCGAATGGGCCCGACATTTGGCAGAAACAGGTTGCCTGAAGGATCAACCTGGGAAACCTGTTCGGTATCCACCGCGCCCCAGGCGCGAACGCTAATGCGGTCCCCAGGGGCGAGGATATAATTCGGATTGGGCGCATCGGAGGAAGACTGGGCCATGCCGGTGAAAAGTGCTGCGCCGAATACGGCCGTTGTTGGGCCGGCGCTGCGCTGCGGATCCCCAAGCGGCGTGACCAGGGTTGGCCCACCTTCCGCCTGGGTTGGGCTACCGGCGCGTTCCGTACCCCGCGCCTGTCCCGGCAAATCGGCAAGGCTGCGCTGATCGAACACCGGCGGCACACGCAGCTGGTCGCCACCCGGGGGCATGCCCGGCATGCCCGGCAGGCTCGGGATCATGGCGCCAGGCATCATCGGCATGCCGGGGATAACGCCCGGCATGCCCGGCTGTGGCTGCCCAGGTACCCGCCCGGGGATCTGCTGCATCTGCATGGGGGCGGCTTGCGGCTGCTGAAATTGCGGCGGCGCCTGCATGGGCTGTTGGCCAAGGGCCACAGAATGCAGCCCGGCGCAGAGCGCGAAACCAAGGAAAAACCGCCGCATCTGCCGCATCCGCAATTCAGCCAGCATGTTCACGCATCCCAACAACCAGCAGCCAGCCAATGCCGTAGAAAATCGCAAGCCCCACCAGGATGCTCGCCACATTTACGAATTTTCTGGGATAAAGCGGATAGACCGCAAGATTAGGTTCAACGATCCGCGAAAGGAAAAGCTGCTGACGCTGCGCTTCAAGCCGCGCGGTTTCAAGGCTCGCGGTTGCAGAAGCAAGCTGCTTATCCGCGAATTCGCGTTCCAGCATCAGTCTTTCATAACTTGCCAATTGGCGTGCAAGCACCGCGCCATCGCTCCCCACCACGGTTTCGGTATGCCGTGTCCGCTCGGCGGAAATCTGGCGTTCCAGCGCTTCAATCCGGTTGCGCGTTGCCTGTAGCGCGGGGTTATCCGGGCGCATGAATTTCAACCTTTCGGTCAACTCAGCCCGCGACTGCGCCAGCGCGGTTTCCATCTGCCCGCGAAGCGTCACGGCAGCCTGAACCGCCCCGGCACTATCCAATTCCCGTTCCTGTTCCCGGAAACGTATCAAAGCCGCCCGGCTTTCCTGCACCCGCCGCTCGGAAAGCTCCATCTCCTGACGGGCGATGCGCAAGGTTTCGTTTCTGCTACGCTCAGAGAGCCGATTGACCAAGGTTTCGGAGGCTGCAAGCAGGGTTTCAGCCAGGGCCTTGGAATCTTCCGGGCGGAAGCTTCTGACCCGCAAGGTAGTCACATTGGTGGTCGGGTCCAACGAAACCGTCACCATGCGGTTATAGAACCGCGCGAGCAGTTCAGGTTCCGTATCCCAAAGCCGCGCCAGGAAATCCGATTCAGGACGCTGCCAAAGCGAAATCAGGTCAAGCTTGGCATTGGCTTCCATCACCGCATCGAGCGACGTCAGAAAATCCCGCACGCTATTGGTTTCACTGGAAGCCATGCCGCCAAGGCCACCAAGTGCCGCACCCGCCATGCCGCGCATCGCGGATTGCGCGCCACCATCGCTGCCGCGGGCGCTCACGACAAAGCGCGCTTCGGAGACATATTGCGGCGCGGCAATGGCATAGAAGTAAAGTGCGGCGATCAGGCCCGGTACAATCACCAGCAAAAAGAAGGGGCGGCGCCAGAAATTCGCATACCAGGGCCGCGGCGCGGGCTGCGGTTCCTCAGCAAAGCTCAGCGGCCCTGCGCCGGCTTCAGAGAGCGTGATAGGTGGCGAGAGCTTCATCGAGATCATCATAGAATGTTAGCCGACCCTGGTCCAGCACAGCCGCACGCGTGCAAAGCCGCCGAACCAAGGCAGGGGAATGGGAAACCAGAATTAGACCGGAACGTTCAATGCGTTCCGCGAAGGCGCGCCCAAAGCGGGTATCGCCCACGGCCAGGGCCTCATCTACCAGGTAGCAATCGAAATCAATCGCGAGCGAAACGGCCAAGGCGAGCCTTGATCGCATCCCGGAGGAATAGGTCATCATAGGCATACGCATATAATCGCCAAGTTCTGCGAAATCCTCAACGAAATCCACAGTAGGCTGCACTGCGCGGCCATAAATGCGCGCGATGAAGCGCGCATTATCCGCCCCAGTCAGCATGGGCTGAAAGCCTGCCGCCATGCCGATCGGCCAGGAAATGCTCATATTGCGCTGAATGCGCCCATGGCTCGGCGCTTCCACCCCGCCCAGCAATCGTACCAGAGTGGATTTGCCCGAACCATTGCGGCCCAGAATGCCCACCCTTTCGCCCCGCGCGAAAAACCCGTTGGCGCCGCGCAGAATCTCCTTCTTGCCGCCCCGCATCGGGTAGGATTTATGGACATCAATCAGTTCAAGGCCCATGGCGGTGCCTAATCCAGGCCGATGCGGGCGCGCGTGATGCGCAGCGCCGCCAGCCCAATCAAATGGGTCACCATGATCCAACCCCAGACATAGGCAAGATCGTAAACCGCATGAAAGCGTGACCCGAATTGCCCATCCCGCAGCAATTCAAAAAGATGCACTGTCGGGATCCAAAGCGCGGCCTGCTGCAACCATTCTGGCAGCCATTCAACCAGGAAAAACAGGCCACTCGCCGGCAGAAGCAAATAGGTAACGGCGTGCACAACGCGTTCGGAACCTTCAATCGCGGCCGTCAACGCCGCAGCCAGAAACGCCACGCCCTGGCTGAACAGCGCCATCATGATCATGGCCAGCGCCATTTTCAGCGGGCTTTCCGGCAAATCGCCATTCACCGCGAATAATCCGAAAATCATTGCCACCATGACACCCGTGCAGGACAGGAATTCAATGATGTGGCGGGCAAAAAACACATCGGGCAAGGTGACGCTACGATGATAAAGCAGCGCGCGATTCATATTGATTGCCATGGTCGCGCGATTAAGGATGCCGCGAAACACAAAGAAAAGAATATAGCCAATAGCGTGAAATTCGAAGGGCCCAAACGTCATTGGGCTATCCCGCCAAGCATGGATAAGCCCAATGCAAACGCCAAGCAGCAAGGGTTCAAAGTAAAGCCAGATATAGCCCATGTAGTGGCGCCCGAAGCGCGTGTGCATTTCGCGAATGATCAGCGCGCCAATAACCCGCGCCTGCAGCCGCGCCCCACGCAAAACCAGGGCGACTTCGCCCTGCGGGTTCATTGCCGCGCCGCGGCCTGCGTCAGCAGCGGCCGCGCTTCAATCCAGCCGGCACCGGCACGGCAAAACAGCCGGGATTGATCGCCACCACGCCGCGCAATACGCACTTCCCGGCATTCACGCCCGCTGGCCGCAGTATATTGCCGCACCAGGCGCAGCCGCGCCATTTCACCGGTGTCGGCCAGCTGCACCATGCCTTCCCCATTGGGTGGCGGGTCAGCGGCAAAGGCAGTCACTGGGTCCAGAATCCGCATGGGCTCCGGCGCGGCAACCGGCGCGTCCGACTGCATCGCGCCACAACCGGCCAGCAGCACTGGGGGCAGCGACAGCATGGCAAATGCCAGCAAACGGCGCCGGAATTCCCTGCCCATCAACATGCAAGCCTTCTCCCCCAAGCAAAAACGCGGCCCCGAGTCCATGGTCCGCCTAACGGTTGAATAGTATCCCACAAATGCTTAAGGCAATTGGAATTATGAAGCCATAGCTTCGCGGAGTGGTGCGATAAGTCAGGAATTTCCTAGATCAGGGGATGGGGCGTCCATTCTGAGCTTGCCTGCCAAGCGTTTGACGCATGCGCCATATCTGCCGGCCTTCTGGCCAGAATATCACGTCACGGGCTGGCAGGGGGGCACCGCCCCGCCCCTTCTTGCGCTACCTGTCAGCGAAAGCCCCCCAAACGGCCCCCGCCGCCTGATCCGCTTCACCCCAGGCCCTTGGGGCAGCATTCGCCTTGGCCAGCGAACCCCCCTGACCGCATTGGTGCAGGCCGAGGCGCCGGACCCCATCGCCGCCGCCCTTGCCACCCCCGCGCCCGAGGCCGCGCGCCGCGCCGCGCCGGCGATCATGGCGCAGCTTGCTGCCGCAAGGCTTGGCGGGCCATCCGGCTTGGCCGATCCCGGTGGCGCGGCGCTTGGCCTTGCCCCGCAGGGCGCCATCATCCTGCTTGATCCTTGCGACCCTGCCCAGCGTAGCGCCGCCGAGCATGCCCGCGATGCCGCAAGTGCCTCCGGCTGCGCTGCCCGATGCTTTCGCGACCCATTCGCCGCGCCAGAAGCCACGCCGCTTTGGCCGGCAAGCGAAGGGGCTTTCGATCCCTGGAGCCTGCTTGATGGCGCGGCGATACTGCATGGCGCCTCACGCCCCATGGCCTTGCTGGCGCTGGCCGCTGGTGTGGCTTTGGCCGATGGCCCCTTGGCGGGGGCGGACGCTGAGGAAACCTATGCCCGGCTGATCGCCGCGACCCGCGCCGCCGATCCCTTCCGCGGCACCCCTTGCACCTTGGCGGAGGCGCTGGATGTGCTTGCCCTTTGGCGCCGGCAGGAAGCAGAAAACCGGCGCATTATGGTCTGCCTTGGCGTGCAGGGCTGGAAGCAGGAAAGGGTCAGCGCCTTGCTCGGCTCTGCCGGTCCGGCGCCGGACTTTAGCAAGCGGGCGGAGGACGCCATCGCTACCGCAAAAGCCAAGGGCGGCGCGGCTTTGGTTTGGGCGGCGCGGACCAAGCCGGGCCTTATCGCCAAGGCCCAGGCAGCGCAGGTGCCGCTGGTGTTCCTGGAAGACGGGTTTTTGCGCTCCACCGGGATTGGCGCTGCCTTTCGCCCCGGTGGTTCCTTCGTGCTGGACCATCAGGGGCCGCATTATGATCCGGCCCAGCCATCCGATCTGGAGGCACTGTTGAACGGGGCGGATTTCGCTCTACCGCTCCGCGCCCGTGCCGCCGCCTTGCGCCATACGATCCTCGCCCGCGGCCTGACCAAATACAATTTGGCCGGCAAAGCACCCGTGATTGCCGCGCCAGCAGGCAAGCGGCGCATCCTGGTGCCGGGGCAGGTGGAGGATGATGCCTCCGTCCTTAAAGGCGGGGGCGGCATGACGAACCTGACTTTGCTCCGTGCCGTGCGCGCCACGGCACCTGATGCCTTCCTGATCTATAAGCCCCATCCGGATGTGGAAGCCGGGTTTCGCCGAGGGCGCATTGCAGCGCGGGAGCTTGCCGGGCTGGCCGATTACGTGGCGGTGGAAACCCCAATGGCCGGGCTGCTCGCGCAGGTGGATGCGGTGCATTGCCTGACCTCGCTCACAGGGTTTGAGGCTTTGTTGCGCGGCCTGCCGGTGACGCTTTGGGGCCAGCCCTTCTATGCCGGCTGGGGCCTGACCGAGGATCGCGGCCCGGCCTTTCCCGCCGCGCGCCGCCGCCGCTGGCTTGATTTGGAAAGCCTGATTGCCGGCGCATTGATTCTTTATCCGCGCTATATTGACCCTGTGACGCAATTGCCCTGCCCGGTTGAGGTGTTTCTGGAAAGGCTTGCCGAACCAGCGCATTGGCCGCTGGCGCCTGGCGGGCGCTTACGGGCGGCGCAGGGCTGGCTGCTCCGGCAAGCCGCGCGGCTTCTGCGGCGGCGTTGATGCGGGGCGTTGTGACCTCCGCTGCCTCAGGCGGCTTGCGGCAGATTGATGCAGCCCTGATCCAGCCGCGCCACCGCACCCGCCACTGCCGCCGCCAGCCCGGAATCCTGATGAAAAGCGCCGCGCACCATATGGGCGCCGCAGAGCAGGGCCAGAAAGGCGCTCAGTAACTCGGCATCGGGCGGTGCGGCCTTGGTCCAGAAATCATCCAAGCCCCCCTGAAAGCTCAAGCCCGGCACATCATAGACCGCCTGGCCCAGCAGCTTTACGGGCTTGCCCAAAACCATGGCGCTGGTGGCGGCGGTGCTGTTCACCGTGACCAGGCCATGCGCCGCCGCCAACAGATCCGGCAGCCGGCCACGCGGCATCACATGCACGCGCCCGGCAAGCCCCGCTGCCCGTGCCATGGCCAGAATGCGCTTGGGCCAGGGCTTCCAGCAGGGATCAAGCGGATGAAGTTTTATCAAAAGCTCCGCCCCTGCCGGCGCATGGGAAGCGAAGGACGCCATCACCTGCCGGAGCGGCGCATCCATATCGGCAAAGGGCGAATAGGCGCGGATGGCGAAATCCGTTTCCAACTGCATCGCGAAAATCCAGAAGGGATTGCCGCGCGCCTTCAGCCCTGCAAACACCTGGGCAGACCGGTGATCTTCAAACCGGCGCAGCAAAAGCCGCCGCGCAAGGCCCGCATAAACCATAAACGGGTGCTGCAATTGATGGCGCCGATAATGCCGGAACGGAAAGGGCCATTGCGCCAGCGCGTGATAGTAAACATCCCGAAGCGCCATGGTGGCGAAATGGTCACTGTAAAGTGGCTTCAGATCCGGGGTCGAAAGCCCTTCCGCAAGGCGGCGAATTTCCGCTGGATCACGCGGGAAAAGGCTATTCCCGCCCATGCCGTCGCGTTCCAGCGTGATCCAATCCGGGCGCAGATAGCCGTAATCGGTAACAATCACTGCAATCCCGCGCGCCTTCGCGGCTTCTATGGCGATGCGGTGATAGGGGCGCTGTTCGCCAATCAGCAGCAGATCGGTAATGGCATGGCGCGTCAGGAAATCCGCGATCCAACCCGGCCACGCGTCTGCCCTGCCGGTGAAATCAACACTGCAGGGGCCGGGCCAGAAAGCCCTATCCCCCAAATGCAGATTGACGCGATGCACCTGATGCCCAAGCGCGTGAAGCCCCGCCGCAACATGGGCGAAAAACGGCGAAATCGGGCCTTGCAGAAACAGGAAGCGGCGCTTGCCGGACGTATTGGGCGAATGAGGGATCACGCCCCGCCATGGCATTGTGGCGGGGCAGGGTCAACCGAAGCCGTTTTTCAGCTTATTTTTGTGACCAAGGCGTGGTCTGCCAGAGCTTGCGGTATTCCGCTTCCTGCCGGCGTAGCCGTTCAAACCAGACATCACCCGCTTCATAAGCCGGTTCGGTGAAACGGCTTTCCAGGATTTTCACGAAATCCGGATCCTTCGCGATATCGGCTGTCGCTTCGCGCAGGCGCTGCACAATGGCGGGTGGCGTGCCTGCCGCCATCACCAAGCCCCGTTCGGAGGCCATCTGCACCGGGAAACCCAATTCGATCAGGGTTGGCACATCGGAACGGAAGCGGCTGCGCGTGGCGCCACCTTGGGACAGCACGCGAAGCTTATCCGCATTCGCCGTCACTGGGCCAAGATTGAGCCCCATACTATCCACCTGCTTGCCAAGTACCGCCGTGCGCAATTGCGGATCACCCTGATAGACCACATGGGTAAAGCGCGTGCCTGTTGCGGCCTGCAACAAGACCAATTGCAAATGATCATCCGTGCCCACACCGGGGGAGGCATAGGTGATGGTATCGGGCCGCGCGCGTGCCGCCGCCAGCAAATCAGCCAGCGTCCGGTAGGGGCTTTCCTCATGCACGGTGATCGCTGAAGGATCGGTCACCAGATTGCCGATGCCCACGAAATCATCCAGCTTGAATTGCGCTGTTCTTTCGATGGGAATGGTAAGCAAGCCCGGCATATTCGTGGTGCCGATCGTGTGCCCATCGGGGCGCGAGCGGGCGACCGCCGCCAAGGCCACTTCCCCGCCCGCACCGGGGCGATTGACCACCACCACCGAACCACCAATGCGCTTTTCAAGCGCGGCGGCATAGCTGCGCGCATCAAGATCAGTGCCGCCACCGGCGGTGAAGCCGACAATGATTTCAATGGGCCGGTCGGGCCAGCGCGGCTGCGCCAGCGCGGGCGCGGCGAGCAGCGCCCCGGTTGAAGCCAAAAGACTGCGACGTTTGATGTTCATGACATTTTCCCCTCATTGCTTTCTTTCCAGGCGATCAGGCGGCGAAGCCCTTCTTCCATGCTTATTTCTGGCTTCCAGCCAATGGCACGGAAGGCTTCCTCATGCGCGATGCGAAAGGCCCCGCCCGAGGTCAGCCGCACCTTGCCCGGTTCTTCGCCAATGAATTCCGGCGCGGGTCCGCCACCGGCAAGCCTTGTGACCAATTGCACCAATTCCAGTGTGGTGATCGGCTTGGGGCCCGATGTGTTTACCGCAACATCGGAGGCATCGGCTTCAAAAGCGCGCTGATTGGCGCGTGCCAAATCGCCGACATAAACGAAATGCTTGGTTTCCGACCCATCACCGAAAACCTTGGGCGCCAGGCCGCGCTTCACCCTGTCATAGGTCTCAATAATGTAAAGCGCATTGGCGGCGCGGTAATGCTGGCGTTCGCCGTAAACCGTGGAATAGCGCAGCACCACGTAATCCAGCCCGAAGCGGCGCTTCATGTCACGGCAAAGCTGTTCACCGATGATTTTTGTGGCGCCATAAAGAATCGCAGCGGGTGGGGCGCCCACGCTATGAAAAGGCGTGGTTTCCACAAGATCGCCCGAAACACCCGGCCCATAGCCATAGACCGCGTTGGACGAAGCAAACACTACCTTCCGCAGCCCGGTGGCGCGTGCCGCTTCCAGCGCATTCTGCACGCCACGGATATTCACATCCAAACCACCCCAGGGGTCGCGGTCCATATTCAGGGTCATGTAGGCGGCCAGCAGCAGCGCCCCATCGCAGCCCGCCATGGCGCGCAACAAATCGGATGGGCGCATCACATCGCCCTGCACCAATCGCAGCCGAGGATTGTCACGGATATGCGCCAGCGCCTGTTCAGAGCCCATGGAGAAATTATCGAAAATCACGACCTCGGCCGCGCCTTCATCCAAAAAGCGCGCGGCGGTGGCGGAACCAACCAGGGATGCGCCCCCGATGATGATGAAATTCTTCCCGGCAATGGGTAATGCGGCGCTCATGCGTTTCCTCGGTCTTGTTCCTGATCTGTGGTGATCATGACGGAGACCGCGGCTTGGCGCTACCCTGTCTCCAGCCAGACAGTCACCTTGGTGCCGATACCTTCGGTGCTTTCTATGGCAAGCCTGCCACGATGGCGCATGATGATATGGCGCGTGATGGCAAGCCCAAGCCCCGTGCCGCCCTTATGGCGGGACCGCGCCTGGTCCACCCGATAAAATCGCTCCGTCAGGCGCGGTAGATGGTGCTTGGCAATGCCCGGCCCATCATCGGCAATGCTGAGCGCAGCGCCACGGCGCGCCCCGCTGTCATCGGCTGCTGCTGGCTTCAACGAGACTGAAATCAGCCCCCCATCGCGCCCATGATTCATGGCATTTTCAAGCAGGTTGCGGACCACCTGCGCCAGCTGATCCGCATTGGCGGGCTTGGCCACCAGCGCATCATCCAAATCAAGTTCAAGGCGCATATCGCGCCGCTTGAGCAAAGGCGCCAGCGCCTCGGCCTCGGCCCGTGTAATCATGGCAAGCGGCGCTTCGCCGGTGGGCGGCTGATGCTCCTCCATCTCAATGCGCGACAGGTTCAGCAAATCATCAATCAGCCGGCGCATTCTTTCGCCCTGTTCGGCCATGATGGCAAGGAAACGCTGCTGCGCGGCAGGATCATCGGCGGCGGGGCCGCGAAGCGTTTCAATGAAGCCAAGCAGGCTGGCGAGCGGCGTGCGCAATTCATGGCTCGCATTGGCGACAAAATCGGCGCGGGTGCGTTCAATCGCGGCTTCCCGGCTGCGGTCAATCAGCAGGATCAACAGCCGTCCGCCTTCAGCGAGCGGCGGGTCAAGCGGCACCACACGGGCTGAGAGCTCTCGCGGCAAGGGCACGGGCAAGTGCAATTCAGCCGTGACGGAGTGGCCCGCCGCCAAGGCGTCATCCATGGCAGAGGCCAGTACCGGGTGGCGCAGCAGCGCCGCCGCATCCGGCCCCTGTCCGGCGGCTTCCGGGCCCAGCAGATCACGCGCGGCGGGGTTGGCGCGCAGCACCGCGCGTTCGGCGGAAAGCAGCAAAACGGGTTCTGGCAGGTTTTCCAGAATGGCGGCATCTGCCCGACGCAGCCGATCAAGCAGCGCGCCTTGTTCCGCCAAGCCGCGCGCCAGGCGGCGAATGCCATCGGCCAGATCCTCGGCTGACGGCAGCGGGGCAGTTTCGGTCCGTGTCGGCGCGGCCCTGACTTGCGCCAGCGCATCCCTGAGCGCTTCCGCCAAAAGCGCGAGCCGCGCGCGCCAACCCCAGGCCAAGGCAAGGCTGCCGAGCAAGACAAGGCCGAGTGCCGCCAAGCCCGGTACGGGCCGCACTTCCCGCGTGAGCATCAGCAGGCCAAGTGCCAGGACCGGCACCATGCCAATCGCAAGAGCAAAGCGCAGCAGGGACTTCATGCCAGTGACCTGCCGCGCCCCGTGATTCAAAATCCAACGCCAAGCGGCATGGCCGGTTCCACCAACACCGCATCGCCATTGGGTGAGAGGCGAAACAGCGCCAAGCCGCGATCCACCGTGCCATTGGGGCCAAGCTGCACCGGGCCATCAACGCCTTCAAAGCGGGGCATGGCATCGGGCGTTGTGCCGGCAGGCGCCAGCGCCAAGCCTGCCGCCATCAGCGCTGCATCATGTGCAACACCGGCAATGCGCGGCGCGCGCTGGCCGAATGACTGTTGATACTGGGTTTCAAAGGCGCCGCGCGCCCTTTCATCAGGTGCGGGGAACAGCGCGCCATGCAGGGCCGGTTCATTGGCGAGCCCCGCATCAGTGATCCACAGCGCATGCCCCATCAAGGCGGGCCGAGAATTGCCTTGCGCCACCGCCCTGATGGCGGCTGCCAATTCACGCGCGCGGAAGCCTGTTGCGCCAATCACCACGGCATCAATCTGTCCGCCCGCTTGCCGTGACATCTCGGCAACCGGCCCCGCCGCCCCGGCGCGATCATTGTAAAGCGCAATGCCCGGCGCGGGCAGGTTCAAATCCGCCGCGGTTCGGCGCATGGCGACGGCAAGCGCGCGGCCAAAAGCGTCATCCGCCGCCACCAGGCCGAATTGCCGCGCCCCGCCTGACATGGCCGAGCCCATCACCCGGCGGATTTGCTGCGCTGGCGTGATACCAAGGGTCCAGATATCTGGACCGGCCTGGGATGCGTCATTGGTGAAGGCCAAAACTGGCAGGCGCGCCGCGCGTGCAATGGGTGCAATGGCAGCGGTTTCGGCCCCGGTCAGCGGGCCGGCGATGCTGACCACCCCAAGGCTGGCCGCGCGCCGCGCCGCATCGGCAGCGCCCGTCGCGGTGCCCGCCGTATCAAGCGGCACGAATTCAACGCGGGGATCATTCTGCGCGAACAGCGCCAATTCAGCAGCCTGTTGCAGCGCCTGGCCGAGCGGCGCCTGTTGCCCGGAAAGCGGCAGCAGCAGCGCGATACGGGTGCGCGCTATCTCCACCGGTGCAGCGCCTGTGGCGGGCCCCACCATGATGGGGGCTTGCGGCGCACATGCCGCAAGCGCGACAAGGGCAAGCACCGGCAAAAGGGCCAAGACCCGTGACTTCAGGCGAAACACAAGACTGGTCACAATCTTTCCATCCTTCGGCTTTGCCCCTTTTGGGGCCGGGCCTGACCTTGGTTGCCACCCCCATCGGCAATATGGGGGATCTTTCGCCCCGCGCCCTGGCCGCCCTGAAGGCCGCCGATGCGGTGCTGTGTGAAGATAGCAGAACAACCGGCGCCATGCTCGCACGGCTGAGTGTGGCCGCACGCCTGATCGCCCTGCACGATCATAATGAAGCCAATGAGGTTCCCCGAATACTGGAAATGTTGCGTCAGGGCCAGAAACTGGTGCTGGTTTCCGATGCCGGCACGCCTTTGGTGAGCGACCCGGGCTTTCGCCTGGTGCGCGCCGCGATTGCGGAAGGCCTGCCCGTTTCTGCCATTCCCGGCCCCAATGCGGCGGTAATGGCGCTGGTGCTTTCCGGCCTGCCGCCCGAGCCCTTCCTGTTTGAGGGCTTTCTGCCGCCGCGCGCCGGTGCGCGCCAAGCGGCGCTTGGCCGGCTGAAGGCGCTGGAACAGGCGGGGCTTGCGGCCAGCGTGATTTTCTATGAGGCACCGCACCGGCTGGCCGAAAGCCTGGCTGACATGGCCACGGCCTTCGGGCCTGAACGCCCCGCCGCCATAGCGCGCGAAATGACCAAACGGTTTGAGGAAGTAAGGCGCGGGGGCCTGGGTGCGCTTGCCGCGCATTACGCGAGCGCCGAGGCGCGCGGCGAGATTTGCATCGTGGTCGGCCCTGCGGCGGCTGAGGCGGTGGTGGGTGATGCGGAAGTGACCGCGCAGCTTCGTGCTGCCTTGGACAGTGGGCTTTCGGTGAAGGATGCGGCGGAAGCGGTGGCGAAAGCTACCGGGCGCAAGCGCCGCGATGTCTATCGCGAAGCCTTGGAATTACTGGCGCGCGAGAACTGAACGCCGAACGCTATGGCTTGGCAGGTTTGGCCGGGTCGGTCAGGTTAACGGCAAGACAACTGACTCGGGGGAAATTGCCTTATGGCTTTCAGTGATTTCGCTCATTTTTTGGAAAAACATCCTGATCTCACGGTGTTTCTGGTGCTGGGGCTTGGCTATTTCATTGGCCAATTCAAGTTTCGCGGCTTTGGCCTGGGGCCGGTCACCGGTGCGCTTTTCGCTGGGCTGATGATCGGCCAATTCGCCGAAGTGCCGGTTTCGGAAACGGCGCGCTCCATCCTGTTTCTGCTGTTCCTGTTTGGCATTGGCTATTCGGTCGGCCCGAAATTCCTGAGTGCCGTCAAGGGCGATGGGCTGCCCGGCATTGCTATTGGCATCATCGTACCACTGACCGCGATAGCGACCGCGGTGATTGCCGCGCGTATCCTGGGGCTTGATGCCGGCTTCGCGGCCGGCTTGTTTTCCGGCGCCACCACGGAATCTCCGGCCATCGGCACAGCGGCGGAGGCCATTCGCGCACTGCCGCTGCCCAAGGAACAGCGCGATCAGATGATCAGCCACATCGCGGTTGCGGATGCGCTTTGCTATTTGTTCGGCGCGCTTGGTGTGATTTTGATGACAACCGTCATAGGCCCCGCAATCCTCCGCATTGATGTGGCCGAGGAAGCGCGCAAGCTTGAAGAAAAATACGGCATGACCGGCAAGCGGGCTGGCATTGCCTCTGCCTGGCGGCCGGTGGAAATCCGCGCCTATGCCACTGCTGCGGCTGGGGCCTTGGTTGGAAAGACCGTGGCGGCGGCGGAAGCGATGACACCGGGGCAGCGCCTTTTCGTCCAGCGCATTCGGCGCGGCGATGCGCTGATGGAACCGCGCCCTGACATGGTGCTGCAAGCGGGTGATGTGGTGGCGCTGGAAGCGCGCCGCGATGTGCTGATTGAATTCCTGGGCGCTGAAGCACGGGAAGTTGAGGATAAGGATTTGCTGGATATCGCGGCGCTTTCGCTGGATGTCTATGTCGCGGGCAAAAGCGTGGTGGGACGCAGCGTGGCGGAACTTAGCCACACGCCTGAATCGCGCGGCGTATTCCTGCGCCGCATCCTGCGCGGCGGGCTTGAAGTGCCCATCGGCCCGGAAACACGGCTTGAACGCGGCGATATCATTACGCTGATCGGGACGGAGAAGAATGTGGAAGCGGCGGCGGTGCTGGCCGGTGCCGCGATCCGCCAAAGTGATGCGACGGATTACGTGACGCTTGGGCTCGCGATTTTTGTCGGCGGGCTGATTGGCACGGTGGTGGGCGTGGATATCGCCGGCGCGCATATCGCGCTTTCAACCAGTGTTGGCACGCTGCTGGCCGGGCTTTTCATTGGTTGGTTGCGGTCCCGCAGGCCGCATGTCGCGCGCATTCCGGATGCGGCGATTGCCATGATGACATCGCTTGGTCTTGCGGCCTTTGTTGGCATGATCGGCCTGCATGCTGGACCGGTATTTGTGGACGCCGTGCGCGAAGTGGGGTTTGGCCTGCTGCTTGCTGGGGTTTTCGTGACGCTGGTGCCGCAATTCTTGGGATTACTCATCGGGCGCTATGTGCTCGGCATGAACCCGCTTTTGCTGCTGGGCGCGCTTTCCGGCGCGCAAACCATGACAGCGGCTCTGGCGGCGCTTCAGGAAAAATCAGGCAGCCCAATTGCGGTGCTGGGCTATACCGCTGCCGTACCCTTCGGCCATATCCTGCTGACCTCTGGCGGGACAATCATCGTTTGGCTGATGAGCTGAAAGGCCGTGCCGGTTCAATCAAACATTGAACCGATATCTTGCCGCCGTGTGGCGTGATTCGCTTTGATGGATCACGCCACGTGCTCACGGTGCCTTAGTCGCTGATCGCATTGGTCAGCGTGCCGATGCCTTCAATCGTCAGTTCCATGACATCGCCCGCCTTCAGCGTCTGCGGCGGCTGCATGGCGTAGCCCACCCCTTCGGGCGTGCCGGTCATGATCACATCGCCGGGCAGCAAGGTGAAACCAGCCGAAAGCTGGTGGATGATCTCCGGCACATCAAAGATCATCTTGCTGGTGCGGCTTGCCTGGCGCTGTTCGCCATTGATCTTAAGGCTGATCGCCAAATCAGCAGCGCTGAGTTCATCCGCCGGCACAATCACCGGGCCCAGCGGGCAGGAACGATCCAGTGACTTGCCCTTGAACCATTGGCCATGACGGCGCTGCAAATCGCGCCCTGTCACGTCATTGCCGATGGTCCAGCCATAGACATGCTCCAGCGCTTTTTCTTTTGGGATATCGCGCCCCGCCGTGCCGATGATCGCCACCAGCTCCACTTCGTAGTCGAGCCATTTGGTGACCCCTTCATGGGTTGGCACCTTGGCGCCGGGGGCAATCACGCAATCAGCGGCCTTGGTAAAGAATTGCGGGTATTTCGGCATTTCGCTTTGCGTAATGCCGCGCGTGCGATCGCCTTCCGCCACGTGATCCATGTAATTGCGGCCCACGCAAAACACATTGCGGCGCGGCTGAGGGATGGGGGCTTGCAGCGCCACACTCGCCAGCGGCAGCAGCGCATTGGCGGGCGGATTGGCGGCGAGCGCACGAATCGCAGCCAGCATGGGCGCGTCGCCTTCAATGACGGAGAGCATGTCGCGCGCTGGCGGCATGGCGACGGCCAGGTCAAGCACGCGCCCGCCCGAAAGCAACACGCCCGCGCGGCTTCCGGCGGCATCGGCAAAAGTGATCAGGTTCAAGGCAGCCATCTGGTATCCCCATATTGAGAAAGGCCGGCAGGCAAGCGCGGCCTGGGCTTTCGCGCAAGCCCCGCGCCAAGATCAGGGGGGCTGAAACCTGGCTAGGCGCACCGCAGTATGTCCGCGCGGTGCCACCGGTGTTGGCATGACCAGCAGGCAATCATCATGCGGCGTGCGGATTTCCCGCGCGCCATCATGCGCAATGACGGTGCCGGCTTCCGGGATGATGTCGCCGCCACGAAATTCCCGCGCGAAGATAAAATTATGAGAGGTGGCGGTCACCGTTTCCGTGACGCGCGCCAATAGGGGTGGTTCTGCCCTGGGGGCCGGTTCGGGGCCCGCAATATCGAACAACCCAAGCGCGCGGCGGGCGGTTTGTGCCATTGCGGCAACGGTTGCGGCTTCCCAATGTTGGCCCGCTTCCACCAGCACGGCGGCGGCGCGGCTGCCCGGCTTCGTGAAACGCGCATGGTCCACCAGGCGTCGCCCGGAAATATGCCCCGGATCAGCCACGGTCAGGCGCGGCGTGCCGAGTGAAAGACTAAGTTTGATTGCCGGTTGCGTATCAGCCACCAGGGTCAAAGGATCGGATGGCCAGAGCATGGAATGCAGATCCACCAGCACATCTACATTCTCAATGACCGGCAGCAATTCGCGCACACGGCGCATTTCACGTGAATCGCGCGGGCTTTGCAGCCTGTCCTCGCCCCAAAGTCGGTTCAGATCCTCATCCAGATAGCGCGTAGCGGTCGGGTCTTCCGGATCGAATGCCATGAAGGCTTCGGTATTGGCGAATATCAGACTTAGCCGCCCGCGTTGCGGGCTTATGCCAGCACCGAGCATATCCGCCAGCACAATCGCGCCGGCAATTTCATTGCCATGGGTCAGTGCCACCAGCGCCACATGCGGGCCGGGTGCGGCAGCGCTGAAGGACCAAACGCCGGGAATACCGCAATTGCCGCCAAGCCACGGGCGTAGATCAGGCGCGGACAGCCCCACCGCAAAACGCGGCACGGCTTTCCCCCCAGCCTCGGCGGTGGTGGATTGCGTCCCCAGCGAACTTCCCCTCAATTATCGTTTCTGGTCACTGATTTTATACAAGACGCGCGCCGCGTCTATCCTGGGGATTGTTACAGAAATGGTTCAGCCAACGCCGCGCGCACCGCGCATCGCCATTCTGGGGCTGCATTTGGAGGCAAACGCCTTCGCGCCGGTCACCGTGCGAGAGGATTTCACCCGCCAATGCCTGGAAAGGGGCGAGGCAATTTCCCGCCTTGCCCGCCAGCCAGTAAGCCATTTGCCATCTGAGATCCCTGGTTTCTACAAGCGCATGGACGAAACCGGCGCTTGGGTCCCGGTGCCGATCCTGGTGATGGCCGCCCCCCCGGGTGGGCCGATTGATCAAAATCTCGTGAATGATGCGTTTGATGAAATGCGCGCCGGTCTTGCGGCGGCTTTGCCCTTGGATGGTGTCTACATTGCCAATCATGGCGCGAGCAGTGCCACGGGCGATGAGGATAGCGATGGCACCATGGCGGCGATGGTGCGCGCCATTGTGGGGCCTGCCGTGCCGATCCTGTGCACCCATGATCTTCATTGTAATATCAGCGAAAAATTGATCCGCGCCGTGGATGCCTTCATTGGCTATCGCACCAACCCGCATGTGGATATGCGCGAACGCGCTGCCGAAGCGGCGGATTTGTTGCGTGAGGCACTTGGCGGTGAGCGCTTCGCGCGCGGCTTTGTGCGCCTGCCCATCACACCGCCATCTGTCAGCCTGCTGACCGCGCGCGGCCCCTATGCGGATCGCATGACGGAATGTGAGGCGCTGATGGCGCGTGATTCGCGCATCGCCAATGCGTCCATTTGCGGTGGCTTTGTTTTCTCCGATCTACCCAAATGCGGCATGACCATCACCGTGACCGCGCGCGGCGGGGATCAGGCTTTGGCTGATGCGGCAGCGCTAGAAATTGCGCGCGCCACCTGGGCGGATCGGCAGCGTTATGTGGCGAAGCTTATGTCGCTTACCGATGTGACGGCGCGCGCCAAAGCCACTGGTGAGGGCGCGGCGCCTGTGCTGATTGCCGATGTTGCCGATAATCCGGGCGGGGGTGGGCGCGGCAATACTGCCTATGTGCTGCGCGCCTTGCATGCAGCGGGTATTGCGGGTGTGGTGCTGGCCAATTTCGTTGATCCTGACCTGGCCGAAGAAGCGCAGAAGCTGGGGGAGGGGGCACGCTTCACCGCCATCTTTAACCGCAGTCTCAGCGCGTTTTCTGAGACCCTTTCGGCGCCGGCGCGCGTGGTGAAACTATCAGATGGCAAGGGCGTGGGCCGGCGCGGCACCATGGCAGGGCGCGCCTTTGACCTTGGCCCGGCGGCGTTATTGGAACTGGAGGGCAGCGGTATCCGCGTGGTGGTGGCGAGCCTCCGTCGCCAATGCCATGAACCGCGCATGATTGAGATGTTCGGCCTGGATATCGCCGCGGCGCGGGTGGTGGTGGTGAAATCGCGCGGGCATTTCCGCGCCGGCTTTGATGAATTCTTCCCCGATGAGCGCATTCTGGAAGTGGATGTGCCGGGCCTGACCAGCCCTGTTTTGGTCAATTTCCCCTGGAAGCGCCTGCCGCGCCCAGTTTTCCCCATTGATCCTGGCGCGGACTGGTCAGGCGCCGCGTAAGGCACCACATTCCCCCCCATCATCCAAACGGAGCATCACATCATGACCGCAACCATCATCACCACGCGCGACGGCGGCCCCTTGCATCTGAAGGGGGAGATCACCCTGCAGGGCGCCCCGATTGAAGGCGGCGAGGCCTGGCTCTGCCGGTGTGGCGCCAGCAAGAATAGCCCCTGGTGCGATGGCAGCCACAAGGCCGCCGGGATTCCCCTGACCGGCGCGCCGGCCAAGCGCGAAGGGCGCGATATCTCGGGCGTGACCGGCGCGGTGAACCTCGATCCGCAGCCCAATGGCTCGGTGCGCGCTTCTGGCCCCATGATTGTGCAGAATGCGGCTGGCGAGGAAATTGACCGCACGCCCCAGGCTTCCTTCTGCCGCTGCGGCCAGACCGCCAAGGCGCCTTATTGCGATGGCAGCCACAAGAAGGCGGGTTTCACCGCGCCCTGAAAGCACTGGTGACGGGGCGCGCTGGGCAGCATTCGTGCGCGGAACCGCCTGGTGGTTCCGCGCACGCATATCAGCTGCTTTGGAATCCATTGTTCCTGAAGCCAAAGCGCGCCCGATGATGCCAACAGATCAAATCCTGCCCTAAGCCCAATAGCTGCGTCGGGCCGCGTTTATCGGCAGGAAACTACCCAGTGATATAACGGGGGGAGGTGCCTCATTACGCCTCTGCTCCGGGAACCTATTTATGGTGAAGAACGGCCTTACCGCCTGCGCTTTGGCCTTGTTGTTATGTGGTTGCGCCACCCCCGAATGGCAGGCCACGCATAGTGAATGCACGAAAACATTTTATCGGCAGCTCCCGCCTTCATTCCAGCTTGTGCAGGTCACGCGTGCTGTGCCGGTGGAAGTTCCAACCGGCCAGACCACCTGCGTTTCGACCCCAATGGCCGGAAGCGCGACCACTGAATGCCGGCCAGTTACCCTGACGCAATGGCGCAGCATTCCAGATTTTGAACGCATGGATGTGAATGCCGAAGCGCGAGAGAATGCGATCAATCACTGCACCAAAACAACCTGCCTTACCCAATTCGGCAATGCACAGTGCAAGCCCGCACCACCCGCCGTGCCGGCCAGGCCATCGCCGAATCCCTCAGCGCCGCGACCAGGCCCTGCCTGATCCGCTCTGACAGGTCCACCGCCCCAGCTAGGGCAGGGGGGCACCCATCACCAATGCCCCGCGCGCGTATTGCGGGCGGGGAAGCAGCGGGCCTATCGCCGCGCGCGCCGCGCTTCGGCCACTGCGCGTTCCAGATCAGCCAGGGGCACGGCGCCTGGGATGAAGGCATCGCCAATAATCAGCGCAGGTGTGCCTTCAATACGAAGTGCGCGGGCGAGTTCCATGTTGGCATCAATGCGCTGCTGCAAGACAGGGTCCAGCATATCGCGCTGCCAGCGCGCCACATCTATGCCGATCCGCTCAGCTTCTGCGCGCATGGCCGCTTCGGTCGGTTCGCCGCGGAGCGCCATCAGGCGTTCGTAAAATTCATTGTATTTTCCCTGGCGCTGCGCGGCCAACAAAGCGCGCGCCGCCACCACGGAAGCCGGACCCAGCACCGGCAAATCCTTCATCACCACGCGGACATTACGGTCCTTGCGGATCAATTCCGTCATTTCGCCCGCCAGCCTTTTGCAGAAGGGGCAGCGTGCATCGAAGAATTCCACAATGGTGACATCACCGCGCGGGTTGCCGCGCACAGGGTCGGCGGGGTTGCGCAATAGCGCTGCTTCATGCGCGCGAATGGCGCTGCCTTGCGTGGCGCTGCGTTCCATATCCTCAGCCGCTTGCAGCGCGCCCAAGCCATCCCGCAGCAGGGAAGGGTCCCGGCGGAGCGCATCGCGCAGGATGGTAATGATCTCGGCACGCTGCGCTTCCGTGAAGCCTTGGGCCAAAGCGGGCCCGGCAAGGGTTGCGGCGAAGGCAGAAAGCAGCAGGCGTCTTTGCATGGTGGCGGATTCCGGCGGTTAATCCCCGCTAGCCAAGCCCGGCCCGTGCAAGGTGGCAAGCCACCATTCTTGCGCCTCCACGCTTGGACTCGGCCACTTCTATGCTAATCCCTATTCAGGGCGCGCCTGCCGGCACGCCCAGTCAGGAAGAGTAACCGTATGATGCAGCATGGCGGCAGGATGAAACTGGGGCGGGCTTGGTTCGGCATTGGGCTTGGCTTGGCCTTGGCGGCTTGCCAGACGGTCGAATCCACTATGGACCGCACGGTTGATGCCGTCACAGGCCGTTCGAGTATTCCCGTGGGCACGCCGGGTCATGTTTCGGGCTTCCTTGGCGGGGTGGCAGCAGATGAACCCCGTGCGGCGATTGTGGCGCGCGATATTCTTTCAAGTGGCGGTTCGGCGGTGGATGCCGCGGTCGCTGGTGCCTTCACCATGGCGGTGACGCTGCCTTCCCGCGCCGGGCTTGGCGGCGGTGGCGCCTGCGTGGTGCTGGATGCGCAGCGCGGTCTTGCGCGAGCCGTTGTTTTCCCGGCCGGGGCGCGGGGCGAACTGCCTGCGGGCACTGACCGCCCCGCCGCGCTGCCCGCCATGGCGCGCGGGCTTTTCGCGCTGCATGTGAATGCCGGGCGCTTCAAGATTGAAGATCTGATCCGCCCCGCTGAGGATCTGGCGCGGCTTGGCACGGAAATCAGCCGGACCTTGGCCGATGATCTGGCCGTGGTGGCGGGGCCCTTACTCGCGGACCCCAGCGCCCGGCAGATTTTTGGCCGCCCCGGCGGTGGGGTGCTGAAGCTTGGTGACCGCATCACCCAACCGGATTTGAGCGCGACGCTCGCGCAGCTTCGCGCGTCTCCGCTGGGTATTGGCGACATCTATCAGGGCAATCTGGCGGAACGCCTGGTTGCGGGTTCCGTCACTTCCGGTGGCGGGCTGACCGAGGGCGATCTACGCGGAACGCGCATGCGCGCTGGCACGGCAACGCGCAGCGCCTTGGGGGCGGATTTGGTACTGCTGAGCACTGATGCCTCGCCCAATATGGCGGGTGCCGTGCAAGCCGCCATGGCGGGGCAGGCGCCGGGGGCGGATGGCGCCGCCGGGGCTGGGGCTTCGCTGGTCACGCTGGACCGGGAAGGCAATGCGGTTTCCTGCGCCTTCAGCATGAATAATCTGTTCGGCACGGGCCGTGTGGTACCGGGTACCGGGATTTTGCTGGCCGCTGCGCCGGGCATTGGCCAGGTGCAGGCGGCACCCCTGCCGGTTGCGATTCTGGCGCGGCCCGATTTACGCCGCTTCCGGGCGGCGGCTTCGGGCAGCGGCGGACAGGCGGCCTTGGCCGCAACCGCGATGCCGCTGGCTGCTGTGCAGCGCCGGGTTGGCCAGGCAGACCCCTTTGCCGGCGTGCCGGCACCGGGGCGGGGGGTGATGATTTCCTGCGCGGGGCTGGTGCCCACCAATAGCCCGGTCTGTATTGGCGCTACCGATCAGCGCGGTGGCGGCGTTGCGCTTGGCAGCTTTGGGCGCTGATCATGGCGCTCAAGACTGGTCGCGGGGCAGAAGCACCGCCCTTCCTGGTGATGGATGTGATTTCGGCGGCCAATGCGCGCGCCGCCAGCCTGCCGCCGGGTGCGCCCGGGATTATTCGCATGGAGGTCGGCCAGCCCAGCACCGGCGCCCCGCGCGGCGCGGCTGAGGCGGCGACTCGCGCGCTGAATGCCGGCGCGCCGCTTGGCTATACGGAAGCCTTCGGGCTGGTATCGCTCAGGGAACGTATCGCGCGGCATTATTTGGACCATTACGGGCTGACGGTGCCGGCGCGGCGTATTGCGGTCACTATGGGGGCTTCGGGCGCTTTTCCGCTGGCCTTTCTGGCGGCGTTTGATCCTGGTGATGCCATTGCCATGGCCGCGCCCTTCTACCCGCCCTATGCCAATATTCTGCAAGCGCTTGGGATGCGCCCGCAATTGCTGGAATGCGATGCGGCAACGCGGTTTCAGCCGACAGTGGCTATGCTGGAAAAGCTTGATCCGCGCCCGGCGGGGCTGATCATCGCAAGCCCCTGCAACCCCGCGGGCACCATGCTGGCGCCGGATGAATTGGCCGCCATTGCCCGCTGGTGCCATGCTGAGGGCGTGCGCCTTATCAGCGATGAAATCTATCACGGGTTGAGCTGGGGGGCAGTGCCGGAAAGCAGCGCGGCGGCCTTCAGCGATTCGGCGATTGTTGTGAACAGCTTTTCCAAATACTGGTCCATGACCGGCTGGCGTATCGGCTGGCTGCTGCTGCCCGAGGATCTTGTGCGCCCGGTGGAGTGCCTGGCGCAGAATATGTTCATCAGCGCGCCCCATATTGCCCAAGTTGCGGCAGAGGCCGCGATGGATTGCCGCGAAGAATTGGAAGGCAATAAGGCCGCGTATGCGCGGAGCCGCGCTGCCCTTCTGGCTGGGCTACCGCGTGCCGGTTTTGACCGTATCGCGGCGGCTGATGGTGCCTTTTATCTTTGGTGCGATGTCTCGGCGCTCACCAATGACAGCGCGGCGTTTTCGGCGGCCATGCTGGAAGGTGCGGGGATTGCCGCCACGACAGGGCTTGATTTTGACCGGGGCCGCGGCGGGCGCTTTCTGCGCTTTTCCTATTGCGGGTCTGAAGCCGATATGGCGGCGGCGTCGGGGCGTTTGGCGCGGTGGTTGGGGCGCTGAAATTCTTCAGCCTGCCCGGCCCCGACGGTCTATTTGTTCCACCTTGGGCCAGATGGATTTGAACAAGGCCTCTCGTAGATTCAAATCACCACTATCTGAAGGCGCGTAATCCGGGTGCAATTCGCGCGCCAGCAGGCGGCGCAGCGCATCGAAGCGATGGCGGTCCATATCTTCGGCTTCTTCGGTCAGCATGCGGCCTTCAGCGGCCAAAGCGCGGCGCTTCCAGCTTTCCCGTTCCGCGATCAGCAGCCGGCAGGCATCGCGTAGTTTTTGCATATTCTCACGTTCCGCCATCAAAACGCGGGCGGCTTCGCGCAGCTTTTCCATCAATATCTTCTGATCCGAATCTTTTCCCGGATCAGGCGTGAGCGGGGCGGTGGGTTCGTCATGCTTGGTTGCAACGGATGTGGGCGGGGTGCCGCGGCGTAGAACTGAGCCGGTTGCATATTCGCCAGAAGCGGTTCTGCGCGCGACGGGGGGCGTCTTGCTGCGCCCCACCGGCCACCAACCATCATTTTCAATGGGGTCAACAATGCCCGCACGTTCCATGCGTTCAAGATAATCAAGCGCAAGGCTCCAGCGGATGCCAAGGCCATCCGCCAGCTTGCTTGTATTGATGCGCGGCTGCCTGCGCACGAAGCGCACTGCATCCGCATAACTCGGAATTGGCATATGTCACCACCGACAATCCATAAGGGATTATCTGGGGTGATTGTCGCCTAGCTTGATTAAACCTTGGTGAAGCCAACGACGAACGCGTGATGGGCTTTTCAACTCGCGGTGATTTTCGCGGCCTTTACCACTTCCGCCCAGGCTGCGGTTTCACGTTCCATGCGGGCTGCCAAGGCTTCCGGCGTGGAAGGTGCTACAATTGCGCCGGCATCGAAGGCGCGTTTTCTGATGGCGGGATCAGCAAGAACTTCATTCAACTTCTGCGTTAGAATTCTTGCCACGGGTTCCGGTGTGCCGCGTGGTGCGAAAAGACTGAACCAGACATTAAGATCAAGATCGGCAAGCCCTTCTTCCCTCGCTGATGGAATCTGCGGCATTCCCGGATGGCGTTCATTGGAACTGACGCAAAGCGCGCGCAGCTTGCCATCCGCGACCAGCGGCGTGAGTGGCGGTGGTGAATTCATGTAGAAGTGAACGCGCCCCGCGATCAAATCACGGAGTGTCTCACCGGTGCCGCGATAGGGCACATGCAGCATGTCAATGCCGGCACGCAGCTTCAGCAATTCCGCACCCAGATGATGCATGGACCCAACACCGGCTGAGGCATAGGTCAGATCACCTGGCCTTTGCTTGGCATAAGCGATGAATTCACGCATGGAATTCACCGGCACGGATGGGTGTGTCACGAAAAGCTGCGGGGTATCGGTGATCTGCCCGACGGGCAAAAAATCCCGCGCCGGCACAATGCCGCCAAGCGTGCCGACCGCGACGCGCCCGGTCATGGTGCCGCAATAGCCGCAAAGCAGCGTGTGGCCATCTGGGCGCGCTTGCAGCACGGAAGTAAGGCCAACCACATCATTCCCGCCCGGGCGGTTTTCCACCACCATGGAACCGCCCAAGGCGCGGCCAAGCTGATCCGCGATTAACCGCGCGCTGAAATCCGTGCCGCCACCGGCAGGCGAGGGTACTACCAGCGTGATGGGCCGATTGGGGAAGGTATCTTGAGCGCGCACCAGCGCGGGCGTGCTGAGCAGGCCAATTGCCGCACCTGTCAGCGCGCGGCGGGATATCTCGTGCGTCATCGTGGTTCCCCCTTGGTTTCAGACCGCGCCGGCAGCGGTGACGCCGCCATCCACGATCAGCTCTGTCCCCGTAATGTGCTTGGCTTCGTTGGAGACAAGGAACAGCACCGCATGGGCGATATCCCAACCATCGCCCATTTTGCCGAGCGGCACTTGCGCATCGCGCTTGGCGATCAGCGCGGCAGCGTCATTGCCGCCCAATTGGCGCACCAGCCTGTGTTCGACCAACGGTGTGTGCATCAGCCCCGGCACCACCGTATTGCAGCGCACACCCGCCTTGGCGTTTTCAATGGCAACGGATTTTGACAAAGCGACAATGCCGTATTTCGTCGCGCTATAGGCAACATGCGGGCGCGCCGCCTGCATCCGATAACCCGCAATGGAAGATATATTTACAATCGCACTGCCCGGGCGCTTCTTCAAATGTGGCAGCGCGAATTTACAGCCAAGGAAGGCTGATTTCAGATTGAAATCCACCTGGCGATCCCAGACCTCCTCCGGCATGGATTCCGCACCACCAGGATGCGATCCGCCGACATTATTGACCATGATGTCCAACTGGCCATAGCGCGCAACACAGGCTTCAACCGCCGCGTGAAAACTTTCGGAATCCAGCACATCGCAGATATGCGCGCTGGCTTCCCCGCCTTCGGATTTGATGATGCCGATGGTTTCTTCAACCGCGGCAGCGTTGTTATCCAGGCCAAACACCGTTGCCCCCTGGCGCGCGAGCAGCACGGCTGTTGCCTTGCCATTGCCCCAACCGGGGCCGACCGAACCTGCCCCCGTGATGATGGCGACCTTGCCTTTGAGACTGAGCATGTTTTCCTCCGACGTGCTTTGGGGCGAAGCATCCGCGCTTCGGGCGGTGCCGTCCAGACCCCCTTGCTGCGACGGCGCGGATTTTGCGTTAAGCTGTTCAAGCCCAAAACGGAGAACCTGCCATGGCCGTCACCCTTGTGCGCAGCCGCGCCATGATCACCAAAAGCCTGTCCAGAACTTCCTGGCAGGAGATTGCCGATGGCGCGCTACTGCAGGAAGATGGCATCATCACCGAAATCGGTACCTATGATGATTTGTGCCGCAAGCACCCGAATATCCCGGTCGTGGGTTCGGGGCGGGAAGTCATGCTGCCCGGCTTTATCAATGCGCATCACCATGTCGGGCTGACGCCGGTGCAATTGGGCTCCCCCGATATGCCGCTGGAACTTTGGTTCATCACGCGGATGGTGGCGCGCAATGTGAACCCTTACCTTGACACGCTTTATTCGGCTTTTGAGATGATTGGGTCTGGCATCACCACCGTGCAGCATTTGCATGGCTGGGCGCCGGGCAAACTGCCCGATGTGGAAAAACGCGCCGGCGAGGTGATCCGCGCTTATGAAGATATCGGCATGCGCGTTTCCTACTGCTTCGCGCTGCGTGACCAAAACCGCCTTGTTTATCAGGCGGATCAGGATTTCATCGCAAGCCTGCCGCCCGAATTGCGCGGGCCAATGCAGCGCTGGTTTGAACGGCTTCAACTGACGCTGGAAGATAATCTGGACCTGTTCCGCAGCCTTCACGGCAGCCACAACGCCAAGCGGCGCGTGCGCGTGCAATTGGCGCCCGCCAATCTCCATTGGTGTTCAGACACGGCGCTTACTGCGATGGCCGAGTTATCGCACAGCCATGATGCGCCGATCCATATGCATCTGGTGGAAACCGCTTATCAGAAGGAATACGCCAAGCGCCGTGGCGGCGGCACGGCGTTGGAGTATCTGGACCGCTTCGGCTTGCTGGGACCGAACATGACACTTGGCCATGGTGTCTGGCTGAATGAGAAGGATATTGACCGGGTGGCGGAAACCGGCACCTGCATTTGCCATAATTGTTCTTCCAATTTTCGCCTGCGTTCCGGTGTGGCGCCGCTCAATCGCTTTGAAGCCAAGGGCATCAATACGGCGATTGGGCTGGATGAGGCCGGCATCAATGATGACCGCGATATGCTCCAGGAATTGCGCCTGGTGCTGCGCGCGCATCGCGTGCCCGGCATGGGGGATGATGACGTGCCCGGCATGGGCCAGGTGCTGCGCATGGCAACGGTTGGTGGTGCGCGCACCACGTCATGGCGCGATAGCCTCGGCACGCTTGAAGTGGGCAAGGGGGCGGATTTGTCGCTGATAGATTGGGACAGCATCGCCTATCCTTATTTGGATGAGCTTACCCCCACGCTTGATGCCGTGGTGCAGCGCGCCAAGGCCAGCGCCGTGCGGGCTGTGATGTGCGATGGGGAGGTGATTTATCAGGAAGGGCGCTTCACGCGCGTGGACCGCGATTCCGCGCTGAAGGCACTGCATGATGATCTGAGCCGCGGGCTTGCGGATGATGAGGTGGAGCGGCGCAAGCTTTCCAAGGCGCTGCTGCCTTACGCCAGGCGCTTCTATGCCGATTACATTGACCCTGCCCGGCATGAGCCCTTCTACCGGCCAAGTTCCCGGGTTTGAGGGGCAGCCTGCCCGTAACTAGCGCTTGACCTTGGCCCCCAGGGGCGGAAGAGATGCTTCCATGCGTTTCTGCAGCCTTTTGCCGATTCTATGTGCCCTGGCGCTGACCGCGCCGGCCTTTGGGCAATCGAGCCTGGGTAGCGCGCAGAATGTGCCGCCGCCGCGCCAAGCCGCGCCCGCCCCGGCGCAGCGGCCCGAATCGCGCCCGCCGGTGGTGAAGCCGCCCGCCACGCCCCAGGCGACCCAGCGCAATGCCCAAGGCCAGCAGCGCCCTGCAGGCCAGCAACAGCGCCAGGCAGGCCAGCAGCAGCGCCCCGCTGGGCAGCCGCAAGCGAGCCAGGGCAATCGCGCCGCTGCCGGCGCTGCCGCAGGGGTTGCCGCCGGTGCCGCTGCGGGTGCCGCCGCCAGCGCAGCCGCCAAACCGGCCGAGCCCACCCCAGCGCCCGCGCCGCCGCCTCCGGCAGAGCGCGCCCCCACCACCGGTTCCGTCACTGGCCTGCCGCTGCCGCGCTTTGCCGCGCTCCGTTCCGATGAGGTGAATATGCGAAGCGGCCCGGGCACCCGCTTTCCCATTGAATGGACCTATCAGCGCCGTGAATTGCCGGTGGAAATCCTGCGCGAATTCGAATTATGGCGCCGCATCCGCGACCCGGAAGGCACGGAAGGCTGGGTGCATCAATCAACCCTGATGGGCCGGCGTTCCTTCATTGTTCGGGGCGCGCCCGGTTCTGAGGTGATGCTGCGCCGCCGGGCCGAAGATCAGGCAAGCCCTGTTGCGCGGCTGCGGCCCGGCGTCGTGGGCCGGCTGCGCGCCTGTGAACCTGCCAGCCCCTGGTGTGAGGCGCAGATCGGCGATCACCGCGGCTTTATCAAGCGCGCCGATATCTGGGGTGTGGGCGCGACTGAGGAAGTGAAATAACGCCCCTTTCCCATGGCGCGTTTTCCAGATTAAGCTTTCGCCATGACCGAGGAATCTCCCAACCGCGCGCTGCACGACATTGGCGGGATCGCGCGCTTCCGCTGCACCCCTGTTGAGCATGATGAGGCGCCGCCCGATGCCTTCGGCAAGAAGGTGGATGCCATTCGGCAAATCCTGGCGCAGAAGAAGATGATGACGGTGGATGAACTCCGCCGCGGCATCGAAAGCATCCCTGAGGATGAATACTTCGCCCTTGGCTATTACGAACGCTGGCTTCGTTCCATCACGACCCTGATGGTCGAAAAAGGTGTGATCCGGCAGGAGGATTTGGCATGAGCGCTGCGCCCGAGACCTCCGCCCCCCGCTTCGCGCCTGGTGCACGGGTGCGCGTGAAGGATGATTGGCCCGAAACCCGTGGCCCCTGCCATATCCGCACGCCCCATTACGTGCGCGGGCGGATGGGCCAGGTGGTGCGCCCGCTGGGGGCCTTCCCGAACCCGGAAGACTTGGCCTTTGCCCGCCCCGCGCCGCGCCGGCAGCTTTACCATGTGCTGTTCGAACAGCCGCCCATTTGGGATGAGGGCAAGGCCGGCGATACGGTGATGGTGGAAATCTTCGAACATTGGTTGGAGGAAGCCTGACATGGCCGCCCCCCCGTCTGGCGCGAGCCTCGCGCTGCTTGAAAAACTGGTTGCCGCCCTGAGTGCGAAGGGGCACGTGAGTGAAACCGAAATCGCCGAACGCCAAGCGATCACGGAGCGTGCAAGCCCTGAGATCGGCGCGCGAATGGTGGCGCGTGCCTGGACCGATCCTGATTACTACGCGCTGCTGATGCGCGACGGGAAAGCGGCTGCCGAGGCGGCAGGCGCTTCCATGGCCGGCGCCCCGGAACTTGGCGTTTTGGAAAATACGCCAAAGCAGCATCATCTGGTGGTTTGCACCCTTTGTTCCTGCTACCCGCGCGCGCTGCTGGGCTACCCGCCCGGCTGGTACAAATCCTTCGCCTATCGTTCCCGCGCCGTGCGCGAACCGCGCGCGGTTCTGGCCGAATGGGGCACGCAATTGGCCGATGATGTGGAAATCCGCGTGGTGGATAGCACGGCGGATTATCGCTGGATGGTGCTGCCGATGCGGCCCGCTGGGACCGAGGGGTGGAGTGTGGAGAAGCTGGCTTCCATTGTCACGCGGGATGCGCTGGTGGGCGTGGCGGTGCCGCGGGTGTGAGTGGGGCTTTCGTGGAAGCATACGACCTGAAGGTTTAGGGTGTGCGCCATGGCTGAAGAGAAAACCCGCGAGACACTTGAAGCTGAGTGGTGGGACAGGTGGTGGACTGAGGATTACTCTTGGAACGGACTCGCGAGGCAGAAGCTTGGTGGTTCTTACTTCGAGGAAGAACGGCGTGGGGCATTTGGCGAAAAGTCCTTGCAGGATTACTGGCGTCGTGAACCGGATTCTGAAAAAATAAGAACTGATGAGGAATTGTTGACCGCAGGCGAGCTCATTCGCGCGCCTGATGGCGCCCTGTGGCACATTGTTCACGTTCCCCTAGCCTGGAGGAATCGCAAAGACGCCAAGAGCGAGTGGGATGATGAGAAAAACAAGAAATTATCAGACATTCTCCAATTAAGACTACTCAATACGGGTGATAGTTTCATAGACGCAAGCCGTAGTGACGAAATTCTCGATGGCCGTGCACAGTTTTCTGGTGCAGTGCTGACGGAAGATTTTCTACTGAAGCTCGCCGGGGACACTTCTGAAAGCGTGCAACCGACACGGGTCGTATGCAGGCATGCTTGGATTGCGCTTCCAAATGCAGCAGGCGCTGTATTCAGCGAGGAGGTTGATTTTTCACATGTCTTTTTCTCAAGCGCGGTGAATTTTTCCAAAGCCGTTTTCCAAAGTAATTTAGAGGTAAGCCGCGCGATATTCGGAGGCGACGCGTGGTTTTTCGAGACGGAATTCATGGCGAATGCGTATTTTTCTAGGGCGAAAGTCCTGGAAAATCTCGTGTTTCGTCAAGCACAAATGCATGGTGAGATGAATTTCCATGCCGCGAATCTGTTTGGTATGGCCTCCTTCGATTTTGCAAATTTCCGCGGGCACGCACGGTTTACGCGTATAAAATTTTGGCTAAGTGTTTCTTTTGAGTGCACTCATTTTTGTCACAATGCAAGTTTTATTCACTCGCAATTTTTAGATGAAGTTGTTTTTGATCACGCGACATTTGAAAAAAGCGCCAGCTTCGACTTTTCCTGTTTTTCCGAGATAGCGCGTTTCACCGGTGCGTCTTTCGCCGATGAAACAAGTTTTAGAGGCGTTACCTTGAGTGCTGGTGCTTCATTCAAAGAAGTCAAGAAATGGGGCGATAGCGCTTGTTGGGGTAGAGCTTTTTTTGATACCAAAACTTCGGGTAACCTATCTTTCGAACGCAGTCCGCTTCCCCCCTTGAGTGCTTTTCACGGATTGAAGCTTGATAATAGCGCTCTACTTTCTTTTGATGATCCCGGAGCAAAAGCGACTTTAGCCTCGTTTAGAGAGCAGTTATCGCGCATTAAAGCTAAACCCAAAAATTCTTCGAAATCAGAAGAAAAACCGACACCTGATGACGCCAAGCGCTTGCTTGATGATTTGGCCGGCGGCTGCCGTGTCCTAAAAAAGTATTTCGAGTCGCAAGGTGATCGGGAACGTTCCCAGCGCTTTTTTCGTCATGAACTCGAAGCCCGGATGAAAAGTGATGAGGTCGGCAGATTAGAGAGACTGATTTTTTGGGCATACAGATGGTCGTCTGACTACGGCGCATCTATTGGTTGGCCACTTTTTTGGCTAGGCGCTGCTTTCCTCGGTTTCGGCTTCTTTTACTGGGCCTTTGCGGCGTTATGGCTGGCCCCAGAGGCGACTTCTGGCTGTAAGGTTTTTGTTGGCTCCTTTGATTTCTCGCTTCGCCAGACTTTTCCCTTTGTTACAACGGACATGAAGGCGGAGAATACCGATTTCAATATGCGTAAGATATTACTAGGGGACGGTGACCGCGGCCATAATTTTCTCCTGCGCCTTGTAACCGTCGGACAAACCACCTTCTCGCTCGCAATGATCTTCCTAACAGGCCTCGCAATCCGCCGCCGTTTCAAAATGGATTGAAGGCGAGCGCACCCTCAACTCATCAACCAAACAATCACCATCCCGCCTGAGGTGAGCAGGATATGCCCAAAAGGCACCGCCGCCGTATAACCCAGCACCGCAATCGAGCCGCCTGGTTTTTCCTGCAATGCGGCCAGCGCCGCAGTCGAAAGCCGCTCTGCGCAGTCAAGCCCGTGTTCTTGGTGGTCCGTTCGCAGATCGGTGCGGCCCTAACGGGCCAAGGTATGGCTTTGAGAAGCAAGAGATCGCACTCGGCCTAGGCGCGTTCCAAGCTATCCCCTATGCGGCCCTGCCAGTGGGGCGATTGGTTCCACTTGGGGGCGGAAATGCTCTAGAAGCAAGGCATGTCTTCCCGCGCGATTCGCATCCTGGGGCTTGATCCCGGCCTTCAGCATACCGGCTGGGGGCTGATTGAAACCGATGGCTATCGGCTGCGCTTTGTGGCGGAAGGCGTTGTTTCCACCTCGGCGCGTGATGCACTGGGGGATCGGCTGCTGATTCTGCATCAGGGCCTGGCCGAGACTTTCGCCAATTTTCAGCCGGATGAAGCGGCGGTGGAAAACACCTATGTCGCGCGCAACCCAGACAGCGCACTCAAGCTCGGCCAGGCGCGCGGCGTGGTCATGCTGGCGCCGCGCCTTGTGGGCCTGCCGGTCGCCGAATATGGCGCCATGGAAGTGAAGCGCGCCGTTGTCGGCAATGGCCACGCCGCCAAGGAACAGGTGCAAGCCATGGTGCGCCATCTGCTCCCCGGTGTTTCCTTCCGCCGTGCGGATGCCGCAGATGCACTCGCCATCGCCATCTGCCACGCGCATCACCGGCAAACCAAGAAGATGCTCGCAAAAGGTTATGTAACGGCATGATCGGCAAGCTCACCGGCCGGCTGGACAGCACCCATGAAACCGGCTGCATCCTGGACGTGAACGGCGTTGGCTACCTGCTTTCCTGCTCCCGCAAAACGCTAGACGCGCTCTCCGCCCGGGAAGCCCCACACCGCGTGCTGGTCGAAACCCACCTCCGGCAGGATGCCATCACCCTATTCGGCTTTGCGGACGCCACAGAACGGGACGCCTTCCTCGCCCTGATGGAAGTCAAAACCGTCGGGCCACAAAAAGCCCTGCTGGTCCTATCCGGCCTCACCCCCACGGAACTCGCCCACGCCATCGCCACCAAGGAACGCAAACGCCTGGGCGCCGTAAAGGGCCTCGGCGCCGCAACCGCCAACCGCATCGTGGATGAACCCGCCATGCAAAAATGGGCGGTGGGGCGCGCCACCCCCAGCGAAGACGGCGAAGGCGCCATCATCGCCCCCCCTGATGCCAATAGCATGGAAGCAGACGCCATCTCCGCCCTCGTGAACCTCGGCCTGAAACGCCCGGAAGCCACCACCGCCATCACCCGCGCAGCCAAACGCCTCGGCGCCGACGCCAACCTCAACGACCTCATCCGAGATGGGCTGAAGGAGATGGCGCGGTGATGGGTGGGGTGAGCCTCGGGGGGCTCTGCCCCCCGAACCCCCCGCCAGGAGGAATGCATCCTCCTGGACCTCCATCATGGGGGATTGGGGGGAGAGGGGCTCGGGGGTCGCGTTGGGCAAGCGGGCGCATTGTGCCCCTCTCCCCCCAATCCCCCGTATTGGCGGGGTCCGGGGAGACACTGTCTCCCCGGCGGGGGTTCGGGGGCAGCGCCCCCGTGGAGCTACCCCCCCCATGACCGACACCGATCGTCTTTCCAGCCCCGCCCGGCTTGAGGAGGATGGGGCTGAGGTTTCGCTCCGGCCGCAGACGCTGGATGATTTTACCGGGCAGCGTGGCCTCAGGGAGAATTTGCGCGTTTTTATTGGGGCGGCGCGGGCGCGGGCTGAGGCGATGGATCATGTTTTGTTTCATGGTCCGCCTGGCCTTGGGAAGACGACTTTGGCGCAGATTGTGGCGCGTGAATTGGGTGTTGGTTTCCGCGCGACTTCGGGGCCGGTTTTGCAGCGTGCGGGTGATTTGGCGGCGATCCTGACCAATTTGCAGCCGCGTGATGTGTTGTTTGTGGATGAAATACATCGTTTGCAGCCGGCGATCGAGGAAACGCTGTATCCGGCGATGGAGGATTTCCAGCTTGATTTGATCATTGGTGAGGGGCCGGCGGCGCGCACGGTGCGGATTGATTTGCCGCCTTTCACGCTGATTGGTGCGACGACCAGGGCGGGGTTGCTGGCAACACCCTTGCGTGATCGCTTCGGCATTCCTTTGCGCTTGGTGCTTTATACGCCTGAGGAATTGCTGGGTATTGTGACGCGCGGCGCGCGCAAATTGGGCTTTGACTTGTCTGAGGATGGTGCGCGGGAGATCGCGAACCGTTCGCGCGGCACGCCGCGTATTGCGGGGCGGCTGCTGCGGCGGGTGCGTGATTTTGCGCTGATGGAAGACAAGGTCGCGGATCGTGCGATGGCGGATGCGGCGCTTCGGCGGTTGGAGGTTGATGCGCTGGGGTTGGATGCGATGGATCGGCGGTATTTGCTGCGGATTGCGGAGCATCATAATGGCGGGCCGGTTGGGATTGAGACTTTGGCGGCGGCGCTCGCTGAAAGCCGGGATACGCTGGAAGAAGTGGTGGAGCCTTTCCTTATTCAGGAAGGGCTTGTGTTGCGCACACCGCGCGGGCGGGTTTTGGGGGATCGCGGCTGGCGGCATTTGGGGCTCAGCCCGCCTGCCGGGGTGCAGCCATTGTTGGATTTGCTTGGGGATCAGGAGGCGTGAGCGCGCCGCATCTCTGGCCGTTGCGCGTCTATTTTGAGGATACGGATGCGGGCGGTGTTGTCTATCACGCGCGGTATTTGCATTGGGCGGAGCGTGCGCGGACGGAAGCCTTGCGCGCCATGGGTTTGCCGCACCAGGAAATGATCGCGCGGCATGGTGTCTTCCTCGTGGTGCGGCGGCTTGAAGTGGAGTATTTCCGCCCGGCGCGACTTGACGAATCGGTGGTGGTGGAAACGCATATCCGCCGTGTGACGGGCGTGCAGGTGTGGCTGACCCAGGTGGTGCGGCGTGAGGCAGAAGCCGAGGCACTCGCGGTGCTGGAAGTAAGGCTGGCATCCGTAGGGCAGGGGGGCGCCAAGCCGGTGCCCTTGCCGGAGCCTTGGCGTTCGGCCTTGCGCGCAGTGGTTGAAGCCGCGCCGGGGTGAACAAGATTCTGCCGGGAAAAGGTCGCTTTTCTCGGATTTGGTGTTTTCAGGCGGCTGAGGCCGCCGGCAATCGCCCTTTTGGGGCGAAGGAGACGTGGCGTGGATCGTAACGTGACCACTCAGGCGCTTGGGCAGGCGGCCCATGACCTTTCGCTGTGGGGCCTGTTCTTGCAGGCCGATTGGGTCGTCAAGGCGGTGATGATCGGGCTGCTGCTGGCCAGTATTTGGGTCTGGGCGGTGGTGTTCGAAAAAATCGTCGCCATCCGGCGCATCAATAAGGCGGCGGATGCGTTTGAAGATCGCTTCTGGTCTGGTGGCAACCTGGATGATCTGTTCTCGCGCGAGGGGGAGCAGCCGACACATCCGCTGGCGGCGGTATTTGGCGCGGCGATGCGCGAATGGCGCCGCAGTGCGGGCGCCGGCAGCGTGCTGGGCGGCGCCAAGGAACGCGTAGAACGCGCCATGGGGGTCACGATTGGGCGTGAGATGGAAAGGCTGGAACGCTGGATGGTGTTTCTGGCTTCCGTCGGTTCGGTCGGCCCGTTTGTCGGGCTGTTCGGCACGGTTTGGGGGATCATGAATTCCTTCTCGGCCATTGCGGGCATGCAGAATACGAATTTGGCGGTCGTGGCACCTGGCATTGCGGAAGCTTTGTTTGCGACAGCGATTGGCCTGATCGCGGCGATCCCGGCGGTGCTGGCCTACAACAAGCTCAATACTGATCTGGCGCGCTTTGCCGCGCGGCTGGAAGGGTTTGCGACCGAGTTTGGTGCCATTCTGTCGCGGCAGACGGAAGTGGCGGCGAATGATGGCGGGCCGCGCAGCCCGACCCAGGCGGCGGAATAGGCCATGGCAGCATCCCTTTCAGGCGGGCGCGCTTCCGGGCGTTCGCGTTATCGCCCGATGGCGGAAATCAACGTCACGCCGCTGGTGGATGTGATGTTGGTGCTGCTGATCATTTTCATGGTGGCTGCACCCTTGATGA